>NZ_JBIAEC010000039.1:0-8823 GCF_042868225.1 Streptomyces sp. NPDC007856 | reverse complement strand
GCCCCCGCCCCCCCCCCCCGGGGGGGGGGGCGCCCCCCCCCCCCCCCCGGGCCCGCCCCCCCCCCCCGGGGGGGGGGCGCCCCGCCCCCCCCCCCCCGCCCCCCCCCCCCCCCCCCCCCCCCCGCGGCCCTTTCGTCATGGCTCAGGGCGGTGCCCCGCCGTCGGCCCCGGTCACCGGCGCGGCACCGTGACCACCGCGACCGGGCTCGCCAGAACCACACCGGCGACAAGCGCGGGTGCCGGAGACCAGGCGGCCGCCAGGACACCGGCCCCAGCGAGGGGAAACAGAATGCGTTCGGCCACGCTCCGTTGGTGTGGCCGCAGGTGCACCATCCACACCGTGATCAGTAAAACGGCCGCCGGAGCGGTGACCGCGGCGCCGGCGGCAGTCGGTGAGGTCCCGGTGTGACGCGTGACGTGATCGGCGTACGCGGATGATCCCGGTTCATGGGCAGGGCGATCTCACGGATGAGCAATGGGCGGTGCTGGAGCGGTTGTTGCCGAAGAGGAGGAATGTGGGGCTGCCGCCGGTCCGGTCCCGGCGGCAGCTGATCGACGGCATACGGTTCCGGGTCCGCACCGGGGTGCCACGGCGGGGCGTGCCCGTCGAGTACGGGCCGTGGGGCCGAAGGAACCACCGGGTGGTGTCTTCGACGAGCCCGATGATCACGGGCCAGGGCGTTCGCGCGGCGGGTTCACGGCCAAGCTGCACGTGGCTGTCGAGCAGGGTCAGAAGCCCATGTCGATCACGGTGACGGCAGGGCAGCGGGGGGACTCGCCGCAGTTCGATCGGGTGCTGGAGAAGGTCCGTGTGCCCCGCATAGGGGCGGGTCGGCCGCCTCTGCCCCGACCGTGTGCGGGGTGACAAGACGTACGCCTGCCGGAAGAACCGCGCCTACCTGCGCCGCCGGGGAATCCGCTGCACCATTCCGGACAAGCCCGACCAGGTCCGCAACCGCAGGAAGCGCGGGTCCAGCGGTGGCCGGCCACCGAAGTCCGCCCCAGAGGACTACAAGGCCCGGCACGCGGTCGAGCGCGGCGTCAATCGCCCGAGAGTCTCAAGAGACATCGAGCCGTGGCCACCAGGTACCCCATCAACGAGTGGTTGTGAGGTACTGGTCCGACGACAACTCGAACACCCGTACTGGCCGACCGCCGGTGGGATTGACGGTTTCACGGACCGGATGCATCCCCAGTTTGGTCATGATCCGTTCGGAGGCGTCGTTGCCCACTTGAGTGATGCTGACGATCCGCTCCAGCCTTCGCTCCTCGAACCCGAACCGTACAGCGGCCGCAGCGGCCTCGGTGGCCAAGCCCTGCCCCCAGTGGGAACGTCCCAGCCGCCAGCCGACCTCCACCGCCGGCAGTATCTCCGGCAAGAAGTCGGGCACCGACAGGCCGGTGAACCCGGCCAGCTCGCCAGTGGACCGGATCTCCACGGCGAACAGGCCGAAGCCCTGTGACTCCCACTCGCTCTCCCATGCCTGGATCCCGACGCGCGTCTGCTGTTCGTCACGGACGCTGCCGTCACGGATCCACCGCATGACCTCGGGGTCGGCATTGATGGCCGCCATGGGCGCAACGTCTTCCTCGCGCCAGCGACGCAGGATCAAACGGGGAGTCTCAAGCGTGACCATCCAATCATTCTGGATCACAAAATGAACTCTCCGCCATCTTTACCAGGCACCGTCGATACACGCCCCAGAGCTGCCGGAGAACCGCCCGAGTCCGCCGGCGCGCGGCGGCTTGTCCGAGAGTGAACGGCCAGCAGGAGCACCGGACCCAGTGCGCGGGCAGGCACCATCACATGCACTGCGGGTCAAGCCGTGCCTCGACCACGACGCCAGCGCCCGGACCGCCGAGTGCGGTGACGACGGCACGATCGACCTGCTGGTCTCCCAGGTGATCCGGACGGGCGAACGGCAGGCGTGGTTCTTGGCCGAGCATCTGGTCGACACGCCGCTGGTGCGTGCCTGAGGAACGCCTCCGGCCGCTGCTCGCCCTGGGTGAGCAGGTACCCGGAGCGGCATGAGCCGCCGGGAGCGGCACGGCGCGCCGCCGCCAGCATTCGGTGCAGCGAGATCGAAGACCGTCGCCTTCGTGCCGGACGGAGCCGGGCGACGCGCTGCTTGACCGGGAGCGGACGATGCATCTGCGGCAGGAGGAGGTCGTCGTCGCGGTGGCCGGCGCGGGCGGTTCACGGCGGCTGCACGTGGTCCAGTCCGCCGTGTCCGGCACGGTCCGCGCTCTCGAACGCGAGCTGAGCACCCCGTTGTTCGACCGCACCACACACCGCGTCGCCCTCATCTCGGTCGGCGAGGCGTTCCTGACCGCCTACGCGCGACGCCCGGGCCGCCGAGCCGGCACGGGAGGCCGTCGATGCCGTACGGGGGCAGTCGCGCGGGCGGGTGACGGTCGGCAGGATGCAGGGGGTGTGGGCTGGGGCTCCACCGCGCCCTGGCCGCGCTGCGTGCGCAGCATCCGGGCGTGGTCGTGACACCTGCGGCAGGCGGCCGTCGTCGGGATCTGGCAGGCAGTGCGCGACGGCACGGTGGAACCTGGCCCTGGGTCGCGCTGGACCGCCGGCAGCAGCGCGGGCTCGCGACCCGGCTGCTGTCCCGCGGCGACATGGTGCTGCTGACGTCGCCCCGGCGGGTGCTCGCCGGGGCGACGCCGAACGGCGAGGTCCGGCTCGCCGACATCGCCCAGTTGCTCTCGGTGGACTTCACACCCGGCTGGGCCATCCGCTACGCCGTCGACCGGGCCTTCCGGGCCGCGGGGGTCGACCGCAGCACGACGTTACTGACTTCGGCTCGTTGGGGTGATCTTCCTCGAAGTGCCTGATGGACCTGGAGTGTTGTCTGTATCCCGTGGTGTATGAGGTATGCGGATGGGGGCGGGCCGACTCCTGCGGGACGTCAGCGCAGGGAGACGCTACGGATGCAGGCGGCCGAGCTTTCGAGCAGAAGATCAAGCCGACGGAGGTCGCACGGCGGCTGCGGGTGAGTGCGAAGTCGGCCTACCAGTGGCACCAGCTGTGGCCGGACTCATCGCGATGCGGCCCGGTTCCCGCACCCGGCACGGCCCTCGTCGTCGCGGCGGAGGGGGCCAGGTGAAGCGGTGTAACACCATAGCGGCGCCCGCCGACCAGGGCCCGAAGGCCGCCGTCCGCAACCGGGTCGCCCTCGTCGCCACCGCCCGGGAGATCCATGCGGAGCACGGTCTGGACGCTCCGCTCTCCGCGATCGCGCGCAGGGCCGGAGCCGAGCCGGGTGTTCTCTACCGGCACTTCCCCGACGGGGACGCCGTGGCGACCGCCGTCCTGGAAGAGAACGTGCGGCGTATCGAGCAGGCTGGCGCCGAGGGTGCCACGTTGGCCGAGTCTCTCGCTGTCGTCACCTGGCATCTGGCACAGTCGACGGCCTTCATCGGCCTCCTGCACATGGTCGGAGCGAGCGGTCGCCCCGAGGCCCGCGCATACACCCTCGATCTGTCCGGGCGGGTCGAGCGCACCCTGCGGCTGCAGGGAAGTCCCCCAGCCCACTGTTCAACCCTAAGTGGTCGGCTCCGGAAGTCCTTCGGGGGTTGACTTGAGCACTCGTCTTGTGGAGTCCAGGTAGCGGAGCGGACGTGCCACCGGTGTC
The DNA here is from genome assembly GCF_042868225.1 of Streptomyces sp. NPDC007856. NCBI lineage: Bacteria > Bacillati > Actinomycetota > Actinomycetes > Kitasatosporales > Streptomycetaceae > Streptomyces > Streptomyces sp. NPDC007856. The sequence goes on along the minus strand of NZ_JBIAEC010000039.1, from coordinate 5,179 downwards.
GTTGCGCACGACGCCAGCGTGGCCCATCTGCACGCCAGCTGGGAGATCCGGACGTCGACCTGGTCTGTGGCAGCGGATGTGCCCAGTTTCCGTCCACGGTTTCCGGGCTGGTTGGCTGCTGCGGGTCAGCCGCGCACCGCAGCCATGCACTCGTCGTACAGGTCCATGATTTCGCCGTTGCCATCGTTGGCGACCCAAGTCATCGATGCGGCATCCAGGCATGCGAACGCCGTCGCGATCACCGCGCGGGCCTTCGCGCCCTCTGTGCCGGTAGCTGCGTCCATACGGGTCTCGATGAGCGGAAGCAGGTTCTCCTGGAACCGCAGTCGCTCTTCCGCGCCATCGCTCAACGGGTCCTGGACCTGTACGCGCGCATCTTCGATGACACCCCGCTCGGAGAGGACGAGTCCGCAATCTCCGCAGACGAGAAGACCTCCGTCCAGGCCCGTTGCTGCTGCCATCCCACCCTGGCCCCGGGCCAGGCCCGTTCGATGCGCGTCAACCACACCTACGGGCGCGGCGGAGCCCTGGCCTACCCACCCGCCTACGACATCCACCGGGCCGAGGTCTTCGGCCGCTGTGAACAGAGCACAGGCATCGCGCGTTCATGAGACTGGTTGAGCAGGTGATGGGCAACGAACCCTACGCCGGCGCGACACGGGTCTTCTTCATCGTCGACAACGGCTCCTCGCACCGCCGCAGGTCGGCCATCGACCGCCTGGGCTCCCGGTTCCCGAACGCCGTCATGGTCCACACACCCGTCCACGCCTCCTGGCTGAACCAGATAGAGATCTTCCTCTCCATCGTGCAGCGCAAGGTCGTCTCACCCAACGACTTCACAGACCTCGACGAGGTCCGAAACCGGCTCCGAGCATTCGAAGACCGCTACAACGCCGCGGCACAGTCGTTCCAGTGGAGGTTCACCACCTCCGACCTGGATGATCTGCTGGCCGGGTTCGACCGGCGCACTGCCGATCACCCAGAAGAATTCTCCGTTGCCCCGGCAGCGTGATCAACCCCCGAAGGACTTTCGGGGCTGACCACTAAGCGAACGTACGGCGCGCCCAGTCTGCGAATCCGGTCCATGGAATTTCCGGGTGAGCACCGTGCAGTGCGGGAATGTCCACGCGGTAGCCGGGTCCATTCAGGAACGTCCACATCGCATGCATATCCGGATTGCTGATCTCTGCCAGCGGTACGTACTCGTGACGGACCTCCCGTCCCAGCACCGCGCCTAGCGTGGCCGCCATCTGGGCGGGGGTGGGCGCATCGCCGGCCAGCTCGATACGCCGCCCGACATAGGGGGCGGGATTGAGCAGGACTTCCGCAGCGAACGCACCGAGGTCGGGGCGGGCCAGTTGCTGCAACGGCCGGTCGGGTGGGAGCGGCAGATCGAGAACGCCGTTGAGGATGCGTTCCGCACCACCCAGGGCGTTGTCGAAGAAATACGTCGGCCCGAGGATCGTGTAGGGCACGTCCCCGGAGACCAGCTCAGCCTCGATCCGAGCCTTGCTGTCGAAATGGGGTACGCCGCTCTTTTGGTCGGCGCCGGCTACCGAGCTGAACACGAGATGGGGCACGCCCATTTCCCCGGCGGCAGCCAGAATTGCCCGCCCCTGAGCCACTTCCGCCTCCACACCGGCCTCGAAGGGAGTGGTCATCGCGAAGACGCCCGCCACTCCGCTCATCGCCGCGGCGAGCGACGCGCGATCGTTCAGGGAACCGGCCACCACCTCGACGCCTTGGCGGGCCAATTCCCGTGCGGCGCCTCGCAGGGGGTCACGTACCAGTGCCCGGAGCCGGGCTTCGCGGCCCAGCAACGCGTCGGCCACGGCACCGCCCTGACCGCCGGTTGCCCCCAGTACCAGGATCGGCCCATCGAGCATCGCAGAACGTCCTTCCTTGCGGCCAGGCATGGCAGTGGATCAATGCATCAGGCCCCACCGTAACCGTCTGTCTCGGACGGCAGACGCAGCCGCGCGGCTGCCCGATGGTAAGCACCTCACCGCTCGGAGCGCGGACCGTCTTCTTCCTCGTCGGGCACACCGATGTTGCTCCCTGTCCGCGCACTCAGGAGACCAGCTCGGGGGCGGGGCGGGAACCGAACTGTATGAGCCTACGGCCTTCTCACCCACTCCTTCGTGTCCAGAAGTGCACAAGGCCCTGCTCGTTGGCGCAGTGAAGGAGACAGCGCACGGATACTTGTTGAACGACATGAGTCTGTACGTCAGGAGACGGCTTGTCCCGCACCCATCCCCGCAAGTTCTCCCGCTCTGAGACCACACGGGCCGAGGCATTCAGTGACGGTGTGTTCGCCATCGCCGTCACGCTTCTCGTCCTCAATCTCGCCGACCCTCCGCACAAACCGGGCGGCCTTGGCCGGGCTTTGCTGGCTCAGTGGCCTGCCTATCTCGGCTACCTGGCGTCCTTCGGCTATGTCGCGGTGATCTGGCTCAATCATCACCAGGCCTTCGTCCGGATCAGGACCATGGATCGCGGGCTGCATGCCGCCAACCTGTTTTTGCTGCTCACCACGGGATTGTTGTCCTTTCCGACCGCGGTGGTGGCGGACGCGCTGCAGGCAGATCCCATGGGCGCGGACGCGCGGGTGGCCGTCGCTCTGTACGCCGGCATCGCCGCAGCGATGTGCCTGAGCTGGGTGGCCTTCTACCAACAGATCTCCCGCCGGCCCGAGCTGCTGGACCCTGAGGTGGAGGACACGTACGTGCGGCACGGTCGACTTCGTTCCTGGGCCGGTGCCCTCGCCTACATCGCGGCCGGGCTGATGGGGGTGCTCATCGCACCGCTGCTGGCGATCGCCGTGTTCGTCCTCCTCCCTGTCTTCTACTTCGTCACCAGCGAAGGTCTGCCCAGTGGGACGGCTCCGCCTGGTGCCGGACATCGGGCCGACGAGACAGGTCGTGACGGTGTGGTCTGACGCGCTCTGACCTCGGTGGCCTGGTAGCCGGGCGGACGCTGCCGCACGGGCGTCCAGCGCCCTGGGTCGGCCGAGGTGCTCCGCTTGCGGCCTGCGACGCGGCCGAGCCTCGCCGACTGTGACGTCACTCGCCGGGGCACTCGTGGGCAGTGGCATCGGCGCCGACTCCGCCGCACCGGCGGGCGATGCGGATCGTGGACGGGGAGCGGCGGAGGAGGCGGCGGGTGGGCCGGTTTCACGGGCGGTCGCACCAGCTGAGGCTCACGATGGCCCCCGTCCCACCGGGATCAGATACAGGTAATCGTCATACAGGGACGCGACGGCCGGCCGTGTTCCCCCTGGTGAGGGCATCGGGGAAGCCATGCACGGTCGGCGCGACGAGCGGCAGCACCCGCTCTGCCCTGAGCGTAGGGTCGGCCTGTGGCGGTCTTCATGGAGCGGTGGACGAGACGTGAGGACGAACGGCTGCTCACCGGACGGGGCCGGTACGTCGCCGACTTGTCGGTGCCGGGGTGTCTGGACGCGGCGTTCGTGAGGAGTCCGGTGGCCCCAGGGACAACTGCGTGCGGTGGACTGCGCCGGTGCCCGACGGGTCGCGGGGGTCGTGGGGGGCCTGGTCCGCGGCGGATCTGGCGGAGCTGCCGTGCTGCGCGCATGCGGCCGCGGACCTGCAGGACCTTCCTCCGGTCCCGCACACGCTGCCGGCCACGCTGTCGACGGAGGAGGCAGTGGCGGGCCGGGAGTGGCCGGTGCTGGTGGGTAGCGGCTCGCGACTCGTTCCGCGGCCCTCTCCAGACGGCGCGCCGCCCGGCGAGCTGATCACGTCGATGCGGTTCCCACTGCTCGGCGAGGACATCGGCGTCGGCTTCATCGAGCACCGGCGCGCACCCACTTGTGCTTCGCGCAGGTGGCCGTGGCCGCGGCGCTGACCATGCGCGACGCGGTGATCGAGGAGGCGCGGACCAGGCTGGTCAACTGTGCCGACCGGCCAGTGCGGGCACGCGCCGCCGAGCAGGCGCTGACCGGCGCCGAGTTCGGCTCGCCCCCACCGGTCACCGGCTGCCCGAGGTTTCACCTGTTCGTGCGCGCGGGCCGTATCGCCGCAGAACAGGACGCCGCAGCCCCGGCCGAGCCGTACACCGCCCTGGAGTACCGACGGCATGCCATCGCGGTGCTGGTCGGCCGAACGCTTCGACAGGCCGCGCAAGGAGCCTCCACGTGAAGATCACGCTCACGGTCAACGGCGAGACCTACCCACTCGATGTCGAACCGCGGCGTGTTCTGGCCGACGTACTGCGCGAGGACTGCGGGCTCACGGGCACACACCTCGGCTGCGAACACGGCGTCTGCGGGGCCCGCATGGTCCTGGCGGACGGTGAGGCCGTCCGGCCCTGCCTCATGCTGGCCGTGCACTGCGACGGCAGTTCGGTACGCACGGACCGTGGAAGGACTGGCCGGACCAGACGGCGAATCCCATGGCGCGCTCAGTCGAAGCGCAGATCGGAGAGCTGCTTCTTGGACACGGTGAGGTCGTCCTCGGGCAGGGGATGGGCTGCTCTGGTGGCCAGGATCGAGGCCATCTCCCGGCCCGCACGGCGTATGCGTGCGGGCAGGCCTTCGGGGTGCGCGGCGCTGCCTGAACCCCAGTCCTCCGACGCCGCGTACACGCCGGTCGGGAGGACCACGGTCCGCAGGTAGGTGAAGAGTGGACGCAGCGCGTGTTCCAGGACGAGAGAGTGGCGGGCAGTACCACCCGTCGCTCCGATCAGGACCGGCTTGCCCGTGAGGGCGCCCGGATCGATCAGATCGAAGAAGGACTTGAACAGCCCGCTGTACGAGGCGCTGAACACCGGTGTCACGGCGACCAGGCCGTCGGCGCTCGTCACCGCTTCGATCGCGCCGGCCAGCTGAGGTGGGGGGAATCCGGTGACGAGGTTGTTGGCGATGGCGACAGCCAAGGCACGCAACTCGATGACATCCACGTCCGCCTTGTGGCCTTGATCGGCGAGCGCGTCGCGGACCGTGTCGGTGAGACGGTCCGCCAGCAGGCGGGTGGAAGAGGGGGTGCTCAGACCCCCGGATACGGCGACGACCTTCATGCGACGGTCACCCCTTCCGAAGCGGTTTCCGGAGTGGCTTCCGCAGCCGCTGCCAGCAGGGACCGGTGGGTCGGCGCCTCCGGCACGTCCGCGGGCCGACCGTTCGCGAACTCCTTGCGCAGCACGGGCACGACCTCCTCGC
>NZ_JBIAEC010000038.1:0-35228 GCF_042868225.1 Streptomyces sp. NPDC007856 | reverse complement strand
TGCTGTATGCCGACCGTGGCTACGACCACGACCTGTACCGGCGCCGGCTGCGCGAGCGCGGCATCGCGGCGAAGATCGCCCGGCGCGGTCAACCGTGCGGCTCGGGCCTGGGCCGCGTCCGGTGGGTCGCCGAGTCCGCCATCGCTTGGCTCCACGGTCCCCGCCGCTTACGCACCCGCTGGGAAACCCGAGACGACATGCACGACGCCTTTCTTCAGCTCGCACACTGCATGACCCTCGCCCGGAAGAACCCGGCATTCTGAAAGGAGTCCTTAGCTTGGCGTTTAGAGCTTGTCTCACGTGGCGTGAGATGGATGCGGCATGATGTCTTGCCATGGGTGTCGGTCTGTCACAGCGGTTGGTTCCTGACGAACTCTGGGCGCTGGTTGCTCCGTTGCTTCCGTCGTTCGCCTCGCGTCCGCAGGGCGGGGGCACGGCCCCGTGCGACGAGCGGGCCGTGTTCACCGCTGTGGTGTACGTGTTGACCAGCGGATGCGCATGGCGGCACCTACCCGAGACCTTCGGGGTTTCTCCCGCCACCGCGCACCGCCGGTTCTCCGCTTGGACCGAGGCCGGACTTTGGAGACGGTTACACCGAGCAGTCCTGGACGAGCTCGGTGCGCGCGGTGAAGTGGACTGGACCTCAGTGATTGTGGATGCGGCCTCCGTCCGCGCGAAAAGGGGGGATCGCTGACGGGGCGCAATCCGGTCGACCGGGGCAAAGAAGGGCAGCAAGCTGCACGTCCTGTCCGACGCTCAGGGCTTACCCCTGGCGCTCGGTGTGTCTGGTGCGAACGTCCATGACAGTCAGGCTTTGCTGCCGCTGGTCCTGGGCATACCCGCGATCCGGTCGCGGCGCGGGCCGCGCCGGCGCCGCGACCGGCAAGCTCCGCGCGGACAAGGCCTACCACTCCGCCGAGCACCTGAGGTGGCTGCGCAGCCGCGGCATCGTCCCCCGCATCGCCCGCCCGGGAATCGAATCCAGCGAGCGGCTCGGCCGACACCGCTGGAAGATCGAAAGGTCGAATCTCCTGGCTCTTCGGCTACCGCCGCCTCACCGTCCGGTACGAGCGGAAGGGTACGCATTTTCTCGGCTTCCTCGGCCTCGCGGCCGCCCTGACCTGCTACAAGAAGCTGACCGACCTCACCACGTGAGACAAGCTCTTATGGTCTGCGGTCGAACACGGCCTCGAACTTGCTGATGGGTTTGGTTGTCCCCCGGACGTGAGAGCGGCCTTCGTCTGATCCTGTGCTCCGTCACAGAGGCATGGGATCAACACGAAGGCCGTAGCAATGAGTCTGCTGCAACACCGCGTCCCACGGGATGCGTTTGCCGAACTGTCACGCTTTCGGACGGAGCTCTATGCCTGTCTAACCGGGCGGCGCGATGCGCTGTTCGAGCTGAGCGACGCCCTGCTGTGCACGGACGGTCCGGTGAAGACATTGGTCGAGCTCTCGCTGGCGCCCGAGCACCGACGCGGGCATGGCGCCTTATACGGCGGTCTGAACTGCGGGAATCTGGATGTGGCACGGCTACGCACAGCGCTGGCGGGACTTCCGCTTCCCCGCACGGCGGAGGGGCGGCTGGTCCTGGCCGTCGATGTGAGCAACTGGTTGCGGCCGGATGCGAATACCAGCCCGGAGCGGCTGTTCTGTCACACATACGGTCGGGGCAGGGGTTCGGCCCAGATGATCCCCGGTTGGCCCTACTCCTTCGTTGCCGCCCTGGAGCCGGGCCGGACGTCGTGGACGGCCGTGCTGGACGTGCTCCGGCTGCGGCCGTGGGACGACGCGATCGCCGTCACCGCAGTCCAGGTGAGGGAGGTGTTCCAGCGGTTGTATGTGGCCGGCCAGTGGCAGATTGGCGACCCGCCCGTTCTCATCGTCGTCGATGCCGGCTACGACGTGACCCGTCTGGCCTTCCTGCTTGCAGACCTGCCTGTGGAGTTACTGGGGCGGATGCGGTCGGACCGGGTCCTGTTCTTCCCGCCTCCGCCACAACCGGCGGGCAAGCGCGGACGCAAGCCCAAGCACGGGGCGGAGTTCACCTTCGAGGACCCGGCCACCCATCCTGTCCCGTCCATCACCACGGTGACCGACACCACTCACTACGGACGGGCCACCGTCAGGGCCTGGGACCGCCTGCATCCGCTGCTGACCCGACGCTCGGCCTGGACCGACCATCTCGCGGAGCTGCCGGTCATCGAAGGCACCGTCATCCGTCTGCAGGTAGACCACCTCCGCGGCGACCGCAACCCCCGGCCCATCTGGCTGTGGTGGTCGGCCACCGATGCCACCGCCGCAGACGTGGACCGGCTCTGGCAGGCCTTCCTGCGCAGATTCGACCTGGAACATACCTTTCGGATGTTCAAGCAGACGCTGGGCTGGACAACTCCCAAGCTCCGCGAGCCGGCCGCCGCTGACCGCTGGACCTGGCTCGTCATCGCCGCCCACACTCAGCTCCGCCTGGCCCGGCCCCTGGCCGAAGACCTCCGCAGACCCTGGGAGCGGCCTGCACGTCAGGGGCGTCTCACGCCAGCACGAGTACGCCGAGGATTTCGCCGCCTCCACGGCAAGGCCCCTCAGCCGACCAGTGCACCGAAACTCAGTACCGCTGGCCCGGGCCGACCCATCGGCATGAAGAACAAGCACCGCGCACAGGAACGCACCGTTGGGAAACAGGGCCAACCGGACCTCACGGCAACCATCACAATTGGCAGAGCTGGATAAACGTCAAGCTTAGGACTTGCCGGGAAACAACACGTCGGTTTGATCTTGGTTTCGTCGGTGTCGAGGAATCGGGCGATGTCGTCTGGTGTGAGGAAACGGGCTGTTGAGGCGGGGAGATAGACACCGTGGGCGTCCAGGAGCGGGCGGACGTCTTTCACTGCACGGCTGATGGTCATGGCGGTGGTGTTGAAGAGCTGGCCAAGAAGCTCCTGGAGCGTATGTTTCCGCAGGTAGAGGATGGTGACCAGGATCTGGTCGGCGGGAGTGAGGGTGGGCTTGCGGCCTGTGCCGCGGGCGACGCGGCGTGGTCCGCCGCGGGCTGCGTGACGGACCTGCTCGCGGTGCTCTTCCAGCCCGGGGATCAAGGTGCGGGTCAGGACGCTGAGTTGCTTGCGGGACATGCCGGTCAGCTCGGGATGCTGCAGGTCGTGGAGCGTGAGGGAGTGATAGCCGCCGGCTGACCGCCCACGTTGCCGTGGAAGGGCCAGGGGCGGTCGGTGATCCGCGGGGTAAAAGGTGTAGTTCCAGTCTCCGTGGAAGAGGTGGCGTGTGATCGGCAGGGCGGCGATGGCCTCGTCGCTGACGCGGATGCCGGTGGGATACTCACCGCTATCGAGCTCAGCATGCACCGTCAGACCGGTACGGCTGGTCGTCGCGGCGATGGTCCGAAGCATGACTTCATGGCTGGTCAGGGGCCTGCCGCGCCAGTTCATGGTGATGTGGGCGAACAACCGGTGCTCGATCTTGTTCCACTTCGATGTGCCGGGCCAATGCCGTTGTTTGAAGGTTTATCGAGTTCGTGGTGACCGGGTTGGCTGTTCGGCCGTTGTTCCCGGTGTGCATCCGTGGACTGGAGTGTCGGAGCGAGTGCGGCTGGGAGCGGTCACGCAGTGGGTGACCCCCGAGCTGGTGGGCGAGGTCCTGGCGGAGTGCCGTAAACGGGACCGTAGGCCGGGCGCGCTGCCAGCCGTGTTCATGGTCTACTTCACGCTCGCGCTGGCGCTCTTCCATCAAGACTCCTACGACGATGTCGCCGAGCATGTGGTCGGCGGCATCCCGGAGTTGAGCGCGAGCATCCCGCACAAGGCGTCGTTCACCCGGGCCCGGGAGCGTCTGGGGCCGGAGGTTCTGGAGCGGCTCTTCCACTACCTGGCCGGCTGGCCCCGGCAGGACTGACAGGCTCCTTCTACCGGGGGATGCGCCTGGCGGCGGTCGACGGGTTCCTGCTGGACGTGCCGGACAACGAGGCCAACCGGCGCGCCTTCGGTGGGCCGAAGGACTCCAGCGGCAAGCCAGGAGGGTTCCCGCAGGCAAGGGTCGTGACGCTGACCGAGACCGGCACGCATGCCTGCATCGACGCGCGAGTGGGCGGCTACAACAGTGGTGAACGCGACCCTGCCACGGCTATGGCATCCTCGGCCGCCGGCATGCTCGTGATCATGGACCGGGGCTTCCCCGGGGTGGAATTGTGGAAGGCGTGCACCGGCGCCGGCGCCCACCTGCTGCTGCGGGCCCGTTCATGTGTCGCCCGTCGCCCGGTGCGGCACCTGCCCGACGGCACCTACCTGGCCCGGATGAACCTCGCAGGCCAGAAGGGCGCCCATCCCGGCGGTGTACTGGTCCGCGTGATCGAGTACCGTGTCGACGGCGGCGAGACGATCCGACTGCTGACCGACCTTCTCGACCAAGACGCCTATCCTGCACAGGAGTCGTTGGCGCTCTTGTATCACGAGCGCTGGGAAGCGGAATCCGCCTACCGGCAGATCAAGACCTTCCAGCGCGGCCGTCAGGAAGTCCTGCGCTCGGCCGACCCGCAGCTGGTGCGCCAGGAAGTCTGGGCACACCTGATCGTGCACCACTGCCTGAACCGCATCATCATGCGGCTCGCCGACGGCCACGGCATCGACCCGGACCGCATCTCGTTCGTCAAAGTCCTCAAACACACACGCAGGAGCGTGGTCCGCCAACGCACCGACACCCCGACGAAGATCCGGAAGTTCCTCACCTCGCTGGCCGCGAAGGTCCGCCGCAGTGGTGCTGACCAGTGCGTCCTTGAGCTGCTGGCCCGTCCAGTCCGGGTGTTCCTGGGCCAGGAGTGCGGTCGCGCCGGCGACGTGCGGAGTGGCCATCGAGGTTCCGCTCAGCGTCTGGTAGTAGCCCTCGCCCTCGGTGGCGCACTGCGAACGGGCCGCCAGTACGTTGACCTCGGGTGCGGTCAGTTCGGGCTTGAGACCGGCGTCGCCCCTGCGTGGGCCAGTGCTGGAGAAGGAGGCGAGCTGGTCGGTGCCGTCCACCGCGCCGACGGACAGCGCGGCGTCCGCGACGCTGGGAGCCGAGACGGTGTTGCGTCCCCGGTTGCCGGCCGCGATCGTGTACAGTGCGCCGGTCTCCTGGCTGAGTGACTCGACGGCCTGGCTCAGCGGGTCGCTGCCGTCGGTGGGCGCGCTGCCGAGGCTCATGCTGATGATCTTCGCGTGCTGGTCGCGGGCGGCCTACTCCATGCCCGCGATGATCCAGGAGTCCTGGCCGGAGCCGTCGTTGTTCAGGACCTTGCCCACGTGCAGGAGGGCGCCGGGGCGACGCCCTTCTCCTTGCCGTCCGACGCCGCTCCGGTGCCGGCGATGGTGGAGGCGACGTGGGTGCCGTGGCCGTTGTGGTCCTCGATGTCCTCACCGGGGACGAAGCTCTCACTGCTCGCGACCTGGCCGGTCAGGTCGGGGTGCTGCGTGTCGATGCCCGTGTCCAGTACGGCCACGTCCACGCCCTTGCCGGTGTAGCCGCTGTCCCAGACCTGCGGGGCACCGATCTGGGCGGTGGTGTCCGCGAGGTCGGCCTCGGCCTTGCCGTCCAGCCAGATCTTGGCGATTCCTCGGCCCAGGCGGGGCGTGGCCCCGGCGGTCCGGCCGGTGGCGGACGCGGCGCTCGAGGTGAGCGAGGACCAGAAGGCCGTGGCGTCGTCGCGCGACTCTGACAGGGCGGCGCCCTGGATGCTGTCCAGCGCGACGGTCCTGGTGGCGCCTTGGGGCAGCGGCACCTGGGTGCGGGAGCGCGCCGCGGCATCGGTGTAGGTCACGATCAGCGGCAGCTTCTGGGTCCGCGCGTCGTCGTAGCCGTCGGAAAGGAGCTGGGTGATGTCGAAAAGCCCTCGGTCCAGCTGCCCTGATGCCACGTAGGGCAGTGCCGAGTCCGGATACATGTAGGTGTCCGTGCCGACCGTGGAGGTGGTGAACCCGGCGACCCGTCCGTTCGGGTTCGACATGGAGCGGGTGACTGTGCCGTCGGCGGCGGTCCTGACGGTGACCCTGTCACCGGTGATCAGGGTGACGGTCTGCAGGTTCGGTCCCGGGACGGCGGCCGGGCCGACCGAAACGTTCCCGGTGCCGGCTGTCGGCGATGCAGCGGCGAGCATGCTGGGCACGGCCATGAGTACGGAGGACGTCACGCCGATTGCGACGAACGCCCGTATATGACGGGATCTAGCGGACAAGAAGACCTCATCGTTATCACTGAAGGGTGGAGTCACTGGCGGACGTTACGTAAAGAACACCCGGAGTTCGAGGACGAGATCTGGCGAATATGTGTCGTGTCCACAGTCCGCCACGCCTCGATCGGCGAACGAGGCGGCCCCGGCCACGCCCAGGAGCTCGGGTGCGCGACCGACACGTATCTCCGACCGAGAGAAGGGGATGTCTGCGAACGCATGATGCGAGAGCGTGAACCCTTTCGTCGGCCGCCCACGTGTTCCAGTTGCGGGATCCTAACTAGTGCTGAGCTGCCGAGCTGCCGAGCTGCCGAGCTGCCGAGCTGCCGAGAGGCGGCAGGTGCAAGGGAACGTCGGCCGTCCGGCCGGGGCGTGCCCGCCCGCTTCTCGTTCGCCGGCATCCGTGGGTGGACAGGCTCGAGCGAGAAGAGGCCCCGGCATCGGATGAGGATGCGGGGTCTCACCCCGTCTCGGAGAACCCCGGCAGCACGCCCACCGCCTGAGGGTTTTCGTCCGGCGGCTCCGGTCGGGTGTGCGGTGGGTGCCGCAGCCTGCCGTCTTCGGGCGGTGATTCGTCGTCATCCCGCATCGGATGGGCGCGGCATCGTCATACCCCCGCCTGTGGCCGCACCGGGCAAGGGGCACCCCACAAACAGGCAGCGAGGTATCTGCTCCTCTTGATGTCGGAGACCTTTGTCCGCCTGGCGTATGGTCCTTCTGGTGGCTTTGCCTCCGGTGCTCCCTGCGCTCGCTGCCCGCCCGGTGTCGGCGGCGGAGCACAGTTCGTTCCGCGCGCGGCCAATCCGTGCCGCCCCATCTCCTGGAGATTCCCATGGCTGTGCCTCAGCCCGATTTCACGCGTCTTCTGACGGACGGCGGCCCGTACCCCTTCCCGCACGACCGTTTCCGGGCGCGGATCCGGGTGCTGCCCGGTGTCCCACTGTCGTTGCCGAGCGGGAAGGTAATCGCTATCGAGCCGTTCATGGTCGGCGGCGACGACGGCGACGAATTGGCCTTCACCGAGCAGGTGAAGCCCGGTACGTACCCGGTGGTGCTGTCAGAGATCGACCTGATCGACGACGGCGGCGTGGTCTGGGACACGCGCGTGGCCGCCGCCCGTCTAGTGATACGCGACGCGCCGGTGGCGCGCTGGGAGTTGGCCCACACCGCGGAGCAGGACCGTGCGGAGCTGGATGACGACGAGCACTTCGGGTTTCCTGTCGACGGAGGGCTCGGCTGCTTCCTCGACGCGGAGACCTACCGCGTGGTCGGTGAGGAGGAGGACTTCGCGAACCGTGTCATGAGGACCATGTATCCGCGGTTCGGCGGGACCGCAGACGGCGGGGTGGTCCCCGCCCCCGTCACGCTGGCTGTGGGCGACGAACCCCACGCGGTGGTCTACTACTCCACCGGCTTCGGGGACGGCGTGTACGCCACCTGGATTGGCTTCACGGCAGCCGGTGACGTGGGCTGTTTCCTCACCGACTTCCAGACCCTCGGCGACGAGCACGAGGGCGAGGGCGGAGACGACGAGTACGGCAACGATGCGCCGACGGCTCCGGTCACGTCGCAGGAACCGGTCCCGCTGGCCACCGCGCTGACCAACAACGCGCTCGTCCTCGGTGTTGCCCTCAGCTCGGCTGGCTCGCCCTTGCTGGGCCAGGCCACGCTGTCCGCCACGACCGACGCCGTCCCCCCCGCCCGCTTCGCAGACGGCCAGGCTCCCGCTGCGCTCCCAGCCCGGGGCCAACGGGACTGACGGGACCGGCATCCGGACACCGGGCCGGGCGTAGCCCGCCGTCTGCCCCGCCCATCAGGCGCGGGGCCACATTCGGCAGGCCGGGCTCTCCGCCGGGTGCCGACGCGCGCCCGGCTCGCGCATGTCGCCGGCCCCGGTCGCCAGCCTCGGCCTCGGTCCTGCGCCCTCTGCCCCGCCCATCAGGCGCGGGGCCACATTCGGCAGGCCGGGCTCTCCGCCGGGTGCCGACGCGCGCCCGGCTCGCGCATGTCGCCGGCCCCGGTCGCCAGCCTCGGCCTCGGTCCTGCGCCCTCTGCCCGGTCACCGGCGTGACGGGGCGTCAGTCCTCCGCCAGCAAGCGCTGGACGACGTATCCGGCGGAGTCCACCCCGGTGCTGCCGCCTTCCACCAGGGCGGCGACCGCGTAGCGCGAGTCGTACGCGGTCAGCCAGCCGTTGGTGTGATCGCCCTCCTCGGCGGTACCTGTCTTCGCGCCGACGCCCGGCAGTCCTGCCAGCCGCGGTGCCGCCGTACCCGAGGTGGCCACACCGCGCATCATCGACTGCAGATATCCCGCCGTGCGGGGGCTGATGGGGCGCGGCGCGGTCTGCTGGTGCTGCCCGGGCAGGATGACCGGCTGCTCGAAGCCCGCGTTGCGGACGGTCGCCGCCACCGAAGCCATGAACAGAGGTGTGGCGGTCACCTTGCCCTGGCCGATGAACTGGGCGGCCTGGTCGCCGCCCCGGACGTCGGGCGGGATGCTCGGGTCGGTGGTGGCGACGCCGCCGCCGATGGACCAGCTGCCCATGCCGAAGACGTTCACGGCCTCGTCGTGCAGGGCGGAGGCGTCCCCGTCGTGCACGAGGTAGTGGAAGCCGTCCTTGATGAAGGAGGTGTTGCAGGACACGGTGAAGCCCTGGGCGAGCGTGGAACCGGGATTGGCCTGCACGCCGGGATCGTTGTGGAAGACCTGGCCGTTGGCGGCGAGCGAGTCCGTGCAGGGGGCGCCACTGGTGGGAGTCAGGCCCGCCTGGTCCATCAGCGCCGCCGAAGTAATGATCTTCATGGTCGAGCCCGGGGACTTGATGCCGTCGATGGCGATGTCACCGTCGGCGCCGGTGTGCGCCAGGGCGAGGATGTGGCCGTTGTGCCAGTCGAGCGTCACGGACCCCGCGGGCTTCCCCTTGAGGTGGGAGTCCTTCACGGCCTCCTCGGCGACCGACTGCAGTCGGGCGTCGATGGTGGTGGTGACGACCGGCGTCGTCCCTCTGGTGAAGATCTTCAGCGCTTTGACGCCTGCCCCGTACCGGTCGGTCACCGCGATGCCCGTGCCGATGTTCTTCTCGCCGGGTTCGGCGTTCTTGCCGATCGTCGCCGTGATGTTCCGCAGGGACGGGAACGCGGACAGGTCCGTCGTCCCGTCGGCGGCGACGACCTTGGGCTTGATCGCGCCGGGCGGCAGGTCGCCCGCGGTCAGCGACTGGTCCTCGCCCAGGCCCGGATAGAGCACGGAGTTGTTCCAGTGGACGGCCATCACCCCGCCGGTGGTCTGCCGCACCGCGACCGCGCTCGGATAGCTCCAGGTGCCGCCCGGGGTCTGCACGGTGACGTCGAAGGTGACCTTGGCCGCCCCCTTCGTCACCGCTGAGGGACCCGCGCCGAGAATGTTCTGGAACGACACCTTCTTCAGGTGCAGGCCGTTCGTGTACCCCCGCAGGGCCGGAGCGGCCGCGTTCGGGAGGTCGGTCCGGCTCGCCGAGTCGGCGAACCGTCGCCGGGACCAGTCGTCCAGGAAGGTGCGGGCGAACTCGACCGCTTTCCCCTCGGACGGCGGTGTGGTCGAGACCGCCGCCGGGTCGAAGCCCGGTGCCTTCGTCCCGAAGGCGAACACGGAGCCCGGACTCGGTCCGCCGGCGAGCTTGTAGGCATACATCCCGCCCGCGACGAGGAGTGCCGCACCGGACGTGGCAAGGCCGATCTTCGCAATTCTGTTCATGCGAAGGATCTTAGGCATGACATGTGTGTCGGAGGTTTCCAGGCGCTGGAGGCGGTGTGAGGAGCGGGTGTGACCGGATGTTACAGCTGTCGGTGCATACGTATATCCCAGTGCGTGGCAGGATCCCACCATGGCCCCGCACGGCGGCGAAGGGCATGGTCCGCAGGGCACAAGTCCCACATGTCCCAAAATCCGGGTGATGACTGCTGAGAGGTTTTGCAGACATGCGTGAACATGGCCTTCGAAGAGGTTGCCGCAGAAGACTCCTGCCCGCCTTCGCGCTGATGGCCTCCCTCGCCGGGATCGGTCTGGCGGCCTCCCTCGAGGGGTCCGCCGGTGTCACGACGACGTCCACGGTGGCCGACACGGGCGGCTCGGTCTGTCGCACCGTGCCGCCGGGGCGACCGGGGCCCTGGGCGTTACCTTCGGTTTCGACACCAGAACACTGGCAGGCGGTCCGTACGACAACCAGGGCAACCAGATCTACAAGCTGCCCCTCTACCAGGCGGCCCGCGGAACGACCGACCGGTTCTGGGACAACTACGTGGCGGAACTGGTGACCGCTGGCATCGACTTCGTCGCGGTAGCACACGCGGACACGTCCCGGGCTCCACCGTGCCCAACGGAGGCGGGGATCCGCGCGCCTCACCCAACTGGTGGACGCGATCGACCGTGGCGGGTACGCTGGCAAGCTCAAGATCGCCGCCTTCGACGACACACCGGCTTCCATGACGGACAAGAAGAACCGGATCAAGCACAACACCGGCGGCTACACGCCGGTCTTCGACATGGCGGACGCGACCGGCTCCGGTGAAGGCGGCTACCAGTACCCCTGGGACAACGACCTGAGGTCGTACTTCCAGTCGATCCCGGACGACATGCTCTACAAGGTGAACGGGCAGCCGCTTGTCTACCTCTGGTCCGACAACGCCTTCGCCTTCACCGGCCAGGGCAACGGCAACTCCGCAGCCATGCTCACGTACGTGCGCTCCCACGCGCAGTCCGAGTTCGGCCAGAACCTGTACTTCGTCGTCGACAACAGCTGGCTGAAGAACGACCCGGCGGTCCCGGCCGTCGTGAACGGGGCGAACAGCTGGTTCGGCGTGCCCAGTCCGGCGTACACCAACCAGACCTTCAACGGCGGGTCGTACGGCGTCGCCGTGCCGGGCTTCCATTTCGTGGCGGATACGAGCAACATGGTCATCGACCCGGATCACGGGAAGACCCTGGTCATCAACCTCAAAGCCACCGTCGGCAGCGGCGCCAAGGTCACCCTGGTCGAGGGCTCCACCGACTGGCAGGAGGGCGCCGGTCTGTGGCGAACCGAAAACGCCCCCCCTACAGCACGGCGCAGCGCGACTACCCGAACCAGGACATCAACATCCTGCGCAGGTACTCGAGCAACCCGTTCCCCGCCGGCATAGTCCTGCAGGCCGAATCGGGCGACGCGGTCAATGACACGACGACGGGCAACCTATGGAACGTCTACCGCGGCGACGACCTCGACGTACAGCCGACCACCGACACGGGCGGCGGCTGGAACGTCGGCAGTGTCGGTGGTCGGCGAATGGCAGCAGTGGAACGAAGTGCCGATGCAGGGCACCGAGAACCTGAAGATCCGCGTTGCCACCCCGAACTCCGTAGCCCAGCTGAAGTTCGTCATCGACTGCGTTGCCGGACGCGTCGTCGACGTACCCGCCACCGGGGGCTGGCAGACCTGGCAGACCGTCGACGCGGGGAGCTTCCAGTTCTCCCCGGGCACCTACCACACCGTGCAGATCCAGCAGGTGACCGGCGGCGAGGACATCAACTGGTGGCAGGCCGTGTGGACCACCGAGCCGACGGGGCGGATCACCGGCTACGGCGGCAAGTGCGTCGACGACGCCGGGGCCAAGACCACCGACGGCACCGCCATCCAGTTGTGGACGTGCAACGGCACGGGAGCGCAGAACTGGACCAGGAGGTGGATGGCAGCCTGAAGGTGCTGGGCAAGTACATGGACGTCACCGACGGCGGTACGACCGACGGCATCGAGGTGCAGCTCTCCACGTGCAGCGGCGCCACCTCCCAGCAGTGGCGGCCGGGCGGCTCCGGGAGCTTGGCCAACGTGAAGTCGGGCCGGTGTCTCGACGCGACGGGGCCGAGCTCGGACGACGGCACGCGTCTGCAGATCTGGGACTGCTCGGGCAGCGCCAACCAGAGGTGGACCCTGCCGAGCTGACCGAGGCCGTCAGCGCCCGGCCGGAAGCAGACCGGTCGCGTCTGCTTCCGAGCGTTTCTCAGGGGCTGTGGGCGGACCGCCGCCGCGGTCCGCCCACAGTCGTCGGCACGGGAGATGCGGTGCCGGCCGCGGCAGGTCAGCCCGTGATGGCGACCTCGGGCAGATCCTCCGGGAGCAGGGTGGTGAGGTCCTTCAGATCGGGAGCCGCGATGGTGCCGAGCCGTCCGGCCTGCCGGGTCATCATTCCCTCGACCAGCTGCCGGGCCAGCCGGGCATTGCCGAAGGACCGGTTGCGAGGCACACCGTCCAAGTGGGCCCGCAGGGCCTCCACTGTCTGCGGCAGACACACGTATCCAGCCGTCGTGGTCTGCTCCTCGATGATCGCCAGCAGCTCGTCGGTCGAATAGTTCTCGAACGTCACCCGGCGGGAGAAACGCGACGCCAAACCCGGGTTGGAGTCCAGGAACCGCTCCATCTCGACCGGATAGCCCGCCACGATCACGACCACCTCGCCCCGGTGGTCCTCCATCAACTTCAGCAGGGTGTCCACGGCCTCCCGGCCGAAGTCTTGCGGTGCGTTCTCCGGCGTCAGAGTGTACGCCTCGTCGATGAACAGCACGCCGCCCATGGCCTGTTCGAACTTCTCGGTGGTGAGCTGGGCGGTGTGGCCGATGTACCGGCCGACCAGGTCCGCGCGGGCCACCTCGACCAGCTGCCCTCGCGGCAGCACCCCGAACGAGCGCAGCAGTTCGGCGTACAGCCGGGCCACTGTCGTCTTACCGGTACCGGGCGGACCGGAGAACACCAGATGGTGGCTGACCGGCGGGGTCGGAAGACCCATCGCCGCACGCTGTCGGTACGCGCTGAGCAGATCGACGATGCCGCCGACCTCGCGCTTGACGGCCCCCAGACCGGTCATCGCCCTCAGCCGCGCGAGCGCGTCGGAGTCACCGGGGGTCTTCACCTCGTCGGTACGCACCTCCCGCGCCTCGTCGGCGCCGACGTCCTCCGGCACCATCATCATCAGGTCCGCCTCGCCGGCCTCCGGCAGGGTGGCCAGCCGCAGCGACTGGCGGTCGACCATCTCCTCGAAGACCTGCCGTGCGGCGCGGGCGTTGCCGAAGGTCGCGTCGCGACGCATCCGCGAGAAACGCAGTTCCAGCGCCCTCAGGGCCAGCGGGTCGAGGACGTAGCGGTGGGAGGTACACATCTTCTCGGTGATGGTCACCAGCTCCTGCACCGAGTAGTTCTCGAACTCGATGCTGCGGGTGAAGCGGGAGGCCATACCGGGGTTGGCCGCCAGGAAGTCGTCCATCTCCTTCGGGTAACCGGCGACGATCACCACCGTGTCGTCGCGGTGGTCCTCGATGAGCTTGACGAGGGTGTCGATGGCCTCCTGCCCGAAGTCCGCGCCGGAGCCCTTGCTGTCCGAGAGCAGCGTGTACGCCTCGTCGATGAACAGCACGCCGCCCATCGCCCGTTCGAACACCTCGGCGGTCTTGATCGCCGTACCGCCGATCACCTGCGCGACCAGATCAGCGCGCGACACCTCGACGATGTGGCCGGAGGACAGCATCCCGAGCGAGGCAAGGATGCCGCCGTAAAGCCGGGCCACGGTGGTCTTGCCTGTGCCGGGCGGACCCGTGAAGACCAGGTGCCGGCTCATCGGCGGTGCGGGAATGCCGAGCTGGGCCCGCCGCTGGGCGAGCTTGCCCAGACTGACGAGCATGCTGACCTGCTCCTTGACGTTCGCCAGGCCGATCAGCTCGTTCAGCTCGCCGAGCAGGCCGCCCTCCTCCGCGCCGCCCTCCTGTCCAGCACCCTCCGTGCCCGTGGTGCCGTCGGCGGACGTCTCGCCCTCGGCGGGCGCCTCGGTGCCCGAGTCGGGTGTCTTGTTGTCGGAGCTGGTCAGCCCGGAGAGGGTGAACCAGGGGCCGGGCCGGGAGTTCTTCAGTCCCGCCCCGCGATTCGAGCGCACCGTGCAGTCGGTGACCTCCGTCGGTTCACCGGTCTCGATCCGGATGCCGTCGCCGACGTTGCCGCTGAACTCGCAGGACTTCAGGGCCGCCCGGCCGCCCGCGCCGACCAGCGCGCCGTGGCCGCCGGAACCGAGTACACGGGAGCGTACGAGCGTCAGCTCGCCCTTGCCCTCCACCGCCGCCCCGGACGCCGAGGAACCGGAGATCTCGCAGTCGCGCAGCGTGCCAAGCCCCTCGGGACCCACCGAGACACCGGACTTGCCCGCACCGCGCAGCGCGGAGTTGCCGACGTGCGGGTTGCCCTCCCGGTCGATCCGCAGCGCGTGCCCGGTGCAGTCACCGATCTCGCAGTCCTCGAAGCGGCCGCGCCCGCGGTCGGCGACCTGGATGCCGTTCCCGCGCGCCTCCGTGATCCGCGCCCTGCGCAGCAGCGGGTTGGCACCCGAGGTGACCGACACCCCGATACCGCCCGCCCGCAGGACGTCCAGGTGGTCGAACTCGGCGACGCACTCCTCGGCCAGCAGCACACCGGTGTCCCTGCTGTCGGTGACCCGCGTGCCGGTGAAGGACGGCGTACTGGACTCGGCGACGTGCACGGCGGGCTGCTCGGCGGCGTGGAAGACGCAGTTGACGAAGTGGCCGCGCGAACGGCCGGTGACGTAGAGCCCGCTGCCGTGCGTGCCGGAGGTCTCGCAGTACGACAGCTGCGGGTCGGCGCGGTCGGCCACCACGAAACCGTGGCCGCGCGAGTCGTGCACCTGCACGTGCGTCAGCTCGGTGCGGGTGGAACTGGCCAGGTACACGCCCACCGCGCAGTCACGGACGGTGGTGCGGGCCACCTTCAGCGTGGTGCTGCCCTCCAGCGCGACGCCCGGCTTGTCCGTGGCGGAGATCTCGCAGTCCTCCAGCACCCCCCGCGACTGCCCGTTGGCCAGGACGCCGTTGCCGCGCGCCTCGCGCATACGGCAGTTGCGCAGGGTCACCCGGCCGTCCTCGCTGATGACGACCGCCGAGGTGCCGAGGTTCTCGATAAGGCAGTCCTCGATCACGCTGCCCGTCGTGCTTGCCTCCACCACGCCGGCGCCCACCGGGTTGCTGATCCGGCACGAGCGCATTGCCAGCGAACCGCTGCCGCGGCTGAGCAGCGCGGTCCACCCGGTGCCGAGGATCTCGCACCCGTCCAGGGCGACCTGGCCGCGTACCGCGTCGATCACCGGGAGTTCGCCGTCGCCGCCGCGCAGCAGCAGGTCGGTGAGCATCACGGCGTCGGCGGCCAGCGTGACGGCCGCGCCGCTCGCCGGGGCGATCTCGACGCTGCCGCGAGGGCCGTCGGCAACGATGGTGACGCGGGTCTGCACGACCAGCGTCTCCTGGTAGCGGCCGGGCCGGACGTTGATGATGGTGCCGGGGCGGGCGTCGGCCAGCGCGGCGCCGATCGTCGGGTAGTCGCTGCCGCCCTCCTGGCCGACGGTGATCAACTGGCGTACCACGCTCGCTCCTTTCCGGGGATCGGTTCAGTCCGGCCGTGGGCCGGACTCCTTGACACTCCGACGCCTTGGGCGCTCTGCGCGCTCTGCATGACGATGTACCTGCTTCGAATGTGGCTGCTGTGCCGTGTGTTCCGCCCTCTGCGGAGGGCGGAACACACGGCGGACCCGGCTGTGGCCGGCCGTGCTCAGTGCTGGGTTCCGGCCGCCCAGAGGGTCTGGCCGCTGGGAGCGAGGATCGTGACGTTCCCGTCGTTCTGGAGGACCAACTGCGCGTCGCTGTGACCGCCCGTGCCGGAGTGCCACAGCGTCGTGTGGTCCGGGGAGCGCACGACGAGGTCGCCGTCCGCCTCGAAGACCGCGAAGTTGCCCTGGCCCGTGGTGTGGGAGGACCAGCGCACCATGCCGTTCTCGTCCGAGATGACGAGGTCGCCGTCCTCGTGCACGGTCAGGCGCGTCCGGGTGGTGGCTACGCTCTCGCCGCTGTGCAGCACGGTCGCGCCGCCGACGACCTTGGTGCTCCACCCCGGGGCGGCCATCCGGTCGGCTGGTCCAGGAGGCGCGGCCGGCGTGCCCGCCTCGGCCGGGACCGCCGGGACGGACGGGACGGCTGCGCCGCCTGAAGCGGCGTTGAGAGCCGGGACGGTCGTCGCGATCTGATCCGGAACGGCCGGAACACCCGGATCCGCAGGGACCGTCGGGACGGACGCCGCGGGCCGGGCGGGGGTCGTCGGGGGGTGCGCTGGCGCGGTGGTCCTGACGGCCTGGACCACGGCCGCCGGGACGGTCTTGGCAGGAGCCGTTGCGCTGTGCGCGGTGCTCGAAGCGGTCTTCGTCACCGCCGTGAGCACTGTCCTGGCCGCGGAGGCCGCCACGGCGGTGTGGCCGTGGTCCACGGCCGCCGTGACGTGGCTGCCGTGGGCGTGCCCGGCCACCGCCGTCCGCGCGGGCACGGCCGCGCCGGCCCCCACCGCACCCGTGGCCGCCCGCACATGGTGCGTGGGGTGGGCCGCCCGGGAGTCCTCCGCCGCGGAGACCGCGGCGGGCACGTCCGGCTCCTGGACCACGGGGAGAATACCCCCCGCCCCGGAGCCGTGACCGCCGCCGGCCCGCAGGTGTTGGACCGGCATGTGCGTGGAGAAGCCGTCGGAGTGGCTGCCGGACCCGCCGCCCGGCTGCGCGGCCACCGGGTCCGGCAGGTCCTGGCCGTCGGACTGCGTCATGTGGTCCTTGCCGTTCGAGGCCAGGAACGGCGTGGCGGCGATCACCGCGCCCGCGACCGCCGCCGCGACCAGAAACGGGCGGTGCGGGGTCCGGGACGCCGGCCGTGCTCCGGACCGCGGCGGGTTCGCGGCGGCGGCCGCGACGGCTTCGGACGCGTCGGCCTCCGCCGTGTCGCCTTCCGCCCCGCCGCGCGGGCGCCATTGGGCCGCGGGGCTGGCCTGCTCGGGTTCGGGAATCGCCGGGGCCGCGGCGAGCGCGAGCGCCGTCTGCCGGTCGGTGGCCGCCGCCAGCGGGTCGGCGGGCGCGAAGGAGCCCATGCCGGCGCCGTCGGGCATCGGCAGTGCCGTGGCACGGCGTATCAGAGGTGCCTGCGCGGGGCGCGCGGCGCCGGCGGTTGTGGTCGGCTGACCACCGGAAACTGGGACTCGGCGGGACATTGGGGCTCCTGTCGCTCGTCACACTGATGAGTGGGGAGTTGCGGGTGTCGGGAGGTGATGGGACGGCCGTCGGACACGTGGTCAGGGGAGTGCCCCCGAGGGGGTGGCGGGATACGTTCCGTCGGACGCGCCGCTGTTCGGGGTGTGTTCCTGGCCGTCGGCGGTGGCGGCAGCTTCCAGTGCGTGCAGCCGCTCGAGGGCCGCCACGTCCGCGTCGGTCAGCCGCCCGGAGTCGTCGGCCGGGGCGTGTTCGGGCAGTTCGCGCAGCAGCGCGACGGTGGCCGCCCCGCCCTGCTCCCTCACCTCCAGGACCCGGAACCGGGTGCCCGGGGCGAACAGCACGTGGTTGGGGCCGCCGAGGGCATCGGAGTCGGCCAGTGCCCCGGTGCGACGTCCGGTCGCCGACCAGATGAGGCAGTGACCGGCGGCGGGCAGCGCCTGCGTACGGTCCACCGCGCGGGCCAGGACGGGCATGGCGTCGCCCAGATCGCGACCGGCGGTCGCGTCGGCCGCCAGGAGCGCGCCGAGCATCCCGCCGGTGTGCAGGGCCGCGGCCCGGTAGGAGGGCAGGCGGCGCAGTCCCGACGCCAGGCAGCGCAGGAACGACAGGGCCTCGTTGTCGGCCCCGGCCAGCCACGCGCGAAGCCGCCCGTCGGCCGGCTCCGTGAGATACGCGTGGACGGCGGCCAGGTCGGCCGACGACGCGGCGAACTCCTCCCCGGTCCGCAGCCCGGGCATCCGGGTCAGGGTGCGGGAGACCGAGGTGCTGTGCCGGTCCCACATGTCGCCGAGACATGTGCGGAGCGTGTCGCGGTCTGCTGGTGTGCTGCGGTGTGAGGGCAGCACGGGCAGGTCGGCGGCGCCGAGCAGGGTCCCGCCGGTGGTGGACACCACCGGCGTCCCGGCGGCCGGGTCGGGTTCGCGGCCTCCGCGCCGGGTGGCCTGCGGCTGGGCGCTGGGGTCGCAAGGGGAGAGGGAGGGGGTGTTCTCCGGGCGGACCTCGGCAGCGGGCACGGTCCGCGGGTGACCGCCGGCTGGTTCCGCGCCGGCGGTCGTGCGGTCGCCGAAGGCCGCTCCTGCGCCGGTTCCGGCACCCATTCCGGTTTCGGCTCCGGTACCGGAACCGCCGGACGCCTCGTCGTCGCCGGTGCCCGCGCCCGCCTCGGTCCAACTCGACGCGGTGGCCCGCTGTGTGACGGGCGCGAACCAGTCGGGGGCCGGTGAAACGGGGGTGTGGGGAGCCGGGTCCGTACCGCCGGGCGTGCCCGGGGTCTGCTCGGTGCGCTCCGTGCCGGAGGCGGGGGAGGGGGAGGGGGAGGGGTGAGGGCCGAGCCCGCCTGCGGACGGGGTCGCCGCGGGATCCGGTCCGTGCGGCGGCAGGGCCTCGCCTGTACGGTTCGCGATGTCGTCTCGGCCGGTGTGGTGCGCGATGTGGGCGCTGCTCGGGGTGTTCGCGTCCCAGCCGGTGGCGAAGGTGTCCGGCGGTGCGGTCGGCGCCGTGTGCGCGGAGTTCTCCGCCCGCACGGGGCCGTTTTCCCATCCGCTGCCGTCGTCGCCCGTCGGGGCGGTGACGCGCGGCTCGGCCGCGACGCGCTCAGGGCCGTGGGCAGCCGCCGGGATTCCCGAGTCTGCCGTGGCCGCCGGGGCCTGCACCGAGGCCGCCGGTGAGGGGAGGGTCCAGGGGACCGGTTGCAAAGGCGCGGTGTTCATGGCCGACGGCTGCCAGGCCGGGCGCGGGCCGGTGCCCGCCGCGCCGCCGCCGGAAGACGTCATGGTGCTGAGCGGACGTGCCGGGTCCGGTGCTTCGGTCCAGGAGGCGGCAGCGCCCGCCTGGGACTCCGTCGTCTCCCTTGTCTCACCGGTGTCCCACTCCGTCGCGTGCCCTGTCGTGGCTGCCGGCGGGTGGGACGGGAGGTGCGCGGCGGCGTCCGGAGCGGACTGCGCTCGCTGCGGCATGAGGGAGAACTCGTGCCGTACGGCGAGTCGGCGCAGGGAGTCGCCGCCGGTGGTGCCCAGGACGCCGTGCACATGGACCATGGCACGGCTGCGCACGTCGGCGTCCATGGCCTCGAACAGGCTGTCCAGGACCGGCCAGAACGACTGGTCGAGCGCCCGGCCCGGCAGCCCGAGGTCGACAGCCGCCACATCGGGGTCGGCCGGCCGAGCTGCGACATCCGGCGGTGGCTGGTTACCGCGCTGGCCGATCCACAGTCCGGACGGCGTCGCCGTGACCTGCCAGCGCCGGTCGAGCAGCCAGACACCCGGCCCGTCGCCGTCGCTCAGCCCGGCCATCGGAGCGCGGCACACCTCCGTGCGCGGCGCGGGCCGTTGCCCGTCCCTGGCGGGCAGACACGTGACGGCCTGCACGTACGGGCGCCAGGACGGCACACCATCGGCACCGATCAGCCACGGCGTCGTCGCGGCACCGTCCGGCGTCGCGCCGTCCATGATCAGCGGCACACCGTTGGCCACCTCGATCTCGGTGCCCAGAAGGTCCGCCACCGCCTGACCGGCCGCCAGTACGTCCCGCCCGTCGGGGGACAGCAGCCGCAGGGACCTGCGGACGGGACCCGGCAGCGCGGCGACTACGTCGGCCAGCGCGTCGGGCGGAACCGGAGGTGTCCCCGGCGCCCCCACCAGGACCAGGGGCCGGCGCGGGTCCGGCGGCACCGCATAGCAAAGCGCGTCCACACCGGTCGCAGGGGCGTCGGCGGACTGGACGACGAGCCCGGCGGGCACCGGCTCGACCACGTACCCGGGAGCGACGTCCCGGTCGAGCCGCTCCAGTGCGGACTCCCAGTCGGGGACCGGCAACCGGGTGCCGACGCGTTGCGGGACCACCCCGGCGGAGAAGTGCCACCAGCCGCCCGGGGCGTCGGGCAGTTCGGGCGAGAACAGTGTGCCGTCCGGCACGACGACTGCGGCGCCGGCGGTGGCGAAGACATCGACGCCCCAGTACGAGCAGATGCGGCGGGCCACCGAGTGCTGTCCGCCCTCCTCGTCGGCCCCGGCGGACATCACCAGTCGCACCACACGCACACCGGCCTCGACGCTCTCGTCGAGAATCGGCGCGAGCCGCTCGCACAGGGCGTCGCCTCCGCCGTCCCCCAGAACGGTTCCCACCAGCACGGTGAGCTGTTCCGGCCCGGGCGGCCCGAGCCACTCGGCCAGCTCGGTGAGCCGCGCCAGCGGCCGCCTGCCGGTGTGCACCAGGTGGACGCCCGTGCCGCCGTCGGACACCACGAGCTCCGAGGAACCGGCGGGGTCGGCGTGCGTGATCCGGCGGCGGGCGCCGCGTCGGATCATCGCGTGCTCCGCGCAGGGATCGTGGTCATGCGGTCCTCGCAGCCTGTGGTCGCGTCGGGTCGATGGCATCGCGACGGACCCCCATCCTGTAGGGGGGTTCCGAGCGGTGTTCGCCGACCGCGCCAGGCCGGGGAGCAGGTGGGTAGCCGCCTGCTTTCGCGGGGCCGCGTGCGTGGACCGTGCCGATCGGCCTTCTCACGCGTCCCTTCGACCGGAAGATTACCCGCCGTCGCAGGCAGGAGGCGAGGAAGTCGCTTCACGGTTCAGGAACGATCCGCACGATCACGCGCGAACCGGCGCACCGCTGCACGGGCCGGGCCTCGCACATCGGACCGCCGGCCCACGGCTGTGCCCCCGCCCGCCGGATCGTCGTACCGCCGCCCCACACATCCACTCAGCGGCCCCTAAAACCCGGACCCGAAACCTCGAACCCAGATACCTCGACCCCCCGAAACCTCGAACCGTAAAACCCCGGACCGCCCGTCCCGAGGGCGGAGCGGCCGAGTAACATGACGCGACGCCCGGCGGTCAGCCGGCGACTTCACCGACCAGCGGCCGCCGCGCCCCCGGTGGCGACAGCGCGCTCGCCGCGTGTCCCCGTGACGGGCGCCGACCGGTCGCCATCCCCAGGGATACGACGACATGAACCGCATCATCCTTGTCCCTCGCGGGAACCGGGCCGCGGGCATACCGCGTCCGCACCCCCGCGCCCGCCGGCTCGTCGCGGTCGCATCCGTGCTCGGCACGGCGCTCACGTTGCTGGCGCCCGCCGTCGCGGCGGCCGACTCCAGTCCGGCGGGAGCCGCTTCGTCCGCCTCGCCGGGCTCCGTACGGCTGCCGGTGATGCCGTCGTCGCTCACCTCCGGCGACTCCGAGTGCACCAAGCCGTCCAAGGTGCACCTGGACGCGGTCCCTTGGGCACAGCAGAGTCTGGGGCTGGGGCGGGTCGGCCGCTACACCGGGGGCGCCGGGGTCACCGTGGGCGTGGTGGACACCGGTGTCGCACCGGACGCCCGGCGGCTCGGCGGACGGGTCGAGGCCGACGGCGCGGCGGCCGAGGACTGTGTGGGGCATGGCACGTTCGTGGCCGGCCTGATCGCGGCCTCGCTCAGCCCGAACGGCGGACTGTCCGGCGTCGCGCCCGAAGCGCGGATCGTCGCCGAACGCGGCACCGACCGGTCCGGCATCGCCACCGCCGCAGGGGTCGCCCAGGGCATCAGGGACGCGGTGCAATCAGGCGCGACGGTGGTGGACGTCTCGGCGGCCCTCCCCGCGCCGACGCCCGAGCTGACCGCGGCGCTGGCCTTCGCGGCCGGCCACGACGCCCTGGTGGTGGCGCCCGCGGCACCCGACGGCACAGCCGACGAAAGCGGCCCGGGCAGCGCCGCGGCACCCGCGGCCTACTGGCCGGCCTCCGCCGACGGGGTGCTCTCGGTCCTGGACGTGGACATCGACGGCGCCCGCGCGCAGGACGCCTACGTCCCGCGCCACGCCGACCTGGCGGCGCCCGGCAGCGGCGTGACGGGCATCGGCCCCAGGGGCTCGGGCCTCTACATCGGCAACGGCCCGTCGTTGGCGGCGGCCTTCGTGTCCGGCGCAGCCGCCCTGGTGCGCGCGCACCAGCCAGGGCTCACCGCCGCCCAGGTGGCGGCGCGGCTCAGGGCCACCGCGGCGCCCGCCGCGGTTCCCCTGCTTGACCCGTACAACGCGCTGAGCGCGGTACTGCCGACGGTTCGGTCCGCGCCCGGTCACGCCGACGGTTCGGTCCACCTGGCGGCGCCCGCGCACGACAGCGGGACCGTGCGCAACGCCGTGCTGCTGGGCGCGGGCTGTGCCCTGCTGGCGGCTTCGGTGGGAGCGGCGGCCGCGCTGGCGCGGGTCCGCAGGTCGCGCCGCGCGGCGGGTAGCCCGGCCCGGCACCACACGGTGTGAGTCGCGGCCGCTGTCACAGGTGTGCGTGGCGGCCGCGACCACAGGTGTGAACCGCGGCCCGGCCCGGTCCGGGAGGTCCCGGGCCGGGCCGCGGTGTCCAGCACGGCCCCCCGTGCCCGGCGTCAGGACGCGGTGCTGGCCTCGGCGTCCTCCAGCAGCGCCGTCTGGATCTGCACCGTGCTGCGGCGCGTGATGTAGTTGCCACGGCCGGGCGGGAACAGGCGCGGCTTGACGTTGCCGAACACATACCCCTCGGTGGGCGGGCAGGACAGCAGCAGGCCGGGGGAGTTGACCTCCAGCATGCGCCTGATCAGCGGGTCGTTGATACCGCGCAGGGAGCCCGCCGCCGATCGTGTGACGATCATGTGCAGGCCCACCTCGTAGCCCAGCGGAAGGTGTTCGAGCAGCGGCTCGAAGACGGTGCGCATCGGGGTGGCGACCAGGTCGTAGTCGTCGACCAGTACGAACAGCCGTGGTCCCGCCCACCAGTCGGCCAGCCGCATCCGGGCCGGCTCGATGTCCTGCCCGGGGGTGCGGGTCTTCAGGGCCCGGCCCACGCCGCTGACCAGTTCCTCCAGCTGGTCGTTCGAGACCGCGTGGCCGAGCTGGTACTCCTTCGGCACCGCCTCGACCAGTTCCCGTCGGAAGTCGACCACCAGGATCCGGGCCTCGGCCGGGGTGAACCGCTCGGTCACGGACTTGGCGACCAGCCTCAGCAGGTTGGTCTTGCCCGACTCGCTGTCGCCGAAGGCCACCAGGTGCGGGGTCTCGGCGAAGTTCTGCCACGCCGGGGCCAGTTCGTTCTCCTCCACACCGAGCGGGATGCGGAACCGGTCGCCCTGGGCGGGAACCGGCAGTTCCGAGGCGCGCAGCACCGCGGGGAGCATGCGGACCGGCGGAGCCTTCGGACCGGCCCAGTTGTCGGCGATCGCCGACACCAGATCGGCGACGCCCTCGCCGAGGTCCGCCGCGTCCTCGGTGCCGTCGATGCGCGGCAGCGCGGTCAGGTAGTGCAGCTTTTCCGGCGTCAGACCGCGGCCGGGAAGCCGGGGGACCGACTTCGCCATCCGCATGTCGATCATGGAGTCGATGGGGTCGCCCATGCGCAGCTCCAGCTTGGCCGACTGGTCGCGGACCGCTGCGACCAGCTCCGTCCACCGGGTGGTGGAGGTCACCAGGTGGATGCCGTAGCTCAGGCCGCGCGCGGCGATCTGGCTGATCCCGGCCACGCTGTCCTGCATTTCCTGCCGCACCGTCTGCCAGCCGTCGATGACCAGGAAGACGTCGCCGTGCTCCTCGTCGGGGAACTCCCCAGCCGCCCGCCGGCGCCGCAGCGTGGCCATCGAGTCGATGCCGTGGTCCAGGAAGAACTGCTCCCGGTGGGCGAGCAGGGTGGCCATCTCGGCCAGCGTCCTGGCCACCCGCTCGGTCTCCAGACGACCCGCGACCCCGCCGACGTGCGGCAGCCCGCTCAGTCCGGACAGCGTGCCGCCACCGAAGTCGAGACAGTAGAACTGCACTTCACGCGGCGTGTGGGTGAGGGCCAGCGCAGTGATCAGGGTACGTATCAGCGTCGATTTGCCGCTCTGCGGACCGCCCGCGATGGCCACGTGGCCGCCCGCGCCGTCGAGCTCGACGGTGAGCAGGTCGCGTACCTGCTCGAACGGCCGGTCCACGATGCCCACCGGCACCTTCAGACGGCCGCGGCCCTGCCAGTCCGCCGTGGTGAGACCGAATCGCGGGTCCGACACGAGCGGCGGCAGCAACTGGTCCAGGGTGGGCGGGGCGCCCAGCGGCGGCAGCCACACCTGGTAGGCGGGCGGACCCGAGGCGCGCAGCTTGTCGAGGGCCACCGCCATCAAGCTGGTGCCGTCCTCGTCCGCGCCGTCCTTGTCGGGCACCGGCGCCACCGGTGCCTGGCGGGCGTTGACCCACTCACTGGTCCACGGCATGACCTGCCCGGCGACCTGCTCCTGCGCCAGCACGCCCACCCGCTGGCGGTACGCGCCCGACACATAGGCGGCCCGGAACCGGGTCAGCGGCTCGATGCCGCTCTTGAGGTAGCCGTTGCCGGGCTGCGACGGCAGCTCGTAGGCGTCCGGCACACCCAGTACGCCGCGGCTCTCCATCGCCGAGAACGTCCGCAGACCGATCCGGTACGACAGGTGGCTCTCCAACTGGTGCATGCGGCCCTCGTCCAGGCGCTGCGAGGCGAGCAGCAGATGCACGCCGAGCGACCGGCCGAGCCGGCCGATCATCACGAACAGGTCCATGAACTCGCGGTGCGCGGCGAGCAGTTCGCTGAACTCGTCGACGACCACCAGCAGGCTCGGGAGCGGGGCCAGCGGCACACCGGAGGCCCGCGCCTTCTCGTAGTCCAGCGCCGAGGTGTAGTTGCCCGCACTGCGCAGCAGCTCCTGGCGGCGCATCATCTCGCCGCGCAGGGCGTCCTGCATGCGGGAGACCAGCGCGGCCTCGTCGGCCAGGTTGGTGATCACCGCGGAGGTGTGCGGGAGTTCGTCGAACCCCAGGAACGTCGCGCCGCCCTTGAAGTCGACGAGCACGAAGTTGAGCGCCTTGGAGGAGTGCGTCAGGGCCAGGGCGAGCACCAGGGTGCGCAGCAGCTCGCTCTTGCCGGAGCCGGTGGCGCCGATGAGCATGCCGTGCGGGCCCATGCCGTCCTGCGCGGACTCCTTGAGGTCGAGCTCGACCGGACGGCCGTCGGCGCCCACCGCGATCGGCACCCGCAGCCGCTCGGCCTGGGACGTGCGGCTGCCCCAGTATGCGTCGGGGGAGAAACGGTGCAGGTCGGGGATGCCCAGCAGGCTGGTGAGCTGGACGTCGCTGGTCAGCGGCTGCGCCGCTTCCGCGGTGGTGCCGGTGCGCATCGGTGCCAGCGTCATGGCCAGCGCGCGGGCCGCGGCCGGCCCGAGCCGGTCCGCGTGGCCCAGCGGGACGGCGGTCTCCTTGCGGCTGCGGTCGGTACGGACGATCTTGACCTCGTCGTGGTGGGCCGCCGTCTCCTCACCGGCTTCCTCGCCGGCGGTCGCGCTCCCGGCATCCTCCGGGGCCTCGACCAGGAGGCGCAGTACTGTGCGGCCGGGCCGCCAGGACAGGCCGTCGGACACGTCGAGCACCACCGCGTTGCGCATGCCCGCCCGGTCGAAGCGGTGCCCGGAGGGCACCTGACCGCCGTCCAGGACGACCACCAGGTACGGCTCGTCCTTCGTCGGCGAGGCCCCCGGCTCGAACGCGGTCCGCTCGGTGAGCTCCTCGCCGAGCAGGTCGTCGAGCTCGCTGAGGCTGGAGGCGACCAGCCGGGCCGGGCCCGCGCCGTCCGTGGCGTGCGGGTGCAGGGCGTGCGGGAGCCACTTGGCCCATTCCCACTCGGCGCGGTTCTCCGGCGCGAGGCAGAACGCGATCAACAGGTCCTGCGGGGCGTGCAGCACGGCCAGCTGCGCGACCAAGGCGCGCACCGTGCCCAGCACCTTCTCCCGCTCGCCGCGCAGCAGCACCCGCGCCCAGGACCGCAGGAAGATCGCGATGGGCTGCTCGGGCACCGTCGAGTAGGCGTTGATGAAGGCTCGCAGCGCGTGCGCGGTCAACGGGTCGAGGTCCTCCACCGGCTTGGTCGCCTTGTTGGCCAGCCGCAACGCGAGTCTCTGCTCGCCGACCGCGATCCGGACCTCGGCGAAGTCGTCGTCCGTGGTGCGGCGCTCCCACAGCCTGGAGGTGCGCGCGAACGACCACAGCGACTGCGGGGCCGGGTGCTTCCACGCCAGCGAGCGCTGCTGGTCGACGATCGCGGCCCGTACTTTGCGCCGCGTCCCGGCCAGGTAGCGAAGGTAGTCGCGGCGTACCCCCTGGAGTTTCTGTTTGCGGTCGCTGCCGGACTTGACCAGCTGGCCGACCAGCATGGTGACCATCGACAGCAGCATGAGGCCGACCACCAGGTAGATGATCGGGCCGGAGCCTTTGCCCAGCCGCGTGTACAGCAGCACCATCGCGATGGACATGCCCGCCATCGGCAGGTAGTTCATCATGTTGGCGCCCGAGGCGGGCGCCGTCTCCGAGAGCGTCGGCGGCTCCTGGAGCGCCAGCTCGCCCTCGGGCATGTCGGGGCCGCGGCGACGGGCCGGCCTGCGGAAGACAACCACGCTCAACGGGAGCACTCCTTCAAGCTGTGCACGGGTGAACACCGGGGCCACAGCGGAAGTGAGCGGCCTCGGCGGCGAGAGCGCCGCGGGACGTCGGGCCCGCGGCTGCCTGGCGGGCCCGCGCCAGGGCCGCGATCGGCGACGGAGCCGGTGAAAGGCCGTTGAGGGCCGGGCTCCGGTGATACACGATAGACAGGCGTGAGAGTATCTGCCCTCGGCGGTCCTGACGAAGGCACTCGGCAGCCCTCGGACACCGCACGCTGCAACCGGCACGCTGGCGCGCGTGGAGCAGCTTCCCCGTGTCACACCCACCTCGCAACGGCCGCGACACGCTTTCAGCCCGTATCCCCGCCGCGGTCGCAAACGTTTCCGGAAGGCTGTTGGCCCTATGAGCGAAAGCCAGGTGAACGGGCTGTGCCGTCTCACGGTGCGCGCCCCTGACAAGACCCTGGATCTGACCGTCCCCGCGGACATCCCGATCGCCGACCTGCTCCCGGTGATCGCCGACCACGCGGGCAGCCATCTGGCGGAGGAGGGCCTCGAGCACGGCGGCTGGGCCCTGCAGCGCATATGCGGCGAGCCCCTCGACATCGAGGGGACGGCGGCCTCCCTGGAACTGCGCGACGGCGAGACCCTGTTGCTGCGCCCCCAGGTCGAGACGCTGCCACCGGTTCGCTACGACAGCCTGCTGGAGGCCGTGTCCGCGACCGTCCGCGATCTGCCGCACCCGTGGACGCCGCAGACCAGCCGGTGGCTGCTGCGGCTGCTGACCGCGGCTGCGCTGATCGGCTGCCTCGTCCTGCTCGCCGCCTCCGGCGCGGCCCCGGCGGACCGGATCGCGCTGGCGGCAGGGGCCGCCATGCTGGCCCTGTCCGGGGCCGGCGCGGCCGCGCGCATCCTCGACGACCCGCCGGGCGGCGTGCTGTTCGCCGTGCTGGGCGCGGCCTTCTTCGCACTGTGCGGTGTGCTCCTCGTCGGCGGCGGCCAGGACGGCGACCATGGCGCTGGCGCACGGCTCCTGGCCGCGGGTGCGGCCGGCAGCGTCGGGCTCGTGCTGGCCTCCACCGCGGTCGCCGCGTATCCGGCGGTGTTCGCCGCCGGGGGGGTGTTCGGCGGGGCCGCGGTGCTCGGCGGGGCGCTGATGATGGCGCTGGACGTGTCCTTCGCGCAGGCGGCGGCCGCCGTCGCGCTGGCCGCGGTGGTGCTGGGCGCGTTCATCCCGATGATGTCCTTCTCCCTCGCCGGCCTGCGGCTGCCGCCGCTGCCCACCAACCCCCAGCAGCTGCAGGAGGGCATCGAACCGCGCTCCGAGGCCGACGTCAGGGTGGGCGGAGAGGCCGTCGACCGGTGGATGACCGCCCTGTACGCGGCCGTGGGCGTGGTGTGCGCCGCCAGCCTGGTCGTCATGGCACAGCGTCCGCGCCTGCCCGAGGTGGTCGCCGCTCTGCTGCTCGCCCTGCTGCTCGCCCTGCACGGCCGTGGCCTGGGCACCTCCTGGCAGCGGTACGCGCTGGCCGTGCCCGCGGGACTGGGCACCGTGCTGCTCGTCGTCGAGGCGGCGCTCCGGCACGGCGGCGGCGGTGAACTGCTCGGCGCGGCCGTGCTGCTGGCTGCCGCCGCACTGACCGCGATCGTGTCCTGGACGGTGCCCGGCCGCCGCGTGCTGCCGCACTGGGGCCGCGCCGGCGACCTCCTGCAGTCGACCGCCGCCCTGGCGCTGCTGCCCGCCACGCTGTGGGTCCTCGATGTCTACCACCGCTTGCGCGGCCTGAACGGCTGAACCGGAAGGACCCGTCATCATGCAGTCCCGACGCGATCAGGTACAGGCCCACCAGTTCCTGGTCTCCCGCCTGACCTCCGGTCTCCTGCGCTCGGACCCCGACGTCGCGGAGTCGCCCACCCGGCGCACCAACCGCGGCATGGCCTACGGCCTCGTGGTCGGCGTGGTGGCCTCGGCTGGCTTCCTGCTCTTCGGCCTGCTCTCGCCCGGCGGCAATACCTCCTGGCAGAGCGGCCACTCCCTGATCATCGAGAAGGGCACCGGCACCCGCTACGTCTACGACGGGCGGCTGCGCCCGATCCGCAACTACCCGTCGGCGCGGCTCCTGCTGGGAGCCGACATGACCACCGACTCCGTGTCGGCCGGATCGCTCGCCGGCGCCCCGCACGGCAGCCCGGTCGGCATTCCCGGCGCGCCCGACGCGCTGCCCGCCGCCGAACAGGTCGGCGCGGGTGCCTGGCAGGTGTGCGCCACCGCCCGCACCGGGCGCGACGGCGTCCGCAAAGCGGTCACCGTGCTCGGCGTGAACGTCGCCCAGGAAGGGGTCGGTGTCCAGGGCGACCAGGGCGTCCTGGCCGCCGGGCCCGACGGCGGCACCTACCTGCTCTGGCAGGACAACCGGTTCCGGCTCACCGGCGGCTCGAGCGCCGTCGCCGCACTCGGCTACGGCGGCACCAAACCGCTGCCGGTCTCCGCGGCGTTCCTCGACTCGGTGCCGGCCGGCCCCGACCTCGTCGCGCCGACTGTCGACGGCGCCGGCAACGCCGGGCCAACGCTGGACGGCCGCGAGACACGTGTCGGCCAGGTGTTCGTCGTGCAGACACCCGGCTCCGTGCCGCAGTACTACCTGCTCGGCGGCGACGGCCTGGTCCCGCTCACCGCCACCCAGGCATCACTCGCCCTGGTGAGCCCCACCACCCGCGTCAAGGCCTACGCGGGCCGGCCCCCGACGCAACTGCCCCTGTCGGCCCAGGCACTGAGCGGTGCGCTGGCCCCGCAGGGCTCCGCTGCCGCCGCTACCGTGCGGCAGGCGGGCTCCGAACTGCCGCCCGCCCCACCGAGGCTGGCGGCCGTGGGCGACACCGACGGCGTGTGCGTCAGGCTGGAGGCGCAGGGCATGTCGGGCGTCCAGCTGAGTCTGACGCTCGTCCCCGCGGCCGAGTTCGGCGCGCGCGCCCTGCCGCCCGCGAAGGCGACCGTGCCCGCCTGCCTGGCCGTCGACGCGATCGAGGTGCCGCCGAACGGCGGCAGCCTCGTCCGCGCGCTGAGCAGCGGGGGCGCCGCCGCCGGCACGGGCGTCTACCTGGTCACCGACACCGGCGTGAAGTACCGCGTGCCCAGCACCGACGCGGCCAAGGACCTCGGTTACGACCTCGCGGCCGCCCAGGGGCTCCCTGCGTCGCTGCTGGCCATGCTTCCCACCGGCCCTGACCTTTCCCCGGCGGCCGCGGCCGCGGGGACGGCGACGGCCACGGGTGTCCCCTCCTGCGGGGTCGAACGGGGCGGGTCCGCGGGTGCGGGAAGCACGTCGAAAAAAGCGTGAACAAAGCGCGCCCGCCGTTCCGTCTACCTAGTGCGGGGTTCCCACCGGCGCCACGGCGGGGGCCTCTCACGAAGTACGTATCTGCCCTTACACGTCCGGTCGACATGCCGAGGAGACCGGACGGGAACCTGCGCACGCGATCCGCTTCAAGGAGAGATCACATGACGACGCCTGCGGACCAGAGGTCAAGCAGTGCCACATTCGGCCAGACCATTCAGATTCTGGAGGCCACCAAGGGCTCGCTGAGCGGAACGAGGTCGGAGGTCTCCTCCAGGGTGGCCGACCTTGCTCCTCACTACATGGCGGAGGACGGCAACGCCTTCCAGAGGCTCATGGTGGACTGGGAGGAGCAGGTCATGGTTCTCGAGAACACCTGCCAGGAGCTGATCGAGCACCTGGGCGACACGAACGTGCGCGCTGCCGCGGCCAACAGCCAGGCTCTGTCGAACGTCCGGGCCCAGGAGACCCGCGTCTCCGGTTCGGGCAGCAGCGCGTACACGACCATGATGGGCTGACGCCCGGTCCCCGCGGCAGCTTCGCGTCCATCCCCCGACTACTCGCATCACGCATTCAAGGAGAAGTGGCCATGGCCGACGGCGAGATCTTCATCAACCATGATCATGTAGCAACGTTCGTCCAAGACATGGGGCAGGCCACTCAGAGGGTCCGTCAGATCATTGACGATCTCCAGCAGCAGCTGGCGCCCAAAGTGGCCCACTGGTCCGGTGCGGACAAGGACTTCTACCACCAGGTCCAGCAGCGCTGGAACGACGAGGTCGCGAACCTCGGCCAGATCCTCGCGGGCCACGCCCAGGTCGTCGACGAGAACTCGGCGAACTACAAGCTCACGGAGAAGCAGAGCGCGGAAGCTTTCGCGGAAGTCCGTTTCTGACCCCGGCCGGCTTGAGCCGCACCCCCTAGGAGACGCGCCCCATGGCCGACGCAAGCCTGACCAAACTGGACGCGACCGCGCTCCAGGCGTTCATCGACACCGATCTCTCGCACTTCCTCACTGACATTGAGCACCTGCGAGCCCCGGGCCAGACCCCCTTGGCCCTCTACGACGTCGGTAATGGGCATCCCCTCGTGCTGGGAAACCTGGAGGGCGACGACAACACCGGCGGCAAGAACCTGGTCACCAACACCAAGACCGCCGCGACCGCCATCGACGCCGTGCTCAACAAGCACAAGACGGCGTTCACGAACCTCAAGA
Source organism: Streptomyces sp. NPDC007856 (assembly GCF_042868225.1). Taxonomy (NCBI): domain Bacteria; kingdom Bacillati; phylum Actinomycetota; class Actinomycetes; order Kitasatosporales; family Streptomycetaceae; genus Streptomyces; species Streptomyces sp. NPDC007856. The sequence continues at coordinate 4,004 of NZ_JBIAEC010000038.1, read as the reverse complement.
GCGAACTGCACACCATCATCACGACGATGTTGAAGACGAAGGACCAGAACCTTCAGTCCATCGAAGCCCAGAAGTTCCTGAAGGGGATCAGCGGCTACGAGAAGAGCGTGGACGACGGCGGGACCAGCGGCAACCTGCCGTCCAACGGTGACAACCTGCCGCTGACGGGTGGCAATTCCAAACCCTGAGATCCCCGAGACTTGACCCTCGAGTCAGCTGATCATCTGAGCTGTCCGAAGAAGCCGGCCTGCGGAGCGCGACAACCATGGCAATAGACAACTGGGAAAACATCATCAATCAGGTGACCGGTTGGCACATGCGTAAGCGGGACGACATCACGGGCATCAAGGGGAAAAGCGGCGCGCCCTGGGTCGAGATCGAGGTGCAGAAGCGCGGGCGGATCGACAGCATGGACGATCTGCAGCTTCACCAGCAGGACAATGGGAATGGCTGGCACCTGGAGTTCTTCGTGCTCGAGGGGTCGGATGTCCACAAGTACCAGGTGGACATCACGTATGCCGATCTCTTTCCCGGTTCCGAGTACTGGAAGCAGGCGGAGACCGCGCTGTCGAGTCTGCTGCACGCGCCCTTCACCTCGATCGTCGCAGGCAGTCTCGTGGCGGGGGCGCCGAGCATCACCGAGGGTGTCGACCTTCACTCGTTCCCGGTGACGGCGGCGTCCTTCGATGCAGCGGGTGACTTCTTCAAGAAACACACCGAGACCGTGCAGGACTGGCTGCACCAGCTCGGCAGCGAGGACGCGGCGTGGAAGGGCAACGCGGCGGGTGTCTTCTGGCATCTGATCGACGACCTGCACAGCAAGTACGACGGCTACACGACGCAGTTGCGGCCTGCAGGGTTCGCTCCGCAGCACACGTCGCCGTCCACGGGCAAGCAGAGCACCACGCTGCACGGGGACAACCTGATCGGTGCCGAGGTCTCCCTGTACCAGACCTACCAGGACCTCTACGCCGCCTACGAGAACTTCTTCTGGCAGCACGCCAGCCCCGTCCCCCTGCACTTGCCGGACGGCAGCTCGTCGTCCGCCCAGATCCCGGCCGACCCCAGCGACATCCTCAACCAGGTCTTCGACTCCATCACACACTGGATCGCGACCTACAACGCCCCCTACGTACGGGGCAGGCTGGCCAAGTCGGGAAACGCATTCGGGGGCAGTGGACGCCTGAACGGCGCGGTCGCCATGCCGGGGTTTCATGATTCCACGTCGTACGGGCGCCTGGCGGACACTTCGCACTGGGCGGCTGCCGCTCAGGAGGCGGTGCGGCGGTGGACGTCGAATGTGCAGACCAATCTGGACGCGCCGGGTCACATCGCGGTGACCAAGCTCCAGCAGAGCTGGTCCCGTGTGCTGGACCCCAAGTGGGACAACGCCTTCACATTCACCGACACCTCGAACACGTCCCTGGCCCAGGAAGTTTTGGACGAAATGCCCAAGAACGGTCCGGACGGTGGTGGTCTGACCGGTCCGGACGGTGGTGGTCTGACCGGTCCGGACGGTGGTGGTCTGACCGGTCCGGACGGTGGTGGTCTGACCGGTCCGAACACTCTGCTCTCCGGTTCCGGCGGGAGTTCGCTGACCGGTCCGGACGGCGGTCTCAACGACCCCGGGGGCCTGACCGACCCGAACACCCTGCTCTCCGGTTCCGGCGGGAGTTCGCTGACCGGTCCGGACGGCGGTCTGACCGGCCTGGGCGGCAGCTCACTCACCGGTCCGGACGGTGGTCTGACGGGTCCGGATGGGTCGTCGGTGCTGACCGGGCTGCCGGTCAGCAACATCAACGGCAGTTCCACCACCTTCGGTCCCGGCGGGACCAGCACTACCACCTACCCCGACGGCAGCATCACCACCCGCAACGCCGACGGCAGCCTGACCACCAGGTTCCCCGATGGCACCACCCGCACTGTCAGCCCCGACGGCGACGTCACCACCACCGACGCCCAGGGCAACACCACCACCAGTCACCTCAAGCCCGGCCAGACGCTGAAGAACCCCGACGGCACCACCATCACCCGCAACGCCGACGGCAGCCTCACCCGGACCGGCACCGACGGATCGAAGACCACCACCTTCCCCAACGGCACCTCCGAGATCGTCGGCCCCGACGGCCAGACCCAGATCACCTCACCCGACGGGATCGTCTCCCACCTCAACCCCGACGGCAGCCTCACCACCGACTACCCCGGCCACGGCAGCACCACAGTCCACCCCAACGGCGACGTCACCACTACCGACGCCCAAGGCCACACCACCACCAGCCACCTCAAGACCGGCCAGTCTTTCACCAATCCGGACGGCTCCACCGTCACCGTCGACGGCAAGGGCGACATCACCACCCACTACCCCGACGGCAGCACCTCCACCCTGCACCCCGACGGGAAGATCACCACCACCGCCGCCCCCCACACCACCACCGGCCCTGGCGGCACCACCAACCTCCCCAAACTCCCGAACATCCCCACCACAACCCACCTGCCCGGCGGCGGATCCATCACGACCCACCCCGACGGCACCACCCACACCGCCTTCCCCGACGGCAGCTCTCTCGTCACCAGCTCCAACGGCAACTACCAGGCCCTGCCCAGCCCCGGCACCACCTCAGCCGGCGCAGGCGCCGCCACCGCCGCAGCCGGTGCAGGAGCCGCAGCGGGCGCGGGAGCAGGCGCGGTGGCGGGGGTGTCCGACAGCCAGAACGCCATGGGCCTGCTCTCGCCCATGATGATGATGGCCGGCATGAGCCGCATGGGAGGCCAGCAAGGCGGCGGCAACAGCGCCGGCGAACGCGTCCGCGAGACCTACGACGACAAGGACACCGACGGCGCCTACCTCCACAACGGCCTCCTCACCCAGAACAACACCCCCACCCCCGAGGAATACGAAGAAGAAGAGTCCGACTCCGAGGAACTCCTCGGCCCCCGCCGCCCCGCCACCGAATCCCCCTACGGACCAACCCGCACCCCCCGGATGAGCACACAAAGCACATCCACCTCCTGGGCCGCCGACGAAGACGACGTCTGGGGCACCGAAGAAGGCGGCCTCCCCGCCTCCATCGGCCACTGACCCCACCCACCCAGACCGGCACGACATGGGAGCACCATTGATGGACAACTCACCGCAGCAGCAACTCCAGCAGGTCATGGCGGAGTTCGCCAAGCAGCACAAAGAACTGATCGAGGCGAAGGACCGGGTGGCGGCCATCTCGGTGACCGCGAGGTCCAAGGACGGCGCCGTGGAGGTCACGGTCGGCGCCCAGGGGAACGCTTCCGGCCTGCGCTTCCGCAACAACAAGTTTCAGAGCATGTCCGGGCAGGCGCTGGCCGCCAGCGTGCTGGAGGCCCTGACCCTTGCCAGGAACGAGGCCACCACGCGCGCCGAGGCGATTTTCGAAGGTGTGTCGGGAGTGAGGCCGAGCGCCCCTGGCTCGAGCGTGCTCGACCGCGTCGACTTCGACAGGCTCCTGGACCCCAACGGCTTGGACGAGGTGCTGGCACCGCGTCGCAAGGGAGGTGCCGAACGTGGCTGACGACGGCACGTTCGTCGCGGACGCTGGTCAGATCCAGGCAGGTGGCGGAGCCACCGGCTCGGTCGCCGACCACGTACGGAACATTTCGGAGCAATACACGGCGGTCATGCGCTGGGATCCGCAGAACCCGCCGTGGGGCAACGACGCCGGCGGGCGCCAGTTCGGCGCGTCGTTCGGCGGCCATGTCGCGTCGCTGCGCCAGGGCGTCAACGCGCTGTACAACGCGGTCAATAGTGCGGCGGATCTGACCTTGAACTCCGGCAAGAAGTTCCAGACAGCGAAAGACGACGCCCTCACCAACGTCACGAACGCAGGCGGTGGCAAGGGCAGCGGACGTAAGGGCAGCGGGCGATAGTTCGTGCAGGAGGAGCCTTGGTACAACGGGATCGTTGTATTTCTGACTGGTATGAACGTTCCGTTGGGGTCGTCGGAGCGTATGTATCAGGAGGTGCAGGTTCCGCA
>NZ_JBIAEC010000037.1:0-35385 GCF_042868225.1 Streptomyces sp. NPDC007856 | reverse complement strand
CGACATCTCGAAGCGTGGAGAACGGCCGTCTCCGCTGTCCCGTGAAGAACCGCAGGTCAGCAGGACGAGTGACCCGCGAGGTTAAACGCCAAGCTGAGACGATGCGGGGAATCCGGTATTCACCGAATTCGACGTGTTGTACGGAGGTCGGCATGGCTGAGGGCGCGACGCGGCGCACGGTTCTGGCGACGGGTGCGGCGGCGGTCGTCGCACCCGTCGCGGCATGCGGTGGCGGCGCCACCACGAGCGTCGGCGAGGAGCTGGCCAGTACCAGTGACATCCCGGAGGGTGGCGGCAAGATCTTCAAGGACAAGAAGGTCGTCGTCACCCAGCCCAAGAAGGGTGACTTCAAGGCCTTCTCGGCGATCTGCACGCACTTGGGCTGCACGGTGAGCACGGTCGCGAACGGCACGATCAACTGCCCCTGCCACGGCAGCAAGTTCCACATCGGGGACGGTTCGGTGGCCCACGGTCCGGCGAAGCGGCCGCTGCCCAAGGAGTCGATCAAGGTGGAGGGAAATTCGATCAAACTGACGTGAGGGGTCGGCGTACGCTCCCGGCATGCAGCCCGAGACCCTGGTACGCGACCACACCGTCTACGCCTGCGTCATGGGTTCCCGGGCCTTCGGCCTGGCCACGGACACGAGCGACACCGACCTGCGGGGTGTGTTCCTCGCCCCCACCCCCCTCTTCTGGCGGTTCGAGAAGCCGCCGACGCATGTGGAGGGGCCGGGCGAGGAGCAGTTCTCCTGGGAGCTGGAACGGTTCTGCGAGCTGGCGCTGCGCGGCAACCCGAACATCCTGGAGTGCCTGCACTCCCCGCTGATGGAGCGGCTGGACGACACCGGCCGGGAGCTGCTGTCCCTGCGCGCGGCCTTCCTCTCCCGCCGGGCCCACGACACCTTCACCCGCTACGCCCTCGGCCAGCGCAGGAAACTGGACGCCGACATCCGTACGCACGGCGCCCCGCGCTGGAAGCACGCCATGCATCTGCTGCGCCTGCTGATGAGCGCCCGGGACCTGCTGCGCACGGGCGAGCTGCGGCTCGACGTCGGCGACCGGCGCGAGCCCCTGCTCGCGGTGAAGCGGGGCGAGGTCCCCTGGGCCGAGGTCGAGAGGTGGATGGCCCGGCTCGGGACGGAGACGGAGCAGGCCCTGCACCGCACGCCGCTGCCGCCCGAACCTGACCACGCGCGCGTGGCCGACTTCCTGTTCCGGGTGCGCCGGGACTCAGCCGTCCAGGCGCACGCGGACCACGAGGTCGTGCAGGGCGTCGTACGCACCGGGCGCGTCGGGCAGGGCTGAGGCGGCCTGCGCCTCGTCGAGCTCGGCGTGCAGCCGCTCCACGTCGGCCTCCACGCGCGCGTGCGGGACATCCGCGCTGCCGTGCTCCCGCTCCGCCTTGGCGGCGATCAGCTCGGGCAGATAGCCGGGGGCGTCGAGCTGGTCCAGCAGCGTGGGCAGGTGGGCCTGGACCTCGCCGCTGCGCATGAGGTGGATGCCGGTGAGCAGCACCCGGAACGTGTAGAGCAGCGGCTTGAGTTCGCCGGTCTTCTCGAACAGCCGCCACTGGGTCACCGCGAATCCCCGGTAGTGGTGGGCGTGGTGGCTGGTGAGGACGCCGGGGGCTAGCGCGGCCAGCTCCCGGTGCGTGTCCCCGGTGTGCACGACCAGCGGCGAGAGCAGCTGCTCCAGCACATAGCCGTTGCGGCGCAGCATCAGCCGTACGAACTTGCGCAGATCGTGGGTGACGAGGTCCAGTTCGACGCCGTAGCGCACCCAGGCCCGGGAGCGGGTCTCCTCCGGCTCGCGCAGCCCGACGAGGTCGGCCGCCGGGAGCAGATGGACGCCCCGCAGATCCACGTCGGAGTCCTGCGAGGGGAAGCCGTACAGATGGGCTCCGGACACGGTCGCGAACAGCAGGGGGTCGGGCTGCTCCGCGACCACGGGCTTCAGGTCGATGTCGAGGTCGTCGATCATGGGGCTAAGCGTCCCAGAGCGTGCCCAGCGCCGACAGATCGCCCCGGTACTCGATCCGCTCGGTCCAGTCGGCCGGCCAGGCCTCCTCGCCCAGCCACGCGCCCGCGAAGGCGCCGGTGAGGCAGGCGACGGAGTCGGAGTCGCCGGAGGAGCAGGCGGCCCGGCGCAGGGCGGTGACAGGCTCGTCGGGGAAGAGCAGGAAGCACAGCAGTCCGGTGGCGAGGGCCTCCTCGGCGATCCAGCCCGCGCCGGTGGCCAGGCACGGGTCGGTCTCCGGTGAGACGGTCCGCACGGCCTGCTGAAGGCGGTCGAGGACGGCGAGGCACTCGTCCCAGCCGCGCGCTATGAAGTGCTCCGGGCTGGGGTCCTGGGCGCGGGTCCACAGGTCGCCGAGCCAGGTGTGGTCGTAGTGCGTGCGGTGGTCGAGGGCGTATGAGCGCAGCTGTCCGACCAGACCCGTCGGGTCGGTGCCCTGGGTGAGCAGGCGGACGGCGCGGGCGGTGAGGTCCGAGGCGGCGAGCGCGGTCGGGTGGCCGTGGGTGAGCGCGGACTGCAACTGGGCGGCGCCGGCGCGCTGTTCGTCGCTCAGGCCGGGGGCGAGGCCGACGGGGGCGACCCGCATGTTGGCACCGCAGCCCTTGGAGCCGACCTGACTGGCGTCCTGCCAGCGTCGGCCCTCCTCCTTCAGCAAGGCGCACGCGGTCAGGCAGGTGCGGCCCGGGGCGCGGTTGTTCTCCGGCGAGTGGTACCAGTCCACGAACTCCGCGCGCAGCGGCCGCTCCAGCCGCTTGGGCGCGAGGTATCCACGCTCCATGGCCGTCCTGAGTCCGCGTCCCACGGCGAGGGTCATCTGCGTGTCGTCGGAGACGAAGGCGCGCTTGGGCAGCCCCATCTCCCGCCAGGGCCCGCACTTGGCGAGGATCGACGGTACGTCGTCGAACTCGGCCGGGAAGCCGAGGGCGTCCCCGAGGGCGAGGCCCAGGAGTGCCCCGGTGGCGGCGCGCTTGGACATAGGATCACCATCCCCCTTTATCGTCACCCTGACAATAAAGGGGGATGGTGATCGCGGCAAGGCGTTTTGTGCGCCGGCTTAGAGGTCGACTTCCTTCATGAGCATCCCGACCTCGGTGTTGGACAGGCGCCGCAGCCAGCCCGACTTCTGGTCGCCGAGGGTGATCGGACCGAAGGCGGTGCGGACCAGCTTCTCGACCGGGAAGCCGGCCTCGGCCAGCATGCGCCGCACGATGTGCTTGCGGCCCTCGTGCAGGGTCACCTCGACCAGGTAGTTCTTGCCGGTCTGCTCCACGACCCGGAAGTGGTCCGCGCGCGCGTAACCGTCCTCCAGCTGGATGCCGTCCTTCAGTCGCTTGCCAAGGTCGCGCGGGATCGGGCCGACGATCGCCGCGAGGTAGGTCTTCTTCACGCCGTACTTGGGGTGGGTCAGACGGTGCGCCAACTCACCGTGGTTGGTGAGCAGGATGACGCCCTCGGTCTCGGTGTCCAGCCGGCCGACGTGGAAAAGCCGCGTCTCACGGTTGGTGACGTAGTCCCCGAGGCACTGCCGCCCCTCCGGGTCCTCCATCGTGGAGACGACACCGGCGGGCTTGTTCAGTGAGAAGAACTGGTACGACTGCGTCGCGACCGTCAGGCCGTCGACCTTGACCTCGTCCTTCTCCGGGTCGACCCGGCGGCCCTGCTCCAGGACGATCTCGCCGTTGACCTCCACGCGCGCCTGCTCGATCAGCTCCTCGCAGGCCCGCCGCGAGCCGTAGCCGGCGCGCGCGAGGACCTTCTGCAGCCGCTCGCCCTCCTGCTCGGCGCCCGGGAAGGTCTTGGGCAGCTTGATGTCCTTCTTGCCGGCGTAGCGGTCCCGGTTGCGCTCCTCGGCGCGCGCCTCGTACTCACGCGAGCGCGCGGGGGCCGTACGGCCGCGCCCACCGCTCTGCTGGGGCTGCTTGGGGCCGCCCTTGGCGCCGCCGCGGGCCGCGCCGCCGCGCCCGGACTTGGGGCCGTCCTTCGAGGCGGCCGGGCCCACGTCGTAGCGGCGCTCCTCGGGGCGGGGCTTGCGGGAACGGCCCTGCCCCTGTCGCTCGTCCCGGTTGTTGCCGGCGCCGCGGTAGTTACCGCGCCCGCCGCTGTTCCTGCCGCTGCCGCTGCTTCGCATCAAGGTTTCCGTCTTAGTCGTCTGCGTCCTGAGCACCGGGCGCGTCGGGCGCGTCCGGGTCGAACGACGGGACCCCTTCCTGGGTCTCGGCCTCGATCGCCTCCGCCTCCGGGAGGAAGGGCGCGAGCTCCGGAAGCTCGTCCAGGCCACGCAGGCCCATCCGCTCCAGGAAGTAGTTCGTCGTCCTGTACAGGATCGCACCTGTTTCGGGTTCCGTGCCCGCCTCCTCGACCAGACCCCGTTGCAGGAGGGTGCGCATCACACCGTCGCAGTTGACTCCGCGTACCGCGGAGACACGGCTGCGGCTGACCGGCTGGCGGTAGGCGACGACCGCGAGGGTCTCCAGCGCGGCCTGGGTGAGCCGGGCGGTCTGGCCGTCCAGGACCAGCCGCTCGACGGCGGGCGCGTAGTCGGCGCGGGTGTAGAAGCGCCAGCCGCCCGCGACGAACCGCAGCTCGAAGCCGCGGCCCTGCACGGTGTACTCGTCGGCCAGCTCCCGCAGCGCGTCCGCCACCTGCCGCCGCGACCGCTCCAGCAGCTTGGCGAGGTGCTCCTCGGTCGCGGGCTCGTCCACGACCATGAGCATGGCCTCCAGGGCGGGCTTGAGGGCGAGATCGGCGACGCCGCGCAGCCCCGGGGAGAGCTCTGTGGTCTCGCTCATACCTTCTTGTCCTCCTTCTTGTCCTCCTTGGGCTGCTCCGGCGGCCGGTCGAACTCGTCGGTGACCATCGGTGCGGTGTCGGTGTCCCCGCCGGTCCAGCGCACGAGCAGCTCGCCGAGCGCGGTCTCCTGTTCCAGGGCGACGGCCTTCTCGCGGTACAGCTCCAGCAGGGCGAGGAAGCGGGCCACGACGGTGAGGGTGTCGTCGGTGTCCTCGACCAGCGCCCGGAAGCTGGCTTCGCCCAGCTCCTTCAGCCGCGCGACCACGATTCCGGCCTGCTCCTGCACGCTGACCAGCGGGGCGTGGATGTGGTCGACGTAGACCTGTGGCTTGGGCTTGGGCTGCATCGCCTTGACCGCGAGCCTGGCGAACCCCTCGGGGCCGATACTGATGACGACCTCGGGCAGCAGCTCGGCGTGGTGCGGTTCCAGGCCGACGGTACGGGGCCAACGCCGGGCTTCCTCGTCGAACCGCCGGTTGAAGATGTCCGCGATCTGTTTGTACGCGCGGTACTGCAGCAGCCGGGCGAACAGCAGGTCCCGCGCCTCCAGCAGCGCCAGGTCGGCCTCGTCCTCGACCTCGGCGGCGGGCAGCAGCCGGGCCGCCTTCAGATCGAGCAGCGTGGCGGCGACGACAAGGAACTCGGTCGTCTGATCCAGGTCCCAGTCGGGCCCCATGGCCCGGATGTGCGCCATGAACTCGTCGGTGACCTTGGAGAGGGCGACCTCCGTGACGTCCAGCTTGTGCTTGGAGATCAACTGAAGGAGCAGATCGAAGGGCCCCTCGAAGTTGGCGAGCCGCACCTTGAAAACACCGTCGACGGAGCCCTGGGCCTCCACGGCCTCTCCGGGTCCAGCGGCTACGGGAGCTTTGGGCCCGGCGACCACGAGCACTTCCGGCACGCCGAGCGCGAGAGCTTCCGGCCCGGCAACTGCGAAAACCTCCGGCCCGGCGGTCACCTGCACTTCCGGCACGGCGGGCACGGACCCATCAGAGTCGGCAGCTACCGGCACGTCCGGCCCGGCAACTGCGAAAACCTCCGGCCCGGCGGTCACCTGCACTTCCGGCACGGCGGGCACGGACCCATCAGAGTCGGCAGCTGCGGGCGCTTCCGGCGCGGCGGGCGCGGAGCCGTCGGAGTCGGCAGCTGCAGGAGGTTCGGGCTCGGTGGCTGCGGGGGCTTGCGGCTCGGCGGGTGTCGGCTCTTCGGGGGGCGCGGGCGGCGGTTCCCCGGGTGGGGTGGCTGCGGATGCCTCTTCCGGCAGGCCGTCGGGCTCACTCGCCTGCGCCGGAACCTCGCCCTCAGCCGTCGGCTCGCTCTCCGGCGCAGCCGGCGGAGCCACACGCGGAGCCCCTGGACCCCGCCCCAGCGCACGCCGGCGGCCGGCGCCGGCGCCGGGGAGGGGAACGTCGTTCGAGGTCATAGCCCCCGCAGGCTACCCCTACCGCCCCCGCAGCCGGCGTACGAGGATGCTCGCGTCCCCGCGGGACTCCAGGTCGGCCAGGACCACGGCCACCGCCTCGCGGACGATGCGCCCGCGGTCGACGGCGAGCCCGTGCTCGCCGCGCAGCACCAGACGGGCGTGTTCGAGGTCCATCAGCTCCTCGGCCGACACATACACCGTGATCTTCTCGTCGTGCCGCTCGCGCCCACTGGGCCGCCGCGCCGCCGCCCGCCCCCGCTTCCGCGGCGCCGCGGCGGAGGGCTCACCAGAACCGTCCTGCGCCGCCTGCCGCCGCGCCGGGCGGGTGCGGGACTCGCCGGCCCCGTCCTGCTCGGCCTCCGCCGCGGCATGCTCCGCGCCCTCGCCGTCACCGCCCTGGACCGGCACCGACGGCGGTGCGTCCTCCGCGGCGGCCGCGCCGTCGCTCTCCCCCGCGGGAGCCGGGACCCGGGCCTCACCGTTGGCCGAGCGGCGGGGAGTCGACGGCTGCAGTGCCGTCCCCCCTGTCGTACGGAAGAGTTCGTCGGCCCCGGGCAGACTCACTCGGCGTGACACCGGGCGAGCACCTCCCTGGCGAGCTGGCGATAGGCGGCGGCACCGACGGAGTTGGAGGCGTACGTGGTGATCGGCTCACCGGCGACCGTGGTCTCCGGGAAGCGCACCGTGCGGCCGATGACCGTGTGGTACACGTGGTCGTCGAACGCCTCGACCACACGGGCCAGGACCTCACGGCTGTGGACCGTGCGCGAGTCGTACATCGTGGCGAGGATGCCGTCCAGTTCGAGCTCGGGGTTGAGCCGCTCCTGGACCTTCTCGATGGTCTCGGTCAGCAGAGCCACACCGCGCAGGGCGAAGAACTCGCACTCCAGCGGCACGATCACCTTGTGAGCGGCCGTCAGGGCGTTGACGGTGAGCAGGCCGAGCGAGGGCTGACAGTCGATCACGATGTAGTCGTAGTCGGGCATCAGCGGCTTCAGGGCGCGCTGCAGCGTCGACTCACGGGCCACCTCGGAGACCAGCTGGACCTCGGCGGCCGACAGGTCGATGTTGGACGGCAGCAGGTCCATGTTGGGGACCGCGGTCTTCAGCAGGACCTCGTCCGCGGACATGCCCCGCTCCATGAGCAGGTTGTAGACCGTCAGGTCGAGTTCCATCGGGTTGACGCCGAGACCCACCGACAGCGCGCCCTGCGGGTCGAAGTCCACGAGCAGTACGCGTCGGCCGTACTCCGCGAGCGCGGCACCCAGATTGATGGTCGACGTGGTCTTGCCGACGCCGCCCTTCTGGTTGCACATCGCGATGATCGTCGCGGGGCCGTGGTCGGTCAGCGGGCCCGGGATCGGGAAGTACGGCAGTGGGCGTCCGGTCGGGCCGATGCGCTCACGGCGCTGGCGGGCCGCGTCGGGCGCGAGCGTGGCCGCGTACTCCGGATCGGGCTCGTACTCGGCGTCGGGGTCGTAGAAGTGCCCCTCGGGCAGTTCGTCGTAGTCGGCGAATTGGTTGTGGGGCGCGCCACTTCCGTCGCCGGCCATGGCGTTCACGTGATGGCCATCCATGCTCTGGGGTGCTGTCCGGGCCGTCTGCGGACCCGGACTCTGGTGGGCTGCGAAGGTGCGCACAGCTACGGAGCCGACAGCCTCGAATCCCGCGGGGCCCTGGCCCCGTGCAGGCATTCCTGGTTGACCACCCCCGGGAGAAAATGTCGACTCATTCACAAGTCGTCTTACCTCCTTGGTGACCAGGAAACTTCTAGACAAGGTCAGCGTGGCACCATGCCGACGGTTGGCGACTCTATGGCGTGTCGGCGGTCCGCAGCAACACAATCCGCCGGACCCGGCAGGATGTGTCGGCAATGAAACATCTCGCTGTCAAGGGCGTACGGCCGTCGCACAGCAGGTTTCACCGGTGTACGAATCGGTCCAAGGGTTGCGTTCGAGGCGAGTTGACCAAGAGTCGCCAAGTGACCATACACACATCCGGCCGGACCTTGTCGGGCAAGGTCCGGCCGGTTGCGCGCTGTTGACGAGTCGTGTTGACGAATCGCCTTTTGCCTCAGCCGAGCAGGGTCTCCAGCTCCACGTGCTCCAGGCCGTGGGCCTCTGCGACCTCCTTGTAAACGACCTTGCCGTCATGGGTGTTGAGACCCTTGGCGAGCGCGGCGTCGCGGCGCAGCGCCTCGGCCCAGCCGTTGTTGGCGAGGGAGACGATGTAGGGCAGCGTCGCGTTGGTGAGGGCGTTGGTGGAGGTGTTGGGCACCGCGCCGGGCATGTTGGCGACGCAGTAGAAGACCGAGTTGTGCACCTGGAAGGTCGGCTCGGCGTGCGTCGTCGGGTGGGAGTCCTCGAAGCAGCCGCCCTGGTCGATCGCGATGTCGACAAGGACACTTCCGGGCTTCATGCGGGCCACCAGCTCGTTGGTGACCAGCTTCGGGGCCTTGGCCCCCGGGATGAGGACCGCGCCGATGACGAGGTCGGCGTCGAGGACGGCCTTCTCCAGCTCGAAGGAGTTGGACATGATCGCCTTGACCTTCGTACCGAAGATCTTGTCGGCCTCGCGCAGCTTGTTGATGTCACGGTCGAGCAGGGTCACCTCGAAGCCCATGCCGACGGCGACCTGGGTGGCGTTCCAGCCGGAGACACCGCCGCCGATGACGACGGCCTTGGCCGGGGTCACACCGGGGACACCACCGGGCAGCACGCCACGGCCGCCGGCCGCGCGCATCAGGTGGTAGGCGCCGACCTGCGGGGCCAGCCGGCCCGCGACCTCGGACATCGGGGCCAGCAGCGGCAGGGCACGGTTGGGCAGCTCGACGGTCTCGTAGGCGATGGCCGTGGTGCCGGACTCGATGAGCGCGTCCGTGCACTCCTTGGAGGCGGCCAGGTGCAGGTAGGTGAAGAGGATCTGGTCCTTGCGGAGACGGTGGTACTCCTCCGCGATGGGCTCCTTCACCTTCAGCAGCAGGTCGGCGGAGGCCCACACCTCGTCGGCGGTGTCCAGGATCGCGGCACCGGCGGAGACGTACTCCTCGTCCGTGATCGAGGAGCCGAGGCCGGCGCCCCGCTCGATGACGACCTGGTGGCCGTTGCGCACCAGCTCGTGCACACCGGCGGGGGTGATGGCCACCCGGAACTCGTTGTTCTTGACCTCGCGGGGGATGCCGACCTTCACGTCGATCACGGTCCTTGGCTCAGAGGGTATGGGGGTGCTGTACAGACGTACCCAGACATGCAAGGGCATACCGGGAGACACCGCAGGAGAACGTGCGGCAGAGCCAGTTTAATGAAGGTGTTCCGACTGTCTAGCCTTTCATTGCATCAATCTTCGCTGGATGCACTGCGGATTTCGCAGGCATCGGTGTCCTGTTTGGGGCTTGCCTCGTCCTCCGAGCCCTCCTCGTCCAGCATGCGCCCGGCCGTCGCACGGTGCAGACGGGCGGCAGCCGGGTCCCCCAGGTGCTCCAGCGTGTCGGCGAGCCGGAGGTGCAGCGCGGCCTGCAACCGGAGGTCTTGGGCGCGGCGCGCCCACTCCACCGCCTCGTGGCAGGTGTGCAGGGACTCCTCGAACCGTCCCGCGTACTCCTGCACCCGGGCCAGCTCGCTCAACGCCCGTGCGTGGGCGGCGACATCGCCGCTCCTGCGGTAGCCCGCCACGGCGGCGCGCCAATTCCGCAGGGCCTCGCCGTAGCGGCCCGCGTAGGTGTGGGCGGTGGCGATCCGGCCGTACAGCCGGGCGGCCTGCTCGGGCTCGCCGCGCGCCAGCCGCTCGGCGAGGGCCCGGCCGAACCAGTCCGTGGCCCGGTCGTAGTCCCCGAGTTCCTGGTAGGCACCACCTACGGATTCCATTGCGCGACCGGCGGCGTACGGGTCATTTGCTCTGCGTCCGGCGTCCAGAGCCGACCGATATCGTGCCAGCGCGTCCCGGGTACGGCCGGTCCGCGCGTCCACGTCGCCCAGGTTCAGCAGGGCCGCGGCCTGCTCCCGGTACAGCCCGCGGCGCTCGGCGACATCCAGGACCAGGCTGTGCACCTCGTACAGGTCGGCCGCCGCGGCCTGCGTGCCGACATGCGCCACCATGGCCCTGACCAACTGGGACATCAGCCGTCGGGCGAGGGTGTCCAGCTCGCCGTCGGCCACCGCCAGCCGTGCGCACGCGAGCAGCGCGGAGCGCCGGATGCGCAGCCAGTCGGCGGCGGCCCTGGGATTGGGGAAGCGCACCTCGCGGGGCATCGCGCTCAGCTTCTCCCGGGCCTGCGTGTTGTCCGTCTCGGTGATCGCCCGGCAGGACTGCAGCAGCCGGACGGTCCGCTCCAGCATCCGGGCCCGGGCCAGTTGCAGCTCCGCGGGCCGTTCCTGGCTCTCGGCGCGGGCGCGCAGCAGCGGTTGCAGGCAGCCGGGGACGTCGTACTGGGGCAGCGGGGAGTCCACCGCGCGCAGCAGGCCGAGGGCGACGAACTCGTCCAGGAAGGCGCGGGCGGCGCTCACCGAGCAGCCGGCGAGGGCCGAGGCGGTGTGCGGGTCGATCAAACCGGCCGGGGCGAGGGAGAGCAGCCGCAGTATCCGGGCGGCCGGGCCGGGCAGGTCACCGAGGACGTGCCGGAAGACACGGGCGAGCGGGGTGCCGTCAGGGCCCTCGTCGGCGGCCGTGTGCAGCCGTTTGGCGAGGTCGGAGACGGCGGCCTTGGGGTGGGCGGCGAGCCAGCCGCCGGCCAGCACGAGGGCGGTCGGATGGCCATGGCAGGCCTCGACCAGGCTCTCGGCGGCGCGTGGGTCGACCGTGATGCGGACGGTGCCGGTGTAGCGGGTGAGGAGTTCCACCGCCGACTTGGTGTCCAGGCCGCCCAGGGTGCAGGGGCGGACGTCCGCGATGCCGGTGAGGGGGCCCGAGGAGACGGCCACCACCAGGCAGGCCGGGGCCTGCGGCAGCAGCGCGTCGACCTGCTCGGCGCCGGCCGCGTCGTCCAGGAGCAGCAGGGCGCGCCGGTCGGCGAGGGCGGTGCGCAGCGCCTCGGTGAGGTCGTCCTCGGCGGCGCCGGCCGGGGCCGGCAGCTCCAGCGCGGCGAGCAGCTCGCGGGCGGCGCGCCCGACGGGGACGGGGGTGCCGTCGGGCTCGCTGAGCCGGGCCCGCAGCACCCCGTCCGGGTATCGGCCCTCGATCTGCCGGACGAGTTCCTCGGCCAGGGCGGTCCGGCCGGATCCGGGACGGCCCGCGATCAGCAGCACACGCGCGCGTGGCGCCTTGCGGCCGGAGAGGGTGTCCAGTCCCGCGCGCTCGATGTCCGCGCGCAGCTCCTTCAACTCCCTTGTGCGGCCCAGGAAGTGGTCTTGTGTGCCGTCGTGCGCCGACAGTCGCACGCCGTCCGTGTCCACCGCCTGATCCGTCACGGGCCACACTCCCGTCCCACCGCACGCGCAAGCCCGCCGGATCTTCCGCTACGGGCGTGCAAGAGCCTAGTTCACGCCCTGCGAGGTGCCGTGACGAGCGCGACGGACGGATCCCCTGATCGGATCAGCCGATCGTCACACCAGTACACCGATCGACCGCGGTCCCGGACGCCTGGCGCGATCGGGAACGGGGTCACGGGTGCGGCCAAGGATGGGGCGACGAGCGCGGCCTTGGACCGAGCGCTGGGTGCGGCCTGGACCGGGCGACGGGCGGGGCGCAGGACCAGACCACGGGCGCACGCGGCACAGGACCGGGCGACGACTGCGGCTCAGGGCCACACCACAGGCACGGCCCGGGACCGGATCACAGGCACGGCACAGGACCAGCCCACGGGCACGGCCCAGGACCGCACCAATAGGTGCCGACCCAGGGCCCGACCACCGACTCGGCCAGGACCGGATCACAGCCGCCGGCCCGGAACCGGGCCGCGGCTGCAACTCAGGACCGGACCCCGGGCATGGACCAGACAAGGCCACGATCACGGCACAGGACCGGACCAAACAGGCGCCGCCCGGAACCGGGCCACGGCTGCAACCCAGGACCGGACCACGGGCGCGGACCGGGACCAGACGACGGGCACGGCAGGACCGGACCACGAGCGTCGACCCAGAACCGGGCGACGGCTGCGGCTCAGGACCGGACCACGAGCGTCGACCCAGAACCGGGCGACGGCTGCGGCTCAGGACCGGACCCCGGGCGCCGACCCAGAACCGGGCGACGGCTGCGGCTCAGGCCGAACCACAGGTACGGCACAGGACCAGGCCACGGGCACGGCCCGGGACCGGATCACAGGCACGGCACAGGACCCGACCACAGGCTCCTCGGCACAGGACCCGATCACAGCCGCCGGCCCGGAACCGGGCCGCGGCTGCAACCCAGGACCGGACCAGGGGCGCGGACGGGACCAGGCGACAGGCGCGGCCCAGAACCGGAGCACCAGCGCTGCGCAGAACCGGGCCACGGCTGAAGCTCAGGACCGGACCACGGGCGCGGACCGGGACCAGGCGACGGGCGCGGCCCGACCACAGCCGCGGCCCTGGGCCAGGTCGCGGCTGCTGGTCAGGACTGGAAGGGGCGGGCCGGCCAGGGGGCGTCGGCCGGGCGGAGCGCGTCGAGGCCGTCGCCGCCGCGCGCGGCCACCAGGGAGAGGACGCCGACGACCAGGCAGTTGTTGTGCACATCGCCGACCAGGACCCGGCGCACCAGTTCTTCGACCGGCACGCGTGCGTGCTCCATGTCGGTCTCCTCGTGCTCCGCCTCGAACCGCTCGCCCTCCGCCTCGGAAAGATCGCGGGCGAGGAAGATCCGTACGGCCTCGTCGCAGCCGCCGGGTGTGGTGTAGACGTCGGTCAGCACCCGCCAGTCCTCGGCCTTGACGTGCGCCTCCTCGTACAGCTCACGCTGGGCGGCGTGCAGCGGGTTCTCCCCGGGCACGTCGAGCAGACCGGCCGGGATCTCCCACAGCTTGTGCCGCACCGGGTGGCGGTACTGGTTGATCAGCAGCACCCGGTCCTCCTCGTCCAGGGCGAGCACGGCGACCGAGCCGGGGTGAACCTGGTAGTCGCGGCGGGCCACCGAGCCGTCGGGCATGACCACGTCGTCCGTGCGGACCGAGGTCTTGTTGCCCACGAAGGGGGTCTCCGTCGCCCGGATCTCCCACTCCTCGGCGGTGTCCTTGATCGTCATGCCCTGTCCTTCCCCAAAACGCCAAGCGGCCGGGGCACGATCGTTTTGAATGCGCGCGCCCCGGCCACCGTACAACCCTTGTGTTACTTCGAGATCTTCCGCTCGACCGCGGCCTTCACCAGGCCCGCGAACAGCGGGTGCGGACGCGTCGGCCGCGAGCGCAGCTCGGGGTGCGCCTGCGTGGCCACCAGGTAAGGGTGCACGTCGCGCGGGTACTCCACGTACTCCACGAGCTTGCCGTCCGGCGAGGTGCCGGAGAAGAGGATGCCGGCCTTCTTCTCCAGCTCCGCGCGGTAGGCGTTGTTGACCTCGTACCGGTGGCGGTGCCGCTCCTCGACGTACTCCTTGCCGTCGTACACCTCGCGAACGATCGAGCCATCGGCGAGCTTCGCCGGGTACATGCCGAGGCGCATCGTTCCGCCCATGTCGCCCTCGCCGGCCACGATGTCCAGCTGCTCGGCCATGGTGGAGATGACCGGGTGGCCGGTGGCCGGGTCGAACTCGGTGGAGTTGGCGTCCGGGATGTCGGCCAGGTTGCGCGCGGCCTCGATCACGATGCACTGCAGGCCCAGGCACAGGCCGAGCAGCGGGATCCTGTTCTCGCGGGCGTACTTGATCGCGCCGACCTTGCCGAGCACACCGCGGTCGCCGAAGCCGCCCGGGATGCAGATGCCGTCCACGTCGGACAGCTGGGCCTTGGCGCCGGCCGGGGTCTTGCAGTCGTCGGAGGTGACCCACTTGATCTTCACACGGGCGCGGTTGGCGAAGCCGCCGGCGCGCAGCGCCTCGGTGACCGACAGATAGGCGTCGGGCAGGTCGATGTACTTGCCGACCAGCGCGAGGGTGATCTCGTGGTCAGGGTTGTGGACGCGGTCCAGCAGGTCGTCCCAGGTCGTCCAGTCGACGTCACGGAACGGCAGGTCCAGCTTGCGCACGACGTAGGCGTCGAGGCCCTCGGAGTGCACGACCTTCGGGATGTCGTAGATCGAGCGGGCGTCGGGGCAGGCGACCACGGCGGCCTCGTCGACGTCGCACATCAGCGAGATCTTGCGCTTGATCGCGGTCGGCACCTCGCGGTCACAGCGCAGCACGATCGCGTCGGGCTGGATACCGATGTTGCGCAGGGCCGCGACGGAGTGCTGGGTGGGCTTGGTCTTCAGCTCGCCGGAGGGCCCGATGTAGGGCAGAAGAGAGATGTGAACCACGAAGACGTTGTCCCGGCCGACCTCGTGGCGGACCTGGCGGACGGTCTCCAGGAAGGGCAGCGACTCGATGTCACCGACGGTGCCGCCCACCTCGGTGATGACGACGTCCACCTCGTCGGTGGCCATGCGCCGGATGCGGTGCTTGATCTCGTTGGTGATGTGCGGGATGACCTGCACCGTGTCGCCCAGGTACTCGCCGCGCCGCTCCTTGGCGATCACCGTCGAGTACACCTGTCCTGTAGTGACATTGGCGGTGCCGTCCAGGTCACGGTCGAGGAAGCGCTCGTAGTGTCCGATGTCCAGGTCGGTCTCGGCTCCATCGTTGGTGACGAACACCTCACCGTGCTGGAAGGGGTTCATCGTGCCCGGGTCGACGTTCAGGTACGGGTCGAGCTTCTGCATCACGACGCGCAGGCCGCGGGCCTTGAGCAGCATGCCCAGGCTGGAGGCGGTCAGGCCCTTGCCGAGCGAGGAGGCGACGCCCCCGGTGACGAAGATGTGCTTGGTCGTCGTGGATTTGGGCGGCATGGCCAAGAGGGGGCTCCCGTGGTCGCTGTCTGTGATGCGGAGCGGCTTCCCGGCCGGAGATCTCGGGGGGCGCCGTCGCTGCGGTTCGGGGGACCCCTTCGTTCTCCTTCGGGGCCCACCGGTCCACGGGCTACCAGGGTATCAGCGCCTGACGCAGATGGCTTCCGGCCACGCTCCGCGCTCGTGCGGGTACGGGGCGGCCCGTCACGGGTGGCAGCACAGGCACGCACAGGTCACATGGTTATCACCCGCTGCTCACCCGTTCGGCCCACACAGGTTGCCGCGAGCGGCGCGCAGATCATCTACGTGCGTCGTATCCTGCTCGGACACTCTCTGCCGAGCCCGGCCGGAACGACGGCACACCCCCGCCTGCACCACCCGGAACAACGTGAGCGCGGCAGTTCGTTGAGCAAAGACTGTCGTGTTGCCCTAGGGATCGGCGGGCTGCTTTGCTTCACCGCTCAACGACGCATAACAACGACCCTTGACCGCACTAGCGACAGCCCCCGTGTGCGGGGGTGACGTGGCCGTTCGACTGGAGTTGCACGTGGCCGGGCGCATCGAAGACTACGCACTCATCGGAGACATGCAGACCGCAGCCCTGGTCTGCCGGGATGGCACGGTGGACTGGCTGTGCCTGCCCCGCTTCGACTCGCATGCCATCTTCGCCGGTCTGCTGGGCACCGAGGAGCACGGCTTCTGGCGGCTCGGCCCGGCCCACGCCGCCGACTGCCCGCCGCCCGCGGCCGCCCGGCGGAGCTACCGGGGCGACTCGCTGGTCCTGGAATCTGAGTGGGACACCCCGCGCGGCACGGTGCGCGTGACCGATTTCATGCCCCCGCGTGAGGGTGCGCCGCAGCTGATCCGGATCGTGGAGGGCGTCACCGGCCGGGTGCCGATGCGCTCCGCGCTGCGGATGCGGTTCTCCTACGGCCGGGTCATCCCCTGGGTGCACAAGCACGAGGGCCGTACGGTGGCGGTCGCCGGGCCGGACTCGGTGTGGTTCGACACGGAGGCCGAGACCTACGGAAAGTCGCTGACGACGTACGCCGACTTCACGGTCGCCCCGGGTGACCGGATCGCGTTCACCATCTCGTGGCAGCCCTCGCACAAGGAGCCGCCGCCGCTGCCGGAGCCGGAGGCCTCTCTGGAGGCGACGGAGGAGTTCTGGCGCGAGTGGGTCGAGCACTGCACGTACCACGGGCCGTACCGCGAGGCGGTGATCCGCTCCCTGATCACCCTGAAGGCCCTGACGTACGCCCCCACGGGCGGCATCGTCGCGGCCCCGACGACCTCGCTCCCCGAGGACATCGGCGGGGTCCGCAACTGGGACTACCGCTACACCTGGCTCCGCGACGCCGCGATCACCCTGTCCTCCCTGCTGCGCACCGGCTACCGCGAGGAGGCCCGCGCCTGGCGCGAGTGGCTGCTGCGCGCGGTCGCGGGTGACCCGGACAACCTGCAGATCATGTACGGCATCGCCGGCGAGCGCGAGCTGGGCGAGGCCGAGCTGGACTGGCTGCCCGGCTACGAGAACTCGGCCCCGGTCCGGGTGGGCAACGGCGCCGCGCACCAGCTCCAGCTGGACGTGTACGGCGAGGTCACCGAGGCCCTGCACCTGGCGCACATGACGGGCCTGGCCCGCAACGACTACGCCGCCCTGCTCCAGCTGAAGCTGATCCGCTATCTGGAGGACCACTGGCAGGAGCCGGACGAGGGG
Organism: Streptomyces sp. NPDC007856; assembly: GCF_042868225.1. Classification (NCBI taxonomy): domain Bacteria; kingdom Bacillati; phylum Actinomycetota; class Actinomycetes; order Kitasatosporales; family Streptomycetaceae; genus Streptomyces; species Streptomyces sp. NPDC007856. Next base: position 18,554 of record NZ_JBIAEC010000037.1, on the reverse strand, counting down.
ATCTGGGAGGTGCGCGGCCCCCGCCGGCACTTCGTGCACTCCAAGGTGATGGCCTGGGTCGCGGTGGACCGCACCATCAAGCTGATCGAGTCCGGGGACGCGGACGGCCCGCTGGAGCGCTGGAAGGAACTGCGCGACGACATCCACCGGGACGTCTGCGAGAAGGGCTACGACAAGGAGCGCAACACCTTCACGCAGTCCTACGGCTCCCAGGAGCTGGACGCCTCGCTGCTGCTGATCCCGCAGATGGGCTTCCTGCCACCGGACGACAAGCGGGTGATCGGCACGATCGAGGCGATCCAGCGCGAGCTGTCGACCCCGGACGGGTTCATCCTGCGGTACCCGACGGAAGGCGCCCACGCGGGCGTCGACGGCCTGCCGGGCGACGAGGGCGCCTTCCTGGCCTGCTCGTTCTGGATGGCGGACGACCTGGCGATGATCGGCCGCGTCGACGAGGCCCGCAAGCTGTTCGAGCGGCTCCTCGCCCTGCGCAACGACCTCGGTCTGCTGGCCGAGGAGTGGGACCCGCGGCTGCAACGCCAGGTGGGCAACTTCCCGCAGGCGTTCAGCCATGTGCCGTTGATCGACACGGCGCTGCGGCTGACGGCGTCCGGGGCGTACGGCGGCTGAGCAGCGCCTAGGCTGAACAGCAGCACCCTGTCCGGAAGGGGGCTGCCATGGCTTCCCGTTCCAAGGCGCACGCCGCCCTCGCCGCGCTGCGTGAGGATCTGGCCGGTGACGTCGTCGCCCCGGGGGACGCGGGCTACGACGACGCCCGTACGGTCTTCAACGCGGTGATCGACCGGCGCCCAGCAGTGATCGCCCAGTGCGCGAACGTGACCGATGTCGTCCGCGCCGTGCGCTTCGCGCGCGATCTGGATCTGCACATCGCCGTCCGTGGCGGCGGGCAGGGACTGGCGGGCGCCCGGGCCGACGGCGCGCTCGTCGTGGATCTGCGCCGGATGCACGAGGTGACCGTCGACCCGGCGGCCGAGGCGGTCCGGGTCGAGGGCGGGGCCACGACGGGCGACCTGGACCGGGCGACCCAGCCCTGCCGCCTCGCGGCCCCCGGCGCCCGGGCTCCGGACACCGGTGTCGGCGGCTTCGTGCTCGGCGGCGGCACCGGCTGGCTGGACCGCGCCTTCGGCCTCGCCGTCGACAACCTCATCGGCGTGGAGCTGGTGACCGCCGACGCCGAGCGGGTGCACGCCAACGCCGACGAGAACCCCGAACTGTTCTGGGGGCTGCACGGCGCCGGCGGCAACTTCGGCATCGCCACCGCGCTCACCCTGGAGCTGCACGAGATGCCGGAGTTCTCGGTGGCGCTGCTGCTGTGCCGGTCCGAGTGCGGCCCGGACGTGGTCCGCACCTTCCGCGAGATCATCCGCACCGGTCCGGACGAGGTGGGCGGCGCCGTGCTGTACCTGACCGGTCCGCCGGCGGAGTTCGGGCTGCTGTGCGCCGCCCTGCTGACATACGTGGGCGGCGAGGCCGGCCTGCGCAAGCTCGCCGAGCCGCTGCTGGCGCTGCCGCACGAGACGGAGGTGCTCGGCGCCCTGCCGTACGCGGATGTGCAGTGCCTGCTGGAGCCCCCCTGCGGCCTCCGGAACCACTGCTCGGCCGAGTGCCTGACGGACCTCCCCGACGAGCTGGTGGGCCTCTTCCGCGCCCGCGCGGACGGCATGCCCGGGTCGAACGGCAGCCGGCACATGCTCGTCCCGTTGGGCGGTGCCATCGCCGCCGGTCCCCGCGCCTACCCGGTGCCGTACCGGGACGCGTCCTGGCTGGTGCACCCCTTCGCCTGCTGGGCGGACCCGGCCGACGACGAGCGGGCGGCGGACTGGGTGCGGGAGGCGTGCGCCGAGATACGGCCCTGGAGCTCCGGTGCCGTCTGCCTCGACCTCGTCGGCGACGAGGGCACCGAGCGCGTCCGGGCGGGCCTGGGCGCCGGGAATCTGCTGCGGCTGGAGAAGATCAAGCGGCGCTGGGATCCCGACAACGTCTTCCGCTTCAACCACAACATCAAGCCCATCTGACAGAGAGCTGTCCCGAGGGCGTTTACGCAGGTAGCGTCCGCTGCATGGACAGCCGTACGGACAACCGATTCGACACCCAGGGCGCCGGGATCACCGTTCAGCGGGCGCTGGAACTGCCGGGGCTGCGCAGCGGGCTGCCGGAGATCCTGGCGGGTGCCGACCGGCTGGGTCGCACGGTGCGCTGGGTGCACGCGGGCGAGGTACCGAACATCGCCTCGCTGCTCAAGGGCGGCGAGCTGCTGCTCACCACCGGCTACGGCCTCGGCACCCGCCCGGCCGAGCAGCGGGCGTTCGTGCGCACGCTGGCCGAGCGCGGGATCGCCGCCCTGGTGGTGGAGCTGGGCCCGCGCTTCAGTCGGCTGCCCGCGGCCCTGGTGGACACCGCACGCGCCGCCGGGCTGCCGCTGGTCCAGCTGCACCGCGAGGTGCCGTTCGTGACGGTGACCGAGGAGATCCACACCGAGATCGTCAACGGCCACTACGCCCTGCTCCAGCGGGCCGAGGAGGTGCACCGGCGCTGCACGGAGGCGCTGCTGGGCGGCGGCGGGGTGCCGCAGGTGCTGGGCATCCTGGCGGACTTCAGCGGCAACCCGGTGTTCCTGGAGACGGCCGACGGCCGGCTGCTGTACGCGGCCGGGGAGGGGCCCGAGGGCGCGGACCCGCTGCAGGTGTGGGAGGGGCTGCGCGGCCCGCACAAGGACGCGCCGCCGCCCGCCGGTTCCGTGCTGGTGGACGTGCCCGGCGGCGGCCCCGGTACGGCGGGCTCGGTGCGCGCCCGCCTGGTCCTGCTGCCGGTCCGCGCACCGCTCGCCCCGGTGCACCGGATCGCCGCCGAGCGGGCCGCGGGGATCCTGGCCGTGGTGCTGATGCAGGCCCGGCAGGAGGAGGAGCTGGCGGCACGGGGGCGCGGTGACTTCCTCACCGATCTCGCCGAGGGCCGGATCACCGCGGAGGACGCCCCGGCGCAGGCCCGGGTCCTCGGCTTCAAGCCCGGCGACAGCCCGCTGCTGCCGGTGGTGATGCGGCTCGGGGACAGCCTCTCCCCCGGCGGTGGCTGGGCGGTGCTGGCGCGGGCGGTCTCCGAGGAGCTGGCCGCGGTGGGCGTGCCGGTGCTGCTGGGCGTACGGCCGGTGGAGGGCCGGGTGCTGGTGCTGCTGGGGCTGCGCTCGGAGTCGGAGCGTTCGGCGGTCGCCGACCGGGTGGCGGCGGCGCTCAGGGCGGGCGTGGAGCGGGCCGGGATGCGTCGGCCGGGCTCGCCGCCGCCGGTCGTGGTGGTCGGCGTGGCGGGCGGCTGGGCGGCCGCGTCGGCGGGGCTCAGGCATGCGGCGGAGACGGCGGCGGCGGCGCAGGGCCTCACGGACCGCCCCTGGTACGACGCCCGCCGCCTCGACATCGACCTGCTGCTGTGGCGGCTGCGCGACCATCCGGACCTCGCCGCGTTCGTGGACCGGGCGATCGGCCCGCTGCGCGACCACGACAACCGGTCCAGGCCCCCGCTGCTGCCGACCCTGCAGACCTATCTGGCGCACGCCGGGCGCAAGGCGGAAACGGCGCGCGAGCTGCACCTCAACCGGCAGACCCTGTACAACCGGCTCGCCCGCATCGGGGAGTTGCTGGGCACCGACCTCGACGACCCGCAGACGGTCCTGGCGTTGAGCCTGGCCCTGCGGGCGCGCCGGCACGTCTCCTGAGCGTGCACGGCCGAGGATGCCTCCTGCCACGGTGAGTTCCGGCCGGTCCGCGAGTCCGTTCCGGTGGCCGTCGTCGGGCGTCGTTCGGCGCCTTCACGCCGTCCTCGGGCGCCGCCAGCACCTGCACGGCGGGGCGGCCGACCACCTCCGCGGCGGAGAAGCCGACGAGTCGCTGAGCGGCCTGCGTCCAGCCGACCACCGTCCCGGTCCCGTCCACCACCGCGACGGCAGCGCCGATCAGCTGCCCGGCCGACCGCCCCGCTTCCCGCACGGCCGCTGGAGCCACCTGGTCATCCACGGGCATCGCGATCATCCCTTCGGGCGGGTGCTTCTCGGTCGGCAGGACCCGGCTCGCCGGTGTCGGCGAGGTGATCGAGCCACTCGGCCGGCAGCGCGCGCTCGGACTGCGTCAGGGCCGTGGTTCCGCTGTCGCGCAGGGCCTCGCGCAGCCCCGCGGCCCGGCTCACGACGCCCGTCGGCGCCTCGGGCCCGACGTCACCCGTCGTCGTGATCGTTCGCAGTACGTGTTCCAGGACGACTGCCGGCAGTTCGGGATCCCGCTCGGGCGGCGGGACCGAGATCAGTGACAGCACGAGTCCGACCCCGTTGGCGTGCATGAGCTGAGTCGCGCGCTCCACACTCATGCGAAGCCGGCCGGCGGCGGCCACCCGGGCGATGTTCCGGCGCAGTATCGCAATGGTCTCCAGCCCGCCGGAAAGTCCCCGCGGTGACGCCCCTCGCCGTACGTCAGTACGTAGCAGCCCGGCCGGGAAAGGCCGAATCCCACGTGCAGGTACCAGGACCGGCGCAGGTCGGCGATCGGGTCGTCGGTCTCTTCGAGGGTCTGCTTCTCGGTGAGGTACTGCTGGAACCCGTAGGCCGCGACCGCGTCGAGTCGCAGACCCACGGTCGCGCCGCCCCTAAGCGAGCGGCCGGGGCTGCGTCAACTCGTCGTAGACGCTGAGCACTTGGGCGACCGTCTCGTCCTCGGTCGGCCAGCCGGCGGCCTGCCGCACCCCGCGCTCCCGCAGCTCCTCCCGGCGCTCCGGGTCCGTGAGGAGGCGTACGACGGTGGACGCGAGCGCATCCGGGTCGCCGTAGGGGACGAGTTCGGCCGCGTCGCCGACGAGGTCGGGGATGCCGCCGACCCGGGTCGCGACGAGCGGCACGCGCGCGTAGAGGGCCTCCTGGGCGAGGACGGACCTCGACTCCCAACTGCTCGTCAGCAGCGCCAGATCGGCGGCGGTCAGCAGCTCGGGCACGTCCTCGCGGGCCCCGATGAGCCGCACCGGCAGCCCCTCGTCCTCGATCCGCCGCTGCAGCGCCGCCCGCAGCGGCCCCTCCCCGGCGATGACGACCAGCGGCACGGCGTCAAGGTCCCGCCAGGCGCGGGCCGCGTCGAGCAGGAGGTCGTAGCCGCGGCGCCGGTCGAGGGAGCCGACCGCGATGAGCAACGGGCGTCCGATGGCGCCGAGTTCGGCCCGGACCTTGGGGCGCAGCCGGTCGGGGTCGTCCAGCGCGACGGGCCGCCGCTGCCCCGGCAGGCCGACGGCGGCGAGCCGGGCGTCCCGCGCCCCCGTGTCCCGGGCCCGGTCCACCAGGTCGGAGCTGGTGCCGAGGACCACGGCCGCCGTGCGCACCACCCGCCGCTCCAGCAGCCGCAGCAGATGCGCCCGCGGCCCCTCCGCCTGGGCCCGGTTGTGCCAGGTGACCACCAGCGGGGTGCGCCGGCCGCTGAGCGCCAGGACGGCCCGGAAGGAGGCGTGCAGGCCGTGCGCGTGCACCAGGTCGGCGTTGACGCAGGCGGTCCGCAGCGCGGCCACCGAGACGGGATCGCTGCTGCGCGGCACGTGCACGTGCTCGGCACCGGCGCCGGTGAAGTCGTAGGCGCGGTCGGCCTCGACAGGGGCGCACACCGTGACCCGTACGCCCCTCGCGACGAGCCCCTCGGCCAGCGAGCGCACATGCGCGCTGCTGCCGGCATTGCCTCCGCCCAGCACCTGCACGGTGCGCAGCGGCGACTGGCCGCGCGGTGCGTTGCTGCTCAGGGGGCTCACGTGGCCGGGGCTCCTGGTTCGGCGTGGGCGGTCACGAGGAAACGTACAGAACGTAGCGGGCTCAGGGGGGCGGAAGGACATACCCCGCGCGCCTCCCGCGCGGACCGTGTGCCCTCAAGCATGCCAGGGGGAACGGCGGTTACGGGAAACCCAGAGGGCGCACCCGGCGGCGGGCCGGGGGCAATGCGCCGGAGCATGTCACCCACACGAGTGAGGAACACCGCCGCACGACCGAACGCCGTGCGACCGCGTCCGACAAGGTCAGAGGCTCACCGCGGCCACGCCCACGCACTCACCCGATCGCCGTGCACGGCGGCGGCGACGACCGCGACGGCGTGCGCGAGCAGTCCCGCGCGCCGGTTGCCCGCCACCGCGGCCGCCCCCAGCGCGGCGCCGAGCGCGTGCGCCCCCGTGTCCCCGATCATCACGCGCTCTGCGAGGTCGTCGGGCAGGACAGCAGCGGCGCCGCCCATCGCGACGGCCGACAGCTCGGCCCCGGGCCCCTTCCGCAGCAGCCCCGGCGCCCCGAGCGCGAGCACGGCACCGGCGGCCCGCCCCCGCCGTACGTCGACGAGGTTCACCAAGTGCGCGGTACCGGCGATCACGACCCCGGCGAGCACCTTGTCCAGCACCCGCTCCTTCAGCGCCGCCCCCGCGACCAGCCCGGCAGCCGAGATCCCGAACAACTTCACGGCCCCGCTGGTGACCTCGCCGTCCCGCAGCGCCCGCAGATGCGCCCGGAATCCCCGCCGGTCGTCCCCGGCGACATCGTCGTACGCCCCGCAGACCCCGGCGGCGAGCACGGCGAGCCCGGCCTCGGGACGCACCCGCGCGGCGGCGACGGCCGCGCCGAGCACCGCGGCGGGCCCGGCGTACAGCTCGACGGTGCGCCCGGCGTGGTTCTTCCGCTGCCAAAGCTCCCGCCCGCCCGGCGCGGCCACGCGCAGCACGGCCAGGCCGGCCCGGGTGAGCGCGGCGGACAGCAGGAGGGAGCGGGACGTGCGCTTGGCGATCATCCCGCCACCCTGGAACCCGAACCCGGCTACACGTCCGCCCTGGCCGTCGCGAGCAGTTCCTCCGCGTGGGCGCGGGCCGTCTCGGAGTCCTCCTGACCGGCCAGCATCCGGGAGAGTTCGCGGACGCGCTCCTCGCCCTCCAGGACCTTGACGCCGGAGCGGGTGACCGAGCCGTCGTTGGTCTTCTCGACCAGCAGCTGCCGGTCGGCGAAGGCGGCCACCTGGGGCAGGTGGGTGACCACCACGACCTGCGCGGTCTTGGCGAGCTTGGCCAGCCGGCGCCCGATCTCCACCGCGGCCTTGCCGCCGACACCCGCGTCGACCTCGTCGAAGAGGTACGTCGGCACGGGGTCGGTGCCCGCGAAGACGACCTCCACGGCGAGCATCACGCGGGACAGCTCACCGCCGGACGCGCCCTTGGCGATGGGGCGCGGCGGGGCGCCCGGGTGCGGGGCGAGCAGCAGCTCGACCTCGTCCACGCCCGACGGCCCGTACCCGACCGTGCGCCCCCCGACCTCGACACCCTCCGGGTCCTCGGTCTGCCGGATGTCGAAGGACACGCGCGCGTGCGGCATCGCCAGCGAGGCCAGCTCGGCCGTCACGGCGGCGGCGAACCGCTCGGCGGCCTCCGTCCGCGCGTCCGTCAACGCCTGTGCCAGGCCACCCAGTTCGACACGGAGCGCGTCCCGCTCGGCGGTCAGCTCCTCGATCCGCTCGTCGTCGCCGTCCAGCTCGGTCAGGCGTGCGGCACTCCGCTCGGCCCAGGCCAGGACGGCGTTCACGTCGTCGCCGTACTTGCGGGTCAGTGCGGTCAGCGCGGCCCGCCGCTCCTCCACGGCCGCCAGCCGGAGCGGATCGGCGTCCAGGTCGTCGGCGTACCCCGCCAGCTCACCGGCCACGTCACCGAGCAGGATGCCGATCTCCCCGATCCGGTCGGCGAGGGACGCCAGCGCCGGGTCGTGGGACCTGACGGCCTCCAGCGCGCGATGGGCGCCCGCGACGAGCGTGGAGGCGTCGATCCCCTCGGGGTCCTCGGGATTGCCCGCGAGAGCGGCGTGCGCGGCCGTCGCGGCGGACGACAGCGCCTCCGCGTGCCCCAGCCGCTCGGCCTCCTCGGCGAGCTCGACGTCCTCTCCTGCACGCGGCTCGACGGCGGCGATCTCCTCCAGCCCGTACCGCAGCATGTCGGCTTCCTGCGCCCGCTCACGCGCGCGCGTGGTGATCTCCTCCAGCTCGGCGGAGACGGCCCGCAGCCGCCGGTAGGCCTCGGTGTACTTGGCGAGCGGTACGGCGACCGCGTCCCCGGCGTACCGGTCGAGCGCCTGCCGCTGCCGGGACAGCTTCAGCAGCCCCTGCTGGTCGGTCTGCCCGTGCACGGCCACCAGGTCGTCGGCCAGCTCGGCGAGCAGCCCGACCGGCACCGAACGCCCGCCCAGATGGGCCCGGGAGCGCCCCTCGGCGGAAACGGTACGGCTGATCAGCAGGGACCCGTCGTCCAGCTCGGCCCCGGCCTCCTCGGCGCGCACGACGGCGGAGGCGTCCGCGGAAACGGTGACCCGCCCCTCCACGACCGCCTTCTCGGCCCCGATCCGCACGAGCGCCGGGTCCGCCCGCCCACCGAGCAGCAGCCCCAGGCTGGTGACCACCATGGTCTTGCCCGCACCCGTCTCACCGGTGACGGCGGTGAACCCCGGCGACAGCTCGACGACGGCATCGTCGATGACCCCGAGCGACCGTATCCGCATCTCCTCCAACACGGAACAGACCATACGAGGTCTGGGGCGCGGAGTGCACACAGGCCGCCCTTCTCACTCCGCCGAGTGGTGCGGCGCGCCCCGCCATCCGGTCGTCGGCAACGCAAACTTCGCAACCAGCCGATCCGTGAACGAAGAGTGATGCAACCGAGCGAGCCGTACCGGCACCGCCCCCCGCCGCACCTCCACCCGTGCCCCCGGCGGCAACTCGACGGTCCGCCGCCCGTCGCACCACAGAACCCCCGGAGGGATGTGCGGCAGGACCTCCACCGCGAGCACCGAATCCGGCGAGGTCACCAGCGGCTTGGCGAACAGCGCGTGCGCGCTGATCGGCACCATCAGCAGCGCCTCCACCTCGGGCCACACCACAGGCCCGCCGGCGGAGAAGGCATAGGCGGTGGACCCGGTCGGGGTGGACAGCACAACTCCGTCGCACCCGAACCCCGTCACCGGCCGTCCGTCGATCTCCAGCACGACTTCCAGCAGCTTCTCCGCGCCGGCCTTCTGCACGGCCGCCTCGTTCAGCGCCCAGTCCGTGTGCACGATGTCCCCGTTGCGGTGCACGACGACGTCGACGGTCATCCGCTCCTCGACCTCGTAGGACCGTGCCACCACCCGGTCGACCACCCGATCGAGGTCGTCGCGCTCGGCCTCCGCGAGGAACCCCACCCGTCCGAGGTTGACGCCGAGCATCGGCACCCCGGACGCCCGGGCGAACTCGGCCCCGCGCAGCAGCGTGCCGTCACCGCCGAGCACGATCAGCAGCTCGCACCCGTCGAGGCACTGCGGAGTCGCCTCCTTGACCAGTTGCACCTGATCCGGGAGCGGCAGGTCGCACGCCTCCTCCTCCAGCACCCGCACCCCGATGCCATGCCGCAGCAGGCCCTTGACGACGAGTTCCGCACTGCGGATCGCCGCGGGCCGCCCGGTGTGGGCGAGCAGGAAAACAGTACGCGCCAGGTTCTGTGTCAACGCGGCCCCTCCGCCACTGCACGGTCTACGTCGGCCGGGTCCACCTCGGGTGCCCCCGACCGCAGCCAGAGAAAGTACTCGACGTTCCCCGAGGGGCCGGGCAGCGGACTGGCGGTGACTCCCTGCACCCCGAGCCCCAGCTCCCAGGCCTTCTCGGCCACTGCCCGCACGGCCTCCGCCCGCAGTTGCGGACTCCGTACGACACCCCCGCTGCCGAGCCGCTCCTTGCCCACCTCGAACTGCGGCTTGACCATCATCACCAGGTCGGCGTCCGGCTTCACGCACCGCTTCAGGGCCGGCAGCACCAGTCCGAGCGGGATGAAGGACAGATCACCCACGACAAGATCCACAGGTTCCCCATCGATCGCCTCGAGCGTCAACTCGCGTACGTTCGTACGGTCCTTGACGGTGACGCGTTCATCGTTCTGGAGAGACCAGGCGAGCTGTCCGTATCCGACGTCCACGGCGACCACCTGCGCGGCACCCGCGCGCAGCAGGACGTCGGTGAAGCCGCCGGTGGACGCGCCGGCGTCCAGCGCGCGCCGGCCCTCGACCACGAGCCCCTGCGGTACGAAGGCCTCCAGCGCGCCCGCGAGCTTGTGCCCACCGCGGGAGACGTAGTCGGGGTCGCTGTCGTCGGACTGGACGACGATCGCGGCGGCCGTCTCCACCTGGGTGGCCGGCTTGGTCGCCACGGCCTTGCCGACGGTGACCCGCCCGGCGGCGATCAGCTGGCTGGCGTGCTCACGCGAGCGCGCGAGCTTCCGGCGGACCAGCTCCGCGTCCAGACGGCGGCGTGCGACTCCTGCCACGTTCGGTTCAGCTCCTGCTCTGGTGGTACGGCGGTGAGGGCGCCGGAGGTCCCGGCCGGGCGTCGAGCGCGGTGAGCGCGTCGCGCAGCCCCCGATGTACATCCTCGTACACCTCGACGTGCCCGTCGGTGGCGAGGTGGTCGGCGTCACCCAGCCGCTCCAGTTGGGCGTCGACCTCGGCGTTGCCGGTGGGGGTGCGCGGGACGTTCAGGGGGGCGGGCGCGGCAGGGTCGTACGCGTCCGGTGCCTCCACCGCCACCTGCACCGAATCCCGCTGGATCTCCGTCTCCGGAACCGAGTCGCTCATGCCCCGACGCTACCCCGAACCGCTGGGGTACCGTCTGGGGCGATGGCCACGATCGAGGAGTGCCGCGCCGCACTGGGAAAGCTTTCGGACAACATGCAGGGCGCCGAGGGCGATGCCCGGGCGGCCGCCGCCCTGGACCGCTCGGTGAGCTGTCACATCACCGACCTGGACGTCACCTTCGCCGGCCGGATGACCGGCGGGCGGATCGAGGTGGACGAGACGCACTCCGGCCCGCCGCGGGAGAAGGCCCAGATCAGGCTCGCCATGGCCGGGGACGACCTGGTGGCTCTCGTGGACGGCCGGCTGAACTTCGCGACCGCCTGGGGCAAGGGCCGGGTGCGGCTGGAGGCGAGCCTGCTGGATCTGTTCCGGCTCAGGAAGCTGCTGTGAGTCAGGAGGCTGCCGCGACCCGTGCCTTTCGGGCTGCCGGTACCACCAGAGGCGTCCCCGTCTCCGGGTCGTCGATGACCTGACACCGCAGCCCGAACACCTGCTCCACCAGCTCGGCGGTGACGATGTCGCCCGGGGAACCCTCGGCGATCACCTCGCCGCCGCGCAGGGCGATGAGGTGCGTGGCGTAGCGGGCGGCGTGGTTGAGGTCGTGCAGGACGGCGACCAGGGTGCGGCCCTGGGTCTCGTGCAGCTCCGCGCACAGGTCGAGGACGTCGATCTGGTGCTGGATGTCGAGGTAGGTGGTCGGCTCGTCCAGGAGCAGCAGCGGGGTCTGCTGGGCCAGCGCCATGGCGATCCACACCCGCTGGCGCTGCCCGCCGGACAGCTCGTCGACGTACCGGTCGGCCAGCTCGGCGACCCCGGTCTGCCGCATGGACTCCTGTACGACCCGCTCGTCCTGAGCCGACCACTGGCGCAGCAGGCCCTGGTGCGGGTAGCGGCCCCGGCCGACGAGGTCGGCGACCGTGATGCCGTCGGGCGCGATGGACGACTGCGGCAGCAGACCGAGGGTCCGGGCGACCTTCTTGGCGGGCATCGACTGGATGACCTGCCCGTCGAGCAGCACCCGGCCCTGGCTCGGCCTGAGCATCCTCGACAGCGCCCGCAGCAGCGTCGACTTGCCGCACGCGTTCGGGCCGACGATCACCGTGAAGGAGTTGTCCGGGATCTCCACGGACAGCTGCTCGGCGATGACGCGCTGGTCGTAGGCGAGGGTGACGTTCTCGGCGGACAGGCGGTTCACAGTGCTCCTCGTCGTGTTCGTGTCCGTGCCGCTCATATCCGGCCCACTCTGCGCTCGGTGACCAGCAGCCACAGCAGATAGGCGCCACCGAGGACGCCGGTGACCACTCCCACGGGCAACTGGTCGGCGCCGAAGGCGCGCTGCGCGGCCCAGTCGGCGGCGACCAGCAGCGCGGCGCCCAAGCAGAGGGAGGGCACCAGGTTCGGGCCGGGCGAGCGGGTCAGGCGCCGGGCCAGCTGCGGCGCGGTGAGCGCGACGAAGCTGACGGGTCCGGCGGCGGCCGTGGCGGCCGCGGTGAGCAGTACGGCGGAGACCATCAGCACCAGCCGGACCCGCTGCACGCGCACGCCGAGGGCGTTCGCGACATCGTCGCCCATCTCCATCATCCTCAGGCCGCGCGCGTTGACGAGGACCAGCGGGACCAGGACGGCGCACAGCGCGAGCAGCGGCCAGACCTGGTCCCAGTCCCGGCCGCCCAGCGAGCCGGTCATCCACACCACCGCACGGGCCGCGTCGACCAGGTCGGCCTTGGTGAGCAGATAGCCGTTGACCGCGGTGGCGATCGCGGACACACCGATGCCGACCAGGACCAGCCGGTATCCGTGCACGCCCTGCTTCCAGGCGAGCAGATGGATGGCGAGTCCGGTCACCAGGCCGCCGATCAGCGCGCCGACGGTGACCTGCGTGGTGCTGCCGGACAGCAGCACGATGACGACCAATGCGCCGGCCGTCGAGCCCTGGGAGAGGCCCAGCACGTCCGGGCTGCCGAGCGGGTTGCGGGAGACGGACTGGAACAGCGCGCCGCCGAGCCCCAGCGAGGCGCCGACCAGCAGGCCGACGAGGACGCGCGGCAGCCGCAGTTCGTCGACGATGAAGTCCTGGTACGCGTTGCCGTTCCCGGCGAGGGTCCGAAGCACGTCGGCCGCCGGGATCTCGGCGTCGCCCGTGCCGATCAGCGCGACGCCCGCCGCACAGGCGGCGGCCAGCAGCAGGACGACGACGAGCAGGGCCCGCGGGTCCAGGCGCAGGGAGAGCCCGCCTGGAGTGCGGACGGCCCGGTTCATGGATCGGGTCTTCACAGCTGGGCCGTCCTCCGCCGTCGTACGAGAAAGATGAAGACCGGGCCGCCGATGATCGCGGTGACGATGCCGACCTGGAGTTCCGAGGGACGGGCCACGACCCGGCCGACGACATCGGCGCCGAGCAGCAGCACGGGCGACAGGACCGTGGCGTACGGCAGGATCCAGCGCAGATCGGGGCCGGTGAAGGAGCGCACGACGTGCGGCACCATCAGGCCGACGAACACGATCGGGCCGCAGGCGGCGGTCGCGGCGCCGCACAGGACGGTGGCGGCCAGCATGGCCAGGGCGCGGGTGCGGCCCAGGTCGGCGCCGAGGGCGCGGGCGGTGTCGTCGCCCATCGCCACGGCGTTCAGCGGCCGGGCCAGGGCGAGCGCGAGGACCATGCCGGCCGCGAGGAACGGCAGCACCTGCAGGATGGTCGAGTCGGTGGCCGAGGCCAGCGAACCCACGGTCCAGAAGCGCATCCTTGCGAGCGCCGCGTCGTCCAGGATCATCGTGGCCTGGAGATAGCCGTACAGGGCGGCGCTGATCGCCGTGCCGGCGAGCGCGAGCCGCACCGGGGTCGCGCCCCGGCTGCCGCCGAGGAACCACACCAGCGCGCCGACCGCCGCCGCCCCGAGGAAGGCGAACCACACATAGCCGGTGAGGCCGGTGACGCCGAAACAGGTGATGGCCGTGACCACGGCGGCCGAAGCGCCCGCGTTGATTCCGAGCAGCCCCGGGTCGGCCAGCGGATTGCGGGTGAGCGCCTGCAGCACCGCGCCCGCGAGACCGAGCGCGGCACCGGCGAGCAGCCCCAGGACCGTGCGCGCGATCCGCTCGTCCACGACGACGTCGCCGTACGTCCCCGTGTCGTGGAACAGGCCGTGCCAGGCCTGGTCCAGTGCCAGCGATTTCGCCCCGATCGCGATGCTCGCCAGGGCGACGAGCACCAGGATCGCGGCGGAGAGCAGGAGCCCAAGAGCCCTTGCCGCCCGGGGGGTTGGGGGCGCGGGGGCGGTCTCCGCGCGCTGTTCCGGAGGACTGTCGACCAACACAAGGTTAGGTTAGCCTACCCTCGCTACCGACCTCGATCCCCGGGTGCGGATACATCACGGTCCGCCCGGACCCCTCTCACAGCCCGAGCCGAGCCAGCGCCTTCCCCCCGTCCAGCTCGCAGGAGCCGTCGCCTCCCGCCGTCCAGGCCGCCGCGCACAGCGCCCGCAGCCCGTCCAGCGACCCCCCGTCGCCCTCCAGCTCCAGCCGGTCCGCCCCGGCCGTCGCCGTCCAGCCACCGCACCGGAAGCCCTCCGCCGACGCGCTGACCTCCGGCTGCCCGGTGAGCAGCCCGCGCAGATCGGCGTCCACATACGTCGGCCGGTGCCGCGGCGGCGCGGCGAGCAGCCGGGCGCCGTCGGTGACGCCGGTCAGCACCAGCAGCGAGTCCACCCCGCCGTTGATCGCGCCCTCGATGTCCGTGTCCAGCCGGTCCCCGACCACCAGCGGGCGCTTCGCGCCGGTCCGGATGATCGTCTCCCGGTGCATCGGCGGCAGCGGCTTGCCCGCCACCTGCGGCTCCTTGCCCGTCGCGATCCGGACGACCTCCACAGCCGCCCCGTTGCCCGGCGCGATGCCCCGCCCGCTGGGAATCGTCAGGTCCGTGTTGGACGCGAACCACGGCACCCCGCGCGCGACCGCGTACGACGCCTCCGCGAACCGGCCCCAGGTCAGATCGGGGCCGCCGTACCCCTGCACGACCGCCGCCGGATCGTCGTCCGCCGACTCCACGGGCACAAGGCCCCGCTCGCGCAGCGCCACCCGCAGCCCCTCGCCGCCGATCACCAGTACCCGCGCCCCGGCCGGCACCTGCTCGCTGATCAGCCGCGCGACCGCCTGCGCGGAGGTGATGACGTCGTCGGCGCCCGTCGGTATCCCGAGCTCCGTCAGATGCTCGGCCACCGCGTCCGGGGTCCGCAGCGCGTTGTTGGTGACGTACGCCAGATGCATCCCGCCGGAGCGCGCCACCGCCAGCGAGTCCACCGCGTGCCGGATCGCGCTCCCGCCCGCGTACACCACCCCGTCCAGATCGAGCAGCGCCGTGTCGTACGCCTCGCTCAGGGGCTGCCCACTGCCCTCCGGGCTCGTCCTGACCGCCTGGCTCATTCCACATCGCTCCTCGTTCGACCGTCTTTCCCCCGATCATCCCGCACGCCACTGACACACGTACGATGCCGGGATGAACACTGCAGGTCACTCGGAAGCAACGGCGCGCCAGGGCCTGGAACTCACCCCGTTCCGCGGCCTTCGCTACGACCCCGACCGGGTCGGCAGCCTCGCCTCCGTCACCTCCCCGCCGTACGACGTCGTCGTACGCCCCGATGGGGTGCATCACCTCCAGTCCGCGGACCCGTACAACATCGTCCGGCTGATCCTGCCCCAGGCCGGCACCCCGAGCGCCCGCACCGAGCAGGCGGCCGACACCCTGCGCCGCTGGCTGGACGAGGGCGTCCTCACCGCGGACCCCGAGCCCGGCCTGTACGTCTACGAGCAGCGGGACGAGAGCGGCATGCTCCAGCGCGGTGTCATCGGCGCGCTGCGGGTCTCGGAGCCGGCCGAGGGCGTGGTGCTGCCGCACGAGGACGTCATGCCGCCCGTGGTCGCCGACCGCGCGGCCCTGATGCGGGCCACGCGCGCGAACCTGGAGCCGCTGCTGTTGACCTACCGCGGCGACGGTACGGCGGCCGAGGTCGTCGAGCGCACGGCGGAGAAGCCCCCGCTGCTCGCCACGACCACCGAGGACGGCTACCGCCACCGCCTCTGGTCCGTCACCGACCCCGCCGACGTGGCCCGCATCCAGTCCGACCTCGCCCACCAGCAGGCCCTGATCGCCGACGGCCACCACCGCTGGGCCACCTATCTGCGGCTGCGCGCCGAGCACCCCTCCCCCAGCCCCTGGGACCACGGACTGGTCCTGCTCGTCGACACCGCCCGCTACCCGTTGCGCGTCCGCGCCATCCACCGCCTGCTGCACCGCCTGCCGGTCGCGGACGCGCTCGCGGCGGTGCAGGGCCTGTTCCGGGTGCAGCACCTGGACGTGCCGCTCCCCGAGGCCCTGGAGGCCCTGGCGGACGCGTCCTGCGCGGGCAACGCCTTCCTGCTGGCCGGCGACGGGGCCTTCCACCTCCTCGACCGCCCGGACCCGGACCTGCTGGCCCGGACGATCCCGGCCGACCGCCCGCCGGCCTGGCGCTCCCTGGACGCCACGGTCCTGCACGCCGCGCTCCTCGACCATGTCTGGCACATCCCCGAGGACTCCCCGGCCCACATCGCCTACATCCACGACACGGCCGCGACGGTCGCCAAGGCGGAACACGACGGCGGTACGGCCGTCCTGATGCACCCGGTCCGCGAGGAGGTCGTCCGTGAGCTGGCCCGCCAGGGTGTGACGATGCCCCGCAAGTCGACGTCGTTCGGCCCGAAGCCGGCGTCCGGGCTGGTGCTGCGGGCGCTGGAGATCTGAGCGCTTCCGCGTCCGGGAACACGAAGGGGGCAGGTTCCACCAGGAACCTGCCCCCTTCAGTGACTGCCGTTTCTCGTGACTGCCGTCAGTCCTCGTCGCCGTCCTTCTGCGACGGCTTCTCCGGCTCGCCCTCGCTCTCGCCCTCGCTCTCGCTCTCGCTCTCGTCCAGAGCGTCGACGAACTCCACTCCGTCCAGCTCGGCAAGCCGGTCGGAGGCGTCCGTGCTGCCGTCCCGGTCGGCCTCCACGGCCTTCGCGAACCACTCGCGCGCCTCGCCTTCCCGGCCGGCGGCCAGGAGGGCGTCGGCGTAGGCGTACCGCAGGCGGGCGGTCCACGGCTGGATCGAATTGGAGGCGAGCTCCGGGCTCTGCAGGGTCACGATGGCCGCGTCCAGCTGGCCCATGTCACGCCGGGCGCCGGCCGCGACGAGCCGCATCTCGACCTGACCGGCCTTGTCCAGCTTGTGCACCTCCGGGGCACCGGCCATGTCCAGCGCCTTCTCCGGCCGTCCGAGCCCGCGCTCGCAGTCGGCCATCACCGGCCACAGGTCCACGGTGCCGGTCATCCGCCGCGCGGCCCGGAACTCGGCGAGGGCCTCGCCGTACTTCTGGTTGGCGTACGCCGCGAACCCGGCGGCCTCGCGTACGGCGGCCACACGGGACGCCAGCCGCAGGGCCACCCTGGAGTAGGCGTAGGCGCCCTCGGGGTCCTCGTCGATGAGCCGGGCGACCATCACCAGGTTCTTGGCGACGTCGTCCGCGAGCGTCTTGGGCAGGCTCTGGAGCTCCTGCCGCACGTCCTTGTCGATCTCGTCACCGGTGACGTCCTCCGGGATCGGCAGCCGCTTGATCGGCTCACGGTCCCGGTCGCGGTCACGCTCGTCGCGGAAGCGGCCGCCGCCCCGGCGGTCATCACGCCGGTCGTCACGCCCCCGGAAGCCACCGGGTCGCCCACCACGGTCGTCCCGACGGGGCCCACGGCCACCGCGGTCGTCCCGGCCGCGGAATCCACCGCGCTCACCGCGCTCGCCCCGGTCGTCGCGCCGGAAGCCACGGTCGCCGCGGGTGTCTTCGCGCCGGCCGTAGCCGCCGCGGTCGTCGTCACGGCGGAAGGAGGGGCGGTCGCCACCGCGGTCGTCGTCACGGCGGAAGGAGGGGCGGTCGCCACCGCGGTCGTCGCGACGGAACCCGCGGTCGTCACGGCGGTCGTCCCGACGCGGCCCACGGTCACGGTCGTCCCGCTGGAACGCCGGACGCGAACCCCGGTCACCCTCACGACGATCGTCCCTACGGCCATAGCCGCCACGGTCGTCACGCCGGAACCCACCCCGGTCGTCCCGCCGCTCATCACGACGATCGTCACGGCGGTCGTCACGCCTGTCATCACGACGATCGTCACGCCTGTCATCACGGCGGTCGTCACGACGGAAACCACCACGGTCACCCCGGTGGTCATCGCGCCGACCACCGTAGCCGCCACGGTCGTCGTCACGGCGGAAGGAGGGGCGGTCGCCACCGCGGTCGTCGCGACGGAACCCGCGGTCGTCACGGCGGTCGTCCCGACGCGGCCCACGGTCACGGTCGTCCCGCTGGAACGCCGGACGCGAACCCCGGTCACCCTCACGACGATCGTCCCTACGGCCATAGCCGCCACGGTCGTCACGCCGGAACCCACCCCGGTCGTCCCGCCGCTCATCACGACGATCGTCACGGCGGTCGTCACGCCTGTCATCACGACGATCGTCACGCCTGTCATCACGGCGGTCGTCACGACGGAAACCACCACGGTCACCCCGGTGGTCATCGCGCCGACCACCGTAGCCGCCACGGTCATTGTCGCGGCGGAAGCCGCCACGGTCGCCCCGGTAGCCGCCGCGGTCACCACGGTCACCACTGTCCCGTCGCCGCTGGTCGCGCTCCGGTCGATCGTCGGGAGAGTTGGTGGACATGATGACTCCTGTCTTCGGTACCGCAAGCATTGTAAAAACGAAAGGACCCCTGGTCCCAGCTGAACGCTGGGACCAGGGGTCCTTCCAAAGATTGTTCGGCGGCGTCCTACTCTCCCACAGGGTCCCCCCTGCAGTACCATCGGCGCTGTGAGGCTTAGCTTCCGGGTTCGGAATGTAACCGGGCG
>NZ_JBIAEC010000036.1:0-38094 GCF_042868225.1 Streptomyces sp. NPDC007856 | reverse complement strand
ATGGTACTGCAGGGGGGACCCTGTGGGAGAGTAGGACGCCGCCGAACAATTCTTGGGAAAGGCCCACGCCGGATGGCGTGGGCCTTTCTGCGTTTAGGGTTGGCCCATGCGCTATGACCTGATCATCTTCGACAACGACGGGGTGCTCGTCGACAGCGAGCCCATCTCCAACCGGCATCTGGCCGCCTATCTGACCGAGTTGGGGCACCCGACGTCGTACGAGGACTCCATCCGGGACTACATGGGCTCGGCGATGCACCGGATCCATGAGCTCGTGCTGGAGCGGACCGGTCAGCGGCTGCCGGACGACTTCGACGACGTCTTCCACGCGCGCGTGTTCGCCGCGTTCGAGCGGGAGCTGCAGCCCGTGGCCGGTGTGGCCGGCGTACTGGAGAAGCTGGCCGCAGACGGGGTGCCGTACTGCGTGGCCTCCTCTGGGAGTCATGCGCGGATCCGGGTCGGGCACCGCACGACCGGGCTCGACCGGTGGTTCGAGGAGGACCGGATCTTCAGTTCCGAGGACGTGGGGCGTGGGAAGCCGGCGCCCGATCTCTTCCTGTACGCGGCGGAGTGTATGGGGGTGGCGCCGGAGCGGTGCCTGGTCGTGGAGGATTCGCCGCTGGGCGTCCAGGCGGCCGTGGCGGCCGGCATGACCGTCTACGGGTTCACCGCGATGACACCGGCGGCCAAGCTGGCGGCCGCCCACCAACTCTTCTCCTCCATGGGTGAGTTGGCCGACCTGCTGGTTTGACGAAAGCCATCGCCCGGTGCCTGACAATTGTCATGCGGACGTCCGGACGATCGTTTCTACTGCCGCACCCCGCGTGGCGGCGAAGCTGAGGGCATGACGAAGAACACGGGGATCCAGAGCCGGACCGAGCAGCGGCAGAAGCAGGAACCGAGCGTGCTGGCCAACTTCAGGCCGCTGCTCCTGGACGTGGCGGTGCCGCTCGGCTCGTACTACCTCTTCAAGGACGCGTTCGGGATGGGCACCTTCGCCGCCCTCGCCTGGAGCAGTGTGGTGCCGGCGCTGAGGACCGTGTGGAGCCTGGTCAAGGAGCGGAGGACCAATGCTCTGGCCGGCCTCATCCTGGTCGTCAACGTCGTCTCGCTGCTGCTGAGCTTCGTGTCCGGTGACCCGCGGCTGATGCTCGCCAAGGACAGCGGGGTCAGCAGTGTCGTCGCCTTCGGCATCCTCGTCTCCGTCCGGCTGGGCAAGCCGATGATGACCGCGGGTATGAAGCCGTTCCTGGTGAAGGGCGACGCGGCGAAGGAGGCCGCCTGGGAGCGGCTCGTCTCCGGGGCGTCGGACCGGTCCGCGGCCTTCCGGAGCAAGGAGAAGGCGTTCTCGGTCGTCTGGGGGCTGGTGCTGCTCGCCGAGTGTGTCGCCCGGGTTGTGGGTGCGTACACCATTCCCGTGGACACGATGGTGTGGCTCGGCAGTGTCTTCCTCGTCGGCGCGATGGTGATCGGATTCGTGGTCGGCGGTGGGCTGGCCGTGGAGCCGATGGAGAAGATGCTCAACGCCGAGGTCGAGGCCGAGGTGACCAAGGCCGGGACGCCCGAGGTCCCTGTAGCCGTCTGAGCCCCCGTTCGGTAAAGCTGAAGGAAATTCATCTTTGGCCGGATCTACCCACAGGTAGCCCGGGGCCCTACGCTCGCCGCCATGACTGATGTGCTGCGGCGCGGCAGGGCCTCGCTGGCGTTCAGCTTCTTCGCCCAAGGCGCCACCTTCGCCCTCCTGGTGACGCGCATCCCGGCCATCCAGGACCGGTACGGCGTCTCCGACGCGCTGCTGCCGGCCTTCCTGGCCGCCGTACCGATCCTCGCCGGTGTCGGCAGTGTGACCACCGAGCAGCTGGTGAGGCGAATACGGCCCAGCCGGCTGCTGCGCTGGTCCCAGCCGGTCGTCCTGCTGGCGCTGCTCGGCGCCGGGGCGGGCGGGCACATCGCGGAGCTGGCGGTGGCGCTGGGCGCGTTCGGGCTGGCCGTGGGGGCGCTGGACGCGTCCATGAACATGCTCGGGGTGAGCCTGCAGCGGTCGTACGGGCGCAGCATCATGCTCAGTTTCCACGCCGCGTACAGCCTGGGCGGGATCCTGGGGGCCTCGCTGGCCTGGGGCGGGGCGCACTGGCATCTCGCGCTGTGGGTGTCGTATCTGCCGGTGGTGGCCGTGCTGCTGCCGGCGACGCTCGTGGGGAGCCGGTGGTACGTCGACGGGGATCCGGCGCCGGTGGGGGAGGACCAGGACCAGGGTCGGGGCACCGGTGTCGTCTTCAAGCTGCTGCTGCCGCTGTGCCTGGTGATGACCTTCGCCTACATCGGGGACTCGACCGTCTCCAACTGGAGCGCGAAGTATCTGAAGGACGTGCTGGGCAGCTCGGAGCAGCTGGCGACGGTGCCGTACAACGTGTACATGGTGACGACGTTGCTGGGGCGGGCCATCGGGGACCTCGGGGTGCGGCGGTTCGGGGCGGTGGCGGTAGTACGGCTCGGGACGCTGGTGGCGGCCGGCGGGTTCGCGGTGGTGGCCTCGGCGCCCGGGGCGTGGGTGGGGATGCTCGGGTTCACACTGCTGGGTCTGGGGTTGTGCGTGCTGGTGCCGCAGACGTTCGCGGCGGCGGGGCGCCTGTTTCCAGGGGCTTCGGACGCGGCCATCGCGCGGTTGAACATTTTCAATTACGTGGGCTTTCTGATCGGTTCGCCGTTGGTCGGTGCTCTGGGCGATGCCTGGAGCTATCGGGGCGCCATGCTCGTGCCGATGGTGTTGGTGCTGGTGACGTTGGTGTACGCCAGGTCGTTCGCCGCTCAACAGGACCGATACGGTGGCGGGCATGAGCGGCCGCGCACAGCTGATGTGGGACGAGGCAGTAACGGGCTATGACTTCGGCCCGGACCATCCGATGGATCCGGTCCGGCTGACACTGACCCGGAAACTGGTGGAGGCCTTCGGGCTCGACCGGGAGATGGAGGTCGTCGCTGCCAAGCCGGCCGGGGAGTCGACGCTGCGGCTGGTCCACCGGGAGGACTACATCGACGCGGTGAAGGCCGCGTCGGCCGCTCCGGCGTCGGCGAACGGGTCGTACGGGCTGGGGACCCTCGATGATCCGGCCTTCGCCGGGATGCACGAGGTGTCCGCGCTGATCGCCGGGCAGTCGGTGGGGGCGGCGGAGGCGGTGTGGCGGGGGGATGCCGAGCACGCCGTGAATTTCGCGGGCGGGCTGCACCATGCGATGCCCGGGGGCGCGTCCGGGTTCTGCGTGTACAACGACGCCTCGCTGGCCATCGCCCGGTTGCTGGAGCTGGGGGCCGAGCGGGTCGCCTATGTGGATGTCGACGTGCATCACGGGGACGGGGTGCAGGCGGCGTTCTGGGAGGATCCGCGGGTCCTGACGATCTCGCTGCACGAGCATCCCCGTACGTTGTTCCCGCAGACCGGGTGGCCGGAGGAGACGGGTGCCGGGGCCGGTGAGGGGGCGGCCGTCAACGTCGCGCTGCCGGCGGGGACCGGGGACGCGGGGTGGGTGCGGGCGTTCCACGCGGTGGTGCCGGAGTTGCTGGCGGAGTTCCGGCCGCAGGTGCTGGTGTCGCAGCACGGGGCGGACACGCACTTCGAGGATCCGCTCGCGCACCTTGCCGTGTCGCTGGACGCGCAGCGGGCGGTGCAGGTGGCGTGCCATGAGCTGGCGCACGAGTACGCCGGGGGGAAGTGGGTCGCGCTGGGGGGCGGCGGGTACGCGGTGGTCGATGTCGTGCCGCGGTCGTGGACGCATCTGGTGGGGATCGCGGCGGGGCGGCCGGTGGCACCGGAGGCGATGATTCCGGAGGCGTGGCGGCAGGAGGTGTTCGCTCGGACCCGGCAGTTCGGGCCGCAGCGGATGACCGATGGGCGGTGGCCGGTGAACTGGGCGTCGTGGGAGTCGGGTTACGACCCCGCGGACCGGCTTGATCAGGCGGTACGGGCCACTCGTCGGGCGGTGTTCCCGCTGCGGGGGCTGCTGCCCTGAACGGACCGGGGGCTCCGCCCGGGATGACTGCTCTCGCCTCCGTTACGCCAACCGTGCGCACTTCCCGCGTTTGCGCCCCCTCTCCCGCAGCCATGCGTCACCATCGCACCCATGTCGACCGGCGGAGCTCTGCGTGCGCATCTGCTGGCTGTTCGGCTTGCCGGGGAGGTGGGGACCTCTCGGGAGGACAGTCTGCGGAGTTATCGGCTGTTCGCGGCCCGGGATCCCCGGGTGCTGATCGGGCTCGATCCCGAAGGGACTTGGGAGCAGCCGGAGTTGCTTGAGCTGATGGCGCAGAAGTGTGGGGTCTCGGGCGATCCCCGGCACACTTCGGGGCCGGATGTGATCGATCCGGAGCGGACGCTGGCCGCGCTGGATGCCTTCGCGGGGCGGATCCGGCAGGTGGCCAGGCGTGGCGCGCCCGTGTTGTTCGGGACCGGGCATCCGCAGCGGCTGCTCGGGTTCTACGCCGACTTGGCGGACGCGCTCTCGGCGGCGGGGTGTGACGTGCTCACTCCCGCGCAGGGTCGCCGTGTCGACATATTGACCCGGTTCGGTCTACGTACGTATCACCTCGGCTACGCACGGCGGGTTGGGTTGGTGCGGGAAACCGACGACGGGCGCCCGGGTTGTGAGCCGGGCGTGCACAGTCATTCGCCGCTGCCGGTTCGGGTCGTGCTGGAGGCCGCGGCGGAGGGCGGTGGGCCGTTGCCCGAACTGGTCGTCGGCGATCACGGCTGGGTCTGCGGCGCTGGTCAGCTGGGGTTCGAGACCATCGGGCTCGCCGACACCGATGATCCGGCGCTGTTCGTGGGGGAGGCAGAGGGGCGCGTGTCCGTCGTCGTTCCGCTTGATGACGCCGTGCGGTCTGAGTACTACCGGCCGCTCACCCGCTACGTACTCAAACGAGCGTGTCTGTCACAGTAGGCCTGCGATGGGTGCACCTCTTCCCCACTTGCATCACCCGCCCCTACATTGGGGAGTGAGCACGCAACGACGAAGAGTCACCGGAAGGGGAAGCCGGTGGCCGTCGAGTGCGGAAGGTTCAGGTGTGTCATGGCTGCAGCTGACGAGAGGCCTCTGAACGAGGTCGTGTTCCTTACCGTGGCGGAGGTCGCCTCGGTGATGCGAGTGTCGAAGATGACCGTGTACCGCCTGGTGCACAGCGGTCATCTGCCCGCGATCCGGGTCGGGCGGTCGTTCCGTGTCCCGGAGCAAGCGGTACACGAGTACCTCCGTGACAGCTATGTGGGGGTGGAGACTGCCTGACGGCAACCCCAGGGTGACCCGGGGTACCCCCCTCGATTACGACCTCGGCGCTCGGTTGGGTAGGCTAGCCCCTCGTAGGTCGTGTGGGCCCATGGCGCCCAAACAACCGAGTGATGAGAAGTGAGCGAGGGTAGTCGTGGGCTCTGTTATCAAGAAGCGGCGCAAGCGGATGGCCAAGAAGAAGCACCGCAAGCTGCTCAAGCGCACGCGCGTTCAGCGCCGCAACAAGAAGTAAGCGGCGTCGCGAGAGCGTGTCACGCTGTGGCCTCCCATCAGCACTGGTGGGGGGCCACAGGCATATCCGGGGCCGGCTGCCGGGGGTGGCAGGCGTGTCCGGGGGAACCCGGCATGTTCCGATGAGTGAATTTCCGTCACTTCGTGCATCGGGTGGTCATCACAGCGCAACATCAACCCGCTAGGTTGGCCGTACGCATCACGTACGAGGGAAGGCGCTGATCTTGGGGAAGGTCGTGCTCGTCACCGGAGTGGCCCGGCAACTGGGCGGCCGGTTCGTACGGCGGATCCAGCGGGATCCGGAGGTCGACCGGGTGATCGCCGTGGACGCGGTGCCGCCGGCGCACCATCTGGGCGGTGCGGACTTCATCCAGGCCGACATCCGGCAGGCGACCATCGCCCGGGTGCTCGCCGAGACGGGAGCCGACACGGTCGTCCACATGGACGTGACCGGCACGGCGCTGGGCAGCGGCAACCGGGCCACGGTCAAGGAGACCAACGTCATCGGCACCATGCAGTTGCTCGGCGCCTGCCAGAAGTCGCCGACCGTGAAGCGGCTGGTGGTCAAGTCCAGTACGAACGTGTACGGCTCGGCGCCGCGCGATCCGGCCGTGTTCACCGAGACGACCCCGCCGAAGTCGCTGCCGAGCGGCGGCTTCGCGAAGGACACCGTCGAGGTCGAGGGGTATGTGCGGGGGTTCGCCCGGCGGCGGCCGGACGTCGCCGTGTGCGTGCTGCGGTTCGCCAACATCCTCGGCCCCGCCGCGGACACCCCGCTCGCCTCCTACTTCGCGCTGCCCGTCCTGCCGACCGTGTTCGGCTACGACCCGCGGCTGCAGTTCGTGCACGAGGACGACGTCGTCGAGGTGCTCAGGATGGCCTCGCACGAACCGCGCCGGGGCACCCTCAACAGCGGCACCTTCAACATCGCCGGGGACGGTGTGCTGCTGCTCTCGCAGTGCTCCCGGCGGCTCGGGCGCCCGACGGTGCCGCTGCTGCTGCCGGCGGTCACCTGGGCGGGGTCGCTGGTGCGTACGCTCGGTATGACGGACTTCTCGCCGGAGCAGATCCGGCTGCTCACGCACGGGCGGGTGGTGGACACGGTCCAGATGCGCGACACGCTGGGCTTCACGCCCAGGTACACGACGGCGGAGACGTTCGCGGACTTCGCGCGCGGCCAGGGCCCCGGGCTGGTGCCGCCTCAGGCCCTCGCGGGGGCCGTCGACCGGATCGCCGCGCTGGCCGCGAAGGGCGGCGGCCGGCCCACGACGCACAGCGCCGACTAGCGCCAACCGAGGAGCGCAGCAACGATGGCGGACGCCAAGGTCATTCCGTTCGACGACGACCGGTCCCGCGGGGGCGCGGTGCAACGCCCGGCGCGGCGCCGGAGCACGGGCAGCCGGCGCGGTGCCCTAGGCGAGGCCGGGGCCCGGGAGATGGGTGAGGTCCAGCCTCTGCCGGGCCGGGGCCAGGCACGGGAAGATGGGCCTGTGAGCCGCGAGGAGAAGCCCCAGAAGCCGGAGGAGCCGCTGGAGCGGTCGGGTGCCGCTGGGCGGGACGACGGCGGCCTGGAGCGGCGGGTGGCGGCCGGGCTGGCCTTTCTGCGGCGCCGGCTGACCGGGGACTACGACGTCGACGACTTCGGTTACGACGCGGAGCTGACCGACCAGGTCCTGATGTCACTGCTGCGGCCGGTGTACGAGAAGTACTTCAGGGTCGAGGTGAAGGGCATCGAGAACATCCCGGCCGAGGGCGGGGCGCTGATCGTCGCCAACCACTCCGGGACGCTGCCGCTGGACGGGCTGATGATGCAGGTCGCGGTGCACGACCATCATCCGGCCGACCGTCATCTGCGGCTGCTGGCGGCCGACTTGGTCTTCGTGCTGCCGGTGGTCAACGAGCTGGCCCGCAAGCTGGGGCACACCCTGGCCTGCGCGGAGGACGCCGAGCGGCTGCTGGCTCAGGGGGAGCTGGTCGGGGTGATGCCGGAGGGCTTCAAGGGCATCGGGAAACCTTTCAGCGAGCGGTACAAGCTGCAGCGGTTCGGGCGGGGTGGCTTTGTGTCGACCGCGCTGCGGCAGGGGGTGCCGATCATTCCGTGCTCGATCGTGGGCGCGGAGGAGATCTATCCGATGATCGGCAACGCGAAGACGCTGGCGCGGGTGCTGGGCTTTCCGTACTTCCCGTTGACGCCGACGTTTCCGTGGCTGGGGCCGCTCGGTGCGATTCCGTTGCCGACCAAGTGGACGATTCAGTTCGGGCAGCCGATTGCGACGGACGGGTATCCGGCGGAGGCGGCCGAGGATCCGATGCTGATGTTCAACCTGACCGATCAGGTGCGGGAGCAGATTCAGCACACGCTGTACAAGCTGTTGGTGCAGCGGCGCTCGGTGTTCTTCTGAACGGGCGGCCGGTCGGCGCTTCCAGCAGACGGACGCCGGGGGCGCCCCATCTGGGTGGGGCACCCCCGGCGTCGTTGCCGTAACGGCGTCAGTGTGTGTCCTCGCTGTCGATGCCCAGGCCCGGGAGGAGGCCGGGGAGGAGCGGGGGGAGGGTGATGTCGGGGGCGGTGGACGGGGGTTTGCCGGTGGACGGGGCGCTGGTGCCGGTGCCCGTCTTCGGTGGCTCCAGCAGGCCGCCCGTGTCGCCGCCGAGCAGGCCCTCGCCGCTGCTGCCGGTGGCCGAGCCGCTCGGGTCGCCCGGGCGTGCGTGCCGGCCGGTGGACGGGGTGGTGCCGGCGGAGCTGGGCGCCGTCGACCGGGCGCCGCCGGAGGAGCCGGTGGATGCCGAGCCGGAGCCCTGGTGCTTGCCGCCGCCGCCCTGGGCGGGTGGCTGCGGGAGCAGGGACTGCAGCGGGGCGACCTCCTGGTCTATGGCGTCGAAGACCGACGAGACCTGCTGTTTGACGTCCCCGAGCTGCACGGGCAGCTTGTCGCTGAGCGCGGTCCACACCTCGCGGTGGGAGCGGGAGAACGTGGACAGGGCCTGGATGGGGCCGAGGGAGTGGGGGTCGGCCTCATAGGCCTCGTGGAGCAGGCGGTGGCCCTCGGTGACGTCCTGCTGCATGCCGGAGAGCGTGCGGCGGATCTCGCCGATGGACTCGTGGTCGAGGTGGCCGCCGCGGCCGCGCTCCAGCAGCCGGCGGGCCTCGTTGAGCCGGGTGGAGGCCTGGTCGAGGTAGGTCTGGCCGCGCTGGTCGTCGCCGTTGGTCAGGTAATTGAGCTTGAAGTCCTCGATGCCGCGTTTGAGGCCGTAGAGGGAATCACCTGGCAGGGCGTTCGAGCTGGCGGCGGCGACTCCGCCGAAGGCTCCCGCGGCCACGCCCACGCTCAGCCCGCCCGCCGCCAGCCCCTTGGTCAGCCGGGAACGCGGGCGGAGTTTGCCCAGCGGACTCGCCCGGTGGGCGGCTCGGGACCGGGAAGAACGCTGATCCGGTACCGACGCGTCCGCCGCCCCCGTGCCCTCCTTGAGCATGGCCTCCATCGCGGCGACCAGCTGGGCGCGCTGCACGACCTTGACCTCGGGGTCGAGCTGCGGCTTGGGCAGCGCGCCGAGGCCCACGGCCAGGGCCAGTAGCTCGCCCCGCTCGGTCTGCTCCTCGGCGGTCGGCGGAGCACCTGCCGGGCCTACGGACTGCTGGGCCGCCGTGTCCCGGTCGGACTGCTCCTCCAGGGCCTGGGCGAAGGCGTTCGCCCGCCGGTGCGCCGATACGTTCGCGATCACTGGCGGCACCTCCTCTCGTCATGACGGTCGACTCCCCAGGGGGTCCTGAGGGTTGCACGTCCGCGACCACTTCACACGATCGAGCGATCAGGGTCTGCCAGGACGTGACCACAGGGAGCCTGTATCCCGCACAACGACTGGCGCGGCACTTGGGTTACGGACGGCGGATGCCCGAATCGTGGCGGCAACGCGCTTTCACGGAGCGTGAGTTGAGTATTGCCGAGAGTTGCCTGGTTCAGCGGGCGTCGTCCGGCAGCAGTCGGGCCAGTGTGCGTACGGCGCGGTACTGGAGGGTCTTGATGGCGCCCTCGTTCTTGCCCATGACGCGGGCGGTCTCGGCGACCGAGAGCCCCTGGAGGAAGCGGAGCGTCACGCACTCCTGCTGCTGCGGGTTGAGCCGGCGCACCGCGTCGAGCAGCGCGGCGTTCGACAGGGACTCCAGGACGGAGTCCTCCGGGGAGCGCTCGACCTCGTTGGCGTCCAGCATCTCGCCGGTGGTGACCTCCAGGCGGAAGCGGCTGGACTTGAAGTGGTCGGCGACCAGGTTACGGGCGATCGTGACCAGCCAGGCTCCGAAGTCGCGGCCCTGCCAGGTGAAGGTGCCGATCCTGCGCAGGGCCCGCAGAAAGGTCTCGCTCGTCAGGTCCTCGGCGGTGGCCCGGCCGCCGACGCGGTAGTAGATGTACCGGTACACCGTGTCGCTGTACTGGTCGTACAGCCGGCCGAAGGCCTCGGCCTCGCCCGCCTGGGCGCGCTCGACCAGGTCCATCATCCGGGCGCTGTCGCTGTCGGCGGCCGGGCGGCGGGCGGTGGCGGCGCCGGCGGAGCGCCCGCGTCTGCCCACGGCGGCGCTGCCTTCGGCCAGTGCGTAGCAGGGGCCTACGGGCGCGGCGGCGGCGAAGGCGGGGACGGCGTACGCGGTCGGGGCGAGGCCGCGCAGCGTCTCTTTGACCGCTGCGACGGTCGCGCGCAGCGTAGCCAGGCCCGAGGCGTCAACCCCGACGTGTGGGTACACGGGACTCCCAGAGGCAGAGCTTCCATCACGTGCAGTGCGGGACCGTTCACCCGTCGTAGCGACGGAGGGGTACCGGTTTGCGTCTGAGGAGAATAACGCTTCGTGCAGGCACTGCTACACCGAGTTGCTCAAATCATCGATTGCGTCGCTTCTGTTACTGATTGACGCCAGCTCAAGTGCCGTATCGTGATCGCTTGTTGACCGAAATCTGGCCGGTTTCGGCGAGGTACGGCGCGTGTTGAAGTGGCCGCGGCATAATCCGGGTCCGATGCCGAGGCTGGTGAGTTCGGGGCGCTGCCCGATGGGAGGTGCCGCTGAGCCGCTATCGGCGCCGTCGGCTCAGGGCGATGGCCGCCGCGGTGCCACCGGCTACCGCGCCGACCCCCGCCGCCGCCGGAATGCCGACCTTCGCCGCCTTCCGGCCGGTGCGGTAGTCGCGCAGGCGCCAGTCCTTCTCGCGGGCGTGTTTGCGCAGCTTGGCGTCGGGGTTGATGGCGTAGGGGTGACCGACCAGGGACAGCATCGGGATGTCGTTGTGGCTGTCGCTGT
Source organism: Streptomyces sp. NPDC007856 (assembly GCF_042868225.1). Lineage (NCBI taxonomy): Bacteria > Bacillati > Actinomycetota > Actinomycetes > Kitasatosporales > Streptomycetaceae > Streptomyces > Streptomyces sp. NPDC007856. Next base: position 27,297 of record NZ_JBIAEC010000036.1, on the reverse strand, counting down.
AGGCCGCGCAGCGGGAGAGGTCGAGGCTCTCCGCCGCGGCCAGGGCGCGGACCGCCTCCGCCTTCGCGGGCCCGTGCAGCGGCTCGCCGACCAGCTTGCCCGTGTAGACGCCGTCCACCGACTCGGCCACCGTGCCGAGCGCGCCGGTCAGGCCCAGGCGGCGGGCGATCACCTGGGCGATCTCCACCGGGGCCGCCGTGACCAGCCACACCTTCTGGCCCGCGTCCAGGTGGGCCTGGGCCAGGGCTCGGGTGCCGGGCCAGATGCGGTCGGCCATGTACTCGTCGTAGATCTCCTCGCCGATCGACTCCAGCTCGGCGACCCGGTGGCCCTTGACGATCGACAGCGCCGAGTCGCGCGCGTCCTGCATGTGCTCGGGGTCCTCGACGCCGGCCAGCCGGAACCAGGCCTGCTGCCAGGCGAACTTGGCGAGGTCGCGCGTCTCGAAGAACTTCCGCTTGTACAGGCCCCGGCCGAAGTGGAACAGCGCGGCGCCCTGCATGACGGTGTTGTCGAGGTCGAAGAAGGCAGCCGCCTTCTCGTCCCCGATCACGGGGAACTCCGGTTCCCTGGCGGTGACCTGCGGCGTTTCCTGCGCTTCCTGCGAGGACTTGCGGGCAGCCTCCGCCGAGGCTTCGCCGGCCAACACGCTGCGCGCGGTGGCGGAGCGCCTACGGGGAGTGAGCCATCCGAGAGCGGCCATGTCGTGAGCATAGCCAGTTTGTTCGGTGGTTCCGTCAGTCGCGAGGTTGGATGCGCGTGAACTCTCCGCGACCGGGCCGTTAAAGAGCTGATCCGAAGCGTGCACGGCGCGCGCGACAATGGCCGGTATGAGTCCGCTTTTCCGCCGCAAGGCCGCCCCCGCCGACCCCCGTGACCGGCTGGTCACGCTCATCCGCAAGCCCGGCTGTCATCTCTGCGACGACGCGCAGGTCGTGATCGAGAAGGTCTGCGCAGAACTCGGCGTGTCCTGGGAGCAGAAGGACATCACCGAGGACCCGGTGCTCCATGACCAGTACTGGGAGCAGATCCCGGTCGTACTGGTCGATGGTGAACAGCACACCTTCTGGCGCGTGAACGAGGAGCGGCTGCGCCGGGCACTGACCGACTAGTCCAAACCGGTCGGAAAGTCGCTTAGGATCGACGGCGGTCTGATCTCGGGGGCGGGATTCGTGAGGAGAGTGTGCGGTTTTGCCCCCAGTAACGAAGGAACGTCGGTGCGTATGCACCGGTTCCCGTCAAGGGCGTGAAAGGTGCGTGACCCCGGTCACTTCTGCCGGGCAAATCGGACACCATCTTTGTGCACGCGTTCACAAAGACATAGCCTGCTGTCCACGGGGCGGTCTGGGGACGTATGACCGCCTGCAGCCCCGCTCTACCCGCAGGAGCACCGTGGCAACTGGCCGAACACACCGACCGGCGACCCGTAGCCGAGGGATTCCCGAGGCCACCGTCGCCAGGCTTCCGCTGTACCTCCGAGCCCTGACCGCACTGTCGGAGCGCTCGGTACCCACGGTCTCCTCCGAGGAGCTGGCGGCCGCGGCGGGGGTCAACTCCGCCAAGCTGCGCAAGGACTTCTCCTACCTGGGCTCCTACGGAACGCGCGGTGTCGGCTACGACGTGGAGTATCTCGTCTACCAGATCTCCCGTGAACTCGGCCTGACCCAGGACTGGCCGGTTGTGATCGTCGGTATCGGTAACCTCGGCGCCGCCCTGGCCAATTACGGCGGGTTCGCCTCCCGTGGTTTCCGGGTGGCCGCGCTGATCGACGCCGATCCCGCGATGGCCGGAAAGCCCGTCGCCGGTATCCCGGTGCAGCACACCGACGACCTGGAAAAGATCATCAAGGGCAACGGGGTGTCCATCGGCGTCATCGCCACTCCCGCCGGTGCCGCCCAGCAGGTCTGCGACCGGCTCGTGGCCGCCGGGGTCACCTCCATCCTGAACTTCGCGCCGACCGTGCTGTCCGTCCCGGACGGCGTCGACGTGCGCAAGGTCGACCTCTCGATCGAGCTCCAGATCCTCGCCTTCCACGAGCAGCGCAAGGCCGGCGAGGAGACCACGGCCGGTGACGTCGGCTCGCTGCCCGCCACCGCGCACGACGCGTCCGCCGACCAGGGGCCCGACGGGGACGTACCCGCCGTGATGCCGGCATGAGTCTCCTCGTCGTCGGGCTGAGCCACCGCAGCGCCCCGGTGAGCGTGCTGGAGCGGGCCGCGCTGGGCGCGGACGCCCAGATCAAACTGCTGCAGGACACGGTCGCCGCCGAGCCGGCCACCGAGGCCGCGGTGCTCGCCACCTGCAACCGCATCGAGCTGTACGCCGACGTGGACAAGTTCCACGCCGGTGTCGCCGAGCTGTCCACGCTGCTCGCCCAGCACAGCGGCGTCGGCCTGGAGGAGCTCACCCCGTACCTCTACGTGCACTACGAGGACCGGGCCGTCCACCACCTGTTCTCGGTGGCCTGCGGCCTGGACTCGATGGTTGTCGGCGAGGGGCAGATCCTCGGCCAGATCAAGGACTCCCTGGCCAAGGCGCAGGAGCTGCACAGCGCCGGCAAGCTGATGAACGACCTGTTCCAGCAGGGCCTGCGGGTCGGCAAGCGCGCCCACTCCGAGACCGGCATCGACCGCGCCGGACAGTCCCTGGTCACCTTCGGCCTGGAGCAGCTGGCCGTCGGCGGATCCGTCGTGGACTGGGCCGCGGGCAAGAAGGCGCTGGTCATCGGCGCCGGGTCGATGTCCTCGCTGGCCGCAGCCACGCTCGCGCGGGCCGGGGTCGCCGAGGTCGTCGTCGCCAACCGCACCTTCGAGCGCGCCGAGCGGCTCGCGCAGATACTGGCCGAGGCCGACGACAACGCGGTGGCCGCCCGCGCGGTACGGATGGACGCCGTGCCGGACGAGCTGACACGTGCCGACGTCGTCGTCTCCTGTACCGGCGCGACGGGCCTGGTGCTCACGGCGGAGGCGGTCGCGAAGGCGGTCGAGGGCCGCACCGGCGCACCCGTCGCCGACACCGGTCTCACGGCCGTGAAGGCGGGGAAGACCGAGGCCCCGCTGCCGCCCACCACCGGCGGCGCCGACGAGAACTGCCCGCTGGACCTGGCCGCCGTGCAGCCCGGCTTCTCCCTCATGGGCGAGGCCGCCGTGGCGGGCATGGACGCGGCCACCCTGGAGCAGCACGCGGCCTGGGCCGCAGGCAGAACGATCGACCGCCCCGGCCGCCGTACCCCCGAGGCGGACGCCGAGCTGATCACCGCGCTCGCCGCCACCGCCGCGAGCGTGGGCCGGATCCCCGAGCGGCGCAGGCCGGAGCCGCCGGCCGAGCGCCCGGCGCCCTCCCTCTTCCTGCTCGACCTGGCCATGCCCCGGGACATCGACGCGGCCGTGCACCGGCTGGCCGGGGTGCGGCTCGTCGACATCGAGTCGCTGGCGGAAGCCTCCGCCGACGCGCCGATGGCGGCCGATGTGGACCAGGTCCGGCGTATCGTCTCCGACGAGGTCGCGGCCTTCGGCGCGGCACAGCGGGCGGCACACATCACGCCGACCGTGGTCGCGCTGCGCACCATGGCCGCCGACGTCGTCGCCGGTGAGATCGCGCGGCTCGACGGCCGCCTGCCCGACCTGGACGAACGCCAGCGCGGCGAGATCCGGCAGGCCGTGCACCGGGTCGTCGACAAGCTGCTGCACGCGCCGACCGTACGGGTCAAGCAGCTCGCGGCCGAGCCCGGCGGCGCCGGGTACGCGGACGCGCTGCGCACCCTGTTCGACCTCGACCCCGAGACGGTCGCCGCCGTCTCCCGGGCCGAGGACAGCACAGACAAGAAGGACCGACCGGCATGACTGAGAAGGCACTGAGGCTGGGGACCAGGCGCAGCAAACTCGCCATGGCCCAGTCCGGGCAGGTGGCGGAGGCCGTCCACCGGGTGACCGGGCGGCCCGTCGAGCTGGTCGAGATCACCACGTACGGCGATGTCTCCCGCGAGGCCCTCGCCCAGATCGGCGGCACCGGCGTGTTCGTCACGGCGCTGCGCGACGCGCTGATACGTGGCGAGGTCGACTTCGCGGTTCATTCGCTCAAGGACCTGCCGACCACGCAGCCCGAGGAACTGGTCCTGGCCGCCGTACCGGTGCGCGAGGATCCGCGGGACGTGATCGTCGCCCGGGACGCGCTGAAGTTCACGGACCTGCCGCGCGGGGCGCGCATCGGCACGGGTTCGCCGCGCCGCATGGCGCAGCTGAACGCGTACGCCCGCGCCCACGGCCTGGACATCGAGACGGTCCCGATCCGCGGCAACGTCGACACCCGGATCCGGTACGTCCACGACGGCGAACTCGACGCCGTCGTACTGGCCGCCGCCGGACTGAACCGGATAGGCCGGATCGACGAGGTGACCGACTTCCTGTCGGTCGACACGGTTCTGCCCGCCCCCGGCCAGGGGGCACTGGCGATCGAGTGTGCCGCGGACAACGCGGACCTGATCGCGGCGCTCGGCGAACTCGACGACCCGTTCACACGGGCCGCCGTGACCGCCGAACGGTCACTGCTCGCCGCCCTGGAAGCCGGCTGCAGCGCCCCTGTGGGCGCGCTGGCCGACTTGCTGGCCGACGGGCAGTTTGTCAAGGAAATGCGCCTGCGCGGCGTCGTCGGCACGACCGACGGCACCCGCATGGTGCAGCTGTCCACCACCGGTCCCGTGCCCCAGACGCACGACCAGGCGCTGGCACTCGGTCGCGACCTCGCCACCGAGATGCTCGCCCAGGGCGCGGCCGGTCTGATGGGGGAGCGAGCACATTGAGCCCCACCGCCCTTCCTGCCGCCGGTCCGGAACACGGGCACGTCACCTTCCTCGGTGCCGGACCCGGAGATCCGGGACTGCTGACTCTGCGCGCCGTGGAGGCGCTGTCGAACGCGGACGTCCTGGTCGCCGAGCACGAGGTGCTCGACGTGATCCGGACGCACGCCCGACAGGGCGTCTCCGTCGTACGGACGGACGCAGACCCTTCTTCGGTCTCGCCGCCGGGCACCGGCACGCCCCAGCTGACGGTCGTTGACGGCACGTCAACAACCGCCGCTGTCCCGGCCGCTGCCCGGGATGCCGCTCATCTTGTCATGGAGGCTGCGCGGGGCGGCAGGCGGGTCGTCCGTGCGGTGTCCGGGGACCCGGGACTTGATACGTACGCGGCCGAGGAAATGCTCGCCTGCGCCGCCGCCGGGGTGCCCTTCGAGGTGGTCCCGGGTGTCGCGGCGGCGGTCGGTGTGCCCGCGTACGCCGGTGTGCCGCTGCGGGACGCCGAGGGCGCGGACGTCCGCTTCGTGGACGCCCGTACGGCCTCGGACCGCTGCTGGACCGAGGTCGGCGCCTCGGACGGCACGGTCGTCGTCTCCACGACCCTGGACTCGGTCGCCGCGGCGGCGGCCGAGCTGGTCTCGGCGGGCCGCAAGCCGGACACCCCGCTGACGGTGACGATCGCCGGTACGACGACGCGCCAGCGCACCTGGGCGGCGACGCTCGGCACGATCGCGCAGACCCTGAAGCAGGCGAAGGTGCTGCCCTCCCCGGACGGCGGCCGGCCGGTGATAGCCGTGGTCGGCGAGCGTTCCGCCGCCGCCCGGCGCGACCAGCTGTCGTGGTTCGAGTCCAAGCCGCTGTTCGGCTGGAAGGTGCTCGTGCCGCGCACGAAGGAGCAGGCGGCGTCGCTCTCCGACCAGCTGCGGTCCTACGGCGCGGTGCCGCACGAGGTCCCGACGATCGCGGTGGAGCCCCCGCGCACCCCGCAGCAGATGGAACGTGCGGTCAAGGGCCTGGTCACCGGCCGCTACGAGTGGATCGCCTTCACGTCGGTCAACGCGGTGAAGGCGGTGCGCGAGAAGTTCGAGGAGTACGGCCTCGACGCGCGTGCCTTCGCGGGCATCAAGGTGGCCGCGGTGGGCGAGCAGACGGCCAAGGCGCTGGTCGCCTTCGGCGTGAAGCCGGACCTGGTGCCGAGCGGTGAGCAGTCGGCGGCGGGCCTCCTGGAGGACTGGCCGCCGTACGACCCGGTGTTCGACCCGATCGACCGTGTCTTCCTGCCCCGCGCGGACATCGCCACGGAGACGCTGGTCGCCGGCCTCATCGAGCTGGGCTGGGAGGTCGACGACGTGACCGCCTACCGGACGGTCCGCGCCTCGCCGCCGCCGGCCGAGACCCGCGAGGCGATCAAGGGCGGTGGCTTCGACGCGGTCCTCTTCACGTCGTCGTCCACGGTCCGCAACCTGGTGGGCATCGCGGGCAAGCCGCACAACGTGACAGTGATCGCGTGCATCGGCCCGGCCACGGCGAAGACGGCCGAGGAGCATGGCCTGCGGGTGGATGTCATGGCCCCGGAGCCGTCCGTCCACAAGCTGGCCGAGGCACTGGCCGACTTCGGCCTCAAGCGGCGCGCCGTCGCACTGGAGAACGGGGACCCGGTGACGCGACCCAGCGAGCGCCGGCCGGGGGCGCGCCGGCGTCGTACGACGACCTGAGGCGCCAGGGGGCTCCGCTTGCCTGCCCACCCTCCAGCCGACCGAGTCGGGTGGAGGGTGGGCCGCTGAACCACTCCTTTCGTGACCCCGCGTCTGCGATGCTGATCGGCATGGGTGAGGGAGATCGGGGGCGGGGCGCGGGCGCGGGCTCCTGGATACGGCGGCGTGCTGCCGCGGTGGCGTTGACGTGCGTCGGAGTGGGAGTCGCTGTCCTGCACGTGCTGGCGCCCGGGCTGAGGATCGACGGCGTCACGATCACGCTGCTCGCGGTGGCGGCGGTGCCGTGGCTCGGAGAGCTGTTCCGAAGTATCGAGGTGCCGGGTCTCGGGAGGGTCGAGTTCTGGGAGCGCAGGCTCGAGGCCGTCGAGCGGGCAGCGAACGCGGCTCTCGTCGGGGACGGTCCCGAGGGCGGGGCCGTGGACGACACCGAGGCCTGGGACGCGGTCAGGGAACTCGCCGCCGAGTACGTGAAGGTACGTCTTGAACTGCCCAGCGGCCGGGCGCGGACCCGCCGGATGGACCAGGTCTTCGCCCGTCTGGTGCGCGCGACGCAGCGCGTGCGGGACTTCGACGCGGGCGCGTTGCTGGGATCCCAGGACGCCGGACTGCGCCTGGCCGCCTATGCGCGCCTGTATGCGCTGCCCGAGCCCGAGGTGCTGGACGCGTTGGTCGACGCGGTGACCGGCGAACCGCTCCCCTTCAACCAGTACTGGGGGCTGCAGGCCGTCGGGAGAGGCGTGGAGGACGTGGGAGCGGAAAATGTTCCGTTCGGTGTGGTGCGGCGCTTGGAGGACTGCCGTTCCCGGATGCGGCACGCCCCCGACCGGGTCGAGCTGATCGATCGCATCCTCGAGGATCTCGGTGAACGCTGAGCGGCAGGCGGGTGCCAGACGGCATTCGCCTGCCGCTCGCGCCCGTCAGGCCGCCGTGCCGCCCGCGTAGTCGCTGTTGAACGTCGTCTCGATCGTCTGGGCCACCGGTTCGGCCACGCCCGTGCCGGTGAGGATGATGCCGAGCTCTCGGTTGTTGCTCAGGGAGTTGCTGCTGATGTTCATGGAGCCGGCCTCGACCTCCTGGGTGGTCAGGCCGTAGTCGGCGACCATGGCCTTGGCGTGGATGTAGAAGCCGTTGGGGTCGGAGTAGCCGACGACCGTGCCGCCGGCGGCCTTGACGGCGGAGACCTGGCTGGAGTAGCTGGAAGGATTCTCCAGGACCACGCGGACCTTCACGCCGGCCTTGGCCCGCGCGACGATCGCGTTGACCACCGTGCTGTCGCTGAACTCCAGCTCCTCCACGTCCAGGCTCTTGGTCGCGGAGTTGATGAAGGACACCAGGCGGTTGCGGGAGTCGTTGGGGGACCACAGCAGGTGGTCGCCGTCGGTCGGGGTGACCGAGGTCGCCGTGTAGTCGGCGTTGAAGACCTTCTCGATGGCGGCGACATCGCGCGTGTCGTCGGTGAAGACGCCGTAGTCGCGGCTGGTCGTGTAGTACTGCGCCGTCAGATTGCCGGTCATGACCAGGGACTTGACGCCGTCGACGGTGATCGTCTTCTGGTGGGTGTAGACGAAGGCCGAGGACGACCAGACCACGCCTATGCCCGCGTTCTTCAGGGACGTGTACGCCGAGTTGTTGGCGCTCTGGTGCTGGCGGTCGAGGATGACCCGGACGGTGACGCCCTTGTTCTTCATGGCTATCAGGTCGTTGACGGCCGTGGTGTCCTCCAGCTCGTACATGGTCATGTCGAGCGTGCTGGTGGCCGAGTCGATGAAGTCGTAGATCGTCGGCTGGCTGCCGGTCTGGGAGAAGGCGAAGGCCGAGTAGCTCGCGGCGTTCGCAGGGACGGCCGTGGCGACGACGGCGGCGCCGGCGGTCAGGGCGATGGCCGCGCGGGTGAGGACCTTCCGCAGCATGCGTGACTCCTAGGCTCACGGGCGAGGAGGGGTGGCGCGGGCATGACACCACGCGCGTAGAACGCTGGGGAGGCGCGCGGATCCAGGGATCGCCAGGAGAGCGCAAAGACTTCGTATGACAGCGCCGGTTTGCCCGTGAATGCCCGCTGTGGGGTGCCTAGGAGTCAGCGACCGGGCCGACAGGACGTCGGCAAAGGCGGGGGCCCGGCGGGCGTAGCGTAGAAGGCATGACGAAGTACGGATCCTTCCCCGGTACGCGTCCCCGGCGGCTGCGCACGTCGCCCGTCATGCGCCGCATGGTCGCCGAGACGCGCCTGCACCCGGCCGACTTCATCCTTCCGGCGTTCGTCCGGGAGGGCGTGAGCGAGCCCGTGCCGATCGCCACCATGCCCGGTGTCGTCCAGCACAGCCGCGACAGCCTGAAGAAGGCCGCGCTGGAGGCCGTCGAGGCCGGGATCTCCGGGATCATGCTGTTCGGCGTGCCGGAGGAGGCCAAGAAGGACGCGCAGGGGACGGCGGGCACCGACCCGGACGGGATCCTGCAGGTCGCTCTCCGGGACGTACGCGCCGAGGTCGGCGACGACCTGCTCGTCATGTCCGACCTGTGCCTGGACGAGTTCACCGACCACGGGCACTGCGGGGTACTGGACGCCGAGGGCCGTGTCGACAACGACGCGACCCTGGAGCGGTACGCCGAGATGGCCCAGGTGCAGGCCGACGCCGGTGCGCACGTGGTCGGGCCCAGCGGGATGATGGACGGCCAGATCGGCGTCACCCGCGACGCGCTCGACCAGATCGGGCGCGAGGACGTGGCGATCCTCGCCTACACCGCGAAGTACTCGTCCGCCTTCTACGGCCCCTTCCGCGAGGCCGTGGCGTCGTCGCTGCAGGGCGACCGCAAGACGTACCAGCAGGACCCGGCCAACTGGCGCGAGGCCCTGCGGGAGCTGGCCCTCGATCTGGAGGAGGGCGCGGACATGGTCATGGTCAAGCCGGCCGGGCCGTACCTCGACATCCTCGCCCGGGTCGCGGACGCCGTGGACGTGCCCGTCGCCGCCTACCAGATCTCCGGCGAGTACGCGATGATCGAGGCCGCCGCCGAGAAGGGCTGGGTCGACCGCGACCAGGCCATCTTCGAGACCCTGACCGGCATCAAGCGCGCCGGGGCCCGGAACATCCTTACCTACTGGGCGACCGAGGTGGCGCAGAAGCTGCGCTGAACCGGATGCGAGCATGCCACGGCCCTCGGCCCGGCTCGGAGTGGAGCCGGGCCGAGGGGCGCGTGCTTGTCGGGCGGTTTGTCAGGGAGTTCCGGCCGGGGTCAGTCCCACCAGAAGGCCCAGGCGGGTGCACCTATCAGGTCCTTCGCATAGGCGCGGAAGGTGTCCTGCTCGCCCTGGAGCACGTTGTCCGGGCAGAACGCGAAGTGCTCCGCCGCCACCGCCTCGGCGTCCTCCTCGGTGGCCGGCGGAGCCGCCACCGAGACGACGAGGGAGTCCAGGCCGAGGGCCACCACCCGGATGCCGAAGCGGTCCTCCCAGGAACGCAGCACCGCGCACATCCGGGCCACGTCACTCTCGTAGTTCACCGGGCCGGTCCAGCCGATCGCCGCCGGGATGTCGGCGGACCGGCGGGCCGGGACCAGGGCGAGGTGCGCCTCCTCGATCATCGCGCCCCGACCGCCCTTGAGCGTGTCGGCGACCTGCGCGGCGCGGGTGTCCGGGTCCGCGGAGAGGGAGCCGGCCGGTGCGAGACCGGGCCACTCACCCCCGAACGGCTCGATCTCCTCGTCGAGCTCGCCGTCCTGCGTCTCCTCCTCCCAGTACTCCGCCAGGACCTCCTCGGCGTCGTGATCGCCGGGGTACGACGTCTCGCCGGGGCGCAGCGCCCAGTCCTCCGGTCCACCCCGGGACGCCGCCAGGTCCACGAGCACCGGCAGCAGGCCGGCGCGGGCCGCCGGCGCGCCCAGCGCCTTCCACGTGCCCGGCGCGGCCGGCTTCTCCGCATGCCACAGCAGAGGTTCGTGCCAGGGCCCGTCGTACGCCATGTCGACGAGCCTGCCGGGCGGCAGTTGAAGCCCGAGGGTACGGCCGCTGGGGTCGGTGGCCAGCATGGGCAGCGGGTTGGGAAGAGTCGCCATACCCGTGACTGTAAGGCCCGCCACTGACAAAGCCGTTGAGCTGCGTATGCGATGAACCCATGACCGCCGCAACCGCTCTTACCGGAGGGTGTTGTGATGGGCGGGGACACGGAGACCGTGTGACGGGAAGGACGGAGGAACGTGCGGATCGGGCGTTACCCGGTGCGGTGGCACATCGTGCTGCTCACCCTGTGGACGGCCGTCTGGTTCGTGGTGGCCGAGCGCCACGCGGCCGTGTCCTGGCACTATCTGCGCGAGGGCGAGCAACTGCTCTTCGGCCAGGGCGACGGCGGCGGCCTCGCCCTCTACGCCAACCACCCCGAGCTGCAGATCGGACCGGTCAGCTTCCTGGTCGCCGGACTCTTCGCACCCTTCCCCGCCGCTCTTGGTGAGAAACTGGCCGACGCGTTCATGTCCGGCCTGGGCCTCTACATGCTCGTCCTGGTGGGCCGTGCGGCGGCCGACCACTACCTCGGCACAGGCGTCAACCACAAGCGCCTCCAGCAACGCGTCCTGATCGCCGGGGCGGCCTTCATCCCCATGTGGGTCGAGGTCTCGGTCCGCTTCGCCCACCTCGACGACGTCCTCGCCCTGTTCTTCACCACCCTCGCGGTCCGGGCACTGGTCCGGGGCAATGCGACGTCGGTGGGCGTCTTCCTGGCCCTGGCGGTCGACTCCAAACCCTGGGCCGTAGGCTTCCTGCCCCTGCTCCTGGCCCTTCCCCGGCCCACCCGCCTGCGCGCGGCGACCTGGACCGTCGGCCTGGTGGCGGTGGCCTGGCTGCCCTTCTACCTGACCCACCTGGAAACCCTGCACGCGGCCCGCTTCACCATCCCCAACCAACGGGCGTCCTCACTGCGCTGGTTCGGCGTGAACGCCCCCGCGACCCCTTGGTGGGACCGCCCCGCGCAGATGGCGCTCGGCATGGGTCTCGGCGCGCTGGCGGTACGGCGGGGCCGCTGGCCGGCGGTGGTCTTCCTCGCCGCCGACGCCCGCATCCTGCTCGACCCCAGCGTGTACACGTACTACAACGCCTCGGTCCTCCTGGGCACCCTCCTCTGGGACTCGATCGGCCAGCGCCGCCTGGTCCCATGGGTCAGCTGGATCGCCCTCATCTCCCTCTACGGCAGCGCCCTGCTGGTCCCCTCGGACTCCACCCGGGGCCTCATCCGACTGGCGTTCTGCATCGGCTCGGCGGCGTATGTCCTGTTCTGCCCCCAGCGGACGCCACGCGGCAGACGGGGCCGACGGTCACTTCAGGGAGGCGGTGAAGGCGGCCCAGGTGGCGGGCGCGAGGTGCAGGGCGGGGCTCGCGGCAGGGCCGTTCTTTGAGTCGCGGACGTGGATGGTGTGAGGGCAGGCGGCGACTTCCACGCACTGGCCGCCCTCGTCACCGCTGTAGCTCGACCTGCGCCAGGCGACGGCCACTTCGAGGCACGCGCCGCCTTCGTCGCTGCTGTACGTCGACTTGAACCACTGAAGTGCTTGGCTGCTCATAGCTCTCCTAGCAGGCGGTCGAGCAGGCCCGACGAGTCCTGAGTCGTCAGGGCCTGTGTCCGCAGCATCGCATACTTGCGCGCCAGGATGGACACCTCTTCCGCGTCGGAAACCCACTGGCTGCCGCGCTGCGATTCGGTGTAGGCGAGGTGCTGGTGGTCGGGCGTTTCGAGCAGTGCGAAGGGTCCCGCGAGCCCCGCGTGGAAGGGGCTGTCCAGCGGCAGGATCTGGAGGGAGAGACAGGGCAGTCCGGCCATCTCCCGCAGGAACCGCAACTGCTCCCTGCGGGTCTCCTGCGTGCCGATCCGCGACAGCAACGCGGGCTCCCACACCACGAAGCTCAGCGTCGGCGGACACCTGCGGTTCAGGATCTCGTGACGGTCGAGACGCAGCCGGAGCGTCTTCTCCAGATCCTCCTCCTCGTACGGGGGGACGCGGTTTCGCAGGACCGCCCGCGCGTACGCCTCGTTCTGGAGCAGACCGGGGATGACGGCGTTGTCGTACCAGGACAGGCTGATGGCCACCTTCTCCTGTTCCATGTACTCCTCGGCCCACAGCGGGAACTGGTCGATCTCCGGCAGGTTGGCCACCCCGGCCGCCAGTGTGCCCTTCGTCCCCAGGAACGCGTCCAGCAGCTCGGCGATGTCCGGCTTCAGCAGTCGCCGGCCCTGCTCGATGGACGCGATCGTCTCCTCGTTGAGGTTCAGTGCGGCACTCAGCGCCGACTGGCTCAAGCCCGCCGCCCGCCCGCCGCGCCGCCGCCAGCTGTCGGCCCAGCATCTTCATGGCCGACCGGTTCTTCCTCCGCGTAGGCGTCATGCCTGCTGAACTCCCCGCACGTGCCCGGCACCACCCCGTACGAACCCGTACAAACAATCTGTACGGGATCACGCACTGATCCAGACTAGTCACCCTGCGCGACATTCGCCCCGTGAACGCACACATCGAACTCCCCTGCCAGCGCGACCAGTTCTACGGCCGCACCCGCCGATCCGTCCCCGCCGCCAGGCGGTTCACCGACTGGTCCCTGACCTACTGGGGGCTGGCGGCATGGGAGCGGAGCGCGGACGTGTCGCTGTGCGTGAGCGAGTTGGCCACGAACGCGCTGACGCACGGAGTGCCGCCGGGGCGCGGGTTTCTCCTCCGCCTCCGGTACGACGGCGCCCTCGTCCGGGTCGAGGTGCACGACAGCGGAACCGGTGTTCCCGAGGTCGTGGACGATCCGGACGAGGGCGGACGTGGGCTGTTGCTGGTGTCGGCGCTGGCGGACAAGTGGGGGGTGGCCGAGCGGTGCCCCGGCAAGGTGGTGTGGTGCGAGTGGTACCGGGGCACCTCGGACGCCTACGCGGCGGAGAGCGCGTCGGCCGCGGAGGGCTCCCAGACCGAGATCCGGGGGGCGTGAACGTGGGCCTTCACCGGGATGCGGAGGGTGTCCCCGCTGTCGAGCCTGACGGTGAGGTACGAGGTGTCGCTGCCCTGGCCCGGAGCGTCCTGCTGGTCGAGTGCGACGCCCTCGTAGTTGGACTGCCCGGGACGCAGGACGTCGGGACCGCCGCCGATGCCGTCGGGGGTGGTGGCCCGGATGTGACCGTCGAAGGTGACGAGGCCGATGATGCCGAGGTCGCAGGGCGTGCCGGCGGTGTTCTTCGCGGTGATCAGCAGGTGGTTGAGCGGCTGTGAGACCGGCGCGGCGGTGACCGTCAGCTGCCCCGCCCGGCACAGCCCGGCCCGGCTGCCGGTGCCCGATCCGGACGCGGTGCCCGAACCGTGCGGGCCGGGCTTCTTCCCGGCGGTCGGCGCGGCCCCGGCCGAGCTGCCGCCCCCGGCCGCGGTGCCGGCGGAGCCACGCGAGGACCCGGAGACGGGCGAGGCCGAGGCGGGCGTCTTCGCCGCCGAGGCGGTGGTGGCCGTGCCGGTGGGGGCGGCACCCGTGGCGGAGGCAGGGTCACAGGCGACGAGGGCGAGGGAGCCGAGGGCCAGGGTGGCCGCGGAGGTGAGAACGCGGTGGAAGGACATGTGGTGCTTCTCCCGTTGGTTGGTTCGCTCGGGGCCGGATCGGGTGAACCGGCCGATGACCTGAACCGTGCGGGGCGATTCGTCCCACGCGCTAGATTTCCGGGGGAGTTGGGAACCCTGGAACCGTTCCATCCCGTCTGAACTGGGGAAACGTGGGGGCCTGGAACGCCGTTCCGGGACGGTGGGGAGAGACGATGGCGGACGAGTCCCGGGAACTGGGCGAGCTGCTGCTCGCGTTGAAGGAGCGCTCCGGCCGCAGCTACGGTGCGCTCGGCAAGCGGCTTCACGTCAGTACGTCGACGCTGCACCGCTACTGCAACGGCACGACGGTGCCGAACGAGTACGCCCCGCTGGAGCGGTTCGCGCGGGTGTGCGGGGCCACCCCGGACGAGTTGGTGGAACTGCACCGCCGCTGGATCCTGGCGGACGCCGCTCGGCGGAGGGTGCCGGAGGCCGGGGACCGGGCGGAGAACGCCGTTGCAGGGGTGGGAGAGGCTTCCGACACCCCCTTGGTCACCGGCACCCCCTTGGCCGCCGAGGCTCCGGCGCCCGCCCAAGCCGGCAGCGACCCCGCGCCGACGGCCGCTCTCCCCGCTCCGGCCGCCCGGCCCCGCCGTCGGCGGTCGGCCCTCGTGGCCGCCGTCGCCGCTGCCGTCACCGTCTCGGCCGCTGTGGTCGCCGTGGCAGCACAGTCCGGCTCGGACACCGGCGGCCGGCGGGGGAGCACGGCGCACGCGGCCGGAGGACCCGGCGCCACGCGTCACGGGGTGACCGCCTCCGGGCGCGCCCCGGCCGGAACCTCCGCCCCGCCTTCCGGCAAGTCACCGTCCCCGTCGGCGGACGCCCGCTCCTCCGCCGGGACGGCGGCGGACGCCGACGTGTCCTCGGGCGGCGGCACCCCAGGCGCCGGCACCACACCGCCCTTCCATGTGAACGTCCTGACGAACAACTGGGACATGCCCTGCGACCAGTGGTTCCTCGTCCAGCGGCCGCCGGGCAGCGTGCCTCCGCCGCCGGCGAGTCAGGCCACCGGCGGCTGGGCCGCCGCGGAGGGTGCCGTACCCGCCGGGCATCTGCGGCTGCAGGTCACCGTGCAGGGCAGCAACAGTCGGCCCGTGGTGCTGCACGCGCTCAGGGTCGTGACGACCAGCACCGGGGCGGCCCCGAGAGGCAACGCCTACACGATGGGCAGCCAGTGCGGCGGCGGCCTCACCCCCTCCTCGTTCGCCGTCGACCTCGACGCACCGTCCCCGAATGCGCGGCCGGTGCCCGGTGATGAGGGCAGCGCGACGAACTTCCCGTACAAGGTGTCCGTGGACGACCCGGAGGTGCTCAACATCGACGCGAGCACCGACGGCCACGACGTCACCTGGTACCTCGAACTGAGCTGGAGCAGCGGCGACCAGCAGGGCACCGCCCGGATCGACGACCACGGAAAACCGTTCCGCACCGTCGCCATGAAGGGCGACAAGGCCTATTGGTACAACGCCGACGGCGCCGACGAGTGGCAGCCGTACACCCCGCCGACCACCGGTTAGAGGAGCGGGGGAGCGGGGAACCTCCTCAGACGAGCGTCGTGATGCAGAACGGGTGCCCGGCCGGATCCAGCAGCACCCGCCACCGCTCCCCGCCCGGCTGGAACTCCGGCTTGGCGGCGCCCAGTTCCAGCAGCCGCTTCTCGGCGAGGTCCAGGTCGTCCACGCCCAGCTCGATGTGCGCCTGCTTCTCCTGCGCCGGGTCCGGCCAGGTGGGCGGGCGGTAGTCCGCGAGGCGGTTGAAGCCGAGGCCGGTCGCGCCCTCCTTGCCGAGGAGGACGAAGTCGTCGGTGGAGTATTGGGCGGACATGCCGAGCAACTCGCCGTAGAAACGGGCCATTTCGGCAGGGTCGGAGCAGTCGAAGGTGACGGCGGCGTAGCGGAACGCGGGTGCGGAAGCGGTCTCCGTAGTCATGAGGAGGACCCTAGGGCGCAAGTAGGACAGCTGCCGTCCTAATTCCGCTCCCGACCCGCGCGCCGGCTACCCGTCAGGGAGTCAGAGCTTCTCCGGCGTCCTGATGCCCAGCAGGGCCATCCCCTGGTGCAGGGTGCGGGCCGTGATGTCGCACAGGAAGAGGCGGTTCTCCACCTGGGCCGGCGTCTCGGCCTTCAGGACCGGGCACTTGTCGTAGAAGGACGTGTAGAGGGACGCCAGCTGGTAGAGGTACGCGGCCAGCTTGTGCGGGGCGTACTCCGCCGCCGCCTCCGCCACCGTCTCCGCGAAGGCGTCGACGTGCAGGCCGAGGGCGCGCTCAGCCTCGGCCAGTTCCAGCTCCGGGTGCGCGGCCGGGCGGGTCCCGCCGGCCTTGCGGAGGATGGACTGGATACGGGCGTACGCGTACTGCAGGTAGACGGACGTGTCGCCGTTCAGGGACACCATCTGGTCCAGGTCGAACTTGTAGTCCCGGTTCGCCGACGTCGACAGGTCCGCGTACTTCACCGCGCCGATGCCCACCTGGGCGCCCCGCTCGGCGATCTCCTCCTCGGACAGGTCCTGGGCCTTCTCCCGTACGACGGCCGAGGCGCGGTCGATCGCCTCGTCGAGGAGGTCGACCAGGCGGACCGTCTCGCCCTCACGCGTCTTGAACGGCTTGCCGTCCTTGCCGAGGACCGTGCCGAAGGCCAGCTGGAAGGCGGTGACGTCCTCGTTCAGCCAGCCGGCCCGGCGCGCCGTCTCGAAGACCATCTTGAAGTGCAGGGCCTGGCGGGCGTCCACCACGTAGACGAGGTTGTTCGCCTTCAGGTTGAAGACGCGGTCGCGGATGGCGGACAGGTCCGTCGCCGCGTAGCCGTAGCCGCCGTCCGACTTCTGGACGATCAGCGGGACCGGGTTGCCGTCCGGGCCCTTGATGTCGTCGAAGAAGACGCACAGGGCGCCCTCCGAGCGGACCGCGACGCCCGACTCCTCCAGGAGGCGGCAGGTCTCGGCCAGCATGTCGTTGTAACCGGACTCGCCGACGATGTCGGGGTCGCGGATCTCCATGTCCAGCTTCTCGAAGACCGAGAAGAAGTAGATCTTCGACTCGTCCACGAACTTCTGCCACGTGGCCAGGGTGTGCGGGTCGCCGGCCTGGAGGTCGACCACCCGGCGGCGGGCCCGCGTCTTGAACTCCTCGTCGGAGTCGAAGAGCTTCCGCGCGGCCTTGTAGAGGCGGTCGAGGTTCGACATCGCCTCCTCGCCCGAAGCCAGCGTGTCCTCGGTGGACGCCTTGTGGTCCAGCTCGTGCGGGTGCTCGTCCAGGTACTGGATGAGCATGCCGAACTGGGTGCCCCAGTCGCCGATGTGGTGGCGGCGGATCACGTTCTCGCCGGTGAACTCGAGGAGCTGGACCACCGAGTCGCCGATCACCGCCGACCGCAGGTGGCCGACGTGCATCTCCTTCGCCACGTTCGGCTGCGCGTAGTCGATCACCGTCGTGCCCGGCTGCGCGGCGGTCGGCACGCCGAGGCGGCCCGTCTCGTCCGCGTACCGCGCGGCCAGGTTCCCGGTGATCGCGCGGTCCGCGATCGTGATGTTCAGGAAGCCGGGGCCGGAGACCTCGACGTCCTTGATCAGCTCGTCACCCGTCACCACCTGGGAGACGACCTGCGTCGCCAGCTCCCTCGGGTTGGCCTTCGCCTTCTTGGCCAGGGCCAGGATCCCGTTGGCCTGGAAGTCGGCCCGGTCGCTTCGTCGCAGCAGCGGGTCCGCGCCGGCGGCCTGAGGCAGGGTGGCCGAGAGGGCGGACGCGAGGTGCTGCTGGACGTTGTCGCTGAGGGACGTGACCGAGGCCATAGGAATGGGTGCCGTTCTCCTCGTGGGAATGGATAGACCCAGCCAGTATCCCACGGCAGGTAAAGCCGTTTTCGCCGTCGCATCCCGGTCTGTGAGAATGGAGTGTCACCCCGATCAGACGGAGTGCCACCCCGTTCAGAAAGAAGGACGTGCCGATCGTGGCTCAGAGCACCGAGACCACCGACTGGGTCTCCCGTTTCGCGGATGAGGTCATCGAGGAGTCGGAGCGCCGGGCCCCGGGTAAACCCGTTGTCGTCGCGTCCGGCCTCTCCCCCTCCGGCCCGATCCACCTCGGCAACCTGCGCGAGGTCATGACCCCGCACCTGGTCGCCGACGAGATCCGCCGCCGCGGGTACCAGGTCCGGCACCTGATCTCCTGGGACGACTACGACCGCTACCGCAAGGTCCCGGCGGGCGTCGCGGGCATCGACGAGACCTGGGCCGAGCACATCGGCAAGCCGCTGACCTCGGTGCCGGCGCCGCGCGGGTCGTCGTACCCGAACTGGGCCGAGCACTTCAAGGCCGCGATGATCGCCTCGCTCGCCGAGCTGGGTGTCGAGTTCGACGGGATCAGTCAGACGGCGCAGTACACCTCCGGCGCCTACCGCGAGCAGATCCTGCACGCCATGAGGCACCGCGGCGACATCGACGCGATCCTCGCCCAGTACCGCACGAAGAAGGCCCCGAAGAAGCAGCAGCAGAAGGCCGTCGACGAGGCCGAGCTGGAGGCCGAGGAGGGCTCGGGCGCCGCGTCCGAGGACGACGGCAGCTCCGGCTCCGCCGGGTACTTCCCGTACAAGCCGTACTGCGGCAACTGCGAGAAGGACCTGACGACCGTCACCTCGTACGACGACGACTCCACCGAGCTGGCCTACACCTGCACCGCGTGCGGCTTCGCCGAGACGGTCCGGCTCAGCGAGTTCAACCGCGGCAAGCTGGTCTGGAAGGTCGACTGGCCCATGCGCTGGGCGTTCGAGGGTGTCGTCTTCGAGCCGAGCGGTGTCGACCACTCCTCGCCGGGCTCGTCCTTCCAGGTCGGCGGGCAGATCGTCGGGATCTTCGGCGGGAAGCAGCCGATCGGCCCGATGTACGCGTTCGTGGGCATCAGCGGCATGGCGAAGATGTCCTCGTCGCGCGGTGGGGTCCCGACCCCCGCCGACGCGCTGAAGATCATGGAGCCGCAGATCCTGCGCTGGCTCTACGCCCGCCGCAGGCCCAACCAGTCCTTCAAGATCGCCTTCGACCAGGAGATCCAGCGGCTCTACGACGAGTGGGACAAGCTGGCCGGGAAGGTCGCCGACGGCTCCGCGCTGCCGGCCGACGTGGCCGCGTACACCCGCGCGGTCGGCACGGCCGCCGGTGAGCTGCCGAAGACGCCGCGCCCGCTGCCGTACCGCACGCTCGCGTCCGTCGCCGACATCACCGCCGGGCACGAGGACCAGGCCCTGCGGATCCTGTCCGAGCTGGACCCGGACCAGCCGCTCGCGTCCCTGGACGAGGCGCGGCCCCGGTACGACAGGGCCGAGGCCTGGATCAACACGCACGTGCCCGCCGACCAGCGGACCATCGTGCGCGCGGAGCCCGACGCCGAGCTGCTGAAGTCCCTCGACGAGGCCTCCCAGCAGTCGGTGCGGCTGCTGCTGGACGGGCTCGCCGACCACTGGTCGCTCGACGGCCTGACCCACCTCGTGTACGGAGTGCCCAAGGTGCAGGCCGGGTTCCCGGCCGACGCCACACCGAAGGAGCTGCCGGCCGAGATCAAGACGGCTCAGCGGTCCTTCTTCGCCCTGCTGTACCACCTGCTCGTCGGGCGGGACACCGGCCCCCGGCTGCCCACACTGCTGCTCGCGGTGGGGCAGGAGCGGGTGCGGGCCCTGCTCGGGGAGTAGCCGCGACATACGAGGAGGGGGCGCCCGGTGTCACCGGGCGCCCCCTCCTCGTATGCGTCACGCGATGTGGTCCGCTTCGAGTTCTGCGGAGTGGCGCTGCTGGAAGCGCTCCGCGAGGGCCTTCAGCGCGCTGGGGCTCAGCGTCGTCCCGAACGTCGCCTGGATGTTGTCGCCGAGGACCCGGGGCGTGGGGTAGCTGCCGTCGATCGACTGGCGGAAGACCTGGTAGTAGGCCTCCTCGTCGGGTTCGGGGGGGCCGCCGCCCTCGCCCAGTTCACGGGTGCGGTTCGGGCCCACCGGGATGGGGAAGCTGCCGGTCTCCTCCGGCGAGGGCTGCTGGAACTGCTCGGGGGGCTGTTCCTCGTACCACTCCTCGTACTGCTCCTCGGGGGCGTACTGAGGTTCTTGCAGCATCGGGTCGTAGGTGGGGTCGTAGCCGCCGTGGTACTCGACCTCGCGCGGGGTCTGGAACCAGGGGCTCTGCTCGTCCACGGGGGCGCTTTCCGGCTGCCCGGTGTTCTGGCGGGGCAGTTCGGGGCGCTGCCCGCCGACGGGTGCCGCCTGCTGTGGGACGGGCGCCGCACCGGTGGCACGACTGCCCGCTGCCACGGCGGGTATCAGGCTCGGCTCGATGCCCGCCGCCGCGAGGCCTGCCGCGGCCGTCTCCGCCAGTGGGACCCCGTACCGCGCCAGCCGCAGCGGCATCAGGGACTCCACCGGAGCCTTCCGGCGCCACGCGCGGCCGAAGCGGGAGCGCAGGCGCGCCTGATAGACGAGACGTTCCTGCTCCAGCCTGATCACCTGGTCGTAGGAGCGCAGCTCCCACAGCTTCATACGGCGCCAGAGGAGAAAGGTGGGCAGGGGGGAGAGGAGCCAGCGGGTCAGCCGGACGCCCTCCATGTGCTTGTCCGCCGTGATGTCGGCGATCCGGCCGATCGCGTGCCGGGCCGCCTCCACGGCGACCACGAACAGCACCGGGATCACCGCGTGCATGCCGACGCCCAGCGGGTCCGGCCAGGCGGCGGCGCCGTTGAACGCGATCGTCGCCGCCGTCAGCAGCCACGCCGTCTGGCGCAGCAGCGGGAAGGGGATGCGGATCCAGGTCAGCAGCAGGTCCAGGGACAGCAGGACACAGATGCCTGCGTCGATGCCCACCGGGAACACATAGGAGAAGTTCCCGAAGCCCTTCTTGAGGGCCAGCGCACGGACGGCCGCGTAGGAACCTGCGAAGCCGATGCCGGCGATGATCAAGGCGCCGGTCACGACCACGCCGATGAGAACGCGGTGCATCCGAGTCAGCTGCAGTGGCGCGGCCACGCGTACTCCCCTCCCCTTGCCTGTTGTTGCGCGCAACAGGGTGGCACACGCGAACGGCGAACGTGGCACCGGTCGGGGCTTCGGACCCCTCCGGACCCCTCGGTCAGTTCTTCTTCGTGGCCGACTTGGACGGAGAAGCGCTGGAAGAGGCCGACTTGGACGGAGAGGCCGACTTCGACGGGGCCGACGACGCGGAACCCGCCGACGACGAGCCGCCGTTGGCGGACGCCACCGCGCCCACCGCCTCCTTGACCGCGCTCTCCGCGGCCTTCGTCAGGGCGTCGGCGTCCGGGGTCTTCTCGCCCGCGAGACCGGCGCCGTTGTAGTCGAGCGTGACGACCACGTTCTCGACCCGCGCGACCACGGTCTGCTGCTTGAACAGGCCTTCCTTCTTCTTCAGGTCGTAGCGCACCGCCGTCGCCTCCGCGCCCGTGCCGGACAGCGGGAGCTGCTTGACGTTCTGCGCGCCGGCCACCGACGCGGAATCCTTGACCTGCTGGACGAAGTACGTGTGGGCCTGCGTGTCACCGGCACCGCGCGTGCTGTCCGAGTCGAACCGGAGCAGGGACACGTTCAGCCACCGGAACTGCGAGCCCTTCACCCCGTTGTTGTCCAGGCTGCTCCAGGAGCAGGAGGTCCGCGACGACGGATCGTCCGAACCGCCCTTCTTGCCCGACGTGTCCTTCGGCACCAGATCCGTCAGGGTCTGCTTCGACAGCACCGCACACGCGTCGGGCAGCTTCTGGTACGCGGCCGCCTGCACGGACGCGGACGCGCCCGCCGAGGGCGTCGTGCCGCCGCCCGCGGACTGCTGCGCGCTGCTGTCCGTGGCCTTGTCCTTGGAATCGCCCGAGTCCGACGAACAGGCGGCGGTGATCAGCACCGCCGGCACGGCTGCGGCGCAGACAAGAACACGGCTCAGGCGCTTGCCACGCATCTGTTGCTGGGCACGGTCGTCTCGCTGGGCTGCTCGCTGCATGGTTCCTTCACTCATGACGCTCGGTGTTCGTGCGGGTTCCTGCGGGGGCCCACGGTACGCGGTGAAGGAGCTGTGCGGTTTCGGTTCGGGCGCTTTCCGCGCGGTGCGGCGAACGGCTCCCGTGGCGGTCAACCGCCCAGCGCGTCGTCCAGTTGAGCGGCCAGTTTACGGGCCCTGTCCTGCATTTCCTTGCTGTCGGGGACCGTTCCCACGGTCGTCGGCTGCTCCTCGTACTCGATGGTGACGACCACGTTGGACGTGCGGAACACCACAGTCACCGTCCGCTGTTCGGCCGTCGAACCGGACGAACCGAGCTGGTCGTCGATATACGCCTCGTCACCGAGATCGGTCAGCACCCGCGGCTGCAGATCGGCCGCGGCGGAATCCGAGGAGGAGGGGGAGGAGGAGCCGGAAGCGGAGGCGCCGGCGTTCGCGGAGGACGAGGCCGGGCCGCTGGGCGACGGCGAGGACGTCGGCGTCGGCGTGCTCGTCCCGCTCGTCCGGCTCGTGCCGGTCGTCCCGCCCGTCGTCGAGGAGCTGCTCGGCGCGGGGAGGTCGGCGGCCGACTCCTTGCCCTCGAACAGCTTCTTCGCCTGGTCGTCGTCGCTGACCGTGTTGTCGTACGACACCACGCGCTCGAAGTCGACCGAGAGGCGGTCGGTGGCGTCCGTGGACTCCACCTTCCAGTGGCAGCCGACCTTGCGATCGGTGTCATAGGTGAGCGCGGCCTGGCCCTGGTAGGCCTTGTCCCGCTGGCCGGGGTCGGCGATCTGCTTGATGCCGGGCAGCATCGAGTCGAGGGTGTCGTGGCCGATCGCGCGGCAGGGTTCGGGCAGCGTGCGGTACTTGCCGGGCTGGGCGACGGGCGAGGCGGTGCCGGCGTTGCCCGGATTGGCGTTGTCCGTCGGGCTGCCGCCGCTCGTGCCGCTCGTGCAGCCGGCCAGCAGCGCCGCGAGGAGGGCGGCGGTGCCGGTTACGTACGCCTTCCGCTGCACGGTCGGGCTCCTCTCGGGTGTGCGCTCGCTTGGTGCTCCAGTGTCCCCGCTGGTTATTCGCTTGCCGCAGCGGGGCGTCCCCTGGAGACAATGTGTATCGCACGCGCTGCCGTGGCCGCCGGTCCCTTGTCCTTTTTCACCGGCGCCGGCGCTGCTTTTCTGCTTTGCTGCTTATAAGCCTTGCGTAAGCCTTTGTTGTCGTTTTCGGGGGAATGAGGAACGTATGTCGTACGTGGAGATGCCGGGCGCGAAGGTCCCGATCCGGATGTGGACCGACCCCGCGACGGTCGAGGACGTGGCCCTGCGTCAGCTCCAGAACGTGGCGACCCTGCCGTGGATCAAGGGCCTGGCCGTGATGCCGGACGTGCACTACGGCAAGGGCGCGACGGTCGGCTCCGTCATCGCCATGCAGGGCGCGGTGTGCCCGGCGGCGGTCGGGGTGGACATCGGGTGCGGGATGTCGGCGGTGAAGACGTCGCTGACGGCGAACGACCTGCCGGGTGACCTGTCGCGGCTGCGGTCGAAGATCGAGCAGGCGATTCCGGTGGGGCGGGGGATGCACGAGGATCCCGTGGAGCCGGGGGACTTCCATGGGCTGGCGACGGCGGGGTGGGAGGACTTCTGGGGGCGGTTCGACCAGGTCGCCGATGCTGTGAAGTTCCGGCGGGAGCGGGCGACTTTGCAGATGGGTACACTCGGCGCCGGGAACCACTATGTCGAGATATGTATTGACGTGTCCGATTCGGTGTGGCTCCTGCTTCACTCCGGTTCCCGGAACATCGGCAAGGAACTTGCCGAGCACCACATCGGCGTGGCCCAGAAACTCCCGCACAATCAGGGCCTGATCGACCGCGATCTCGCCGTCTTCGTCGCGGACACCCCGCAGATGGCGGCCTACCGCAACGACCTGTTCTGGGCGCAGGAGTACGCCAAGTACAACCGCACGCTGATGATGGCGCTCCTGAAGGACGTTGTCCGCAAGGAGTTCAAGAAGGCCAAGCCGACGTTCGAGCAGGAGATCTCCTGCCACCACAACTACGTTGCTGAGGAGCGGTACGAGGGCGTGGACCTGCTCGTCACCCGTAAGGGGGCGATCAGGGCCGGATCCGGTGACTTCGGGATCATCCCTGGCTCGATGGGCACCAGCTCGTACATCGTGAAGGGGCTCGGGAACGCAAAGGCCTTCAACTCGGCCTCGCACGGGGCGGGTCGGCGAATGAGCCGTAACGCGGCGAAGCGTCACTTCACGACCAAGGACCTGGAGGAACAGACCCGGGGCGTGGAGTGCCGTAAGGATTCCGGCGTGCTGGACGAGATTCCGGGTGCCTACAAGAACATCGATCAGGTGATGGCGCAGCAGCGCGACCTCGTTGAGGTGGTGGCGAAGCTGAAGCAGGTTGTCTGCGTGAAGGGCTGACACGCAAAGGCCCCCGGCCGGTGCCGGGGGTCGGGCTCACTTTGCGTGCCGTACCGCGTAGATCATCACGAAGGCCACGATGTGGATGCCGAAGAGGAAGTAGCCGAGGAAGTACCAGACCTTGCGTTCGTCCTTGGTCTCCTGGGCCAGGCGGGCCTTTTCGAGGGAGTCGGCGGCGTCGGGGGTCTCGGGGGATTCGGGCATCACAGCTCCCGATGGACCTTGGTGTTGGACGCCTGGGCGCGGGGGCGCAGGACGAGCAGGTCGACGTTGACGTGGCTGGGGCGGGTGACCGCCCAGGTGATCGTCTCGGCCACGTCGTCGGCGGTGAGGGGCTCGGCCACGCCCTCGTAGACCTTGGCCGCCTTCGCCTCGTCGCCGGCGAAGCGGGTCAGGGCGAACTCGTCGGTCTTGACCATGCCGGGGGCGATCTCGATGACGCGGACCGGGCGGCCGACGATCTCCAGGCGGAGGGTCTCGGCGAGGACATGGGCGCCGTGCTTGGCGGCGACATAGCCCCCGCCGCCCTCGTACGTGCCGTGGCCGGCGGTGGAGGAGACGACCACGACCACGCCGTCGCCGCTCGCCACCAGCTTGGGCAGCAGGGCCTGGGTGAGGTTCAGGGTGCCGATGACGTTCGTCTCGTACATCGTGCGCCAGTCCTGGGGGTCGCCGGTGGCCACCGGGTCCGCGCCGAGGGCGCCGCCCGCGTTGTTGACCAGGACGCCGATGGTCTGGAAGGCCGTCGCGAACTCGTCGACGGCCGCGCGGTCGGTCACGTCCAGCTGGTAGGCGACCGCCGAGTGGCCCGCCCTGGTCAGCTCCTCGGCCAGCGCCTCGATACGGTCCTTGCGGCGGGCGGTGAGGACGACGCGGTAGCCGGCCGCGGCGAGCTGCCGGGCCGTGGCGGCGCCGATGCCGCTGCTCGCACCGGTGACGACGGCGATGCGGGAGGCGGGGGCCATGGGCAGCTCCTGGAGTTCTGGTGGCTATCGGCTCCGTCCAGCGTAAGTGAGGCTCAGGCGCCGTTCCTCGGGGCCCACATGATCACGGCCATCCCGGCGAGACAGATCAGCGCGCCCACGATGTCGTAGCGGTCGGGGCGGTAGCCGTCCGCGATCGCGCCCCACAGAAGTGAGCCGGCGACGAAGATGCCGCCGTACGCGGCCAGGATGCGGCCGAAGTGGGCGTCCGGCTGGAAGGTGGCGACGAATCCGTACGCGCCGAGGGCCAGGACCCCGCCGGTCATCCACAGCCAGCCCCGGTGCTCGCGCACGCCCTGCCAGATCAGCCAGGCGCCGCCGATCTCGAAGACGGCGGCGACGACGAACAGGGCGGCGGAGCGGAGGATCGACATGGTCAGCAGCTTGGCATGCGGGCCGCGGGGGCCCCGGCGCGGCCTGTCACCTGATGGACGGCGCCTGCCCCGTTGTCCGCGTGGCATACATCCCTACGCCAGTCGGATCGGATGCGTGAAGTGGTGAGCGGCGTGCGGATGTGGACCTGGGGTGCGGCGGGGGCCTTGGCCGGCGTGGTGCTGGGGGCGGGCGGTGCCGTGGCCGCTCCGGCGCCCGTGCCCGCGACCGGTCTGGCGTTCCACGGGAGCGCGGTGATGGACGGGGACCGGGTGGAGGTGATGCTGACCCCGCGCAACGGCGGGCCCGCCGCCGTGCCGGACGCGACCGTGCGGCTGCGCTGGTCGGTGGCGCTGGCCGAGGAGCAGCGGTTGCCCGCGCGGTGCGTCCGGGAGGACGACCGGACGGTGCTGTGCGGCACGGGCGCGCTGGCCGCGAACGGGGTGGGGGAGCAGCTGGATGTGCCGGTGCGGCTGAAGGAGAAGCCGTCGGAGGTCACGCTGGACATCGACACGGTGTGGGCCGGTGGCGCGACGGACGAGGGCCGCACGAACGACCAGGTGAAGGTGCTGGTGCTGGACACCGGGGACGCGTACGCCTTCTGAGGCCCGCCGATCGGGGGATCGGGCGGGGTTCTGCGCGTCGTAGCGCTCGCGGGCCGCTCGTACCTCCTCGAAGTGGGTCTCGGCCCAGTCCTTCACGGCGGTCAGCAGGGCGGCGAGGCTGCCGCCGGGCGGGGTGAGTTCGTAGTCGACGCGGACGGGGACGGACGGGGTGACCGTGCGGCTGATGATGCCGTCCCGTTCGAGGGTGCGCAGGGTCTGGGTGAGCATCTTGGGGCTGACGCCGGCGATCTTGCGGCCGAGGTCGCTGTAGCGCATGGGGCCGGTGGCCAGGGCGGCGACGACGAGGCTGACCCACTTGTCGCTGAGCCGGCCGAGGAGCTGGTTGGTGGGGCATTCGCGCAGGAAGGCGTCGTAGTCGGCGCGGGCCTGCTCGCGGCGCTGGGCGGCGGTCATGGTCGCCATGGGCTCTTCCCTTCGGGTCAGCTACGCACTGCTGGTGCGGCTGGTGGACGAGGGGGTGCTGACCCTGAGGGTGGCCGAGACGTACGCCCTGGGGGAGGCGGCCAAGGCGCATGCGCGGCTCGCGGAGGGCGGGGTGCGCGGGCGGCTCGTGCTCGTGCCCTGAGCCCTGAGGCGGCGGACCGCCCCGAGGTGGCGGACTCGCGGGGTGACCGGAATAACCCGGCAGGGGTGGCGGTTCAGCGGATATAGTTGAACCGTAAACAACCTGGAGGGTGAGCGACCATGCAGTTCGGGATCTTCACGGTCGGCGATGTCACGCCGGACCCCACCACGGGGCGTACGCCGACCGAGGCGGAGCGGATCAAGGCCATGGTCGCCATCGCGCTCAAGGCCGAGGAGGTCGGCCTGGACGTCTTCGCCACCGGTGAGCACCACAA
>NZ_JBIAEC010000035.1:27112-41821 GCF_042868225.1 Streptomyces sp. NPDC007856 | reverse complement strand
CGAGACCGTCCTCCCGACCGAACTCACCGCATAGCCTCAAAACGAGATCACCGAGTGGCCGTCGATACACCACCTCGGTGGACGCGACCGGGCTCCCTTGCTCTCGAGATTGCGGAGGGTGGCCCAATGTCTGCGGAGCGTCAGTGTTGAGACTGCCCACACGTCCCGCACAGGTGGCAGCCGGGAGGAGACATCCCACTTGCCGAGATCGGGAGAACTGCGACGCCAACCGGGCGAATCCGGTGAGGTGGTCGCGGTGAACTGGTTCGTCCGCCCTGCTGTTGATCATGCCGGAGACGTCGTGGAGCAAGTGGACCGGGCAGCGCTGGTCAGGACTGCCTGCGTACGGACGTGCGGATCACCTTCGATCCCGCTGTGGCCGACATCACACTGCACGGCCTTCGTTCTCGGGCCGGAGCAGGTCCACCACGCACCCGGTGCCTGAAACGCCGGTCTCCACCGGGGAGAGCCGACTTGCACGCCCGGATCTACGAGGGCGCGCACGGGGAACTCTCACGGCACGGTGACTGTGCACGCGTCGCGCATCGCCTGGGCCGGTCTCCAGCGCCCCGTCCGACCGCCGGCGAGACGCCTAGGACATCTTCCGCGGGCTACGTGTCCGGGCACGGGGGTCCCGCCCTCCTTCCAGAGCACACACATGTGGGCCTGACGACTTGACGGACAGCGAGCGTCACAAGAGCAGAGGGAGGACCACAACAACGGCACAAACGCGGCAGTCTTTGAGCACTCACCCCTGCCTACAGTGCGCGTGCGGACGCTGTTTACCGCCTCGGATCGTTGTGACAGAGAACCAGGACGGCTCAGAAGACGATGGCCATGCCCGACACGGAAACACCACGTACCGATCTGCTCGGCAGCATCATGCGAGAGCATCGGGATGGGCTCGTCTCCTACGCCGAGAAGATGCTGGGTGATCACGGGCTTGCGGAGGATATCGTGCAGGAGGCGATTATCCGGGCATGGCGGAACATCGACCGCTTGATCGAGATGGAGGGCTCAGTGAAGGGCTGGCTCTTCACCGTCACCCGTCACCTGATCGTGGACTGGGTGCGAAAGCCCCACACACGCAAGGAGGTAGTGGGAGGCACCTACAGCGACCCTACCTCGGGAACGGAACACATCGAGGCCGTGCATCACGCCATGGTGGCCAAGCCCCCGCTGTGCCGGCTGTCCCCCGAACACCGGGCGGTCCTGATCCACCTCTACCTGTGCGACCGCACGATCAAGGAGACGGCCGACATCCTTGGCATACCCGCCGGAACGGTGAAGTCCCGTCAGCACAACGCCATTCGCAAGCTCCGTACCGTACTCCACACCGAGGCGGTCGCCTGATCCGACGCGTGTGGCACGCAGGGGCACGGCAGAGCCGGTGGGTCGCCCGCGGCGCCCAGGACCCGGCCGCGGCCACCTCGGCCGTCGAGACCGGCTGCGCCCGCGGGCGCAGGTCTTACCAGGGCTCCGGCTGCAATGACATCTCGAGCGTGGAGGTCAGCTGTCGCAGAAGCTTCTCACTCTGCGGGGAGTGGCCCATGTCCCGGGCGAGGGCTGGCAGGAGGCACCGCTCGGCGATGATCCACTCGGCGGCGTCGGTCCGCGCGTGGAACTGCTGGGGCCTGACACCGGGGCGGGGTGGCGGCAGGATGACAGCGCTGCGGTGCGGGGCGAGGAGCGTGGTGGCGGCGTCGGCGCTGTAGAGGTAGTGCTCGAACATCCGGGCGCGTGCCTGGAAGCGCGCATCCGGCGGGTCCAGTGCCGTGCTCAGTTCCGTGGCGAAGGCGCGCAGCAGGTCGTGGCAGGTGTAGCGGCCGGGGACCAGTTCGGCGAGCAGGTGGTGATCGGTGAGCTCGGCCATATTCTCGGTGGTCTGAGCGAGGTTTGTTCCGGCGAGGCTGGCGGCGGCCGCCATGGTGATGTCGCGTGAGGGGTGGATGCTGAACAGCCGGAACAGGCTCGCGGCGCCCGGACTGAGCGCGGAGTAGGAGAGACGGAATGCTTTGCGTGCGTCCGTGCGGGGATCCTGGCTGGACAGGGCGGCCAGACCGTCCTGAAGTTGGGATGCGAGGTCGGCGAGGGGGAACCGGGGGCGCGACAGGGCCCGTGCGGCCGTCACGGCCAATGCCAGGGGAAGTCCTCCGCACAGTTCGACGATCTCTTCGGCGCTGGTCTGTTCGGAGCTGACACGGTCCGTGCCGAGGCGGCGTTCGAGGAGTTGGAGGCCCTCGTGCCGGGTCATCGGGTTGACGGTGAGGATCCGCGCGTTGTGGGTGACGGTCAGGCCCTCAAGTCGTCGCCGGCTCGTGACGACGGTCAGGCAGCCGGGTGCGGTGGGCAGCAGTGAACGCAGCTGTTCGCAGTCTCGTGCGTCGTCCAGGACGATCAGCAGCCGCCGTCCGGCCAGCGCCCGGCGGTACGGGGCGCTCAGTGCGGAGATGTCGGCGGCTGCTGTGCGCGGGGCGCCGAGGGCCTCGAGGACCGCGTTCATCGCTGCGACGACGCTGAGGGGCAGCCGTGAAGGGTGATGTCCCTGGAGGTCGACGTAGACCTGTCCGTCGGGGAAGCGGTCGGCCATTTCGTGGGCCCAGCGCAGGGCCAGGGTCGTCTTGCCGACGCCAGCCATGCCGCAGAGCACTACGGTCTGGGCGGCGGACTCTCCGTCGTCCTCCGGCGGGAGGAGTTCCATGCAGCGCTCGAGTGCCTCCTGCCGACCGGCGAAGGGCACGGACACGGTCGGCAGGTGCGCCAGAGGGGCGGCGGTCTCCCTGGGCTTCTCCGGCTTGCGTGTGGCACGGGTGAGCTGGCGTTGGAGCAGACGCTGATGGGCGGCCCGCAGGCCGGGGCCGGGCTCGACGCCGAGTTCGTCCGCCAGGGCGCGGCGGATGGCCTCGAACTGCTGCAACGCCTCGGCCTGACGGCCGGTGGCGGCCAGGGCGGTGATGATGCGGGCGTGCAGTGCCTCGTCGAAGGGGTGGCGGTCCACCGCACTGCGCAGGACTGCCAGTACCTCCTCCGTCAGCGCGGGCGCGGAAGCGAGGACGACGTCGGCGGCTTCTTTGACGGTGACGACGAACTCGTGTCCGACAGAGGTGAACACCGGATGCCGGGCGGCGAGGGTGCCTTCGGCGACCACGGGGCTGCGCCACAGGCGCAGGGCCGCGATGAAGTCCTTGGCAGCCTGCGCCGCGTGCCCATCCCTAACCGCGAGCTGGGCCCGGGCACGCAGGTCGCGAAAGCGCGGCAAGTCACAGGTCGTGGTGTCGACCAAGAGGCGGTATCCGTCAGCGGCGCGGGCCAGGTGCTGGGCGTCGGACCGGCTGCTCAGTCCCGGCTCCAGGATCCTGCGCAGGGCCCCGATGTGCCGGTGCACCACGTTGACGGCACTGGCCGGCGGCTCCTCGTCCCACAACAGGTCCACCGCGTCGCTCAGCGACACGGGACCGGGCGCGCGCAGCAACAACAGGGCGAGCAGGGCCATCCTTTTGGGAGGGCCCAGATCCAGCTCATTGTCACCGCGCAGCGCCTGCACGGTGCCGAGGAGGGAGTAACGCACTGTCGTGCTCATGCTACCGCTGCCATTTCTCACATGTCGCTGCACCGTCCTGCCTACGGAACGACCGAGGGGGTGTATGCCAGCCTGACGAGATGACTAAAATTGCACTGTCTAGTAACGCCATGATTCAGGGGGCCTTCTCTCCCGTCCGAGATGTGTGTACCGAGACGGTTGCGAGGCTGGCACGAGTTTCCCGACCATGGTCCCGGCATGGTGGAACAGTCAGTAGGTCGAAGCGCTCCATTTCTGGAACCTCTCTTAGATGCCTCATACCTCGTCTCTCCAAGATGCCGCAGTACTGTGATCTTCACCCCCGGGAAAAGCACGGGGTTTGACACATTCCTGGGGTGTAAAAGCTCATCTTCGATCCGTCATTGCCCTGTTTGGGTCGTTTGCGCCGGCCGCGCCAGCACTGTTACGAACTCTCCGACGTGAAAGGTTCTCGTCAATATGTGCTGTTCGTGACCGTGAAGTGCGGAAGCAGCGGCAGAAGCGCGCTACGTTCCGCTCGACCTTCCCCTTGTTCCTGCCATGGGATGGGCGTGTGCTAGCTTGATCTTTAACGTCCGATGTCGAATGGTGCATCGAACTTGATCACTCGGTCTGGTATCCGCCGTACGTGAAGGCGGCCCACGTCTGAACATTTGTTCCGACCAAGGAACACGCAGGTTCAGTACGAAGGCCGTGAGGATGAGTCTGCTGCATCGCGATGCCCGGCAAGAGGCATTGGCTGAACTGCCATGCTTCCGGGGCGAGTTCTACTCCTGTCTCACCGCTCGTTCGGATGCGTTGTTCGAGCTGGCTGACGCCCGTTCTGTGCGGCGACGGGCCGGTGAGATCGCTGGCCGAGGTGTGTCACTGGTCGGCGAACACCGTCGCCGTCATGGCGGCTCTACGCGGCCGTCGCGCGTGGCCGGGTAGATGCCCGGTCGGCTGTGGCGGGCTCTGGCCGCGGTGCTGCTGCCTCGGGCGGCCGACGGCCGGCTGGTCCTGGCTATCGACGTCATCTGCTGTTTGCGACCCGATGCTCGCACCTCACCGCAGCGGATCCTGTGTCACATCTACGTCCGGGCAACAGCCAGCACATCCCCGTCCCTGGCTGGCTGTGATGGTGAGGTCCGGTGTGTTGGCGTGGTATCCGTGGTGCGGGGTGGGTGCAGGTGGTGAGGTGATCATCTGGTAACTCTGCACCTACACATGTCTCACACGCGATTAGCTTGCGCACAAAATAGTTGTTGGCTATGTTTCTCGGTGTCGGACCGGCCGGGGAGACCCGGGCGGCCCGCGAACGCAGCGTCAAGGTCCGTTTCGTGCACAGGGAGTTGCTATGAACGTCACGTCTGTTGGCCGGTCCGCTCGTCGGCGGGTTGTCGTGCTGGGTGCTGTGGCCGGTGCGGCGGCGTTGTCCGTGGCCGGTGTGGCGGCGGCCTCGGCCGGCACCGCGGCCGCGCACCACGTGCCGGAGCGTCACAAGCCCACGGTGGTGCTGGTGCACGGTGCGTTCGCGGATTCCTCGAGCTGGAACGGGGTCGTCGAGCGCCTCGAGCACGACGGCTACCAGGTGGTGGCGCCCGCGAACCCGCTGCGCGGCCTGGCCGGCGACGCCGCCTACTTGCACTCCTACCTCAAGAGTGTGAAGGGTCCCATCGTGCTGGCCGGGCACTCCTACGGCGGCGCGGTCATGAGCCAGGCCGCTGTCGGTGTGCCGAACGTGAAGGCGCTCGTCTACATCGCCGCCTTCATCCCCGAGGCCGGCGAGAGCGCGCTGGAGCTGTCGAACAAGTTCCCCGGCAGCACGCTCGGCGAGACCCTGAACCCGGTGCCGTTCCCGCTGCCCGGCGGCAAGACGGGCAGCGACCTGTACATCAGGGCCGACAAGTTCCACGGCCAGTTCGCCGCCGACGTACCCGAAACCACCGCCCGCCTGATGGCCGCCACCCAGCGCCCCGTCGCCGCCTCGGCGCTGGAGGAGAAGGCCACCGACGCCGCCTGGAAGACCATCCCCTCCTGGGACCTGGTCACCACCCAGGACAAGAACATCCCGCCGGCCGCCCAGCGCTTCATGGCCAAGCGCGCCCACGCACACACCGTCGAGACCAAGGCGTCCCACGCCGTCACGGTCTCCCGGCCCGGCACGGTCACCCGCCTGATCGAGCAGGCCGCCCACGCCACCACCCGCTGACCTCACGGCCGGCCACCAGGCTGCGCATCCCCGCGCAGCCGGCGGGCCGCCTTTCCGAACCACCCCCCTACCCCCGCCTCCGCGCGGAAACGGGTTTGGGGGCTGCCGACCAAGGCGCTGAACACCGCGCCACGCAGCAGATGGAGAGTCCCGTCATGAACACCACGTCGCAGACGAAGCCCACGATCGTGCTAGTGCACGGCGCGTTCGCGGATTCCTCGAGCTGGAACGGAGTCATCGAGCGCCTCGAGCACGACGGCTACCAGGTGGTCGCGCCCGCGAACCCGCTGCGCGGCCTGGCCGGCGATGCCGCCTACCTGAACAGCTACCTCAGGAGCGTGGAAGGCCCCATCGTGCTGGCCGGGCACTCCTACGGCGGCGCGGTCATCAGCCAGGCCGCTGTCAGTGTGCCGAACGTGAAGGCGCTCGTCTACATCGCCGCCTTCATCCCCGAGGCCGGCGAGAGCGCGCTGGAGCTGTCGAACAAGTTCCCCGGCAGCACGCTCGGCGAGACCCTGAACCCGGTGCCGTTCCCGCTGCCCGGCGGCAAGACGGGCAGCGACCTGTACATCAGGGCCGACAAGTTCCACGGCCAGTTCGCCGCCGACGTACCCGAAACCACCGCCCGCCTGATGGCCGCCACCCAGCGCCCCGTCGCCGCCTCGGCGCTGGAGGAGAAGGCCACCGACGCCGCCTGGAAGACCACCCCCTCCTACAGCCTGACCGCCACCGACGACCACAACATCCCGCCGGCCGCCCAGCGCTTCATGGCCAAGCGCGCAAACGCGCACACCGTCGAGATCGAGGCATCCCACGCGGTGACGGTCTCCCAACCCGGCGCAGTCGCCATCCTGATCGAACAGGCCGCCCAGATCCTCACCGACTGACCCCAGGACAGCGCATCCCACCACGGCCGCCGCCTCCCACCCCACCGAGACGGCGGCCAACCCGTCAGTAAGTGAGTCAGGCTCACCAGCAGAACCACCACTCACATTCTCACTGTCAGTAGTGTGCAGCGCACACGCGAGCTCGATGAGCTGATGGTGCACACTCCAGGGCCGCAACAGGCGTGCTCTGTGTTGCGTCACTGCCGTGTGAGGTAGCCGGGGAGGGGGAGAGAGGGGTCGAGGTCGGCGGACGGCAGT
The DNA here is from genome assembly GCF_042868225.1 of Streptomyces sp. NPDC007856. NCBI lineage: Bacteria > Bacillati > Actinomycetota > Actinomycetes > Kitasatosporales > Streptomycetaceae > Streptomyces > Streptomyces sp. NPDC007856. The sequence goes on along the minus strand of NZ_JBIAEC010000035.1, from coordinate 34,926 downwards.
GGTGAACCGTAGGCTCGGGTGACAGGGAGCACTCCGCTCCAGTGGGGCAGGGAGAGGTCTTCGGGATTGTCGACGGGGTCGCCAGTGCGCACCTTGGCTGAGACCTCGTGCAGGTCGAGGGCGATCACGGCGGTGGCGGCCAGCTCTTTGGCGTTGGCAGGGCGGGAGTCGCCAGCGCGGCCGGGTGTTATGTGGTCGACGAGGGCATCGAGGGCCGCGCAGCGCTCGTCACGGTCGGTGACTCGGTGAGCGACTCCGTGCACCACGACCGAGCGGTAGTTGATTGTGTGGTTGAAGGCGGAGCGGGCCAGTACCAGCCCGTCTAGGTGGGTAACGGTCAGGCACACCGCGAGACCGTCGTCATGGCCAGCACGGCGCAGTGCCGGTGAGCCGGTGGAACCGTGCACGTACAGGCGCTCGCCGACCCGCGCGTACAGAGTGGGCAGGACCATGGGCGCGCCATCACGGATGAAGCCGAGGTGGCAGAGGTAGTCCGCGTCGAGGATCGCGTGTACCAGTTCGCGGTCGTACGAAGCGAGTTCACGACTTCTGGTGGGGACCGTCCGGTCCGTGGGGGTGTAGGCGTCGGGCTGAGCAGGGGACATATGTACGGTACTCCTTTGAGTAAAGTAACTTGTGTGCTAGGAGAATGTATGTCCGTCGATACCGGCGCGGTGCGTGTTGCGCTGATCACATACCAGGCGGCTGGCTGGATCGCGGACGCGGGATCCGAGAGTGCAATGGAGGGCGCGCCAGCGTGGGTCAGGGGCGTGCTTGGTCTTCTCTGTGTCGAGAGGTGGATTGCCGGTTATGGCTGCCCTGCATGACATGATTCGACGGAGCTAGCAGTTGAAGACTCAACCTTGCACTGGGTTCGATGAACATGCCGAAGTCAGGGGTACGGCTCCCCATCCGGTGAGTCCTTCGTGACCGAGCGCATCGATGGGACTTCCGGTCGGCTCGGGAGAGCGGCCGGGTTTCAGGCCTGACAAAGTCCCTCCCTGCGGCTGGCTCGGAGTCCGGCGCCGGTGCGCTCTCGAGGAGACGGTACCGCAGGCACCTTCACGGCCTCGGCGGAGACCGTGGCGCCGGGCTGTACCTGACGGTGAAGGACACTGAGCAGATGCGCGCCGCTCACCGCCCGCGCGATCGAGGCCAGCGCAGCCACCACGGCGCAGGCCGCTTGCCGCCACGGGCTAGTCATGCTTGCGGTTGTCATGAACAATTGTGTACTCCCGCTTACGTCATATTGCATCGGCGATACGAGCCGCCTGCGCATCCCGAGTCCTCCGCGCGGTCCCCCGATTGCCTCCATCGGCGAGCTGATGTTCGCGATTGCCCCAGCCTGCCTGGACCCCGGCGTCGCAGGCGTCCTGGCTCCCCTGTGGGCGGAGATGGGCGAGATACTGACCGCGCTCATCTTCACCGCCACCTTGAGCTTCGCCGGCACTTGGTCTCAGGTCGACGGGCGTGACCGCCTTGCGCCGGTTCGCAGAATGGAGAGAAGCCCCGGGTGCGGACCCAGCTCCACCGACCCCCAACAGGCTGGACTGGTAGAGGTGCTGCGGTTCGTCTGCCGGGCATCGATCCGCCTGCCTGCGAGCGGCCCTTTTGCCTGCGTACTACGGGCGGGCGCGGCACCCTCGTGTGACGGAGAACCATCCGGGTGCCGCGGGTGGTCAGCGGGTGAGGTTGAAGGTGACGTGGCGTTCGGTGGTGCCGGCGGGGACGGTCCGGACGTAGCCGCCGACGTTGCTGAAGGCGCCGGACCCGCCTGTGACGGCGACGTCGACGGCGGAGGGCGCGGGCAGGTGGAGGAGGGCCTGGCCGGTGATCTGCCCCTCGGGCAGGGCGAAGGTGCCCAGGCACTGCAGGGCGTCGGGTTCGGTGTGGATGTACGTGCACACCACGCTGTGGTCGCCGATCTTCTTGCCGTGGCGGTACAGGTCTTCGGCGATGACGAGCTGGTCACCGAGACTCTTGCCCTTCTCGCCCAGGTCGATGGACTGGGTCTGGGTCTGTTTGGCGACCACGTTTATAGTCTCTGTGTGCTGGTGCGCTTCGCGTGACGTGGGGGCGGCGGCGGAGGCCAGCGGCGCACCGACGAGGAGCGCGGCGACTGCGCCGACGACGGGGACGAGCTTGCGGAATCCGGTCTTGTACATGGGGCTCCTCGGGTTGCTTTAGATGCTTTCTTTCGACTACGACCTGACGCAGAGAAGGTGGTCGACCGTCGGGGGATGCCATAGAACGTACTTCAACCTTGTGTACGAGGAAAGCGTGGGCTCCTAATATGTAGCGCAAGACACACACCCTACGATTTGAAAAGTGCACAATCTAATTGCACCGCCGAAAATCGCGGGTACTCTGTCAGGAGACGACACAGTGGGTCGCACGAGAGGTTCCTGATGAACGACACCGAGACGGTTCAGCACGTTGAGCAGACGGACGAGGTCTCGCTGCTCCTTGAGGATCAGTTGTGCTTCGCGCTGTACGCGGCGCAGCGGGCGCTCACGAACCGCTATCGGCCGCTGCTGGAGCAGTTCAACCTGACCTACCCTCAGTACCTGGCGATGCTGGTGCTGTGGCAGCACGGTGCTCTGCCCATCAAGAAGCTAGGCGCGCTCCTGGAGCTCGACTACGGCACGCTGACACCGCTGCTGAAGCGTCTCGAATCCCATGGCCTGATCGAACGCCGCCGCCAGGTGGACGACGAGCGCACCGTGCAGATCACGCTCACGGATGCGGGCACCGCACTGCGCGAACGCATTCGCGTCGTACCGGCCACCATCGCGCGAGTTGCCAACCTCAGCCAGGAGGAGGCCTCGGACACCAAGTCCCTGCTCGAACTGCTCCACGGAAACATCTCCAGCAGCGACTGACCCCGCCCCGGTGCAGGCGCGCCTCGACACCTCACGCATGTCGCTTTGCGGTTAGAGTGCTGGAGAAAGCCCTGGCAGATGCGGGCTCGTCCCCGCCGGCCCCACCGGGCGGGCGGCAGGGAGGTGCTTTCTCATGCCCGACGGTGACGTGCTCGCCGGCGATGTCCTGCTCCTCCTCGACGAGGGAGGCCGGGTCGCCCGGTGGGGACGTGCGGCCGAGAAGATGTTCGGCTGGTCTGCCGCACAGGCCCTCGGCCAGCCAGTGAGCGCACTACTGCACAGGGCCGCCGACGGCGGTTTTCCGCAGCGTCACGGAATCCCGGACCCGGTCGCGCTCGTGGTCAGGCCCGCACTCGACGGCCGTGACGTCGTCTGGCAGGTACTCGAAGCGGGGAACGACAGCACGGCGAACGGCGAGGCTCCGCCGAGTGCCCGGACGGCCGGCGCACTTACCCCCGCCTGCGAGGGCCCGGCGCGACGGGAGACCTCTCTCCTTGCCGGACTGTTCACCTATTGCCCCGCACGGCTTCAGGTCTACGACCCCGACCTGCGCCTGATGCGTATGACCTCGGTCGACCCGACGGGCGGGCGGCGCTCCGGATATCCGCAGGGCACGCCTTTCACTCAGGCATGCGGCTTCGCCGCCGTCGGGGAGGAAGCCGCGCTCGCGCGCACGGTGCTGGACAGCGGCGTACCGGTGGTCGACCGTCTCGTGCGGGGCACCGGAGGGTCCGGCAGGCACGATCATCCGATCCGCCGTGTCTCCTACTTCCGGCTCCAGGATCCGGGCGGTGCCGTGCTCGGGCTGGTGGTCTGCGCCTCCGACGTCACCGCGCAGGAGCAGGCGCGCCAGAGCCTGGACCTCCTGCAGAGCGTGCGTACTGGCATGGGACACCGGCTCAACGTCATGGACGCGTGCCAGGAGCTCGTCGACGCCGTGGTGCCGGCGTTCGCCGACGCCGCCGTCGTCGACGTCGTCGAGAGCACCGTCCGGGGCGGCGACGCCCTGACGGCGCCGGTCAGCCCGGGTGTGCTGCTGTGCCGGGCGGCCGTCCGCGGGCGAGAGCCCTTGCCTCGTTCCGCGACCGTGCATCCCCTCGCCGCCGGTACCGCGGAGGCATGTGTCCTGGCCGACCTCCAGCCGCGCGTGGTGTCATCGGCCGGCACCGGCGGGTGGCTGGTCGGCGAACCGTCCTGTCCCTGCGCCGTGGCGGAGGATACTGCGCGCTCCGTGCTCGTCGCCCCGCTGGCCCTCGGCCATCAGGTCCTCGGCCTCGTCCGCTTCTGCCGGCACGAACACGGGGACGCCTACGGGCAGGACGACCTGGCGCTGGCGTCCGCCGTCTGCGCACACGCGGCCTTGTGCATCGACAGGGCCTCGCTGTACATGCGTGAGTGGATCGTCATGTCCACCGTGCAGCGAAGGCTCCTTCCCGGGAACCTCGCGGACCAGCCCACCCTCCAGGTCTGCCCGCTTCACATCACGGGTGCCGAGGGGGGCGGCGGGTGGTGCGACGCGATCGCGCTGCCCGGCGCGCGGACCGCGCTCGTCGCCGGGGACGTGGCCGGTCGGGGCATGCCTGCCGCCATCGCCATGGGACTGCTGCGCACCGCCATCCACACGCTGCTCGGGCTGGACCTGCAACCCGACGAACTGCTGGCCCGGCTGAGCGACACGGCGGCCCGGCTCGTCGCCGCGCGCGCGGCGCTGCCGCCTCTGGACCCCCTGGCTCGGGAGCCGCTCACCGCCGGCTGCACCGTCGCGATCTACGACCCGGTGGAGCTCACTTGCACGATCGCTCGCGCCGGGCTGCCCGAGCCCGTCGCGATCCTCCCCGACGGCACCTCGACCACCCTGTCCGTCCCCGCCGGGCCGGCGCTGGCCGCCCCGGACACGGCACCCTTCCCCGCCACCACCGTCCCGCTGCCTGCCGGGAGCACCGTCGCGCTGGGCACCGCCGAGCTCGCGGAACAGGTCCTGGCGCCCTCCGGCCCGCTGCGGCACCTCCTGGACGGGGCCGCCACCGAGCCGCTGCCCGAGGTACGCGAGAGCATCGCGCGGGCCTACCCGCAGGACGACACCGACGACACACTTATCCTGCTGGCCCGTACCAAGGCGATGCCCACCGGGCGGGTCCTGACGTGCGCGCTCCCCGAAGGCCCCGAAGCGGCGCCGATCGCCCGCAAGGCGACCCGGGACCGGCTGGCCGCCTGGGGGCTGGACGTGGAGACCTCGTACGCCACCGAGCTCATAGTCAGCGAGCTGGTCGGCAACGCCACCCGCTACGGCACACCGCCGTTGCGCCTGCGCCTCATCCTGAACCGGATGCTGACCTGCGAGGTCAGCGACAGCGCGCTCAGTGCCCCGCACGTGCGGCATGCCCGCACCATCGACGAGTCCGGGCGCGGACTGTTCATCATCGCGACCCTCGCCGAGCAGTGGGGCACCCGCTACACCGCCGACGGGAAGACCGTCTGGGCAGAGCAGCCCACCGGCAAGACGGCGGCCTCGACCTGACGGTCGTCCGTGTAGTGGGGTATTCCCGCTTCACTAGATAACTTGACCACTCTTTCAATGTGCACATTTACCTTGCGCATGAGGGAAACGTAGGCTAGGTTTCTGGTCATGGGTTGAGCCGCACCGGTCGCCCCGGCCCGCCTCAAGGGCATCCGCCCGGCCGGCGCCGCACCGCCGACCGGCACCCCCACCAGAAGCAGCAGAAGAAAGAAACGAAGGAACTCCCCCCATGGACTTCAAGCTCGAGCTCATCGTTCTGCCCGTCTCCGACGTCGACCGCGCCAAGACCTTCTACGAGCAGCTCGGCTTCCGTCTGGACGTCGACTACACCGCGTCCGACGACTTCCGGGTGGTCCACTTCACGCCCACCGGCTCGGAGTGCTCGATCATCTTCGGGGACGGCATGACCACCGCGGCCCCCGGCTCCACCCAGGGTCTGTACCTGATCGTCACGGACATCGAGGAAGCCCACGCGGAGCTGACCGCCCGCGGCATCGAGGTCAGCGACGTCTTCCACGACGCCGGCGGCCTCCTGCACCACGGCCACCACGCCGGAGAGGCCGTCTTCGACGGCGAGGGCCAGGAGCGCCTGGCCGGTCCGCACCCCGAGCGCGCCTCCTACGGCAGCTACCTCACCTTCAGCGACCCCGACGGCAACGGCTGGGTCCTCCAGGAGATCAAGCAGCGCCTCGCCGGCCGCTGAGTCCCCCCCCCGCAAGCCAGGCCACCCTGACAGCGGCGGGCGGCGGCCACCCCGCCGTGCCCGCCGCCACCCCAGCCCACCCCGGTCACCCCATACCGGCACAGACGAACGGATCATGATGAGCGAGATCAACCGAATCTACGACGTCGTCGTCATCGGCGCCGGACCCGTCGGCGAGAACGTCGCCGAACGCACCCGCGCGGCCGGGCTCAGCACCGTCATCGTCGAGCGCGAACTGCTCGGCGGCGAGTGCTCGTTCTGGGCCTGCGACCCCAGCAAGGCACTGCTGCGTCCGGTCGTCGCACGCGCCGACGCCCGCCGCGTCCCCGGCCTCAGCCGGGCGGCGGACGCCCCGCTGGACGTCGAGGCGGTCCTCGCGCACCGCGACCGGATGTCCTCCTATTGGAAGGACGACGACCAGGCCGACTGGCTCGACTCGGTATCGGTCGATCTCGTCCGCGGACACGGCCGGCTGACCGGCCCCCGCCAGGTCGACGTGGTGACCCCCGACGGCGACACCGTCCACCTCACCGCCCGGCACGCGGTTGCCGTCACCACCGGCAGCAAGCCGGCCCTGCCCCCCGTTCCCGGCCTCGACACGGTACGCCCGTGGACCAGCCGCGAGGCGACCAGCGCCGACCGGGCACCGGGCCGGCTGGCCGTGGTCGGCGGCGGAGTCGTGGCCGTCGAAATGGCAACCGCCTGGCAGGCGCTCGGATCACAGGTCACCCTCCTGGTGCGCGAGGACGAACTACTCGAACGCATGGAACCGTTCGCGGGCGAACTCGTCGCCGAGGGACTGCGCGAGGCCGGCGTCGACATCCGCTTTGCCACCTCCGTGACCGCCATGGAGCGCATCGACGGCGAGCTGCGCATCGCACTCACCGACGGCACGGAGCTGACAGCGGACGAGATCCTCCTCGCCACCGGCCGCGCCCCGGCGACCTGGGACCTCGGCCTGGAGACCGTCGGGCTCACCCCGGGCGACTGGCTGACGGTGGACGACACCTTCCGGGTGACCGCGGTCGCCGACGGCTGGCTCTACGCCGTAGGCGACGTCAACCGGCGTGCCCTGCTGACCCACCAGGGCAAGTACCAGGCCAGGATCGCCGGCGCCGTCATCGGCGCCCGCGCCAAGGGCGAGAAGGTCGACGACTCACGCTGGGGAGCGCACGTCGCCACCGCGGACACGACGGCCGTTCCGCAGGTCGTCTTCACCCATCCGGAAGTTGTGTCCGTCGGCCTCACCAGCCGCGAGGCCGAGGGGAGCGGGCGACGCATCAAGATCGTCGACTACAACCTCGCGAACGTCGCCGGCGCCCACCAATACACCGAGGACTACCGCGGACAGGCACGCATGCTCGTCGACCTCGACAGCAACACCGTCGCCGGCGCCACCTTCGCCGGCCCCGGCGTCGCCGAACTGCTCCACTCGGCCACCGTCGCCGTCGCGGGCGAGGTACCGATCGACCGGCTCTGGCACGCCGTCCCAGCCTTCCCCACCATCAGCGAGGTCTGGCTCAGGCTGCTGGAGACCCTCCGCGGCTGACCATCACCACCGTCGAATGACGGTCGCGCGACACCGTCCGGCTGAGTGGCCCGGGGGGGGGGGGGGGGGGGGGGGGGGGGGGGCGGGCCCCCCCCCCGGGGGGGGGGGGGGGGGGGGGGGGGGGGGGGGGGGGGGCGTTGGCGGGGGGGGGGGGGGGGTGGT
>NZ_JBIAEC010000035.1:0-27103 GCF_042868225.1 Streptomyces sp. NPDC007856 | reverse complement strand
ACCATACTCTTTCCCCCCCGGGGGGGGGGGGGGGGGCCCCCCCCCCCCGCCCCCCCCCCCCCCCCCCCCCCCCCCCCCCCCCCCCCCCCCCGCCCCCCCCCCCCCCCCCCCCCCGGCCGGGGGGGGGGGGGGGGGGGGCGCCGCCCCCCCCCCCCCCCCCCCCCCCCCCCCCCCCCGCGGTTCGGTGGGGTGATCCCTCGTCAGTGCTGGTCCCGTCTCACTGTGCGCTGCGGTGCAGGTACGCCCGCTTCACGGTCTGCTGGATGCTGTTGCCTGAGGAGTCCGTCGCAGTAACCCGCAGCGTCACGTACGCGTCGCCGTGCACGTTCGACGGGCGTTCCACAGTGGCGGCGAACTGTCCCTCGCCGTTCCGCCCCACGGTACGCGTCGTGGTCCAGGTCTTCCCGTCGTCGTAGGACGCTTCTACTTTCAGCTTCACGCCGCGAGGTGCGGGCATGCCGTCCTGCATGCGGACAGTCATGCCGAGGGTGTGCGTGCGTGCCCGTCCCACCGCGTTCTGCGCATCGACCGGCACGTCATAGTCGAGCTGAAGCAGTGGCAGCAGGGTCGTGTCCGCCACGGTGTCCGAACGGAACGTCCAGGATGTGTGGGTGTCGGTGCCGAAGCGCCAGTCGTCCGAGGTGCGGCCGGTGGTGAGGTCCAGCCGGTATGTGGCTTCGCCCGCAGGCACCTCGAAGTTGCCCCACGCACCGTTGTCGGACGTGGCGATCTGCTTACCATCCCGGTACAGCTCCGCCTTGGAGGTGTCACTTGAGGACGAGACGCCTACTCCGCCACCGGGACCTCCGAAGGGGTCGGTCTCGGCCAACGACCAGTGACCGGCGCCAGAGTCGTCGAACTCGGGAATGTACACCGACAGGGTGTTGCCGTTGCGCACCGCTGTCTGGTCCTTTCCGCGCGGGATCGACGGGCGGACCACTGCGCCGAACCACCGCTCCTCGACCTGCCGGGCCGGCTGGTAGGTGTGCGCGGCATCGTGCATGCCGACCGCCAGCGGGAAGTCCGGAACGGGAACGATGTTGTGGTGCACGATGTGCTGCCACAGCGTGTCGCCAGTGCTCACGTACTCGACGCGCTCGGCTCCCAACGGGACATAGCGGCTGTACTGGTTCCACGCGGTGTCCTGGAACGGGCGCCATCCGAACCGCTGCTCACTCGCCCATTCCGCAGCCCCGGTCCGGGTGTACGTGCTGTGGACCTGCGCGGTGTTGCGATCGGTGACGGTGTATACCAGGTTCCTGGGGATGGAGCTCTTCGTGACCTCCATCAGGTCGTACAGGTACGGGCTGCGCACCGTGCCGGAGAACTGCACCTTCGTGGTGCCCTTCTTGATGCGCTCCATCAGAGCCGACCCGTTGTCCCAGGAGGTCTGCATGGTGGGCAGCGCCATGCGGTCACCGTCCGGCTGCCACCGGGTCCAGTCGGAGAAGCCCTCAGGCTGCACCACCAACAGCGCTTTGGCCCCCGCGTCCGCGGCTGCCCGCGGGAGAGCCTGGCGGTCCCACGGCGCCGAGTTGTCGTCCTGCACGACGGCCAGCTTGCCGCGCACCGCACTGAAGTCGGGCGCCGCCGCTGTGCCGGCGCTCACGGCGGTCAGCCGCGCACCCTCGTCCCCGAAGACCGGGGAGGTCGGCTGGTAGTACGGAGTGAAGTGCTGGGAACCGCCTTGGACCTCAGCCCGCAGTTGCGGGGCCACCATCTGCTTGCGCAGTGAGAATTCGAAGGCGCCGTCGGTGACCGGGGAGGTGCCGTTCGTGTAGAGCTTCCAGTCGTCGAAGTAGAGGGCCCCCTCCGTCAGGCTGTGCCCGTCGATCTGGCGGTAGTAGTAACTGCTGAATACGCCGCGCTGCTCGGCGGGGCGAGGGGTCCGGAGCTTCACCTCCGTGAGCTTCGAGGCGTCCAGAGTGACCGTCATGTCTTTGGTGACCTTCACCTCGGGATTGACGATCCGGCCCACGTTGGTGCCGCCGTTCTCGGTCCGCTCGTAGAAGTCCAAGCTGACGTAGTACGTGCCCTCCTCCACGACCGCGACTCCCGCATCGAGGTCTGTGTAGTTCACGAAACCGTCGGGGCCCCAGATCTCCGGCATGACGAAGCCGTGTGTGATCTGACCGTTGCGGTCACGCTGGACCATGGTCAGCCGGTGCAAGGGGGTGTGCACCACGAGGGAAAGAGTGGTGTGGGCGAGCACGGAACCGTCGGCGGACTTCGCGGTGACGTATCCGTAGAACTTGCCGCGGACTGCGTGGGTCGCGTCCGTGCGCAGCGGCACGTCGGCGGTGGAACCGGGGGCCAGTTGCACGGTGTTGGAGTCGAGGCTGAGTACACCGTCGGGAAGCGTCTTGCCGTCCTCGGTGGCCAGGTCGGCGGTCAGAGAAAGAGTGAGCGCGTGATCGCTGGTATTCGTGTAGTGCAGCATGCCCGCCGATCGCCGCCCCGACGTATCGCCGGTCGTCAACGGCGCGAGCGTGACGGAGCCCGTGGCCATGACCGGGCCCATGGCCGCGGCCACGTCGATGCGGCCACCGCCCTGCTCGGTCACCTTCGTCCGGGACACTGTGTGCGCGGTGCTGATCAGGGCGTCCTTGAGCTGCTGGGCAGTCCAGTCTGGATGCTGCTGGGCAATCAGCGCCGCGGCACCGGCGACGTGCGGGGTGGCCATCGAGGTGCCGGACAGCGACACATAGTTGGCGTCGACTGGGTCGCCCAGGGTGGTGCCTGCCGCGCGCGCAGCCACGATGCCCACACCGGGGGCGGTCACGTCGGGCTTGACCGCTTCGTCGTTGTAGCGCGGACCGCGACTGGAGAAGGGGGCCAGGGAGTCGTCACGGTCGACTGCCCCCACGGTCAGCGCGGACTCGGCTGCGCCCGGCGCGCCTACTGTGTACTGGCCCGGACCCGAGTTGCCCGCTGCGACTACGAAAAGCGTGCCGGTGGAGGCGGTCAGGTTGTCGACAGCCTGGCTGAGCGGGTCGGTCCCGTCGGTCGGTACATCCGCCCCAAGACTCATGTTGACGACCTTGGCGTGCTCGGCGGTCGCCCACTCCATGCCTTCGATAATGCCCGATTCGGAACCGGAGCCGTTGTCGTCCAGCACCTTGCCGATCAGCAGGTCGGCCTTAGGCGCGACTCCGCGTCGGGTACCGCCGGAGGCGGCGCCGGTGCCGCCGATGATGGAGGCGACGTGGGTGCCGTGGCCGAAGTGGTCGACGGTGTTCCCGCTGCCGGAGAAGTCCTGGGCCTCGGCGATGCGACCGGCCAGGTCGGGATGGTTGGGGTCGACACCGGTGTCGAGCACGGCCACCTTCACGCCTTGGCCCTCGTAGCCGGCCTTCCAGGCGGCGGGGGCGTTGATCTGCGCCGTACTGCGGTCCAGCAGGGCCCTGGCCTTGCCGTCCAGCGAGATTCGCGGGGTGACTGCGGCCCGGGCGGCCGTCGGCCCCTCAGCGGGCTTCAGTGTCTTCCAGAGAGTCGCCAGGTCCTTGCCAGGGACCTGCAGGGAATGCGCGTCGATGCTCGCCAGGGCGCGGGAGTGTGCCGGTTCCAACGCCACCAGGCGGTCGGCGAGGGATGCGGCGGCCTTGGACGCCTGTGCGCTGACGCGGACCCCGACCCTCGGCTTGGTCGGCTGCGAGAAGACGATCAGCGGCAGCGTCGAGGTGTGAGTCTCGTCGTAGCCCTGGGATATCAACCCGGTCACGTTGAAGAGCCGGCGATCCAGGGTCCCGGCGGAGACCAGTCCCTGGGCGTCGAACGGCATCACGGTCAGCGACTTGTCATCGCCCTCGAACGTGTTGAAGGGCATGTGCTCGCGTCCGGGGCCAGGCTGCACCGACGCCGTACGCCGTCCGCCGGGCAGTGTCGTCACGGTCACCTGGTCACCCGTCACCAGCCGCACGGTCGCGGAGTGGACCCCCGGTTCGCCGGCGGGATGAGTGACAGGATCAGCAACCTGCGCCCGCGCTGCGGCGAGGGCCGGTGTGACACCGGCGACCACCAGCAGTCCTGTCATGATCGCCGCCATAGGGCGGATTCTTGCCATCAGGGGAAATCCTCTCGTACAGCTGTACGCCACAACTTCTCGGGAATCATTCATCGGCGCAGCCGGACCTGTCACGGTTCACAGGTGTCACAAGTGAGACACGGCCACAATGCGACACACACCGGCCGGATGCGGCCACCTGTGTGTCAGGCGGTCCGGCATGGGCTCGATCCGCGGTCGATGGCGAAGCGCGCAAGGCGTGGGCGTGTCGCCCGGGGCATGGCACAGAGCCACCCCGCGGACGATTGGGGGGCGGCTGACCACGGATGAGACACGGCTGGACGTCTGAGATTCGCCCGGGACTTGGCACCCGAATACTCCCGCAAACCGGAGCCCCGCCTCGCACGCATGTATGCCGGGCGGCGGATAAGGGAGTGCGACCGCGGACTGCTCAGGCCGGCAGGACGTAAGAGCGGACGACGGCATGGCGAGTGCGCGGGTCGCGCCATCGACACTGCCTGCGCACCTGGTGTTGCCGGGCCGGCGGATGCCGGCGGCCCGCGCGGCGGTGTGCAGGCGTGCATGGCTGGCTGGTTCGACTTGTCACATGCGGTGTTCGCCACCCGCACCACTTTCGTCGGCCATGCCTTGGTCGGCCGTGAGCTCCACTTCATCTGGCCAACTTCCGGACGCGCGACCGGGAACTCCGCCAAGTGGCCGATTCCCCGACGAGTGGGCGGGTAGCCGCCCATGGTGGAGCGGGCCAGTTACTTGGATGTCAGTAGCCTGCACAGGCGGCGCGACTGCAGTGGATCAATGGATGACGTGGTGCACCGAGGCTTCAGAGGAACCGGACCTGTTGCGGTTATGCCTGAACGACGTGAGCCTGCCGCTCCAACCGAATCGTGGAACAGCGTCTTCATTGCGGCGAACTGGAGGTGCCGGACAGTCCTGGAGCCGGAGCTTCGGCTGGACCCGCGTCGCAGTCTGGCGCCGTATGCGATGCCGCATTCCCTCCAGAACAGCTTGGCCCTCTACATGCTGGTGACTCTGCACCACTTGATGTCCAGAGGTTTCGCTCTGATGCCGCTGAGGAGCGGCGAAACTGTCGGCCCTGAGGGAGCAGCCGACGAGGAAAATGGATGAGGTCTTCGCGTGAATGGCCCGGGAGGCCGAGGCCGCAGGGAACCCTCGCGGACAGCTGGCTGATCCGGCACGGGCATACAGCACCCCTATCGGCGACGTCGGCGCGGAGGACAGGCAGGGCGGGGACAGACGGCACCGGGATCCACTCGGGCCGCGGGAGGCCGGCGCCTGCGCGCCGCCGTCCCGCCACAACCGATGCCATTGGTAGGCCGACTTCGCACTCACCCTCAAGCGCCGTGCTACCTCCGGCGGCTTGATCTTCTGCTCGAAGAGCTCAGCCGCCTGCATTCGCACCGTCTCCCGGCGCTGCCGTCCCGCCGGAGTCAGCCCGCCTCCATCCGCATATCTCACACACCACGGGATACAGGCACGGCTCCAGGCCCATCAGGGACTTCGCGGAGCCGCAGTCAGTGACGCCGCCGAAGCTGCGGATGCGGCGGGACTGTGCCCCGGCGATGCGCTGTGGCGGCCCTCGCTGTGACCACCGCCGCTCCGTTCGACGTCATGTTTCGGCGCCTGGACGGCGAGCGGTGCACCGGCCTCCGGGGTCCCGCTCGCGGTCGGGGATTCGACCTGAGGGAGCGAGGGACGGGTCGGCGCGGCCCGGGGAGTGTTTGCGTGATGCAGGCGTGAGGGTTCTATGAACACCCCATCGCTTATGGGATATTTGCCGCTTTAGGGAGGCGTTCGCGTCAGGTGTCTGCCTCACACATCGAGTTCCTGGTGTCACTTCGCTGGTGGCGCAAGCCACCGGCGGCACGGACGCGGCCGACACCGCGTGACAGCGTGACTTCGCCGACGCGGCGGCCGAGTACCACGTACCGCAGGAAGTGCTGCTGGCCCTGGCCTACCAGGAGTCGGCGTGGGACGGCCACGCCGGACAGCAGAGCACCGAGGGCGGTTACGGCCCGATGCACCTCACCGACGTCACCCCAGCCCTGATGGCCGGAGGCGACGCGGGAGCCGCGGGCCGTGCCGATGTGAAGAAGCTGGCCGCGGCCCCGGCCCTGCACTCCCTGCAGGCGGCCGTGAAGCTCACCGGCATGTCCGCCGAGAAGCTGCGCACCGACGAGACTGCCAACATCCGCGCAGGTGCTGCACTGCTCGCCTCGTACCACAAGAGCCTGCACGGCAAGCCCTCGTCCGACCCGGGCGACTGGTACGGGGCCGTCGCGCGCTACAGCCAGGCGACCGGGGAGCACGGGGCCAGGGCCTTTGCCAACCGGGTCTTCGCCACCGTCAAGCAGGGTGCCGCCCGCACCACACCCGACGGTCAGCGTGTGCGTCTGCAGGCCGCGCCCGAGGTCACCCCGGCCACGGGCCAGCTCGCCGGACTGCGCCTGGCCGTCACGAAGACGGCGGCGGCCGAGTGCCCGGCCACGGTGGACTGCACCTTCGTGCTGGCCGATCCGCACAACGGGCAGGTCTCCGACCGCCCCGCCGACGGCATCAGGATCGATACCATCGTCATCCACGACACGGAGTCGTCCTACGAGTCCGCCATCGCCGCCTTCCAGGGCCCCGGCGCGAGTGCCTCCCACTACGTGATGCGCTCCTCGGACGGTGCCGTGACGCAGATGGTGCCCACCGAGGACCTGGCCTTCCACGCCGGCAACTACTCCACCAACATGCACTCGATCGGCATCGAGCACGAGGGCTACGCCGCGAACGGAGGCGCCTGGTACACCGATGCGCAGTACGAGGCGACCGCCGAGCTGTTGAAGTACCTCGGCGCCCGGTTCCACATCCCGCTGGACCGGCAGCACGTCATCGGTCACGACAACGTTCCCGGACCCAACTCGGCCTCCGTCGTCGGTATGCACTGGGACGCCGGCCCGTCCTGGGACTGGGAACACTTCATGGCGCTTCTCGGCACCCGCGGCAAGGCACGGCACGGTGTGGGCCGCGTCGGGTCGGTGGTGACCATCGCACCCGGTTTCGCGCACAACAAGCAGACCGTGCAGATCTGCCCCTCCGACGACCCCACCGGGGCGACCACCGCGTGCACGGACGTGACGCAGCCGTCCAACTTCGTCTACCTGCGTACCGCGCCGAGCAGCACCGCGCCGCTCTTCGGGGACCAGGCGATCCACGGCACCGCCTCGGGCTCGCCCCGCGTCTCCGACCGGGGGAGCACGGCACAGGCCGGCCAGCAGTTCGTGGTCGCCGACAAGAAGGGCGCCTGGACGGCGATCTGGTTCAGCGGTTCCAAGGTGTGGTTCTTCAACCCGCACGGCGCCAACACCGTGCGCACGCGCGGCGGTGTGACCGTCCTGTCGTCCGGCGTGGCCGGCACCCAGCCGGTGGCCGTGTACGGCCTCAGCTACCCCGAGGCTTCCGAGTACCCGGCCGGCAAGGGCCCCTCGACCAAGGCCCCGCTCAGCATGTACGGCATACCCGCCGGCCAGGCGTACGTGGCGACCGCGGCACCGGCGGCCACGGACGACTTCTTCCCCAGCGACGGCACGGTCGTCACGGGCGGCAAGACCATGTACACCATCCAGTACAACCACCGCACCGCGCTGGTGTACTCGGCCGATGTCACCGCCCGGCCGCTGGGCGGCGAGCAGCGTTGACCCGGTCACCCGCAACCCGCGCCGGGACATGACTCCCACATGGGATGAAACGGTGCGGGCACCGGGGCGGGACACGGAGGGGGGCATCGTGAACCCATCCGGTCGGCACATACGTCCCTCTACTGAGACTCCTGCCGTCCCCTGCGGCGGGAGCGGGCGGCCGCCCCGCGGGGGGCAGTGATTCCGGCCTCGGGCAGCTGACCCGGTGTCGGCATCGAGGCGCGGGCGCGGTCTGTCGAAGGCCCAGGCCGAAGAGCGGTGCTCCGTGCTCGTAGGCCGAGGATCCGGGCCTCGGGCCGGGCAGGACGACCGGAGGCCGGGGCTGGGCGGTAGCGGGTAATGACGGCGATCGATCAGGTGTCACCGAGGAAACGGGTATATGCAAGCGCTGGGAAGAGTTCTGACGATCAGTGGCACCGTCCTCGTCGCGGCCGCCGGGGTTCTGGCAGCGGTGACGACGTACGTCGACAAGGGCGCTGCCGACCGCCATCACGTCTCGGTCGTCATCGAGAAGGGTGATGTGTGCGCGTCGCTCCGTGACCCGCGGTACGAGGTGTCGTGCGGTACGACGGCTTTCGGTGACGTCCGCTACAACTGCCCGTCGGGCCGGAAGGGTGATTGCCCGAGGACAACCACCGTGACCTTGCGCAATGTCAGCCAGAGTCCGGTGGTCGTCACCATGGTGAGCGGGCGGCGGGAGGGTGAGCGAAATTTTTTGCGGGCTCCTGAGCTGGCGCCCGGCCGCACCGTGACCCTGCGCCCGCGCCCGGACGAGAAGTATGTCTTCGACATCCTTCTGCGTTCGGTGAAGTCGGGCGTGGGCGTGGTGAAGATCGTTCAGATCGGCTGAGGAGGGGCGGGCCAGACCGTCCTTGTCGTGATCCCGGGCGGGGCCCCGCAAGCTACCGAGAGCGCGCGGAGCCAGGCACCGGCCCTCACCGGGGCAGCCCGTGCCCGGTCCTCGCCGCCACGTCCTTTTCTCGTCGCACCCTGACGCCGCTCACCGAGGTACCGGCGAGCGACGCAGGACGGTGGGACGGATCAACGCCCCACGGTCCTCAGCAGGTTGTTGTACTCGCGTCTGAGCAGCTTCGCCGCCGGACACGGTGTTCCGTTCGCACGGCAGGTTCTGCAGCCGTCGACGTGGGCCTCGTGGGTGAGGCGTGCCTGTTCGATCAGCTCATTCTTCTGGATCATGGCTTTACTCCTCTGTTCAATCGACACTGCGTGTCGGCACCATCGGTCCGGCACCGACAGTCGGGCGCGGTGGTCCGCGACACTTTCGGCGGGGTCGGGCCTGGATCAGGGCGCCGGGCGGACCCGTCGGCGACCGGTCATCGCATCGCTGAGCCCGCTCGGCTTTCGGTGATCACACGCGGTCCTGGTTGTCCGGATCCGACGTGGCACTGCGGGTGCTCGAGCTGACGTCGGATCCGGCATCCCGGAGGCGATTAGCCAACACGCGGGGCGGATCCGTCTCGCCGCCCCGAACCGTCCCTGAGTTTTCCTCCATGCCAGTGCGACACATGTCCCATGGTACGTGCAACATCAGTATATGTTCGTCACACATGGTTCATGCTCCGTGCAGGCCCGCGCGTGCCGTTGGCGCGAGCGCCGGCGAGACCTCCTGCCGGGTGCCATGTCACCCGCGCTTCTGGAAACATACGTGCGGCGACGGACTCGGCCATGTTCTCGACTACAGGGGAGCTATGCGCATATAGCCGTTTTATCGCCCCATCAGTGCGAGCGTCTGACCACATATTCGCCCCGTTGGGCAGGTGTGCGATTAGGGCAGACTCGTGTATGCGACATGAGGCGAGACAGTCTCTGGTTAACCCATGCTTAACCCTGGATTTCTGCAACTTACTCACACCCTTGCCGTATATTGATCAGGAACACGTGTGAACCTTTCGCCACATGATTCGGTGTCGCCTGCGCTGTCGCTGGCCGGTTCCCTCCGCGCTTGCGAGCGTTGACACTGCTTGTTCGCGTTTCTCATGTCCGCCGGCGTCGCCGGATTCTCCCCACTGACAGAGTGCACGATGACAAGACGCCCTTGGTCCATCCGCAGCAAGTTGACTGCGCTCCTGCTGCTGCCACTCGTGTCGCTGGCGACCCTGTGGGCCTACGCGGCTCATCTGACGCTGGGCAACGCTCTGACGCTCAGGCACGAGAACGTGATCGGCAACCACTTGGCCAACCCCCTCGGCCTGGTCGCCATCACCGTGCAGACCGAGCGGAGGGCCTCCATGGTCAAGCTGGCGGCGCCCGCCACGGGGAGTCAAGGTCTGCACGGCGCCCGGGCCATAACGGACGGCGCCGTGCGGACGTTCCTCGCTCAGGCGCACAACGAGAATGTGCGCGACGACGAGAACGCGGGGGTGCGCGTAGGGGTCGACAGGGCGGAACGCGCCCTCAAGACCCTTGATCGCGTTCGCCGCGGCGTCGACACCCGTGCCGTGACGCCGGCCCGGGTGATGGCCGCGTACACGTCGGTCGTCGACAGCATCGCCGAAGCCCTGCGTGCCATGACCATCCTCCCAGACCAGAGCGCCCAGGACTTCGGGCAAGCCCTCTACATGCTGGTGCCCGCAGGCGACCTGCTGTCGCAGGAGGACGCCTTGATCTCAGCCGCCGCGGCGAGCCCGGCCCGGCGCCTCGACCGCGCTGGGTACAGCGCCGTCGTACAGGACATCGGATCCCAGCGCGTAGGTCTCGCCGAGGCAGTCCGGAGGTTGCCTCCGCCCCAGCGCGTGCCGTTCGAGAGCCTGGTCTCGCCCACCGGCGCCCTGGGTCGGCTCGCCGCCATGGAGGAGCAGCTGATCCAGGCCGGACCCACGGCCAAGAAACTGCCCTTCTCCATCGGACAGTGGCGTAAGGCCTTCGACACCGAGAACCGGGTATCGTCCACCGCCGCGCTCGAGGACATCTCCGTCGTCTTCACCCGAACCGGCCCGCCGGCCCAGCGCGCCTTCATCGCCCTGATACTCGCGGGCCTGCTGGGATTCGTCGCCCTCGTTGTGTCGGTCGTCATGGCGATCAGGACGACCCGGTCCCTGCTCGGCGACGTCACGCGCTTGCGCTCGTCCGCCCAGAACCTGACCGACGACCAGCTCCGTGACGTCGTCGGAAGGCTACGCAGAGGCGAAAGCGTGGACATCGGCTCCGCCATGGAGCGGCCGCCCTTCGTCAACCGGGAGATGGCCGCACTGGGCAGTGCCTTCGAGGCTCTCCAGCTCACCGCGGTGGAACTCGCCCACGAGGATGTCCGCCTGCACCAGGGCATCAGTGACATCTACTTGAACCTCGCCCGCCGCAACCAGACCCTCGTCCACCGCCAGCTGAGCCTGCTCGATGTCATGGAGCGCCACGAGGACGACGCCCGGACGCTGGAGCAGCTCTACCAGCTGGACCAACTGGCCACCCGCATGCGCCGCTACGCCGAGGGGCTGATCATCCTCTCCGGTTCAGCTCCGGGGCGCCTTTGGCGGCACTCAGTGTCGGTCGTCGACGTGATCCGCGCCGCCGTCGCGGAGACCGAGTTTTTCGCCCGGGTCGTCATCCTGCCCGTGCCCGCCGTCGGCGTCCTCGGCCGTGCGGCCGCCGACGTCATCCATCTGCTGGCCGAACTCATCGAGAACGCCGAGGCGTTCTCCCCGCCCGACAGCGAGGTCCGGGTCGGCGCGAGCACCGCCGCAGGCGGTCTGATCATCGAGGTGGACGACCGCGGCCTTGGCATGCCCGCTGAGGAATTGGACGCCGCCAACGCCCGTATCTCCTCCCCCGTCGACGTCACCTCCCTGGACAGCACCCGCCTCGGGCTGGTGACCGTGGGCCGTCTCGCGCAGCGGCACGACATTCAGGTCACCCTACGGTCCTCACCGTACGGCGGTGTGAGCGCCGTGGTGCTGGTACCCGGTGAATTGCTGGACTGGCCCGCGTCCGGGGGATCGGTCACCCAGTCCGTCCCGGCCGTCGGAGCCGGTGTGGCGCGTGCAGGGCTGGAGTCGTCCCGCAGAGGGCTCGGCGAGCTGACCGAGCACGACTTCGGCCCGGCCGTGCCGGCCCACGGGAACGTCGCGGTTCCCGCAGGGGCCGACGAGGTCAGGCGGGACTACCCCCAACCCGCCGAGGCGAACGTGCATAAGGGCGCCCCCGCCGGTCCCCGAGGCGCTCTGCCCTCCGGAGCATCCCCCTGGCCGGAGCTGCAGGGCGAACCGGAGACCATCGACGGGCTACCGCGCCGGGTACCGCAGCAGAGCCTGGCGCTCGAGTTGCAACGCGAGTCCGACGAATTGCAGGCCGGCCGTCTGATGGACTGGAGCGGCTCCGCAACGGGGGGCCACGCGGCCGCTGCGGCCCCGGCTGCCGCACCCCTCGCCCAGCTCGCACGGACGAACAGCGCGGCGACGTACGACCAACAGAGACGAGTCGTCGACGGGGGGCACCCGCCCGTCCGGCACAGCCAGGCCTACGACCCGTACACCCCCCTTCCCCCGCAGGCGGACGAGTGGGATGTATCCGCCGCCGCGCCCGCCCCGCAGCCGCTGTTCGCGCCCGCAGGCTCCTCCGGACCTGGCATCGAAGGGGCCGGGCGGCCGGAGTACGTCCGCTCGATGATGGCCTCTTTGCAGGCGGCGGCCGCTCGGGCTCGCGTCACCGAGACACAGACCGAGGCCCACAGCGTCTTGCCTGCCGACGGCCTCGCCCCCTACCCCCGGCATGCTGAAGCAGAAAGGCACGATGGCAGATGACGACGTCGTATGTCGCCGAGACACCCGCGCAGCTGAACTGGCTGCTGAACGACATGGTCCGCAATGTGCCGGACATCGGGCACGCGGTGCTGCTGTCGACGGACGGTCTCATGCGGGGGGCAACGGACCATCTCACCCGTGACCATGCCGAGCGGCTGGCCGCCGTGGCCTCGGGATTCCACAGCCTTGCTAAGGGAACGGGGCGCCACTTCGGCGGTGGCGCCGTGCGTCAGACGGTGGTGGAGATGGAAGCCGGCTTCCTGTTCGTGTGCACGGCCGGGGAGAACACCGTCCTGGCCGCACTGACACCGGACACGGCCGACATCGGTGTGGTTGCGTACGAGATGGCCATGCTGGTCAAGCGACTCAGACACCATCTGGCGGTGGACTCCCGGTCCGGTCTGCCTGCCGGTGCCCAAACCGTCCTGTGACGTTGACGTGGACGGGGAGCCTAGACGACGAAGGGGGACCTGTCGTCCGCCCCTACGCGATGGTCCGCGGCCGAACACCCAGCAAGCGGACCGCGTTCAACCTTGTGGCCTTCGTCGTCACCACCGACGAAGGTCTGCCGCACTGGGCGGCGACTGTGCAGCCCGAGCACCACACGATCATCGAGCTGTGCCGTCGGCCACGAACGGTGACTGAGGTCGCCGCAAGCATGAATCTGCCGGTGGGCGTCATCCGCGTGCTGCTGGGCGACCTGCTCGAAGTGGGTGCCATCAGGGTGCGCGAGCCCGCGTCCGCAGACCGTCCGAACGTGGCACTCATCGAAGAAGTACTCCGTGGCCTTCGGGCGCTGTGAGACGCGACGGCCGGGTGCCGGGCAAGGGGCGGCGCCGTACTTCGGACCGAGGAAGGAAACCGCAGTTGTCAGTACTCGCAGGAGAGACCCTGGTGGAACACGGGGATGAGCTGCCCACGGCGGTGAAGATCCTTGTCTCCGGGGGCTTCGGAGCCGGGAAGACCACCCTGGTCGGGGCAGTCAGCGAGATCGTGCCGTTCCACACGGAGGAGTCGTTGACTCTGTCCGGCGTGGGCATCGACGATCTCTCGGGCGTGGAACAGAAGACGACCACCACCGTAGCCATGGACTTCGGCAGGATCACCATCCACAACCAACTGGCGGTCTTCCTGTTCGGCACTCCCGGGCAGGAACGGTACTGGTTCATGTGGGACGAACTGGCCTCCGGAGCACTCTGCGCCGTGGTGCTGGCCGACACTCGTCGCCTGGAGCACTCCTTCTCCGCCATCGACTACTTCGAACGGGCCGGACTGCCGTTCGTCATGGCCGTCAACTGCTTCGATCATGCACGCAGCTACCCGGTCGAGAGCGTGCGTGCCGCTCTGAGCCTCGGGCCGGACGTCCCGGTGCTGCTGTGCGACGCACGCCACCGCGACTCCGTCAAAGAGGTGCTCGTGCAGGCCGTCGAGCATGTGCTGGCGGCCGAGGTACGACGGCAGGAGACCCGCGGCTGAGGCCAGGCCGAGTCCGCCCTCCCGACCGGCTGGAGGCGCGGGCACGCCCGTAGGAACGCCGGGGCAGCGGCCGCACATGCGAGGAGAAGCGCGTGTGCGGCCTCGCTGCGTCACGCGCGGGCCCGGCCTTGACGGCGTTGCCGTCGCGTCTGCCGAAACCGCAGACAGGGAAGCCCTTTGGAACGGGACCTCGTCGTCCACCGGCGGCGCAGCGCTGCCTGGCGAGGGCCGCCGACGTGCTACCTCATGCCACGTCTATCCCTGTGTCTTTCGGCCCGGGGGCCTGAAGGCACAGGGACAGCGCTCTGTCCGAGGGCCGGGAACCGTCCGTGACAGGGGAGTTCACGAGGTGGATGCCGCCGCGCCGCCGGACGGCAGCCGGGACCGCGTCCGCGCGGCGTCCCCGCGTCCACGGGCACCGCCGCACGGAAGACTCACAGGGGAGCCCAGGCCGGCCGACAGCTCAGAGTCCGATGCGGTACAGCTGCCACATCGTCATGATCATCGACGGGTCCAGCACCCACTGTGCGCCGGCGATGTCTGCGGCCGACGCTATGTACTGCTTGCCCTGCCACAACGGCAGCAACTGGACGTCGTCGGCGATGATCTGTTCGGCCTGCTCCAGCGGCTTGGCCGCTTTCACGCGGTCGCTCTCGCGTCGGGACCGCGGCAGCAGCACGTCGGTGATCCTCGGCGAGTCGTAGGGGGTGCCCAGGGCATTGTGATCGCCCACAAAAGGCGTGATGTAGTTGTCGGCGTCCAGGAAGTCGGGGTACCAGCCGCGGCCGAACACCGGGTACTTACCCTGCTGGTAGCCCTGCGCGAACGTCTTCCAAGGACGGCCTTCGAGGGTGATCCTGAAGAGGCCCGAGTCGTCGAGCTGGCGCTTGAGCTCCTGGAAGGCCGCGCCGGTCTGGGAGCCGTAGCGGTCGGTGGTGTACCAGAAGGTCAGCGGGACGCGCTGGTGGATGCCCGCGTCCGAGAGGATCTGGCGGGCCTTCGGAACGTTGGGTTCGCCGAATTTGTCGAAGAAGACCGTGGTGTGCCCGTACACTCCCGCAGGCACCGTAGAGTAGAGCGGGTCGACGGTGTTCTGGAAGACGTGCTGTGCGATCGCCTCCCTGTCCACCACCTGGGCCACGGCCCGGCGGACGGCCGCCTTGTCGGCCCACGGGTCCTTCGGATTGAACACCAGGTAACTGATGTCGACACCCTCGCTCTCCGAGAGCGAGACCTTCATGTCGGACGAACCGCTCTGCAGGGCGACGATGTCCGAGGAGTCGAGGCCGTGGTAGATGATGTCGATCTTCCCGCTCCTTAGGGCCTTTACCAGGCTGCTGGAGTCATGGAAGTAGCGGATGGTGACCCCGTCGTTCTTCCGCTCGGCCACACCCTTGTAGAGGTCGTTCTTGGCGAGTTCGGCCTCCTGGCCGTCCTTGTAGGACTCCAGCGTGTAAGGCCCCGACCCGGTGATCCCGCTGTCCTCGCGGATGGCTGTCGCCGGGTAGTCCGCGGGGTCGACGATCGACGTGGCAGGGGTGGTGAGGAGGAGCGGGAAGGTGGCGTCCGGCATCTTGAGCTGAAAGATGATCTCTTTGTCGCCGCTGACGTCGATCCGGCTCAGGTTGTCCAGGAGGCCTGCTGGGCCGCTGGCCGCGTTGATCCGCATGATTCGGTCGATGGAGTACTTCACGGCCTGGGCGTCGAGCTTGTCGCCGTTGGAGAACGTCAGACCGTCACGTAGGACACAGCGGTACGTCATGTCCTTCGTGCTCGTGAATTCGCAGGAGTCGGCGGCGTCGGGCACCGGACTGCTCGTGCCGGGGCGGTAGTTCAGCAGCGTCTGGTACACGTTGCGGAACAGTTCCCAGGAATCGTCCCAGGAGGCGGCCGGGTCCAGTGTACTCGGGTAACTGGTGGTTCCGACGACGATCGGGTGTCCGCCGGTCGGGTCCGAAGAAAGGATTCCGCACCCTCCCACCAGCGAGAGGGACAGAAGCGTCGCCAGCCGACGCAACCTTGGATTCCTGTTGAACACGTCATGCTCCTAGAGCTGCCACACGGGGGGTCGGCATACCCTATCCCGACACATGTGCACTGACGGTTACGTGCTTTGGTAACACGTATGCAAGAGAAACATGTTGCCGTTGGCATGGCCGCGAATTCGCCGGGTGTTCATCTGCCGTAGCGGCGGCGCTGGTCCGGTCGTACGCGACCAGCTCACTTGCACCGGCCCGGTACTCCCGGTGGCCCGTACCGGGACCGGCCTGGCCCTCGGCAGTCCGACCTCATGAAAGCGGCGAGGTGTGAACCTCGTGGCCGTCGCGCTCGTTGTATAGGTGTATCTGCATCCGCAGGCCCAGCAGTCGGTGGGTGCACAGGCCGACACTGCCGTTGTCCCTGTCTGCGCCTGCGAACCGCATCATCGAGATGGGCCCACGATGAGCGCACAACACAAACTCACCGGAGCGGACCCTGTCCTGGGAGTGGTCGTGTAGGCCACGAACTCCTCACTCGAAACGGGACGTCGGCCTTCCTGAACGCGGACGACAGAGTCAAGGTGCTGAAGGCCGACGAACTCGCGAGCGCTGACATCCTGGTCGTGCTGACCTCCACGGTCACCGCCAAGACGCTCTCCACGATGAGCCGCGCAAGCCAAGTGACGAGTGGCCGCG
The DNA here is from genome assembly GCF_042868225.1 of Streptomyces sp. NPDC007856. NCBI lineage: Bacteria > Bacillati > Actinomycetota > Actinomycetes > Kitasatosporales > Streptomycetaceae > Streptomyces > Streptomyces sp. NPDC007856. Next base: position 10,473 of record NZ_JBIAEC010000035.1, on the reverse strand, counting down.
TACGAATCGTGCTGGTCGCGGATCACATTTCGGAGCAGCAACTCACGTTTGCGGTGACCACGGCCTTGCGAGTTTCCTGGTACGGGCCCGCGTCGGCTTCGGCCAGATCACTGCGGCGGTCGTCGAGGCGTACCACGGGCGCTCGACGGTACCGAGGGCACTGATGGGGATGCTGCTGGAGCAGATGCGCACCATGCAGAACAAGGAGACCCCGTCCGGTCCGCTGCCCGTGGAACTGGCACAGCGTGAGGTCGACGTGCTCAGACTCCTGGCGGAGGGCTTCGACACCGTCGAGATCGCCAACCAGCTCAGCTACTCCGAGCGTCTGATCAAGAGTGTGATCCAGGCAGTGATCAAGCGCCTGGAACTGCGCAACCGCACGCACGCCGTCGCCTACGTCATCCGCATGGGCATCCTGTGATCCGGCATGTGCCGCGAAGGGCCGGATTGCCGTGCGTCCGTGCATAGCTGAGGCCGTGAGGCGGGCGCCGTCGCCGGCTTCGCCCATTCTTTCCGCGAGGTGTCGAGTGGTGACCGCTGCGGCAGAGACCCCGTCCGGCTCCTGACGTCCCACATCCTGTGCCGGGCCCTGCCTGCCGAGCATGCGACGCGATGCCGTGGTCGCCGTTGACCGTTCGTTCAGTCTGCCAGGCCGCGCATGGAAATGAACCATCGCGAGCCGCAGTTCGGCCGTTCGGACGAGTTTGCCGCGGTGCCGGACGGTCAGGGGCTGTAGGGGGGGCGAACTGCCCTGGACGCTTCCTCCGTCGCAGAAGACGGCGGAAGGGTCCCCCGAGAATCCTGCGGGGGAGGACGCCACGGGCCCGGATACGCCGGCCAGGGCCGCACCCGCCCGCAACCTGCCCCGTCCCGAGCCCGGCCCGGCCGCTGTGGGAAATTGTGAGCGGTCCGGCCGGCATCCCAGGAACGTCACCGCGCCGAGGGAGAAGGGTCCAGGACACGGACGGCACCCCATGGGCCGTTCCACGTCACAAACATCCGGCCCCCGCACGGCTGCAAGTAGTTCGGTGTCTCCTTCGCCGGGAAGCCCGTGACACCCGGCTACCTCGGACTGTGGTCAGGGAAGACAGGGAATGCGCTCAATCTGCTGTCCCTGCGCCACTCCTGGGACGAGGGTTTCCGGACGGACGAGTGGCTGTCCGTGTGGCGGCAGCGGATACTGCCCTACCTGTCCTGGGCGCCCTTCCGGCTGGTGCTCCGCGACATCGCCGCGGGCCGTGGCGACGACTACGTCCGGCGAACCGCCGAGACCGTACGCGATCTCAACGTGCCCATCGCGCTGGCGTTCTCCCCCGGGATGAACACCGGCGGCCGGCCGTGGGGCACCGGCGGAGTCGGCCCCGCGGACTTCGTTGGCGTGTGTCGGGGTCACGTCCACGACCTCTTCCAAGGCACCGCGGTGTCGAACGTCATCTGGGTCTGGAGCCCCCACGGTGACCGCGAAGCTGTCGGTGCACCTGAAGCCGTACCACCCGGGCAACGCCTACGTCGACTGGCTGGGCCTGGTTGGCCAGGGCATGCAGAGCGGCCCGCACAGGTTCCGCCCCTTCTTCGGCCCCGCCATCAAGGAGGCGCGGGCGCTCACCCGCAGCCCGGTGCTCGTCGCCGAGACAGCGGCCCCCGGATCCCGGAAACCCACCTACATCAAGGACCTGGTGCGTGCCGTGACCCCCCGCGCTGATGTCATGGGCTTCGTCTGGCTCGACGCGGAGACGGCACGGACTGGCGGATCGACAGAACTCTTGCAGCGACCGCCGCCTTCTGCCACGGTGTCGCCGACGCGCGGTTCGGTTTCAACGTGAGGCGCCCATGAAGGCCGCCGAGAACCACAGGACCCCGGCTGGGCGTTACGACGACGAGTCCACCCTGCAACTGCGGGTGCCGGTGGCGCAGGGACCGCGGCCCGCCCCCCGGTAATCTCTTCGACGAGATCACCCGGGTCGAGTGGGCGTTCGGGCGGGTGCCCGACAGGGCTGGTCTGCCACCCCCACACGCCCTCGGTCCCACGTCGCCAGCGCTCTGCTGGCCTGCCTGCTGCTGGCGCAGGCAATCCTGTCACTGCGCCTGCACGCGTCCTTGCTGCCGCCCGACCGGTGCTGGCAGGCGCGCCGACGGAGGCGGCCGTCAGCGGCGCGGGCGACGGGCTCGTCGTCTGGACCGGCGGAACCTTCCGCACACCGGGCGCGCCCGTGGGCCGGGCGGCGCGCCGGACGGTCCCCCTTCGCGACGCGGCTCTCCCTTCAGGGAGGCGGCGGGCGCGGACGGCCGCCCCCAGGGGCGCTCCCGACGGGGGACGGGACGGCAGTGACCCGCGCGGTGGGAGCCGGGGCGGCGCCGATCGGTTCGGTCAGTCGATGTGCACGTTCCACTGCTGGGCCGCCTTGTCGGCGCAGTCCCAGAGTGCCAGGCTCGCGCTGTCCACGCACCGGCCGGAGTGCGGATTGAACAGTTGCCGGCTCGGACTGTATTCCCAGACCTGCGCGGCGGTGCCGTTGCACGTGAAGAGCTGTACGTCGGTGCCGGCGGCGGTATCGCCGGAGACGACATCCAGGCATCGGTCCCCGCTCCCACTCCGCAGACCTCCACCAGCCGTCCAGTGCCACACCTGCCCGGCGGAGCCGTCGCAGGGGGCGAGCACCAGCGATGTCCCTCCGTGGGGGGTGTCCTCACCGACGCTCAGGCAGGCGCCTGCCGAACTGGTCACCGTGTCGGGGTAGAAGGAAGCCGACGGGCCCGGTGGGACGGCCGGGCGGGAAGACCTCTGCTGAGGGCTGGTGCTGCCGACCGCGACAGGTGTGCCGTCGGCGCGGGAGGACGCGCCGGGGCGGGCCGAACCGGAGGCGCTGTCCGCAGGTGACGTGGCGGAACCGGAGCTGCGGGGAGTCGCTGTCTCCGGCGTGCGCGAGGGCGTTGGTACGGAGGCCGAGTCGGTCGACGAGGCGGCGAGGTCCGGCTGGTCACCGGACCCCGGGTACTGCGCGCCGGCCGCCCGTGCGCCGACGGGGCCCAGGACTTGGGCGTCCAGCACGCCGACCACGGCGCAGAGGGCCACCAGGCCGGCCGCGCCTGTCCACAACAGGGGTGACCCGTGCCGCAGTCCCCTCCTCGGCGACGCCATGGCGGGGCGCTCGCTCACCTGCGGCGCGGAGGCGGTGGCCTTTGCCTCGGCGACGGAATCCGAGGCCGGGTCGGTTGCCGACGAGCGGCCCGCGTCGCTGTCGGCCGTGTGGTCGGTCCGGTCCGCAGCGGAGGTCCCCTTGTAGAGGGTGCCGCATCCCGGGCAACTGAAAGCACCGTTCAGTGATCGCCGGCACAACCCGCAATAGTCCATCGTGTCACCTGTCGAGTTTCCCGGCCTGGGTCTCTTCTGCGACTGAACGAGCCCTTGGTTCGGGCAGCAGAAACTTGCCGGGCCAAGAGTACATGTGACCTTGGTCCGGTCAAGTGGGTTGCTGGCCCGTCCGCTCGGCCTCAGAGAAGGCAGGTGTTACTGCCGGGGCAACGTCACCCCGCCCGCAGGACGGGGCAGTTGCACCGGAACCGCCCGGCGTGGCCATTTCCATATCCGATCGGATCCCCTGGGAGACAACACACGTATTCCAATCGTTCATCGCGGGTGTCTGACTATCGTCGGCCGAAGGTGTCGAACGCCGTGCGCCGGCGGCTGAGCGCGGGATATGCGTGGAAGATGCCGGCCCGCTGCTCGCCGCGCCGTATGAGTCGCATGTCACACGCCACTTGTGTGAACCCGAAGCGCGGCGCATTCGCTAGATGTGTGTAGGGGAGTGCTTCCCCCACGGAAAGGAACCCATGAAGTCCACACCTCCGGCGCGGCCGGCACGCGACCTTCCCGTGAGGATCCCGGGCAGTGCCAAGCCCATCGGTTCTGGTTCCGCACCGGACCGGAAGAACACCGAGTCGGACGATGCCGAGTTCTCCACACCGGAGGCGATCGACCGGACGCCCCGTGCGGAGGTCACGGTGCCTCGTCTCAGCCGGTTCTCCTCGCTCGGGTCGCGAGAGGAGGCCGTCCGCACCCCCGCGCCGTCACCGGCACAGGCCGGGGCCGACGCCGCCAGTTCCGCCGAAACCATTGCCGCCGAAGTTTTCGGCAACCTTCATGATGTGGCCGGCCCGTCCGACATGGGCATCGCCGCACCACAGCGGCTGGACGACCGGACTTCGAGCAGGAGCACCCGGCGAGCGGGATCACGGGGCGCGCTAGCCGTCGTCGGCATCGTGGGACTGCTGGCGGTCGGCGGAGCCGTGCTGACCCTGGGTGCGGCGGGCGGTCAGCACGGCGATCACCGAGACGGTTCCCGGGGCTATGGCACTGCTGGCGTCGACGGGCCCGATGTGTTCGTTGCGCCTTCGGTGAATGCCCCCGCCGGCACGACCGGTGCGAAGGGCGCGGCGCGTCCCACCGCCGGCTCGCCCAAGAGCAGCGCGGCGAACACCGGGTCCGCGGCGCCCGCAGCGCACTCGACCGCCGTCGCCTCCGCCGCTTCGAGCCGGCCCGCGACGAACCCCCAGGTCTCGGCGCCGGGGGTGAACGTGTTCAGCCACGCCTCGCACCGCTGCATCGATGTCGTGGGTGGCAGGGCCGCGCAGGGCGCCCGGCTCATGATCTGGGACTGCAAGGACGCCCCCTCGCAGCACTGGGAGTTCACGAACGGTTCCATGCGCGCACTCGGCATGTGCGTGCAGCTCGCGGGAGGCTCGACCGACGAAGGGACGGACCTCGTACTCTCACGCTGCGACGGCAGCCCCGCACAGCAGTTCTCGCTGAACCCGAGGCACGATCTGGTGAGCCTTCTCGCGGACAAGTGCGCCGACGTACGGGACGACGGCAGGGCGAACGGCACCCGCATCCAGCTGTGGTCCTGCGCAGGGACCGACAACCAGAAGTGGACCGCTGCCTGACACTGAGGCCGAGCCACGAGACGAAGGGACGTGCCTCTGCGGGACGGCGGTCGCACAGTGTGGCACCACGGGCGTTGATCCCGCGTCGGGTCAGGGCGCTCAGAGCCTTGTGGTGCCGTTTGCCTTCCGTTCGCTCGCGGCCATCAAGGCACACGAGGCCGGAGCACTCTGGAGGGAGCAGCACGCCGCCCGGTATGTGACGCGTTTCACGGCTTTGCCGCCTCCGGACGCGCTGAGGGAGTAGTGGAGCCTGACGGGCCGGGTGAGCACCGGAACAGGCCGGACGCGGCGGCCGGAACGCCGCCGCCGACGAAGCGACCCACGCAGCCGAGGGCGGCCGCTCCCGTGGTCCGGCGCAGTGGCGGGAATTCCCGGCCCGGGTGCCGACGACATCGTCGTCCCGGGCACTGACGCCCCAACTTCCTCGCAGACGGCCCGCAGTCGAACCGCTCCGGACCTGTCGCACGGTCCCTCCGGACGGATTTCGCGATACCGCCGCCATCGGCTGGCGAGACCCCCACGCCCGGAGCCGGTCACGCCGTCAGGGAAGTGCAAATACGGGCCCGACGGGCGCATGAGGGCTGTCAAGAATCCCCCCGAGGGGGCGCTGAGACTCGTCATCGCAACGGCCGCGCGCTTACCTGTACAGGGTTGATGTTCGGATCTCTCGGCGAGGATATGGCACGGCCCGGTGACTGAAACCCCTTGGACACCTGCGGAGGCCCCATCCGGGGCGACCGCTGCTTCGGCGCGACCCGTCCGTCACACGGGACCACGTCGATGCAGGGTGAAGATCCAGCACGGCAGGCCGGCCCGTCGAACAGGCCGGTAGACGGCGGCCAGGAGGGCGTCGACGCGGCCGGCACGGTCACGCGGCCGTCATGGGGAGACTCTGCCGAGTCATCGGGGCTGCGGCAGGACATCTTCCTTCGGTTCGGGGTGCGGGTGGAATCGGATCCCGCGGCGGGGTGGCGTGGCCCGTCCTCTGAGGTGTTGGAGCAGGTGCGTGCGGGCCTGGAGCCCTTCTCGCGGATCATGGGCCGGGGGCGGGAGAACTCCGTCCGGCGCGGGTTCGACCAGGAGGTCACCTCGGTACGGCTGATGACGTCGTCGCGCTCCGATGACGCGCGGACGGCGCCGGAACCAGCGGGACGGGAGCCGGAGACCGGCAGGGCCGTCGAGATACCGGCGGATGTCCTCACGGACGCGGTGTTCGGTCCGCGCACCGTGTCGTGGTACGTGGTCCGGGCGTTGGCTCCCAGGCTTCTGGGATACGCGCTGCCCCGCTTCGAGGAGCGCTTCGGCCACGAGGCGGAGCCCGCGGTGACAGACGTGCTCGGCAGGCCCGCGGCGGATCCGAGGGAGGACTTTCACACGTCGATCAGATGGTTCCTGCGGGAGCCGGAGTCCTTCGCGCTCCGGGCGCCGCGGCACGCGCGGGCGGTGTGGGAACTGCAGACCCGCCGTCGGGAGGTGTTCGGTTGGCGGCCGAGCGAGACGGCGGCCGAAGCCGCCGAGCGTATCGGCCGACTGCTGGAAGGGGACCTGTCTTGGTTCACCCGCCAGGTGGGCACCTGGACCGAGAGCGAGCACCGGTTGGCGGACCTGGAGGAGCCGGTCACCGAGTACGGTCGGCGCAGCACCGTGGACGACCTGGCCGAGACCGCGCTCTTCTATTTCCACGACGCGGCGTTCCTGCGGCAGCGTGCACCGCGCCGGGCGGAATTCCTCGACGAGCTGGTCAGCGCCTGGGGCGGCGCTCCGGCCGTGCCCGAGCGCGGTTCTGCCGACGGTCGTGTCCGTCAGGTGCAAACCGTCGCGACGCCGGCGACGGCAACGGCCGGTGAACAGACGAAGAGCCCTGGACCGCACGAAGTGTTTGCTCTCGGACATGCGGGCGCTGATCCATCCCGAAGAGACGAAATACGCCACATAATCACGCAGTCCGATGGGATTGCGCCCGGCCAGGACGCGTCCGCGCCGGACGATGTCTTCGTTGTCCTGACCGGACATGGCGCGGCGACCGCCACCGGCCGCAGCCACGCGGCCGTAATCGTCGGCGCCTCTCCCTCTGGTGGAACTGGACGGCCGGTGGGCTTGCTGGACGATACCGGTGTGCGCGAGTCGACCTCCGCACGGCCATCACCCCTCGCCGACCCTGTCCGCGCTTCAGCTCCTGATTCCGGCGTTGGCTCACACCCGGGTCCGAGAGACGTCCACGGTCGTGGGAGGCACTCCGCCTGGCCCGGGGAGTTGGCCGGGCATGTGAAGGGATTCGTGTGGAAGCCGGCGCTGAATCTCCGTATCGGACCCAACAGGTACACCAGGCTGCTCTCCTGGGTGGATGAGGCCTGGATCGCCATGGGCATGAACCGGTCCTGGAAGGCCGCACCGGACTCGGCCGCCCGGAACATCCAGATCGAAACGCACCGGATCGTGACCGGCGACGAGCCGGACGGTGTCTTCCCGCTCCCCGACTGGGAGAGCGTCGCGACCGGACCGGTCGTTTCACCGCCCCGGTCGGCACCTCTTGAGAACGACCAGGCCGCCCGGCGTGCAGGACGCACAGCGCCCGAGCCGCCGATCGACGAGGAGATGCGCGCACACCATCAGCAAGTCTTCGACGAGGCACGTGAGGCATTGGCCGGTGAAACACGGGCCCGTCGCGCTGAACTGCTGGACCGGGCGGGCGCGATTGTGGATGACAGGCATGTGCGGCCTACACCCCATGGTTTCCGGCAGGACGAGACGTCCTACGCCCGGTTGCGTCAGGACATCGTCGCCGCTGTCGCGTGGCAGTTGATCCTGCCCGGCGGCAGCGATGGGGCGCGGGAAGTGTCTGTGCAGCTCGGCAGGGCGTTCGGGACACTCCGGCCACGCCCCGCGGGCCCACGGCCCCAGCCCGGCCCGAACCCCGTCAAGCCGGGTCTCGCGCAACCGCCCGTGGACATGGCTGGTCCCTCTGCCGACGCCGGAGCCGAGACTGTCGGGCTTCACGACCGGACCGGACAGGCCGTGACCCAGACCGCCACTCGAGCCGGAGAAGGCGACGCCCGGGCACCGCACCACGGGCAAGCGCTCGCCGACGCAGACTCCACGTATCCCGGTCCCGCCCTGCGGAAATCCGAGCGGCCGCATCTGTCGGGTTCGGGTGGTGACAACACCGTCGACGAGAGGTCTGCTGCCCCGGCCGGAGGCAAGCCGTCGGATGCCGATCTCCTCGACCCGGAGAGCTTCCGCCTGAACACCGAGGACCCTTCCCTCCTCCATGTCCGCCGGACATCGCGGATCACGGAGATCGACGATCTCCTGAAGGGCTACCAGGAGATCGAGTCGGACCTCTTCGCCGCGCGGGCGAACGCCCTTGACGAACTGCTGGACACGGCCCGTACCTACCGCGGCGACACCCTCAACGACCTGCGCCGCAAGGGTGTCGACCAGCTGATTTCGCAGGTCGAAGCCGAGGTGGAGGTCTATCGGCTCCTGGCCGGCGCCCATGCCTCGTCCGTCGGCCGGGCGGACCGTCACCGGGACCTGGCGCACGCAGTGGACAACGTGGTCGCACTCGCCTTTACGCAGGCTGGGCATCACCTCCATGATGTCGAAGACAGCCTACGAGATCGGGCAGAGGGGAGTACCTCGCGGCGCGCGGCAACCGAAGCGGGGCGAGCCGAGCGGCCCCTACCGGACGGACCGCGACCTCGACGGTGCACCCGAAGCGGCGGATGTCCGCATCACGGGCGCCGAGCACCCGTCCACCGACGAGGTGCAGCGGACGAACCCGTCCGCGCAGGGTGCTGGCCGAGTCCCGACCGGCCATGCCGGACGGAGCGAGGAGGTGGTGACGCAAGCCACCGGGCAGGACGACGGCGTACTCCAGGGGGACCACCCGAGGACCAAGGGCACCGAAGGCACCGAGGCCACCGTGGGGAGGGTCAAGGATGTCCTCGACATCAGCGCGCAGGAGGTCGGCACGTCGACCGTCCTGACCATCGGGTCGCGCTATGTGGACCCCACCGTCAGCACGCCCGCCTCCTATGCCGGTGGTATGGCGGCGCCCTTCGCCTCGGGCATCGCGGCCGGCGCCGGCCTCGCCAGTGGAATCAAGGCGCTGAGGGAGGCGCAGAGCCGCATGGACGGGCATCCGGTGGGCAGCACGGCCCACCGGGAGGCGTTCCGCGATGTCGCGAGCGCGCGCGCCGAGGTTGCTCAGGCCGCCTCGGGTCTAGTGGGCAACCTCCTCAACGGGGCGGGCGGAGCGCTGAACTTCGGCGGGCAGGCACCAGTGGTTTACAACGCGGTGCTGTCGGCCGGCGGCGCGGCGACGCTGCCCGGGTCGTTGCTGCAGACCGGCCGGTTCGCCCGCAAGGCGGCCAAGGCGCAGGCCCGGGTCTTGGCGTTGCGCGAGCTCATGTTCGCGGAGACGGCGGAGCCGGAGAACGCGCTGGAGGCAGCGAGGCAAGAAGTCGCCGCCTGGCAGGAACTGAAGAACGCGGTCCACGAGCTGTACGCGGCCAGCAGGGCGGCCTACGAGGCCCGCGCCGAGGAGATGGACCGCTCGCCCCAGGACCGGCTCACGGGAGGGGACCGGAACGTCCTCGACCAGGCGTGGGCAGAGTTGCAGGAGATCGCGCTCACCCTGCGGGAAGTGGATCGGGGCCTGATGGAGGCGACGACGAGACAGAGGGAACACCAGGGCGTCGTCGACTCCATGGACACCGCGCTCGGCGAGGCAGCGCAGGAGGTCGAACCGCATCGCCCGGGGGCTCCTCAGTACATCTCGCTGCGCACGATCCAAGAGTACGCGCTGCACAAGAACGAGCGCGGCCGGATCAAGAAGATCGTCGCGGCGACGGGGGGTGCCCTGGGAACGGGAGGCGCGGTCGCTTCGCTCGTCGCCTCGGGCGCCGTCGCGGCAGGCGCGACGGCGGGTGCGGGCGCACTCCTTGCGACCCCGGTTGGCTGGGCGCTCGCCGGAGCTGGCGCTGCCGCGGGACTTGGCCTCGGCTCATACAAGGCGTGGAAGTTCTTTGCCAAGCGCTGGGAGCAGACGGCAGGTCTCCACACCGGAGGCGAAACGGTCGGCTCCGTTCCCGCGCGGCTCGGCAAGAGCCTCGTCTTCTGGAAGAAGCTGGGGCCGGGCAAGCGGGAGGCGTACGCCGCGGCTCTCTACGACATGGCCGACGGCGACCCGGGCGCCGACCCGGTGCGTGTCGAAGAGGCCCGTAGGACGATCGCGGCACTCGGACTCGACTGGGACGACCTCAGGATGAAGGACGAACTGGCGAGCGCCGTCGAGCTGATCGCCTCGAAGCTGGCCTCGTGAGCCGGGCATCGAGGCGGTGTCGTGCCGGTCTGGGTGGGTGGGGTCAGTGGCCGATGGAGGCGGGGAGGCCGCCTTCTTCGGTGCCCCAGACGTCGTCTTCGTCGGCGGCCAGGAGGTGGATGTGCTTTGTGTGCTCATCCGGGGGGTGCGGGTTGGTCCGTAGGGGGATTCGGTGGCGGGGCGGCGGGGGCCGAGGAGTTCCT
>NZ_JBIAEC010000034.1:0-43356 GCF_042868225.1 Streptomyces sp. NPDC007856 | reverse complement strand
CTCCCGGTGGGCACAGTTGTGGAGGAGCAGGACCTTTCTTCGTACGTCGCCGGGCTCGTCCTCACCAACGACGTCAGCGCCCGCGACGTCCAGCTCACCAAGACCCAGTTCTACGAAAGCAAGTCATACCCGACCTTCACGCCGACGGGTCCGTACCTGGCCCTGCTGGAGCCGGAGGACTTCGACCGTCTGATCGACCTGCGACTGCGGCTGTCGGTGAACGGTGTAACGCGTCAGGACCGCACCCTGGCCGACATGATCGTGCGGCCCGCGCAGGCCCTCACCCGGCTCGCCCGCTTCCAGACCCTCGACCCGGGCGACCTGCTGCTGACCGGTACGCCCGGCGGCACCGCCCTGAAGGCCCCGCCCAAGCCGGTCGAGAAGATCGCAGCGCTGCTGCCGCCCGCGCTGAAGTGGAAGGCGTTCGAGTCGGCGAAGACCGCTACCGCTGGGAGTTCCGATTGGCCGAGAGTGAGACCTTGGACGGCCCGAAAGAGCTGGAACAGCTGCACGAGCTGGTCGCGCCCTGGGTCGACCTGCCGTCCGCTGCCCACGGGGGCGGGGGCGACGACTTCGAGGTGATCCGGCAGGCGCGGTACACCTTTCGGGCCCGCCTCGCCAACCGGTGGCGCCGTGGGCGCGTCTTCCTGCTGGGCGACGCGGCCCACCTCACCCCGCCCTTCATCGGGCAGGGCCTGTGCGCGGGCCTGCGCGACGCCCGCAACCTCACCTGGAAACTCGCCCGCGTCCTTCATCAGGGCGCGGACGACCGACTGCTGGACACCTACCAGCAGGAGCCCAAGCCGCACGCCCGCCACGTGATCCGTGTCGTGCTGCGGCTCGGCCGAGCAGCTCAGCTCTTCGAGTCGGGCATGGAGGTCGATGAGCGCCGAGGCAGGCGGGGGATACAAGTCCTCCGCTAGGTCCAGGGGTTGGCCGCATAGCGCATCTCTGCGAGAGACCGTGAGGCGGCACTGAGTCGGCCGAAGAGAGATGCGGCGGGCGGCCGTAAGGCGGGGGCCTGCCAGATGGCCGCAGGCCGGGCAGGTGTGCTGAAGGAATCGTTGGTGCTGCGGGCAGGCGAACAGGACGGGCAGGTGCCATTGCCGCTTCCATGGGCCGCCGTACCGGTTCTGAATTTCGGTGCCGGCCCCGGCAAGGCATGTCGGGCAGTAACGGGCCTCGGGGATGGTGACCCAGGAGTCGGTGCGAAGGCGCCGATGGACAAGTCCTTGCCCCGTTTATCCTGGCTGCCATCGCCCTTGTCATCCTCTGGACGGCGACCCGCAAGTGGCGTCAGCCCAAACCGGTCACGATCCCCGAGGACCTGCAGGCCACCGCCAAGCTCGCGCGGGAGCGAACCCGTCGAGTCGTCATCGGCACTGTGGTCATCGTCGTGGCGGCCACCGCGATGGCTGCACCCTACATGCACCGGTCCGACGACTTCGGCAGCGCCGCATCCACGGGACCCACGAATCTCACCGTCTCCCCGCCGGCCACCCTCAGCAGCTACAGGCAGATGACCGGCGCGCAAGCGGACCGGCTCAACGCCCAGATGGCCGGGAAGCTGCCCAAACACTACACCGTCGACTTCTACACCACCGCAAGCAAGCCCACTCGGCCCGTGCTGGAGGTCTTCAGCGACACCAGCACCACCGACCCACAACTCGCGCAGGAACTCGCCCAGCGCTCGGCTGCCTACGAGAACACCGATCTCATGGCCGGAGCACACATCACCGACGCCAAGGATTTCAGTCCTGGCTCGGCCGGCGGAAAGATGCAGTGCGGCAAGAACAACGTCGAACTGCTCTGCGGCTGGCGCCGACTCCGGGACCATCGGCGGACTCCTGAGCAACGTGACCAGTGGCCTCAACCTCCAGCAGGTCGCTTCCCTGACTCAGGAATTCCGGGCCACCGCCGAACACTGAGAGGCAGGACAGTCATCGCGCCGAGTGAAGTTTCCGGCGCGCGGTGGAGGCAAGCACTGACAATGGGTCAGGCACCGTGCGAGACAGGGACGGCAGCATCGAAGCAGCAGAGCATCGCACAAGCCCAAGTCGCCGACTTGACGGGGAGGTTGCTTCAGTTATGGGGGTCAACGATCCTATCGTCGCGGACGAGCCCGTACGCAGCGGATCATCTCTTCCGCGTACGGCAGGACGACGCAGAGGCCGACTCCGGCGGCGATGGCGCCGAGGTAGCCGGCGGACAGCGGGCGCTCCTTGGGAAGAAGCTTCCAGTCGTCGGCGCGGCGGCCGCCCTTGAGGGCTTTGCGGACCTGGTCCCAGTGCAGGCAGGTGGTGAAGGCTGCGGCCGTCAGCGGCAAGACTTCGAGGAAGCTGTGGATGTGCTGCTCGACGGGCGTGACTTCACGCTTGTCGGTGGCCAGCGACACGTCCCACAGCGCTGTGGCCCCATGCGCGAGAGCGGCGCCGCCCATGAGCGACAGCACCAGCGGATTCACCTTGGCGGTCAGGCCCGCGACCACCGGCAGGCCTGCCTCGGTCATCATCAGGGCGTGAACCGCTGATTCGCGCACACCGCTCGTGTGCTCGATATCGGACCGGCGGTGCATCACCCAGTCGGCGACAGCCGGCACGAACCACAGGGGCATGACGCCGTACAGCAGGAACCTGCGGTTGGCGTTCTCGACGTCGTCGGCGCCCCGCGGGATGCGCAGGGTGGGACCGGAGCGCCAGCGTTGCCAGCGAGTGAACGCGGAACGGCGAGCAATACGCATGGATGCCTTTCGTCGGTGACGCGTGCGGTGCAGGCTCCCCCTCGCTCGTCTGCCCTTCGCGGGGCCGGACTGCTGGGACGAGCTCCGGTGAAGGCTCCGCCCCTCGGGGCGCCCGCGGCAGCCGAGAGTCAGCGCCCGGCTGCCTTACGCAGCTGGTCCTTGTTCATCGAGGAGCGGCCCTCGATGTTCTTCTTCTTGGCCTCTTCGTAGAGCTGGTCCCTGGTGGGACCCTGCGCACCGCCGCGGGAGCGCTCGCCACCACGCTGCGACGCGGACTTCTTGTCGCCGGTGGAGGTCTTGCTCGCCGTCTTCGACTCCCCCGACCTCGCACGCTCCTTGTTGACCGCCGCGCGGCGATTTCCTTCGCCCGCCCCGCAGAAGCACCGCGCTTCTGCGCGCCCTCCTTGATGTGCTCGTACTGACGCTCACGCTTGGAACTGGATCCTGCCGGCATGACAACTCCCACAAAGATGGACGGTCCGCTCTCCGAAAAAAACGAGTTCCCGCCCCTGTGCAACCCACACGGCAGGAAACGCACCCTCCACTGCACCTGAAGGCTGGACGGGCCGCGACAGCACAAGGCCGATCGAGCGGTGGCGGCGTCGCAGAGCCATCCGCAACCGGGTCACCGACGTGCCCCGGCTGGGCAGCAATGAGGACCGCGCGGAGGCATACCGGGAAGGTCACCTGCGCCGGGGCCGAGCGGCCTGGCCACCCGACCGAACCAGACGCAAGCGCGTTACGCGCCGACCCCGCAGACAGGAGGAGCAGGGTTCCACTGCTGAGTCCACGGGGCCGGTGCATGACTCACGTACCCTGCGGTGCGTCCGATAAGCCCGATCCCTCCCAACCGCCGCAAAGAAGCGACTTTTACACGCCAGTGGGCCCGGCCGTAGCGGCCGGGCCCACTCATTGCTCGCGCGTGGCACGGTCCTCGCGCCGGGCGCCTTTCGCCTACCAGCGATACCAGCGGCCCCTACGGCCGCCGCTGTCCGCAGACCGGACGACGAAACCGAGCAGCCACACGATGAGCACGATCACCGCGATCCACCACAGTGCCTTGAGCGCGAAGCCCGCACCGAAGAGGATCAGAGCCAGCAGAAGAACGAGAAGCAGGGGAACCATCGTTATCAACCTCCTGGCCACCGAATGCCCTTACTCCAGCCCTACAAGCATACAAAATACGAGTTACTTCCAAGGAATGAGGGGTATATGCGCGCCGCACGCCGTGGACGGTTCCCCCTAAAGCGATGTCGTGGCTTGGATTTGCCGGGACCGTTACGGGGTAGCGCATACAGCCGACACCCGAGACCGGCAACCGAGGGAACTCAGTCGCACGACCGCCATCGAAAAGGCCGAGCTCAGGCCGAACAGCGCGCCACCGGCAACGAGGAGCTGAACAGGCGCCCACACAGGCAAGACCGTGGGCGACGCGCATGAGGCCAGTGCGTCGCTGTGAACCAATCACGTTCTCGGAAGTGAGTGACGCCATTGCTCCCCGCGGGTGAGCAGTCGCCTCAAGCGGTGGCGGGGCCGTTGGTGGTTCGTTTCTCCGGTGAACCCCCACCCGCCATCCGAGTGATACCGCTGACGGTACGCCCGCACCGGCGCGTTAGGGCCGCTACCTGTCTTGATCAGCTTCATTGCCGATCGAGAGAGATGAGCGCATGCATCCGTTCCACGCGAAGCTTGCCCTGGTGACCGCGGCGGTCACCGCGCTGCTCGCCCCTGTCAGCTCCACTCCCGCGGCTGCGGCCGCAGCCGCAGTGCCCGCCACCAACGTGGCCGGTGCCCCGAGCCTGCGCCGGGATCTTCCCGAGCCGCCGCCGGCCGAGGTCGCCCGCACGCCAGCCGTCCGGATGCTCCAGGACCACACCGCTGGGGCCGGGTCCTTCGAGGTGGAAGTCGAAGACGCTCCGCAGTCCGAAGGCGTCCTTGTACCAGGCCGTCTGGGCGGCCAAATCGCATACAGGCCAGCGGCACGCTGCGCAAGGACGCCGTCTCCCGTGGCGGTCACGAGCTGCGTGAGTTTTCGGGCGTCGTCCGCAGTGCAGGGCGTCGGCGCTGTTGCCGTCTTGTGAAGACATCGGCCAGTAGGGCCGATCGGGCCCCGCCACACCGACTCCGCTCTTGCTCGCCCCGCACCAGCCTCACGCACGCCTCACGCCGGTCGGCACCGGCCATCAGGGTTGTCGATGTCCGCGCGCATGAGTACTGGCGGCCTGCCGCGCGAGCTCGACGTTGAACTGGGCACCTGCCAGGAGTGCCAGGTTGGACAGCCACAGCCAGATGAGGAAAACCACGACCCCGGCCAGGGAGCCGTACAGGCGGTGGTAGGTGCTCACATGAGAGGCATAGACGGTGAAACCGAGGGAGGTCGACAGCAGGAGCACGATCGCCAGCCCCCCACCCGGCGCCATCTTTCGCAGCGGACGCGACGGTGCGGGACCGGAACGGTAGAGCACTAGGACCAGGGCGATGGCCACCAGTGCCAGAACGGGCCAGCGCAAGGTGTCCCATGCAGCTCTGGGAAGGCTGCCCATCTCCAGCGCTCGGCCCAGGCGTCGTACCAGGCTGCTGCTCAGCAGCAGAGCGAGCGTCGTGGTCAGGAGAAGGACGATCAGCACGATGGCCGTGCCGATGATGCGTGGGGCCGTCCGCCACACCGGCCGGTGCGAGCTGACGTGGTACATGGCGTGCAGGGCCCGGCGAAAGACACTCAGATAGCTGGAGCCCGACCACAGGGCACCGACGGCGCCGAAGAAGACCAGCAGCCAGGCTGCCGAGGACTGGCCGGCCATCTGCTCCAGGGCACTGCGCAGCAAGTCGCGGGATGCGGCAGGCGCCACGCGGGTGAGCCGGTCGATCACTTCCGGTTTCGCCGTGGGCATGGTGAGCCCCAGCACCGAGAGAAGCACCAGCAGCACGGGGAACAGGGCCAGGACCGCGTAGTAGGTCAAAGCGGCGGCCCAGTCCGTTACGTCGTCGTTCCAGATCGCCACGGGTGTCCGGCGCAGCGCAGCCCACCACCGGCCGATCCGGCCACCGGTCTCGCGCATGGCGCGGATGCTCTTGCTACCCACTGTCCACGCCCCCCTCCACCAGCGGCCGACCCCGACCGCCCTCTCGTCGCATCCCGGCATCCACCACCGGACGCGGTGCGTTGATGGCCGGCGTCAGCAGAGCGGAGGCCGGATGTCCGGCTGCCCGCCGCCTGCCTTCGTCCGGATGCCGCTCGGAGGACTCGATCCTCGTCGAGGATGTCCTGGACGGCGTCCTTGGTCCCTTCTCCGGTCGGTGCGACGCCCCCTTCGATCTGGTCAGGCCCGTCCTCCGCTTCAAGACGCTCGTTGCCGACTGCCTTCCGACCCTCTCTTTCGTCTTGCCCTTGATCTTGTCGCCCGTGTCGGCGGCCCTGCCCGACATCCTTATGGGCCCGTCCTTACAGATCCGTGATTGACGCGCGCACAGCCCGTTTACCCGCCCTGCATGGAGTGATGTGCCGCACCCACCCGGGGCTGAGCGGTTGGCCGTGCCGCCGACAAAAATGGCAAGGGGAGACACGGCCACGGGTGCTACGCAGACGCCCCTGGCGGCAAGACGATACGACCATGACCGAAGACATCGGTATGTATCCGCCCCCGGGCATCGGCTCCAAGCGACACCAGTTGTTCTGGTACGAGATTCTTGGGTGCGCGCGGCGCGGCCACTGCCTGGAGGGCACGAACGCGGCCCAGGTGCGTCCCGAGGACGGAGTCCTGGTCAAGGACTTCGGGGACGGACTTCGCTGGCACCGGTGTCTGCGCTGTGATGCCTGGCTGCCGGTACTGCCGACAGATCACCCGGACCGGGAGTTTCCACCAGGGCGCGCCGAGGTGGAGATTCCGCTGCGTGGCAGGCCTCTGCGTGACCGTTACGTGCTGCGGCTGATCGCGCTCGACCGTGTCGTTCATTTTCTGGTACTCGGCGTGCTGTCGATCGCCGTACTGGGCTTCGCACACGAACGCGGACGGCTCAGCGGGGCCTTCTACCGGACGATGGACGTGCTGCAAAACGGCGTCGGCGGGCCCACCGGAAGGTCCGGGCGAGGACTGCTGGGCGAGCTCGACAAGGCTTTCACCGCTCGGTCATCGACCTTGTGGGCAGTCGGGCTCGTCCTCGGCGCCTACGCGGTACTCGAAGGCATCGAGGCGATCGGGCTGTGGCTGACCAAGCGCTGGGCGGAGTACCTGACATTCGTGGCGACGACGGTACTGCTCGTTCCCGAGATCTATGAGCTGGCCGAAGGACGCATCACGCCGGCCAAGATTCTCACCCTGGCCATCAATGTGGCGATCAGCGTCTATCTCCTCATCGCCAAACGCCTGTTCGGCCTGCGTGGTGGTGGAAAAGCCGAAGCGGCGGAAAAGGCCCGCGACACCAGTTGGGAAGCCCTGGAGCGGGTTCTGCCGGGACCGTCGCGGTGACCGCACGTGGACCGTCGCGGTGACCGCACGTGGACCGTCGCGGTGACCGCACGCCACTTCCTGGCCCGACCGGGTACGCTCCGCGGGTGGAGGCTGGCTGAGCGTCCCCCGAGAACCGCCGTAGGAACCGCTGACCGGAGTCGTGTCACGGAGGGAAATTGCGGCTTGACCGGGATCCGCCCTGTTGTCTCGGCCTGTCCGGCATCCGGTCTTCTTAGCAGCTCGCCCGTGATGTTCTGGGCCATGGCGACCCGGTTCCGCGGCTGCCGACGGATCGGGAAGGCCAGGTGCACAAGCACCTCGACTGCCTCGGATCGGGTGCCGAGGTCTTGCCCGAGCCACGGCACCACCTGGCCGAACGCGCCTGCACCCTGAGGCGGTGGAGACCACCGAAGGTCGGCTGAAGCCGGCTGAAGAGATGCTCGTCCGATACGTGAGGGGGCGCCTGCGGAAGTAGTGGTGCCGGCTGTCCGCAGCCGCGCTGACGGCTCAGCGGACGTGCACCGTCACCGGGTCAGACATGCGCCAGCGCACTGGGTGGTGATCACTCGGGTTAGTCAGGCCGTACATCACCGCGCGGAACTCCACCGGGCCGCGCCTCGCGTCCTTCACGTGCGCGGCGGCCCGCGCCTCCGTGCCGCTGGCGACTACGGCACCGCAGGCCACCTGGCGCCACGCGTCCCCGCCGCCCCGCTGTTGCAGGCACATCCGCAAGTAGCGGACGGCATCGTCGTCCCCGTGCGCCGTGACCGTGAAGGTCTCGCCGACATGCGCGGTGTGCGGCGCCGTGACATCCACATCACCCTTGGCGTACGCAGGCACCGCGACCAGAGCCAACGAGGCCGCCCCCAGCGCACCGGCCACGGCCAGGGGGCCGCCACGCGCCTTCATCCCGGTCCTTGTCGTCCTGGTCATGGGCTTCCCTCCCGTGGATCTCCACCCAAGGCGCCCGGTGCGCCTCGCTGATCAGCAAGATGAGCCGGCCGACCGCCCGGTTGCTTCGCCGTCACGCGTGTTTGCGCAGCTTGGCGCCGGACGATCCGGAGAGCCCGGCGGTCTAGGCGGCATCCTCGTCCTTCTTCCAGGTGGGCAGGAAGTCCGGGCGGTTCGGCCACAGGCGTGTCCCGCGCGTCAGTTCCTGCCACACACCCTCCTGGACCGCACCTTGATCCGGGACCAGAGCCACCTCCTACATGTGCTCCGCGAGTTCGAGACCTTCCACAACTGGCATCGGCCGCAGCGCACCATGAATCAAGCCGCACCGCTGCGACCGCTACCCAAACCGATCAGCGTGCCGGCACAGATCGGGTACCTGGAGGTCCGCCGACGAGACCGACTCAGCGCAACCCATCATGAGTACCGACGTGTCGCTTGACCCGGCCGGATGTTTCATCGGCACCCGCAGTGGTGCCTCGGCCCGACGCTTTTGCGAAGGAGTGAACGCCGGAGGGCGCGCGTGCGTCGGGAGGGGCGTGGCGGGCCGCGTCGTGGATGACACCCCGTCGCGACGGGAGAAACGAGCCCTCGCACGCGTCTTGGGTGGTGCACGCTCGCGACGGCGGAGTGCAAGGAGCCTTTGCTGAGGTCCGCACCTCCATCACGGTTTCAGCCCTGCTCCTGGCGGGTCCGGTGAGGGCGGGTCCGCCTCCTCCGCCTCAGGTGCCTGCGCGTGAAGGCCAGTTGGGGCTACCGCCGGGTCCGTCAGGGATCCCGGCACCCGTAGGCCCGGGGACCGTGACGCCGACGGCGCCCGGCTGTGAACTTCGCACTCAGAAAGTCCTGTTGGCCTCGTTGACATGCGGCAAGCACAAGCGTTTCACTCAACAACCGTGCATGGCAACGTTGTCAGACCGTCGGAGGGACCGGCACCGTTGCCTCTCGCTGGCATGCCCCTTGTTCGGCACGTCAGCACCTCATGTGCGAAGCGCGAACCGCTGCGGAGGCAACCAATGGTCCGACCCCGACGTTCAGTTGCGCCACGTGACCGAAAGAGATTCCGTCAACGCTTGGCCGTGGTGTCCGTCCTGGGCATTGCCGTACTCCCGCTCCCGGCGATCGGGGGCGCCTATGCCGCGAGCGCCGCGACGACGGCCTTCGTGAAGGACCCCGCGTCCCTCGTCAACCCCCTCATCGGCACCTCCGGTGCGGTGGATACCTTCCCCGGCCCGGACATGCCCGCCGGCATGGTGCAGTGGGGTCCCGACACGACGCCCGACCGCCCTGCGGGCGGGGGCTACGAGTACAACGACAACAAGATCTCCGGCTTCAGCCTCACCCACCTCTCGGGACCCGGCTGTGGCGTGGCGGGCGACCTGCCCATCCTGCCAGTGACGGGCACCCTGTCGGGCGACCTGGGCAACGCGTCAGTCGGCTTCAGCCACGACGACGAGCAAGCGGGCGTCGGGTCCTACAAGGTGACCGACGCAAACGGAGTCAAGACCCAGCTGACCGACACCACCCGCGCGGGGCTGGGTACCTTCACCTTCCCCGCGGGCCGGCAGGCGAACCTGCTGTTCAAGCTCAGCGGAGGCGCCACGCAGGTGGACGGGACCCGCGTCCAGGTGGTGAACAAGAAGGAGATCAGCGGCGCGATCGACAGTGGTCACTTCTGCGGCGCGAGCAACAGGTACACCCTGCACTTCGACATCAAGTTCGACCAGCCGTTCACCGCGAGTGGCACCTGGGTCGGCAACACCATCAACCCTGGCGCGACGTCGCTGAAGGCGGGCAGGTCCCAGCAGACCCTGCAGGCGCACCCGTCGAAAGCGCTCAAGGAGAAGCACTTCACCGTTCCGGCGGCGCCGCCCCCGACCGTGCACGGGAGCGGCAGCACCTCCTCCGGCACGCCGTCCCCGGCACCGAGCGCCGGTGCTGCACCCCAGGCGTCCGCCACGGGCAAGGCCGTCGGGCCCCCCACGACGGGTGCGAACGGCATGTACCTGACCTTCGACACCTCCTCGAATCCGACGGTGAGCGCGAAGGTGGGCATCTCGTACACGAATGACGCAGGTGCGGCGGACAACGTCGCCACCGAGATCAGGAATTGGAACTTCGACGCCGTCGAGCAGGCGAACCATGATGCCTGGAACGCGGTGCTGAACAAGATCCACGTCGGCGGCGGGTCCTCGGATCAACAAGTGCAGTTCTACACGGCGCTCTACCACGCGCTGCTGCACCCGAACGTCTTCTCGGACGACAACGGCCAGTACATGGGCATGGACGACCAGGTCCACAAGCTGACCCGGGGGCAGCAGGCGCAGTACGCCAACTACTCGGGCTGGGACACCTACCGCTCCCAGACCCAGCTGATGGCGATGGTCGAGCCCAAGGTCGCCGGCGACGTCGTCACCTCGATGCTCAACGGCTACGACCAGACGGGCCTGCTGCCCAAGTGGGCCTCGAACAACGGTGAGAGCTACGTGATGGTCGGTGACCCGGCCGCCGGCATCATCGCCGACGCGTACGCCTTCGGCGCGACGGGCTTCGACACGGGCAAGGCGCTCGCCGCACTGCAGCACGAGGCCACCGTCGCGAACAACGACCGCCCGGGCGAGTCGGTGCGGGACGCGAAGGGCTACCTCCCGCTGGACGAGAACGACTACGGCTGCTGCAATTTCTACGGCCCGGTCTCCACGCAGTTGGAGTACGACTCCGCCGACTACGCCGTCGCTGCCTTCGCGAAGTCGCTGGGCGAGATGGCCGTCTACACGAAGTTCGCCTCCCGTGCCCAGGACTGGATGAACGTCTTCAACCCGCAGACCGGCTACATGCAGGGCAAGAACAAGGACGGCCAGTTCGCGGGCGGTTTCACCCCCGGCACCTCCAACGGCTTCGTGGAGGGCACGTCGGCCCAGTACACGCCGATGGTCCCGTTCAACCTGCAGCAGCTCATCCAGGCGCGCGGCGGTAACAAGGCGTACTCGTCCTTCCTGGACAGCCTGCTCGACAACATCACGAACCCCGGCGACACCAACGCCAACCTGAGCAACGAGCCCAGCGTGGAGATCCCCTGGGAGTACGACTACACGGGCCAGCCGTGGAAGACCCAGGCGGCCGTCCGCGCGGCCCAGCAGGACCTGTACTTCAACGCTCCGGTCGGCTCGTTCGGCAACGACGACCTCGGCGCGATGAGCTCCTGGTACGTCTGGTCCGAGCTCGGCATGTACCCGGAGACGCCGGGTACGGACACCTTGGCACTCGGCAGCCCGGCGTTCCCGGTGGCCAAGGTGACCTTCACAAGCGGCAAGACGGTGCAGATCAACGCACCGCAGGCGGCACCCGACGCGCCGTACGTGCAGTCACTCGGTGTCCAGGGCAAGGAGTGGAAGACCTCCTGGTTGACGTACCAGCAGCTCCAGGGCGCGGGCACGATCGACTTCACGCTCGGCACCCAGCCCAACACCTCCTGGGCGTCCGACCCGTCGGCGGTGCCGCCGTCGGACACTACGGGCGGCGGCCGAGTGCTGGCGGCGACCGGTCCCTCCAGCGACGGCCTGGTGCTCCAGCCGGGCACGTCCGGTGACGGGACACTCGACCTGACCAACCTCGGCAGCAAGGCCGTCACGGTCGACTGGAAGGCGACGGCGCCCTCCGGCGTCACGCTGGACACGGCATCGGGCTCGTTGCAGGTGCCCGCCTCGGGCAGCGCCGAGGCGCAGGTTCACGTGACGGCGGGCGCGAACGAGGGCACGTTCCCGGTCACCTTCGCACTGACCGACCACAGCACCGGTACCGCACTGAGCGGGGCGACCCTCCGCGTGGCCGTCGCCAAGGCCGGCGCGCTGTGGCCGT
This sequence comes from Streptomyces sp. NPDC007856, assembly GCF_042868225.1. NCBI lineage: Bacteria > Bacillati > Actinomycetota > Actinomycetes > Kitasatosporales > Streptomycetaceae > Streptomyces > Streptomyces sp. NPDC007856. Next base: position 31,359 of record NZ_JBIAEC010000034.1, on the reverse strand, counting down.
ACGACACCAACGAAGGCATCTACCCCGACGGCACGAAATTCTCCGGCGGCTTTGACGACGACGGCTGGGCGTTCTCGCAGAACGCGCTCTCGGCGACGGGCGTCACGAGTGGCTCCACCGTCACCGTCGACGGCATCTCCTACACTTGGCCGACGGTGACGTCCGGTCAGCTGGACAACCTGGAGATGGCCGGCCAGACCGTCCACATGCCGGTTGGTACGTCGGGTGCGTCGCTGGGGCTGCTGGGCACGGCGACCAACGCGCCGACCGACGGCAGCGGGGTCTCCGGCACGGTGACCGTCACCTATACCGACGGGACCACCTCCCAGGCGACAGTCGGCTTCTCGGACTGGACGCTCAACGGCGGGTCGAGCAAACCGCTCGCGGGTGACACGACGGCCGTGACGACGGCCTACCGCAACACCGGGAGCGGGGGCCGGGACAACGTGAAGACCTACGTCTTCGCCACGAGGGTGCCGCTCGACGCCTCCAAACAGGTGGCGTCGATCACCCTGCCGGTGACGGGCTCGACGGGCACCGACCACCTGTTCGCCTACGGCTTCGGCCAGTGAGGCGCGGCAGTCGCTGACGACGACGGGCCGGTTCCCGGGCGTGAGCCCGGGAACCGGCCCCACGAACGTGAAGCGCGGCGGGACGCTCTCCCTGGTCCTCCTGGTACGCGGTGCGCAGGTCTCGCGGCATGCCGCGTGCGGTGCCCGCACGGACGCAGGTGTCGCACGCGGCCGAAGGCCGAGCGTCAAGCGGAGGGCGCCGAGGTCTGGGCGTACTCGAACCAGTCGAAGGCGACCGCGCCCTCGGTGGCATACATGCCGATAACGCGGCCGGTGAAGCCGCAGGCGACCTCGGTGGACAGGTAGCGCCCGTCCAGTTCGACGAGTGGCTGGGCGTCCGGGACGTCGGGATCGCCGAGCCAGAAGGCGACGGTGTCGGGGCCGGTGGTCCCGCCATCGGTGAGTTCGGGCGACGCGGGCACAAGGTCGCGCGTCCGGATCGCGACGGTGAGGGTCAGCGGCCCGGACGGGACCGGTCGGCTGACCACGGTCTGGCGCAGCGGCCCGATCCGGGCGACGACGCTGGCCTCTCCGTTCCCGACCTCCAGTTCGTAGTGGTGAGCTTCGTCCAGACGCACGCAGAGGCCGCCGCGTCCTGTACCCGGGTCGATCGCTGCGGTGACGCGGCAGTCGTGGTGTTGCTGGCGGCGGCCGACGAAGGTGTACCCGGGGCGGTCGAGGGTGGTGCCGGTGGCGTAGAGGGCCAGCCAGCCAGGGCGCTCGGTGAGCGACCAGGAGCCCTCCGGGCGGGTGAACGGCGAGACCCACTGCGGAGCGAGAGCGGACTCGTCGAAGTCGTCGCGGGCGGGCAGGGCCGGAACGGGGTGCCAGGCACCGCCCGGGGCCGCGTGGCTCTCGAGAACGGGCGCGACGACGGGCCAGCCGTCCTCGTCCCACTCCACCGGGGTCAGGAACGTCTCGCGGCCGAGCACGTGCACGTCGGGCGTGAAGCCGCGGGGCCGGACGCCGAGCAGCACCATCCACCAACTGCCGTCGGGAGCCTCCACCAGGTCGGCATGGCCGGTGTTCTGGATGGAGCGGGCGCTACCGCTGTGGGACAGCAGGGGGTTGGCGGGTGCGCCTTCCCAGGGGCCGCGCGGCGAGCGGCCGCGGGCGATGGACACGCTGTGGCCGCGTTCGGTGCCGCCTTCCGCGATCAGCAGGTACCACCAGTCGCCGATGCGGTAGAGGTGCGGCGCCTCGGGATACTTCAGGCCGCTGCCCGACCACGTGGCAAAGGGCCCCTCCAGAACCTCTCCCGTGACCGGGTCGATCCTGGCCATGTTGATGCCGCCTTCGGGCCCGGAGAACGCGCACCAGCAGGTGCCGTCGTCCTCCCACGCCAGATCGGGGTCGATCCCGTGCAGGTCGATCCACACCGGGTCGCTCCACGGACCCTCGGGCCGCTCGGCCGAGACGACGAAGTTGCCGCCGCCGTCGATATTGGTATTGATGACCCAGTAACGGCCGTCGTGGTGACGGATCGTGGGGGCGTAGAGGCCGCCGGACGCCTTGGCGCCGGGGAGAGGCAGCGGCAGTTGTTCGGACCGGTCGAGCACGTTGCCGATCTGCTCCCAGTGCACGAGGTCCTTGCTGTGGAAGATCGGCAGCCCGGGGAAGTATTCGAAGCTGGAGCACACCAGGTAGTAGTCGTCACCGACCCGGCACACGCTCGGATCGGGGTGGAACCCGCTGATCACAGGGTTGTCGTACGTACGCACGGAATGTGTTCCTTTCGGGCAGCCGGGTGCCGTGGAGCGAGTCCAAGGGCTGCCGTAACTGCTGGTTACGGGTCAGATGATCATGTCGTGGCTGGTTGAATCACGGCGTTGAACCGCTCCTGGACAGCCCTGTTCACCGGGTTGAGTCCGCGTCAGTTCGGAAAGCTGATCACCGCGTGCGGCAGGAGGGGGCGGACCCGGTGCGCAGCGACTCACTCGTCGCCCGTCCGGCAGTTCGGCGTAGGAGTCGTGGCGCCAGGTCGGGGACCAGGGCGGCGACGGCGAGTGCGGTGCCGCCGCCCTGGCTCTGTCCGATCACGGCGACCCGGTCGGGGGCGACGCGGTCCAGCCGGCGGACGGCGTCCACGGCCCGGACCGCCTCGGTGAGCAGTCGGCGGTAGTAGTACGTGCGCGGCGAGCTGATGCCTCGGGTCATCACGCCGGAGACCTCCGGCCCGGTCGGGCCGGAGTCGGGGGTCGCGCCCCGGCTCCAGCCCGAGCCCGGCCCGCGCGTGTCCACCTGGAGGTGGGCGTACTCGGCGGACGCCCAGAGCAGGTTCTCCAGCACATGCCCCCGTCCGCCGCCATGACCGACGTACTGCACGACGGCCGGAAGCGGGCCGGTCGCCGTTCCCAGCAGGCGCAGCCACGCCTTGACCGGCTCCCCGCCGAAGCCCGGGAAGGTGACGTCGAAGGTGTCCACGGTGCTCGGTGCGGTGCTGACCGGCGTCAGCCGGACCTCGCCGCCGTACGAGCGGGCCTTCTCGGGCAGGTCGGTGTACACGCGCGGCTCTCGTTGCGTCAGCGGCACTCGACGGTGACGACGGGGTGCAGCCTGCGGGTGTGGTCGACCTCCCGGACCTGGCCGGTCAGGCGCAGCGGGACCGTGATGCGGTGGTCGGTGCTGCTGGCGGAGATCCGCAGTTCCAGCTCGCCGGGTTCGACGATGCGACGGCCCGCGCGGCCAGTGAAGGAGGCCAGGTCCGCGGGAAGTTCCAGGAGGACCCGGCAGACTTCCCCGGTTTCGAGCGGGAGGCGCCGGTAGCCGACGAGGCGATGCATCGGCTGGACCACGGAGGCCACCGGGTCGTGCAGGTAGAACTGCACCACCTCGCAGCCGGAGCGTTCGCCGGTGTTGCGGACCTCAAAGGCGATCCGGAAGCTGCCGTCGGTGCCGGTCTCCGCGACGCTGACGTCGAGCGCGGACCACTCGAATTCCGTGTAGCCGAGCCCGTGCCCGAACCCGTAGGCCGCGCTGGTACTGGTGCTGGACACGTCGCTGTCCTGGGCCAGCCGGGCGGCCAGGTAGGTCGAGGGCTGAACACCCTTGTGCCGCGGCACACTCACGGGCAACCGTCCGGAGGGGTTCACCCGCCCGCTCAGCACGCCGGCGATCGCCTCGGTGCCCGCCTCCCCAGGAAAGAAGGACTGCACGATCGCCGCCGCCTCCGTGTCGGCGCGCCCCAGTGCGTAAGGGCGGCCCGCCAGCATGACGAGCACCACGGGCGTGCCGGCATCCAGCAGGGCGTCGAGCAACTGCTGCTGCACGCCGGGCAGTTGCATCGATTCGGCGTCACATCCCTCACCGCTGGTGCCGCGACCGAACAGGCCGGCGCGGTCCCCGAGAGCGAGCACCACGACGTCGGCGACGCGGGCCGCCGCGACCGCCTCGGCGAAGCCGGCCGTGCTGTCGCCGTCGACCGTCGCACCGGGCGCGAAGAAGATCTCGGCGTCGGGGAACTCGGCCGCCAAGGTCTCGCGCAGCGTGGGCAGCGCGATGCCGGTCGGGACCTCAGGGTGTTGTGAGCCGACGTGCACCGGGAAGGAGTAGCAGCCCAGCACGGCAGTCGGCGTGTCGGCGTTGGGGCCGATCAGCGCGATCCGGCGGGGGCGGCCGAGCGGCAGCGTGCCGTCATTGCGCAGCAGGACGACGGCCTGCTCCGCCAACTCGCGCGCCAGCCGCCGGTTGGCCGGGGGGTCCAGGTCAACGCTGCCGCGCAGCGCCTCGGGAACGGCCAGTTCCGCTCCGCAGAGCGCCTGCGGAACCGGGTTCCAGTCAGGGTCGAGCAGGCCGAGCTGTGCCTTCTGGACGAGGATCCGGCGCAGGGCGCGATCGATCAGCTCCTCAGGGACGGTGCCGGCCTCGACCGCGTCGAGCAGCGGCTGTCCGAATGTCTTGACGGTCGGCAGCTCGACGTCGACGCCGCTGGCGAGGGCAAGCCCGGCGGCCTCGGCCCAGCTTCCGGCGACGCCGTGCAGGAGCTTGAGGAAGGCGATGCCGAAGTAGTCCGCCACCACGGTCCCGTCGAAGCCCCAGGTGTCCCGGAGCAGACCGGTGAGCAGTTCCTGGTCGGCGGCCGAGGGGATGCCGTCGGTGTCCGTGTAGGCGTGCATGACCGAGCGCGGTCGGCCCTCGCGCAGCGCCATCTCGAACGGGGGAAGGATGACGTCGGCGCGCTCGCGGGCGCCCATGGAGACCGGTGCGAGGTTGCGGCCGGCCCGCGAGGCGGAGTAGCCGGCGAAGTGCTTGAGCGTGGCGACGATCCCGGCGGACTCCAGGCCCTGCACGTAGGCGGTGGCGATGGTGCCGACCAGGTACGGGTCCTCGCCGATGGTCTCCTCTACGCGGCCCCAGCGGGCGTCGCGCACCACGTCGAGCACGGGGGCGAGGCCTTGGTGGACGCCGACGGCGCGCATGTCGGTCCCGATGGCGGTGGCCATGGAGCGCACCAGCTCGGGGTTGAAGGTCGCTCCCCAGGACAGCGGGACCGGGTAGGCGGTCGCCCCCCAGGCCGCGAACCCGGCCAGGCACTCCTCGTGAGCGATCGCGGGTATGCCGAAGCGGTTGGCGGCAACGATGCGCTGCTGGGAGCGCGCCAGCGAGAGCGCACCGACGGCGGCGTCCACGGGAACGGTGCCGAAGGGCCGAGTCAGCTGGCCCAGACCGTGCGGCAGCAGCTCGTCCAGGTCCGGCGGCTCCTCCATCTCGTGCTGGTGCGGGGCGACCTCGCCGCCCTCGTCGGAGGCGCCCACCCAGACGCCGACCAGCTGCGCTGTCTTCTCCCGCAGGGTCATCGCCGCGATCAAGGCGTTGGCCCTGACCGCGGGGTCGAGCGAGACGTCCCGCCACACAGGGGTGGCGAGCTCGGCGGGGTTCATGTTGCCGGTCACTTTCCTCCGACCCCCATGAGCCCCTGGACCAGGGCGCGGCGGGCGAACAGGTAGACGATGAAGATGGGGAACATGGACAGCACCACGGCGCTGAGCAGTCCGGGGACGTCGGCGCCGTGTTCGGTCTGGAAGTTGTACAGACCGAGGGTGATCACCTTGGTCGAGTCCGACTGGGTGAGGATCAGCGGGAAGAGGAAGCCGTTCCAGGCCTGCAGGGCCGAGAAGACGACGATGGAGGAGAGCCCGCCCTTCGACAGCGGCAGGACCAGTTGCCTGAAGACCCGCCATGGGGAGGCTCCGTCCATCGCCATGGCCTCGTACAGCTCGGGGGTGATGTCGCGCATCGACCCGGTCAGCACCAGGGTGCACACCGGCAGCGAGAACGCGGCGGTGGGCAGGATGACGCCGATCAGGTGGTCATAGAGCCCGGCCTGGCTGATCACGTAGAACATCGGCACGATCACCGCCTGCGCGGGGATCGCGAGTCCCAGCAGGAAAACCCGGAACACGACGGTGATGGCCCGGCCCTGGGCGCGCACGATGGCGTAGGCGAGCGGCGGCACCACCCCCAGCACGATGCCGACGACGCTGGCGGTGACGATCAGGGTGTTGAGGAAGTCCTGGCCGAAGCCGTTGGAGAACGCGTTGAAGTAGTTGCTCAGGGTCAGCTGCGACGGAAAGCTCAGCGGGCCCTGGGTGGAGTAGTTGGAGGTGGTGCGCAGGGTCGCAATCAGCAGCACGTAAAGCGGCAAGCCGATCAGAGCGAGCCATATCAGGGAGCCCAGCCCGGCAAGGTAGTTGGGGCGCTGCCGCATCAGATCCCCTCCGCCGTGCTGCGCATCTTGTCGTAGCCGGAGAGCCGGACCACGGCCAGGGAGATGAGGGTGGCGACCACGACCAGGACCAGCGCGATGGCCGAACCGGCGCCGAAGTCGTATTCCTTGAAGCCCTGCTCGTACATGTAGTAGGCGCTGACCGTGGTGTCCGTGCCGGGGCCGCCCTGGGTGAGGATCAGCACCGTGTCGAAGGTGGTCAGCCCGCCGACGACCATGAGGATCATCGAGGTGATCGCAGTGTTGCGCAGTTGCGGCAGGGTGATGTGGAAGAACTGCCGCACGGTGCCGGCCCCGTCGATCGCCGCGGCCTGGTAGAGCACCTGCGGAACCGCGCGGGCGCCGCCCTGGTAGAGCAGCGCGTGCAGGGGGGTGAACTGCCACATTCCGACGAAGGTCAGCACCGCGATCGAACCGGCCTGGCTGCCGAGCAGGTTGCCGTTGCCGAACAGCCAGGGAAGCTGGCCCGGCATGCCGAAGTTGGGGTCGAGCAGGGCGCGCCACAGCACCGAGACGGCGGTCGCCGAGAGCAGCAGGGGGACGAAGAAGATCGCGGACAGCACGGCCCGGTTGCGCTGAGGGCCGGCCGCCCAGACACCCAGCAGGATGCTGACGGGCGTCTGCGTCACGACCCCGAGCACGGTGAGCACGAGGGTGAGCCAGACGCTCTGGGTCATCACCGGGTCGTGGATCAGCTTGGTCCAGTTCGCCAGGCCGTTGAAGTGCGGCGAGGTGATGCCGTCCCAGCTGGTGAAGGACAGCACCGCGACCAGCACCAGCGGGAGGATCGCGAACAACAAGAAGAAGAAGGTCGCGGGTACCGCCCAGACGAAGCCCGGGCGGGTCACCCCGACGCCGGCCCGGCGCGCCTTGAGGCGGCGGCCGGACACGGCTGCGAGAGAAAGTGAGCTCATCGGTCCTACTCAGGAGTTGGACAGCGACTGCATCGCCTGGATGAAGCCGTTGGCGTCGGTCTTGCCGTCGAAGAACTTCTGAATGGCCGTGTGGAGCGGCGTGGCCGCCGCCGGCGGGTAGGCCTGGTCCCACGACAGCTGGAACGACGGCGCCGCCTTGACCAGGTTGAACTGGAACTGCGAGTAGTCCGGGCTGGCCGAGGTGGACAGGAACTTGGCCGTGTTGGTGGTGGTCGGCAGGTTGCCGATGCCGAGCTGGGCCTTCACGAACTCGTCGGAGTACATGAGCTTGAGGAAGGCCGCCACGGCGTCGGGGTGCCGGGTCTTCTTCAGGACGGAGTAGAAGTTGTTGGTGTTGCCGACGACGTTGTTCGGGTCGCCCTTGCCGCCGCTGACGGTCGGGAAGGCGCTGTAGCCGAGGTCGTTCTTGGCGAAGTCGGGATTGTTTGACTGCTGGGTGGAGTACTCCCAGGAGCCCATCAGCTCGAAGGCGGCCTTGCCCTTGGCCAGCAGCGCCGGGGAGCCGCCGTCGGTGAACTTCACCGAGTCGAAGTTGCTGCCGAATGCGCCGGCGTCGACCAGCTGCTTCAGCATGCCCAGAGCCTTCTGGCTGTCCGGGCCCGCCCACGCGCTCTTGTCACCGGCGAGCGCCTTCTGGAACAGGCCCGGTCCGGCGACCCGGTCGAAGACGTACTCGAACCACATGAGGGTGGGCCACTGGTCGCCGCCGCCGAGCGCGATCGGGGTCAGGCCCTTGGCCTTGAGCACCTTGACGGCGTTGATCAGGTCGTCCCAGGTCTGCGGGACGCTCAGGCCGGCGCTCGCCAGGACCTTCTTGTTGTTGAAGAGCAGCACGGGCTGCGTGCCGCGCATCGGGACACCGTAGGACTTGCCGTCGACCACCGCGGTGTTGAACACCGAGGGGAGGAAGTTGGCCTTGAGCCCCGGGTCCTTGGCGATCATGTCGTCCAGGGGGAGCAGGAGGTTCTTCTTGGCGAAGGGCGCGATGCTGCCGCCGCCCCAGTTGAAGAAGATGTCCGGGGCCTGCGGGGTGTTGATGATCGTGTTGAGCTTTTGCTGGTAGTCGGCACCCGGAATGGTGTCCAGCACCGCCTTGACCTTCGAGGTCTTGTTGAACGTGTCGACGATTTGCTTCTCGACCTTGTTCGCGGCGTCCCCGTAGACGAGGACGTGGATCGTCCCGGAGTCGGAGCCGCCGCTGGACCCGCACGCGGCGGTCAGACCGAGCACCAGCGCGGTCGTTGCCGCTACTGCGGCGAATCTGTTCCGGGTCGCACGGTTGCGAACGGTCATGCGAAGAGAACCCATTGGATTGCCACTCCGTCGATACTTTCGAAGAGATTGCCGAATGATGCGGGAAACCTAGGCGTAACATCGATCTCCGTCAAGGGTTTGGAAGATCTCGATTCGGCCGTACCGGCTCGGGGCCCTGACCAGCTAATATCCGTCTCGTACAGCCGCAACGACTACGTACTTCGCACACCAGGGCAGCACAGGAGGGGCTCGTGACCAGAGCGGCGACACTCGCCGAAATCGCGCGCGAGGCGGGGGTGTCCACGCCGACTGTTTCGAAAGTCGTCAACGGCCGCGCGGACGTCGCCCCCGCCACCCGGGAGCGGGTGGAGGAGCTGCTGCATCAGTACGGCTACCAGCGGCGACGCAGCAACAGCACCCCGTCCAGCCCATTGCTGGAGCTGGTGTTCCACGAGCTCGAGAGCGCCTGGGCGATGGAGGTCATCCGCGGGGTCGAGAACGTCGTCCGCGAAGAGGGGATGAGCGTCGTCCTGTCGGAATCCTCGGGCCGGCTCAGCCTCGGGCAGTCCTGGATGGACGGGGTGCTCGCCCGCCGCCCCACCGGCGTGGTCCTGGTGCTGTCGGGGCTCGACGAGGCCCAGCAGGCGCAGCTGACCAGTCGTGATATCCCGTTCGTGGTGATGGACCCGGCCGGGGACCCCGGTCAGGACATGCCGGCGGTCGGTACAACCAACTGGAACGGCGGCCTCGCCGCGACCCGCCACCTGCTCGACCTGGGCCACCGGCGCATCGGCATGATCGCCGGACCACGGCGGATGATGTGCAGCCGCGCCCGGATTGACGGCTATCGGGCCGCGCTGGAGACGGGCGGCGTCGCCTTCGATCCCGCACTGATCCGCGAGGGCAACTTCCACCACGAAACCGGCTACTGGGCGGGCCTGGAGCTGCTACGCCTCAAGGACCGGCCCACCGCGATCTTCACCGGCAACGACCTGCAGGCGCTCGGCGTCTACGAGGCCGCGCGGGAGTTGGGCCTACGCATCCCGGAGGATCTCAGCGTCGTCGGCTTCGACGACCTGCCCATCGCCCGCTGGGTCGGCCCACCTCTGACCACCGTCCGCCAGCCGCTGACCGAGATGGCCGAGGTCGCCGCGCGCATGGTGATCGAGCTCGCCCGCGGCAACCCACCGTCCGCGCTGCGCGTTGACCTGGCCACCAGCCTGGTCGAGCGCAGCAGCACAGCCCAGCCCCCGACCGCCGGCCGCCACTGAGTCGTCGGCACCTTCGAAATTTCGACAGCACGTGACGCATCGCTCCGGTCGCGCACCGCGGGCTCTGGAGCCATTCCCGCCGTCCTGCCCCACTGTCGGCTGCCAGCCAGGTGTGCCCCGCGAACATCGCTTGCTTCGGGCGCGTCCCACTTCCCGCAACGGCATGCCCTGGGACGACTCGAGCCCCAACGGAACCCAGGTGAGCGGTGTTAAGAGGGCTTCTCGAAACCGAGTGGGGGGCTGGGTTTGTGCTGGTCAGCGATTCAGCGCACATTCGGTGCGCGCCGGGGGCGCGGTAAATCCCGTGGCGTGCGCTGGAGGTACTTGTGTCTGCCCTGACGTGGATTGATGTGGTCCGCTTGCCGGTCTTCGCCGTGTAGGTGCCTTCCTGCAGCCACGAGGAGGCGGTGTGCAGGGCGTCGGAGGCGTCACGACGCATGGCGGCTGACCCGTGGTCGTGGGCGTGGGCGTAAAACTTCGCCATGGCCGTGTCCATGGCACGCACGTTGACGGCGCCGATCCGGCCCGGCGGGGCCCCATCCCGTGGGGAGAGGACGGGAATGAGCGACAGGGCCGCGCCTGCGCTGTCGGCCATGAACCCGCGGCGGTTCACCTGCTCCTCCTCTGCGTTCGCCGTGCCTGCCGGTACGCCGGGGCGGGCCGGGGTGCTGAGCTTGAAGCCCAGCTCCTGCATGGTGCGTCCAGTCAGCCGGGTGAGGATCCGCCGGCAGACCGACCTGGGGAGCTGAACGTCGCCGTCTTCCCACGCCGCCACGAGGCGCGCGGTGCAGGCGACTGGCTCACCCATCTCCTCGCCTGTCTCCACGATGAGCTTCGCGAACTCCTGGCGGGACCTCTGCAGTTCGTCCACGCGCACGGCGCGCAAACGGGCGTTGGGGTTTGGGGCGGTCGGCCTCGAGTCTCGCCCGCCATTGCCGGTGACGGGCTGCAGCGTCTTCATTTGTGGTCGCGCAGGAAGGTAGGGATCTCGTCGCGGGTCGGGTGGTTCGGCAGGGGGGCTGGCTTGTCCTGAAGGAAAGCAGTGATGACGGCGGCGGCTCGGTCGTTGTTGTCGTCCAGGCCGTTCCACATGTGATGTCCGACTCCGGGCATGTACTGCGTGCGCTGGATGGCGGGGTCATTGGCAAGGACGGTGGTCGCCCATTGACGGACCTGGGAGGAGCACTCGGCGATCATCAGCATCGCGGGGGTCCGGGACTGCCTCAGTTGCGAGGCGATGGAGGGTGAGTCCTTGACCGTCTGCTGGATGCGGAGGCTGGCGGCGGGACTGAAGGAGAAGTTCTGTGCGGTGTCCTCGGCGGGGATGCGGTGCGCGTCGCGTGCGCAGTAGGCGGATGCGGTGTCACTGCCGAGGTCTGCGGCGGTGAAGGCGTTGTCGCCTTCGGCCTGTCCGATCAGTCCGGTGTCGGGGGTGAGCAGTCCGAGTCGCATGAGGCCGAATGCCACGGCGTACCGGGGGACGTGCGTCGATCGCGGTCCGGTCGGGGCCGGCGCGAGGCCGCGTGCGGATTTTCGGCCCTTGTGCCCGGTGATGTGTGCGGTGGGGCCGTCCATGGGGCCGGGCTCGGCGATGATCGCCCGGTGCAGGCGTGCGGCGACGCGCGGGTCGGCCAGGGCTCGGGTGAGCACGGCCCCGCCTGAGGAGAATCCGAGGATGTCGACCTTGCCTTTGTTCAGGCGGTCAATGAAGGCGGCGAGGTCGCTGACCGACCTGGAGATCGTGTACTGACCCATGGGGAGCAGGTCGCTTCGTCCGCCGCCGGCCTGTTCGTAGGTGTAGACGTCGTAGCCCTGGCGGGCCAGGAGTTGCAGGAACCGGTGGTCGAGCACCGAGATGCCACGGACCGGTCCGCCGTTGAGGTACACGAGCGGGATGGGATGCCGGGGGCTGGGGTGCGCGGGCGGGTACTGGTACACCGCGACCCGGCTGCCCGTGGTCAGACTCCAGTGCTGCGTGGTCACGAAGGGTAGGGCGGGCGGGTACCGCCGGGCCGTCGGCACGGCCGGGATGCAGACCGACGCCGTCAATGCTGCCGCGACAGCCACCGGCAGGAACGGCGCGAGCCGCGCCGGCCAAGTGCGGCGCCGGCCCCGCCACGCCGCGAGGACGGCCCCGACTCCAAGGGTCGGCAACCATGCGGCGAGTCCCGAGCCTGCCCCGTCTGTGAGGGCGATCAGTGCGAGAAAGACGACGACCAGCATCGCGACGGCGGCCAGGGCCAGCAGTAAGCGTCCGGTGAAGCGGACAAGACGTATGGCGGATGTGGGCACAGCGGACCTCCGACAGTTTCAGAACACCGTTTCAAAACGACGTTATCAAACAGAGGTAGGCTGCCGGCCGTGGGTAGGCCGAGAACAAACGACGAGGCCGTCAAAGAGCGGCTTGTGGAGTGCGCGACCGAGATGCTTGCCACCCGTCCGCGGGAGTCGCTCACGGTCCGCGCCGTGGCCGCTGCTGCCGAGGCGTCGACGACGGCGGTGTATTCCTTGTTCGGCGGTAAGGACGGGCTGATCGGTGCGGTGCGCGACAGAGCCGTTGCTGGCCTGTTCCAGGACCTGTCGGCGGCGCAGACCTCCGCGGACCCTCTCGCCGACCTCTACGCGCTGGCCGTCGCTTACCGTCGGTGGGGGCGCGGACACAGCCACCTGTACACGGTGCTGTTCGGTGGTGTGCAGTCCTTCGACCCGTCGGGGGAGGTCGGTGCCAGTGACCCGATCCTTCCGCTCCTCGCGGCGATCGATCGCGCTTTGGCGGCGTCCGTCCTCGTCGGCGATGCAACGTCGATCGCCCTGTCGATCTGGGCCACCCTGCACGGACTGGTGACTCTCGAACTGGCCGGGGCCCTCGACGCCGCCACGGCCGAGGCCGCATTCCGCTCGACGATTCACGCCACGCTGCGCGGATGGACGACCCCATCGGTGTTCTGCAGCCTTCGCCAAGCCGAACTCGCTCATTGACAGGATCAGGGCCCGTTGTCCGGGCCCTCCCGGTCCCTGCCGGGGGCGGGATGCATCGTCGGTGAAGACCGGCATGCCAAGGTCCACCAGCTGCGGCCGGCCATCGGTCGGAGCCCGTTTGAGGCTGTTGAGCTTGGCCATCGCAGCGTCGAGGCTGACCTGGAGTCCCTCGACCTCGCCGAGCCAGCCGTTGGCGCGGGCCTCGGTGATGCGCTCGCGGAGGTTCTGGACGATCTCGATGAGGCGTGGCCTCTGGCGGGGATCCATCTGGAGAACGGGGCAGCGGATGCAGGCTTCTCTGAACTAGCGCCGGCGGGTGCGGATCACGTCTCGTCGGAGACGATTGCGGCGTTCAGCACGCGCAGAGCGTCATCGTATTGATGACGGTCGAACTGGAACGGACCGAATGCCGTGTACTCGCGGGTCTTGCGATGGGGTTGCTCGAAAGAGTCCCAGATCACGCGGACCGCCGTCGCCCCGGTGCCGGCAGTCGAACCGGATCTCATTGCTGGTCATTCACCGGACCCGGCCCCGAGCTGACCGGCAACCGCATCCGCACCACGGCCGCCAAGCTCGAGCTGATACCAGGTGCCCGGCTTACCGCCGAGGTCGGCCGGGTCCGCCGGGCCAACCGGGACGAACCCTGTCTTGGTCAGCACCCTCTGGGACGCGGCATTGTTACGGGAGGTGGCCGCCCGCAGTGTGCGCAGCCCGTGCCGCGCCACCGCCAGCCGGCACAGCTCCCGGACGGCCGCGGTCGCCACGCCGCGGCCGGCGACGTGCTGTGCGACCCGGTAACCGAGCTCAGCAGTGGCATCCCTGAAGCGGTACAGGTTGAACCGGCCCAGAATCGAGCCATCCTCGGCAACGCGCACGTAGAAGGCGCCGATGCCGGCCTCTTGCTCAGTCAACAAGGCGCTGTACCGGTCGGCGAACTGGTCGAAGAACTCGTCTCCGCGGTCGGAGACCGAGGCAGCGAAGTAGGCGCGGTTCGCCAGCTCGAAGGCCAGGACCGCCGGGGCATGGCCGGCATGCAGCGGCTTCAGCTCGGGCACCGCCCGACTCTACCCTGATGATGCGTTGAGGCCACCTGAGTTTCCGCCGGCGGCAGACGAGCCCCGCGGGTTCGACCGGGGAGTGTCGGCGAGCTCGTATCGGCCGAACTCCGTCAGGACAACCCCGCGCGATGCGTCTCTGCCTCCTTGTCACCCCTCCGCCGGAGGTGGGGACGGCTTGGGGCCGTGGGGCGCGGAGTCGGGGAGGAAGAAGTGCATGTGCGAGTCAGTACGGCATTCACGTATTTCCCTCCCCCTCCGCCCCCACCCGGGAGCGACATGGACACAACAATCATCGGTTGCCTGAATGATCGTCAAGGAAGTGCGGAGAATATGAGGGAGACTTGTGGTAGAGATCTTTACCGCCTTCGGCATGTCAGGGCGAGGGGTGGGTCGTTGAGTGTCAGGCCGGTGCCCGCTATGAAGCCGTCAATGGTGTGGGGCTTGCTGCAGGCGTTCGAGCCGGTTGCGGACGGGGACTTCGAGCCGGTCGAGGGCCATGACGGAACGGGCGGGGGTGTGGGTCACATCATGATGGACGGCGGAGGGCCCGGTGCCGTCGTGTGCCGGGCGGCGGGTGAGGGGCCGGTGGAGGGAAGGTTGCCCGCGGGCGAGTTGGGGGAGTTCGACCTCAACATCGACGACGCGGGTGTCCACGTGTCCGCGTCACAGGGTGCCGCTTCGGGGGAACCCTCGCGGGGGCGAATGCATCTCCCTGGCCGGGAGGCAGGAGCGGTGGCACCCGGCCTCCGCAGGGTCGCTTCCCAGGGGGAGTTCTCGTGGCACGGCGGACAGCGACAGTCTCCGCTATCAGCCTGACGGTGATGGCGGCTGCTGTGGCGTGCGGTCCAGCGCATCCGGACGCCAGGAAGCCGGGCGCCGAGCCGTCGTCCCGGGCGACGGCGGCGACCCCCGGCGGGGGACGGACGAGTGTGTCCCCCACGGCCTCGGCGGGAGCCGCATGCGGGACCGCGCAGCTGCGATGGAAGCTGACACTCCTCGCCGACAAGCCGAGCAAGGCGCCGACGGCTCTGCTGAGCGCGACCAACACCAGCGCCGCGCCCTGCGCCTTCGACGGCTATCCGAAGGTGCAGGCGTACGCCGGCAAAGGCCCTGCCGTCTGGTCGGAGCCGAAGGCCAAGGCGCCGGTCCAGCTGGTGTTGAACCATGCCAAAACGGTGGACTTCCCGCTCTTCTACCCGGCATACCCTTCCGCAGACGGTTCCTGCGCCATCCCCGTCGACGACGCCCCGCGCATCGAGGTGCTGCCACCGCACCCCGCGTCCACCGACTATGGCGCTTCGCTGCAGATCACCGACCCGCACGGCCGGCATGTGACCCCGGTGTTCTGCGACACCATTCACGTGGGCGCACCCCATCCGCGGTAGACGGCGACAAAAGCCGTACGTACGTTCGATTGTTGTGCGATCATGGCAACGGTGACCGCTGACCACGGTCTACCGCGATGCCGTCTCACGGGACGGCAGGGGGAACGCATCGGGGGGTGCACTGTGCGCTGGACTGGATCATGGGGGCGTCCCGGCCTGTCCACACATGAGGGCCCGCGCGTCGAACGGCCCGAGCCGGGCCGTCTGCCGAGCATCTCATCTGTCATGACGCCCGGTGTGCCTGACCGGCGAGCACGATCAGCCGCCACGGCTGAAACGCCGACACTCCGCTCCGTGGCGAGGAACTGAACTTCTCGCCGGCAAGACCGGCCGCGCACTCCGCGCCGGCCGTCCATTCTGTGCGTGGCCCGGACTCGTGGAGCTCTCCGGCCTGCCTTATCTGGAGCAAATTAAGTTGCATAATACACGAATAGCGGGGAGTGTGTTCGCGTTGTGCGCCGCACTTCTGCTGGGCAACGCCGCCGTGGCCCGAGCCGCCGCATCTGCCCCGGCCACCACCAGACAGGTGACGGCCAAGCCGAACCGCACCGACCACACGACGGCCGTCGCGAGCCCTTCGGCGTCCTTCACGCCTTCGTCGGCCAACAGCGGCAGTTGGACGGTTCAGGACGCCATCCGGTTCTGGACGCCCCAGCGCATGGCCTCGGCCACCGACCCCTCGGGTCGCATCGCTCAGCCGCAGGGCTGGACGGCGCCGCACCGGAAGCGATCCGTCGCCACCGGGATCAACGGCGAGCACTTCGACGGCATCAAATCCGTCGGCACGCTCTTCACCACCACGAGCGACATGAAAGCCCATCACTGCACGGCCAGTGTGGTACGCAGCCCCGGGCGCAACCTCATCCTCACCGCCGGGCACTGCCTCGGCAGCAACGCGGCGTTCGTGCCCAAGTACGACCACACCAAGTCGGCGGGCGACCAGCAGTACGGCATCTGGCCCATCAAGGAGTGGTTCCGCGACTCCCAGTACGCCTCGGACCGGAGCGCCAACTCCGATCTGGACTTCGCCTTCGCGAGCCTGAAGGAGAACGGCGGGCGCAACGTCCAGGACGTCGTCGGCGGCGCCAACACCCTCGCCCGAACGCCCGGGTTCGTCAACCAGGTGACCGTGATCGGCTATCCCATGGTCAAGTACGATGCGCAGGACCGCGCGTTCCACTGCCCGAATGTCTGGACGACGCCGCTGCCGGCCTACAACCAGATGCAGATCGACTGCGCCGGCATGTGGGGAGGGGTCTCCGGCGGACCGTGGTTCTCCAAGTTCGACGCCTCCGGCGACACCGGCGAGATCATCGGCAACGTGGGCGGCTTCCTGCAGGGTGGTCCCGATGTGAAGACCGACAATCCGCTGTACAACCGCATCACCTACAGCCCGCTGCACGGCGACCGGTTCTTCCAGCTTTACGACGACGCCCAGCAGGGCCTGCACACCGACCACGGCCCCTACCACCAGCCGCCCCTGCCCTACTCCATGGGCAGCGGGACGACGTGGGAGCATGCCAAGCTGATGGCCGCCGGCGACTTCAACGGCGCCGGACACAGCGACCTGATCGTGGTCTGGACCGACGGCGAGGTCACCCTCTACACCAACGACGGCCAAGGCCACTTCATCTCCGAACGGCAGTTGCTGGCCCCGAACTCGACCTGGACCCATGCGGAGACCATCACCGCGGGCGACTTCACCGGGTCGAACCAGTTCGACCTCATGGTCCGCTGGTCCGACGGCGAGGTCACCCTCTACGGCGACGTCGGCACCAATGGCCTCAACGTGCCCGGCACCCAGTTGGCCGCCCCCCACACCATCTGGGAGCACGCGACCCAGATCGCCGCAGGCCGCTTCGGCTCCTCGACCTACGTCACGGACCTGATGGTGCGCTGGTCCGACGGCGAACTCACCCTCTACACCAACGTGGGCGCCGGAGGCTTCGGACAGGAACACAAGCTCCAGGACTCCAACTCCACCTGGACCAACGCCACACTGCTGACCGCCGGCGAGTACTCCGGCAACCAGAAATGGGACCTGATGGTGCAGTGGTCGGACGGCGAGCTCGACAACTACGTCGGGACCACCACCTCCGCCCTCGGCACCGAGGCACGCATCCAGAACCCCAACGACCTGTGGACCCACAACACAGTCATGACGACCGGCGACTTCACCCCCAACCACCGCACTGACGACCTCATCGTCCGCTGGTCCGACGGCGAGACCACGCTGTACGCCGACACCGGCATGAGCACCCTGGGCACCGAGCACAACCTGGTTCCCAAAGCCTGAGGAAGCGGTCCGAGCCCTACGAAACTGGTTGAGTGCGGTCGGCACCATCCGCCTCGCCGTGCTCAACCGGGACCTGTCCTCAGCCGGGGCCCCGCCACGCCGTTCCGGGCCGTACCTGTCCACGCCGTGGTGACGGAGCCGGGCGAAGCGCCCCTGATGAAAGACGGCGGTGGTCGGGGTGGTGGCCGACCCGGACAAGGGGGTCATGGTCGGGCTCGTGGTCGGGCCGACCATGGTGGATAAGGGAGCAGAAATCTGTGCCCTCTGTCCACAGGGCGTTAGTTGGAGCCTGCTGGGACGACGCCGTGACCCGCAAGGCGGCCACCGTAAGGAGGGTTGATGCCGTATCTGATCCCGTCCCGCACGCCGCTCACACCCGGGCAAGTGTGGAGCGGGGCTTGGTTCGCTACACCGACCGGCTCGCCGAGGTCGGGGTCGCCGCGTCCGTCGGCTCGGTCGCGGACTCGTATGACAACGCGATGGCCGAGGCGCTGAACGGCACCTTCAAGGCAGAGCTGATCGAGATGCAAGGACCGTGGCGCGACGTCGACCAGGTCGAGCGGGCGATCTTCCAGTGGGTCACCTGGTACAACAGAGGAACGGCTCCACTCCACCCTCGACTACGTACCGCCCGCCGAGTACGAACGCGAGTGGTGGCGACAACAGGAAGCCACCCCGCAGTCCGCCTGAAACAAGATCACGGACTCTACGAAACTCGGGGCAGCTCAATCAGACCCGGAGCGGAACTCCCGCCGGAGGTGCGGGTGATCCTGCACTTCACCGGCGAGACGATGCCGGCGCAGTGGCTGGAGGCCGTCCGGCAGAACGGCGAGAGCTACAGCAGTCGCGACCAGAGCGTCGCGATGGAATTCCAGAGCCTCTCACCGGCCCTGGCCACCGAGCTTCCCTGGGGGATCGAGCGGCAGGTGCAACTGGGCATGAACATCGACGCCGAGGCCACGGCGAAACCGCGGCTGACTACGGCGGCCGGCCTGTCAGCCGGGTCAGGGTGCGGTGAACAGGGTCGGGAAGCGGGGGGCCAGCCAGGGCCGAGGGCCCCAGGCGAGGACCTGCCCCCGGGCGATGGCACGCCAGGGATTTAGCCGGCCGAGCGCGATGAGCAGGAAGGCGACGGGGTCGAGCAGGATGGTGCAGTCCGCGCGGCGTCGCGTCGCGCCCGGGATAACCTGCACGGCCCCGTCGGCCAGGGCCACGCCGAATGTCTCGCCCCCACGCAGCCGGATCCGGTAACGGGCCGCGAGCCCTGCCGTGGCTGACGGGTCCGCGACACGCGGCATGACCGAGAGCATGAATGGCATGCACAACCCCACCCGTGCCCGGTCGACCATGTGCGGGCGTTTCAGGGCGCGGGCCAGGTCGTATCCATGACCGAGCATATGCGTGAGCAGATACGACGCCAGAACGGACCGGTTCATCGTGCCCAGGGGTGTGGCTGGTGCGGGGCCGTGGGCCGCAGGGTGTGAGACAGCGTCCAGGAATGCCTCGGCCTGCTCCGCGATCATCGTCGCGAGTGGCTCCGCCCGACGTTCTGCGAAGTCGGCGAGGGACTGGGCGTTGGCCTCGGCCAGGCTTTGAGGCGTTCCGTCGCCGTAGGGGCGCTCCCGTCCGGCTGCCAGGTCGGCCATCAGTTCGTTGGCTATGGCCAGGTGGGCGGCGGCCTCGCCGACGGTCCATTTTGACCCCGGCACGGCAAGCGCAGTGTCGCTCGCGCTGCGCACCAGCGCGGCGATCTCCTCAGCAGTGCCACGAATCGCCTGCGCCAGCCCGTCGGGCAAGGGCCACGAGCCGTCCTGCCGTACCGTCGTGTGCACGTTGCTCGCTCCGCTCCCCACCCTGCCCGGCACGCGCCATATGCCGGGGGCGGTGGTACCCAACCAGACTTGCACCGCGCCCGGCAAGCCCTGCGGCCGTGAGCCCTGTTGCCACTGCTTCCTTTTCTACCGGGCAAGGCCTGTAAGAGTGAAGCATTGCCGGTCGGGAGCGGGACAGAGGCGCTGATGCTCGCGGGCGGCGTGGTAGCTGCTAGAAGGCTCATGAAGATCTTGGTGAGGGGCTGTCCGGCCGGAGGCCGGGCGCCCCTGTTCGCCGTGCGCGGTTCCTCGGCGAGGTAGGTGAAGACCATCGCCTCGAAGTGCTTGCGGACGAACTGCCCCGGCCGCGTCCCGTCGACCACGGCCTTCTGCCAGTTCTGCGTGGCGAAGGAGATGTCGACCCGCGTGCCGTCCTCGCCGATCGCGCTGATGTACTCGCCGCGGGCGGCCTCATTGCGCTGCGCGTGCGCGAGCGCATCCAGCACTCGCCCGTCCTCCGAGGTGGCGGTGAACTGCTTCTCGGCCAGGTCGAACATCAGCGTCCGGTCCCGGCCGATCTGCCCGTACAGCAGCACCTCCCAGAAGTTGCCGTGGTGAGCGGAGACCTTCTCGATCTGCTCGTACTGCTTCGCGAACCCGCCGAAGCTCTCCACGGTTTTCGTGACTGTGCCGAGCCCGGCGGCCTGCACCACCAGGGCCTTCATCAGGGCGAGGACGGCCGGGGAGACCTCGCCGTCCAGGCGCCGGGCGACCTCCTCGACCGACGCCTGTTTGTCCAGCTCCTGGAGGGCGGCCACGGCCTCCGCGGTCATCGCGAAGGCCATCTGAACGGAGGCGACCGTGCCGGAACGCCCGGGCGGTGCTTGGGAGAGGACCGTCTCGGACACCGAAGTGGAGGTGACCAGCGAGCCAAGGTTGCACAGCCATGTGGCCAGCACGAGCAGCCACACCGCCATCGTCGGGCCCGCGGTGCCCGCCAGCAGCAGCCCGCTCGCCGCCATCACCCGCAGACCGGTGACCAACACCGGCCGCGGGGTGTACTTCCCCACAAGGCGCCCGGCCAGGATGACGGCACCGGCGATCAGCAGGGTGCCGGGCAGGTACAGCAGGCCGATGGCCTCGGCGGACAGCGACAGGACGATACTCCCGAACTGTCCCAGGACGATGCCGAGTCCGGCCGCGAGAAAGTTCAGCGTGAGGGTCGCCGCCAGGGCCACGCTGAACGGTGTGCTACGGAACAGCGCCAGGTCCAGCGCAGGCTCACGAGTGCGACCTTCGTGGAGCACGAAAAGCACTGCGACGACCGTGCTGATCGCCAGCGGCACCCAGGTCTCGGGCTGGGAGATGCCGTTCTGCGCCGCCGCGAGGCCAACGACGAGGGCCAGCAGGGCGGTCCCGATCATTGCCACACCGACCATGTCCAGGCGACGGCCCTGCTGGACGGGTGACTCCGGGACGCAGCGGGCCGTCAACCAGAGCGAGACCAGGCACAGCAGCGGGGCAATCAGGAACAGAGACCGCCAGCCGATGGCCGCCACCATCCAGCCCGTGAACGCGGGGACCGCCCCGCAAAGGATCATCGTAACGGCCAGGCGGGACCCGCTGGAGCCTGCGGCGCACGACGGCTCTCGTGATGGCCGCCAACGCCGTGTCGGGTGCGCTGCCCGGCGGAGCGGCGTTCTCCGCCGCCTGGGGCTTCCGGCAGCTGCGCCGCCGGGGCGTCGAGCAGGTGCTCACGGCCGCCGTGCTGGTCGTGGCCGGTGGACTGTCGGTACTCGCTCTGGCTGTCCTGCTCGTGGCCGGCGTGGTCGCCGCGGGACCGGCGGGGCTGCGCACCGTTCTGCTCCCTGCGGCCGGGGTGCTACTGGTCCTGGGGATCGCCCTGGCCGTCTTCGGAGCAACCCGTCTCCCCGTGCCTCCGTAAAGCGGTGGGTCGAGCGTGGACAGACGCCGGGCTGCGCTCCCGCCGCATCCCTCAGGGCCAGGAGGCACTCGTCCACCTGGTCGAGCAGGCCCGCAGCCTGCAGCCCGGCCTGCGCCCCTGGCTGCCACCGTTCGCGTTCGCGCCGCTCAACTGGGTCTTCGGCGTCGCCTGCCTGGCCATCGGCCTGCGGGCGCTGGGCATCGGCGTGCCCTGGCACAGTCTGCTGCTCGCCTATGTGCTCACCCAAGCCCCCCAGCAGCCTTCGCCTGACCCAGGCAGCCTCGGCATCGTCGAGACGAGCCTGTCCGCACTGCTCGTCCTGTCCCGTCTTCGGCCCGGACCGGCGATCGCCGCGACGCTCCTGTACCGGGCCGTCAGCTACTGGGCCCTGCAGCCCGTCGGCTGGGCGAGCTGGCTCGCCCTCACGCTCCGGACCAGTCCGCCGCGCCCTCCCCGCCCCGCCACTCGACACGACGCAGAAATCCCCGTCCGTAACAGTCGAAGAACGTCGCCTGCATTGCCTCCGGGGTAGGTCCGCGACCACCGCCAGCGTCCCCACCGCCACGGCTCCGACCACCACAACCAGCACCACGTCCCCCGGCGGACAGCGACACCGCACCTCCCCCGGCGACCAAGTCGAAGGCAGACACCGCCCTCCCACTTTGTCTATCGCTGGTGCGAGCCCCCTCAGCTTGATGCTCCACGCCCGGACCAGGATGGGGCCGACCAGGCCCGCCGCAGTACCGTTCGGGCAACGCCGAGCCGCCGGAGGTTCCGGGACCATGGGCTGGGTGGCTGCGGCGCCAGGTCGGCGAGGGCGGTCAGGGCTTCGCGGCTGGGGCGGCCGACGCGGATCGGCGGTGATGGACTGGAGGCCAGGACGGCGCCGTGGAGCACGGGCCCTCTGAGCTACTGGTGACACGGCAGGAACAGACGACACCCTGCTGGCCATCCTGGACGACGCCATGGCCGCCCAATCCGTCGCCGACCGTGCGGTGGCCGCGTGCGGCCGTCCGGGCCGCAGAATCCAGGCCGGGGCCTGGAGAAGCCGCCCCGCCCTGCCACGTCGACTGGGCGATCTGCTCACACATGGAAGAATTGACCTAAAAACTATTGACTCGGGGCATACCGCGTGCATCGTGGTTAGTAGCCCACAACACCGAAAGAGTCACAAAATCGACGAGGACGTCTAGTCGGCGGAGTGAACTTGGACAGGATGTGGATCAGGCCCCCGGCAAGCCGGCGCGATACCGGAGCGACAGTGACGACTGAAGCCCCAGGACACGTGCAGCACTACCGGGGACTGTTTTTTGCTCTCGGAGCCTTCACGCCGGATCCTGACCTTGGTGCGAAGGCTTTGCCACGGCTACGCTCTCCCCACGGAACCGAAGAGCAACAAGCGCGGCCTCCGTCGCCCGCCGAGCGGCGCTGTAGAGGACCCCGGCCAGGTCCCGCGCGGTGCTCTTCGACACGGCCAGCCAGCAGTGCGTATAGCACGCCACCTGCCCGGTCCTCGTCGTCCGCACCGCCAGCCGCTGAGCATGTGCGGCTCCGACTGACCCCCAGCCCCTGACGCATCGGCGGCAGGTCCTCAGCCGGGCCGGCTCCAGTCGGCGGCCTCGGGCAGGTCGGTGCCGTGCTCGCGGATCCACCCCTGGTGTCCGAAGCGGACATCGGCCATCTGCTGGCGTACCCCGGCGGCGCGCACGCCGAGGCCGGACACGCGGTCGATGACGTCCATGACCAGCCTGTAGCGGTCCAGATGCGGACCACCATGTCGACGGGGTCGTGGTGGTTCCCTCCTCCTTGTATCCGCGCACGTGCAGGTGCGGGTGGACGGCGCGGCGATAGGCGAGGCGGTGGATCAACCACGGGTAGTCGTGGTAGGCGGCGACCACCGGCTTGTCGCGGGTGAACAGCGTCGAATTCGGCGTCCGGCATGCCGTGCGGGTGTTCCTTGGCCGGCATCAGGCGGGCGATGTCGACCACGTTGACAACCCGCACCGTGTGCTGCCGCAGGAGGCTTGCGGCGGCCAGCGCCCGATGGTGGGGACGTCCCCTGCGCAGGCGAGCACCACATCCGGCTCCCGGGCGCCGTCATCGGTACCGGCCAAGTCCCAGATGCCCGCGCCGCGGGCGCAATGGGCGCGCGCCTCGTCCAGCGACAGCCAGTCGTGGCAGGGCTGTTTGCCCGCGACGACGAGGTTGACGTAGTCCCGGCTGCGCAGTACGTGGCCAGCGACCGCCAGCAGGGTGTTGGCGTCCGGCGGCAGGTAGACCCACACCACCTCGCGTGCCTTGTTCAGCACGTGGTCGATGAAACCGGGGTCCTGGTGGGAGAAGCCGTTGTGGTCCTGGTGCCACACGTGGGAGGTGAGCAAGTAGTTCAGCGAGGGGATCGGGGCCCGCCAGGGCAGGCGGCGCGATGTGCGAAGCCATTTGATGTGCTGGTTGGCCATGGAGCCGACGATGTGGACCAATGCTTCGTAGCAGGAGAACAGGCCGTGCCGGCCGGTCAGCAGATGGCCCGCCCAGCCAGCCCTGGCGGGTGCGCTCGGAGAGGATCTCCATCACCCGACCGCCGCGGGCCAGGTGTTCGTCACTCGGCAGGATCTCGGCCTGCCACGCCTTGTTGGTGGCGCCGTAGAGGGCCTGGAGCCGGCTGGCGGCGGTCTCGTCGGGGCTCACGACACGGAAGTCTCGCCGATGGGCGGTGTCGGCCATCACCTGTTGGAGGAGGCGGCCGAGCACAGCGGTGGGTTCGTGCAGGCTACCGCCGGGGGTCTCCACCGGCACCGCGTACTTCTCCAGCGGCGGCATGGGCAACTCGCACACGAGCAGGCCGCCGTTGGCGCGGGGGGGGGGCGCACCCAGCCGCCGCTCGCCCCCGGGGATGTGAGCCAGCACCTGGGTGCGGGGACGGCCGTGGTCGTCGAAGAGTTCCTCGGGCCGGTAGGAGCGCAGCCACTCCTCCAGCTGCCGCAGGCTGAGCCGCCTTGTAGCGCGCTTGGTGCCGCTGGGTGTCCTCAAGGGCTAGCAGGGGACGGCCTCGCACATGGCCGGCACCGGGCCGCAGCTCGCCGGCGGGGAAACGCACGACATCGCGCTCCTCGACGGCAGGACCGGTCAGTGAGGCGTGGCCTCGGCCGTCAGGCGGTGCTGCAGACGGGCGTCGAGGGAGTAGCGGCCGGCGCCCACGATGAGCAGGAAGACGCCGCCACACAGTTGGGCGACCTCTACGCGGGACTCGTGGGCGAAATCCCACCAGCCGGTCTCTCCCTTGAACAACGCCCCGTGTCCCCACAGAAGCGGCAGTTTCGTGATCGCCAAGGCGCAGATCATGTCGATCACCATGGGCACTGCGGCCAACCGGATGGGCAGCCCTGCAAGGATCAGCAGGCCGCAGCCGATCTCGAAGACTCCGTCGAGCGTGGCGAAGAAGGCAGGCGCGGGGATACCGACCTTGTCGAACCGGCCGGTGCCCAGCGAGTCGGTGCGCACGAGCCGCGGTCGTCTACTTCCGCCGCGTCGACCCGGTGAAGTCGATCGTCGAGATCGAGGACGTGTCGTCCGCGATGAGCCAGATCGCCCAGACCACCGTGCGCAACGTCGTCGGCCGTTCCCTGCTGGACCAGGTGCTCACCGACACGGAGACCCTCAACAGCCGGATCAAGGACATCCTCGACGGGCTCACCCAGCAATGGGGCATCTACGTACTGCTGGTGGAGCTGAAGGACATCGAGCTTCCGGCGGGAATGCAGCGGGCCATGGCCCCTCAGGCCGAGGCCGGGCGGGAGAAGCGTGCCAAGATCATCGCTGCCGAGGGGGAGGCTCTGAGCGCCAACCGCCTCGCCGAGGCTGCCGACGTCATCAGCGACCACCCGATCGCCCTGCAACTGCGCAACCTGCAGATCCTCGCCGAAATCGCCGCGGAGAAGAACTCGACCATCGTCCTCCCGGCCCAGTTCCTCGAAGGCGTCCGCGCACTGACCCGGTTTGTCGAAGGCGAAGCCGGAAAGGGCGCGGCGTCTCCGCCGGAACTTCGGACACGCAGGGAACCGGTGGGAAGCGGCAGCTCCGTCCCGGTCTGAGCCGGGCGGCGGCGCTGGAGCACCCAGAAGCGGGAGCTGTCGGAAAAAGGGGTCCCTGCCCGTACCGACGAGGCCGGAATCGTCAGCAGGGAGCTGAGCGTGCATACCACCTGGGACGGCAGGCAGGCCGATGTGAAGGTCCGGTACACCGGCACCTCCGAGTGGTTCACCCTGGCTGGCAGCCCGGTGCCGTGCCCTTCTCAGCAGGACAGCCGGAACCTGCACCAGGCGGTGGTGGAAGCCGTGCGGGCCGACGGCGGCACCACCGTCCCGCAACACGACCGGCTGAGGGCGCACCCTTGAGTACCGGTGAGAACCGGCGTTCTGCCGCTCCCAGAAGGCTGTTCAGTCACGGGACATGGGGTCGGCGTAGCGCAACAGCACGCCCACACCCTCGCTCAGCCACAGCTCCTGCTCGGGCACCACGACGAGTTCGGCCCTCGAGCCGACGAGGGCGCGGGCCAGGGCCGCGTCGGCCCGTTCTTCGCTGATCTCCCGTATTCCGTAGGAGCGCAGTTCTTGTTCGGTGAGGGCGAGTTGGCCGGGTTCCGGGCCTGCCCACAGGCGGAACGGCGACTCGGGGTGGTCGTTGAGGAAAAGGGCCTTGACCATGCCGCGTTGCAGCGCCGACACGGCGGGCGCAACGCCTTCCGCGAACGCTCCGTCGCGGGCCCGCTCGGCGAGGAAAGCGTCCAGCAGTGCCCGGTCGTGCGCGGCCATGCGCCCTGTGAAGAGGCTTTCGAGCCGCCGCTCCAGCAGTGCCCGCCCAAGCTCGGACTCGCCGGCTCCCTCCACGGTGGAGACCTGCCCGCGCAGGGAGGCCGGGAGCCGGTGGACAAGGATTCCGCGGGCCCAGACGTCTCCGGCGACGACCACCGTCTCGACGTCGATGCGCCGTGCGTGACCTTCCAGCTCCCGGCCGACCTCTCCGACAGCGCGTGACCAGTCCGATACCGGGATCTCCTCGTCCAGACGGTGGCCCGGCGTGACCTTGGTCAGCGGCCATGTACCCGCCTCGGCCTCGATCCGTACGGTGCCGGTGGCATCCGTCGAGTGACGGCCGCCGTAATGCACGTGCACCGCCAGGTACGGGATCGCGGGCGCATGCTGGACGATCAGCGGCATGGTGTCCGGCAGCGTCCCGAAGTGCGCGGTGTCCCGTGCAGGCGGTGCGGGCAACTCGTCCAGCAGGGCCAGGTGTCCGTGAGCGGTGAACACGGCCTGACCATGCGTGCCGGGAACGTCCGTGTCGCTGCCCATGGTGCCCGCCACCGCGGTGATCGTGTCCCGGTCCGCTCCCTCGGACATCAGTGCGTCCCGAAGATGCCGCCAGCGGAGTTGTACGGCGGCATCGGGCTCCTCGATGGCGGCGTCACGTGATGTGTCCAGATAGACGGACGCGAAAGGACCGGGCTGCTTGTAGAGAGGTTCCAGGAAGGAAAGTCTCATGGTCACTCCCGAGTGGGCTGCCGGCGCCACGTGCCACCACGCCCGGGATGCCGCCGTACCAAGGCACGTTCCGGTTGGCGCGCCGCGGCTCTTCCAACTCCAGGATGCGCCCGCCCGACGAGCCGCGCTTGCCCACCGCACGAGCCGCGGGCGCCTGGCACCGACGGGCCCGACAGCCCGCCGGAGGTACCCGAACGGCGCTTCTGCGCGCGCCACCTCCCGGGGGCATCCTGAACGAAGTCAGGGAAAGACGGCAGGGTGCTCGGCCAGAACGGCGAACCGCCCTATCGGGTGCGCTACGAAGACGGTCGCGAGACAGAGATCTTTCCCGGCCCAGGATGCGTGATCGAGACCCGTCCGGCACACGAAGCCCCGTTCGGGCAGCCGCACCGGGAGAGGCAGTGACCGGGTACACCGCAGGCGGGAACAGCTCCGCGCCGCCTCGCGGCCGGCCTGAACCGCGCGGGGCTGGGCACCCCGCTGTTCGACCTGCTCACCGACATGGAGGAGGCCGACCGGGCCCATGTCTTCGACACGGGTATCCTCGCCCGGCGGCTCACGCACGCCACCGGCTCGCTGCGCGGGCAGCCCGAGGCTCAGCGGCTGGCCATCGGCTAATTCGGCGCCAGCACCGGTGCTGCCCCCGCGCTCTGGGCAGCCGCCGAGCCTGACGTGCGGATCGCTGCGATCGTCTCCCGCGGCGGCAGGCCCGACCTCGCCGGACCACAGCTGCCGGCTGTGACCGCCCCCACCCTGCTCGTCGTCGGCGGCCACGACCGACTTGTACTCGACCTCAATCGTGCGGCGCAGGCCCTGCTGCGATGCGAGAACCAGCCCGCGATCCTCCCCGGCGCGACCCACCTCTTCGAGAGGACCGCCACCTCGCCCACGTCCTGCGCACCTGGCTGCATACATTCCGCGACAGGCTCACCGTCGATGTGACCGCCAACTTCGCCGCGCGACTGCCCGAACTGGTGCGTGGCGCCTACTACGACGGCTTGGGCCCCAGTGTCGCACCGGTCAAGTATGTCCGCCAGGCGTACGTAGACCGCTTCGTCCATGAAGCCGAGGTCACCGTCCCCGATGTTCCCGGGGGCCGCACATTAGGGCGCGCTTCGTTGATGTGGCAGCTCGAGGACGTACACACCTGTCAGTCGGCTTTTGGTCACTGGCTGACGGTGGCCTCGGTCCTGAGAGGGCCTGACCGGAAGGCCCCCATCAGGGCCGTTCGACCCCTGCCACCGAGGAACGACCGGGTTGAGGCTGGTAGACGGGGTTCATGCCGACCGAAGGGGGCGTGGGATTGGTGATCACACGAGTGCGGATGCCGCACCGGCACCTGACACCGCCCGCCAAGCCTGGGCCGCCGCGCGAATCGCCCACGCCTCCCTCCCGGCAACCACAGCCGCTCGGCGGACGCTGGATGTTCTGGTGGATCCTGATGACGCTCGTCATGGTCCTGCTGCTCTCGCGCGCTCGGTCCGGGCCGCACACGAGTTCACTCTCCTACAGCGACTTCGTCGGCAAGGTCGGCGCCAGCCAGGTGCAGATGGTCGACATCAACGACAAGGGCGCGGTCAGCGGCACCCTGAAGGACGGCACGAAGTTCACCACCCAGATCCCCACCGCGCTGGGCACCGGGGCCCAGCTCCAGCAGCAGCTGACCTCGCACCACGTGCAGATCAAAGCCAGCCAGAGCAGCAGCGGCGGTTCGACATGGTTGTCCGTGCTCTTCTCGTTCCTGCCGTTCCTGTTGCTGATCGGCATCTTCGTGTGGATGGGGCGCCGTGCCGCAGGGTCGGTGACCGGCGGGCTGAGTGCCATCGGACGCTCGCGGGCAAAGATCATCGAGGCGGAGCGACCCACCACCGGGTTCGGCGACATCGCCGGCTATGGCGGTGTCAAGCAGGAGATCAGCGAGGTCGTCGACTTTCTGCGCAATCCCGCCCGGTACACCGCCGCAGGCGCCAAAGGCCCCCGTGGCGTGATCATGGTCGGGCCACCCGGTACCGGCAAGACGCTCTTCGCACGAGCGGTCGCCGGCGAGGCGGACGTGCCGTTCCTGTCCGTAACCGGCTCCGCGTTCGTGGAAATGTTCGTCGGGGTCGGCGCCTCCCGGGTGCGCGACCTGTTCGACGAGGCCCGCAAACGCGCCCCGTCGATCATCTTCATCGACGAGATCGACGCCCTCGGAGCACGACGCGCCGGTGGGGCCCAGCTGGGCGGCAACGACGAACGCGAGCAGACCCTCAACCAGCTGCTGTCCGAGATGGATGGCTTCGACCAGTCCAGCGGCATCGTCGTCCTCGCCGCCACCAACCGGCCCGACGCCCTCGATCCGGCCCTGCTACGCCCCGGACGCTTCGACCGGCAGGTCACCGTGCCGCTGCCCAACCAGGCCGAGCGAGCCGCGATCCTCGCGGTCCACGCCCGGGACAAGATCCTGGCTCCGGACGTCGACATGGATGCCGTAGCGCGCGCCACGCCCGGCTTTTCCGGCGCGGATCTCGCCAACCTGGTCAACGAGGGCGCCATCAACGCCGTACGGAATGACCGCACCCGGATCGAGCCGCACGACCTGGATGCCGCCCGCGATCGTGTGCTGCTGGGGCGCCGAGAGTCCTCCAACGCGCTGCTGCCCGAGGAACGCCGCTCGGTGGCTGTCCACGAATCGGGCCACGCCCTGGTCGCGGCGTTGTGTGAGCACGCCGACCCGGTGGCGAAGGTCACCATCCTGCCGGCCGGCGTCACCCTCGGCGTCACCGAGCAGCTCCCCGAAGCGGAACGCCACTTGTACAGCGAGAGCTACCTGACCGACCTTCTGGCGGTGCGCCTGGGCGGGCGCGCGGCCGAACTCATGGTCTTCGGCGAAGGATCGACAGGAGCCGCCAACGACCTGGCCGGAGCCACTCAGATCGCCACCCGCATGGTCCGCGAGTTCGGCCTCTCCCCCGAACTCGGCCCGATCGGCTATGCCTCCTCCCACCCACACTTCCTCGGTGAAACCACCGACGAGCCCGGTCGCCCGGCGTACTCGGAGCAGACCCAGCGCATCGTCGACGAGGAGGTCGCCCGCCTGCTGCGCCAGGCCGAACAGCACGCGATCACACTGCTGCGCGGCCACCGGGCCGCCCTGGAACACCTGGCCCAACAACTGGTCACCCACGAGACCGTCGACGGCTCCGTCGTCCTAGACGTCCTGCGCCAAGAACGCAGCCAGGCGGACGGAAGAGTCGATGACCACGCCCTCAACGCGTCGTCGCCTCCTGGACGAAGCGCACCCGGGTAAGCCGTCCAGCAGGACACGGTCGCCCCGGATAACGGCGATGGGGCAGTACGCGTGGTGCAGCAGGGCCATGGTGACCGAGCCGGGCAGCAGCCCCGAGAAGCCACCACGACCACGGGCACCGGCGACCATCAGCTGTGCGTCGCGGCCGGCCTCAAGCAGAGCCGAACGGACCCGGGAGCGCACCAGTCGCCGCTCCACGGCAACCCTGCCCGGTCGGCATCGTGGCCGCGTATGAGCTGATGAAGATGGGCGGCGTTCAAGTCCTTCCGGCGCCGTGAGATCTTCGGCCAGGTCGGCTTCGGCACCGGCGGCTGGGACACCGACTTCCCGAACTCCATCCTGGAGATCCTGCGAGTCGTCTACACCGAGGCCGGCGACCGCCACCGCGGCATCGTCGGCGGCAGCCAGCAGCTGCCGCTGCGCCTGTGGGAGCGCGAGCCGGGGAAGATCGTCCACTGGCCACAGGACACATCGCTGAAGTCCCTGCACGACGGTAAGCCGCGTCCTGCCGTCACCCGGCTGGACCGTCCGGAGGGAACCGCATCGCGGTCACCGATGCGACCGGGGGAACGCTCACCTACAAGGCGGCTTGCTTCACCGCTCAGAGCTGGGAATCGTCCAAGCTCTTCGTTCCCGTCGACCGGCCGTTCTGCCTGGACAAGGTGATGGAGTCGTCCCTGCCGCTGGCGCACGGGAGCGTGACCTTGTCCGCCCGATCCGAGGCCGCATGCCGGTCGACGGCCTCGTGGGCGATGTCGAGTCCGCCGCCGGCCAACCCAGCGAGTGCGTTGCGCTCCTGCGACCAGAGGAACGCGGAGCCGACCCGGTCGTAGTCGCTGAGCGGGGAGGGACGGCCGAAGCGGTGTCCTTGTGGATGGATTCCACGTCCCGTACACAGACCACTGCCGTAGCCGCTGGTTACTACGTCTACGTCTGGGCCGACGGCATCCACCTGCGCATCCGTCTGCGCGAGGCGAAGGCGTGCGTGCTGGTGCTGATGGGCGTGCGCGCGGACGGCACCAAAGAGCTGATCGCCGTGAACGACGGCTACCGCGAATCGGCCGACTCCTGGGCCGGCCTGCTGCGCGACTGCCAACGCCGCGGGATGCGCGCCCCCGTCCTGGCGGTCAGCGACGGGGCCCTCGGCTTCTGGAACGCCCTGGCCGAGGTGTTCCCCGAAACCCGGCATCAGAGGTGCTGGGTCCACAGAAGCCGTAAAGAATCAACCTGTCGGTGTGTCGGTTTCTTCATGCGAGGCGGCAAGGAGATCGGGGGCGGTGCGGTAGCGGGTCGTGGCCG
>NZ_JBIAEC010000033.1:0-44289 GCF_042868225.1 Streptomyces sp. NPDC007856 | reverse complement strand
TGGACCGGCACCTGCACCACCTGCCACCGCCCCCTGCCCAGAACATCCACCACCAGCCCAAACCCAAGAGCCAGAGCAACTTAACGGAGTCCTACTAGCGGTGGTCAGATCGTGCTGTCCACCGCCGAGTTGGGTGCCCTGGGTGCGGACGTTCGCGAGGCGCTCTGCGTCATCGATCGTCAGCAGGGCGGGACCGAGGCGCTTGCGTGTCCCCAGCACGGATATGCGAACCAAAACGGGGCCGGAGACCAGCAATGGTCCCCGGCCCCGTAGCGGCCTCGTGCCCGCTGACAGAGGGATGAGTCGGCACGACACCGCACCGAGATCGTCGTGGCAGTGGCTGGCCTCAACGCGAGCTGGTCGATGGCGCGAAGAGATATCGATCCATCATCAGTGCTGCGTCGGCAAGGATTTCCGAGTCCCCCAGGGGATCATCGCGGAAAGCGAGGTCAAGCAGGTTGCTTCCGACCTCGACAGCAAGTCGGCCTCGACGGCGCGACTCGTCAGTGTCCGGCATCGCGTACCCGCGGACGAGCGCCCCGTGTACCCGGTCCGCGATTTCCTGGTCGGTCCGCTGGGTGTCGGCCCGCAGCGACGCGATGCGCGGTCCGTGATACCAGACCCGGCGGTAGCCGGGCTCCTTGCGGAAGCGGTCGGCGTAGGCGGTGACCAGCTTCTCCAGCAGGTCCTGTGAGCGTTCAGGCAGGGGCTCGGCTGTGACCCGCTCGGCGATCTGCACATCCAGTTGCAGCCAACTGCGCACCAGCGAGGCGATGATCGCTTCCTTGTCAGCGAAGTACCGGTACAGCACGCCGACCGAGACGCCCGCCTCGGCAGCAATCAGCTTGGTTCCCAGATCGTCGTAGGAGGTCGTCTCCAACAGAGAAGCTGTCACCTCCAGGATGCGGGCGACCTTCTCTCGACTGCGTTGCTGCTGCGGCTTGTTCACCTGCTCAGCCATCGAACTCCTTGACATGTCCCCAAAACACGAACCAGAGTCTAGTTCATGTTCTTATCCAGGGGCACCTCCCGTACGAAGCTCGGGCCGAACTTCCAGCGCATCTGGGCCTCGGTCACGGTCTCCGGCCTCGGTGACGGGATCCGCTTCGTCGCTCTGCCGCTCCTCGCGGCTCAGCTCACCTCAGACCCTCGCCAGGTCGCCTTCGTGTACGTAGCCGAACAACTGCCCCTGCTGCTGTTCGGCCTCCTCGCGGGCGCCATAGCGGACCGCTTCGACCGTCGCCGCATCCTGTGGGTCGTCGATGCCGCCCGAACCGTGATCGTCGCGGCACTCGCCATCGCGGTGGCAGCGCACGGAATGACAGTCCTCTTGCTGACCGGCATCGGTTTCCTCCTCGGCCTCGGACAGACCCTCTACAACGGAGCCTGGTCAGGCATCGTGCCGTCGCTGGTCGCCTCCCCTGAGCTGACGCGCGCCAACGCCCGTCTGCAGTCCGGTTCGCTCATTACCGACACCCTCCTCGGCACCCCCCTGGGCGCGCTGTTCTTCGGCATCGCTGCCGCGCTTCCCTTCGCCGTCGATGCGGTCTCCTTCGCGGCCGCTGCCGCACTGGCCCTGATGCTGAGCGGAGACTTCCGGCCACAGCCACAAGCCGCACCGAACCCTTGGAGGAGGTTGCTCGGTGACACCACTCAGGGGGTGCGCTGGCTCTGGCAGCAGCCACTGCTGCGTCGCCTCTGCCTGACGTCCGCGATCAGCAACCTTGTAGGCGGCGGCCTCATCGCCATTCTGGTGCTCTACGCCCGGCAGATCCTGGGTCTGACCAGCATCGGCTTCGCCCTCTTGGTCGCCTCCTTCGCAATCGGAGGAGTAGCGGGGGCAACGGCGACGCCTCGACTCAACGCCCGCTTCGGAACCCCGAGAGTTCTGCGGCTGACTGCCGCGGCCACTGCTGGGACCGCAGTGGCCGCCGGCGCTGCCTCCTCGGGCCTCATCGCCGGAGCGTGCATTGCCACGTATGGAGCCGCGAACCTGGCATGGAACGTCACAGCAGTGTCTGTCCGCCAGGCAATGGTGCCGACTCACTTACTGGGACGCGTCGGCATGGCCTACCAGATGGTCATCGGTGCCGGAACCACGCTCGGCGCTGCCCTCGCGGGTCTCGAAGCCGACTCATTCGGGCTTCGTGCCCCCTTCTACATCGGGAGCGCTCTGCTGCTCGTCGCCAGCCTGGTCAGCATGCGCCCCAGCGCCACCCCCACGCCCCGTAGAAAGACGGCATCAAACGTCCATGCGACACGACGACGCACAGGAGATACACAAGCGACCGGACCTGAGAGTGACTGCTGAGCCGCACCGCAACAGGGTGCGCCCTGCTGACAAGTAAATGGCGCGGGGAGATACACCGCCCGGCGCTTCGCGCATCGTCTGGCGTCTGGCTCGTCCTCCGACGTGCCCAACTCTGACCGAGCGCGAAATGGCAGAGGGCTGACCCGTTACTGGGGTAAGCCCTCTGCCGTGCCGACTTCCTGCGAAGTCGCTCAGCCGCCCAGCGGCTGTGGCGGGGATCAACCGGTATGGACGGCTTGGTCATTCCTGTGCTTGATAAGCAGGTCCACCAACTTGTTGAACTCGTCTGGCGGCATCTTGTGGATCAGCAGGTGTGCCGCAAACAGACCGTCCTCATACGGGAACTTCTTCGGCTGCTGATGCCCTGCACTAGCCATCGCCTCGACTGCGGTGGTCTGTACGGGAACGGATGGTGTGACTGTCCCTTGCTCGTTGGCGGGCGACTCATCCTGCGTCGGCGTGGGGGCCGAAGGCCGGTCAGGGGCAGCGGCTTCCGCTTCGAGGGCCGGTGTCGGCTCCGGCTCCGGCTCGCTGGTGATTACGGCGTAATCACCAGCGCGACCTGCCTCCCTGGTGTCCGAGCGTTCGTCTACGGTCTGCTCGGGC
The DNA here is from genome assembly GCF_042868225.1 of Streptomyces sp. NPDC007856. NCBI lineage: Bacteria > Bacillati > Actinomycetota > Actinomycetes > Kitasatosporales > Streptomycetaceae > Streptomyces > Streptomyces sp. NPDC007856. The sequence goes on along the minus strand of NZ_JBIAEC010000033.1, from coordinate 41,372 downwards.
TGGGCCTTGGCTGTGCGGATCCGTTCTGCTTCCTTCCGGGCCCGCTCTGCCTTCATCGCTTCCAGAGCGGCTTCCTGCTGGTCAGCCGGCTTGTTGCCGACGGCGCGCAGAAGGTCGATGGGTTCTTCGCCGATGCGGGCTTGCAGTTCGGGAGTCAAGTTGAGCAAGGCCAGGCGCTGCGACACCCAGCCCTGGGAGCGGTGGAGGCGTTTGGCCAAGGCTCGCTGACTTCCGTGAATGGCCAACAGTCGTTGAAGGGCGCGGGCTTCGTCGATCTCCTCTAGGTCCTGCCGGTGGATGTTCGCGACGAGGGCCGACTCGAGAAGTTCCTCGGACGTGGCCCCCTGGTCATCGCTGACCATCACCTTGATGGTGGCAAGTCCAGCTTCGCGGGCGGCAGCGAGGCGGCTGCTGCCGTCAACCACGACGTGAGTGGTGTCGGGCTCGAGTGCGGCTTCCTGGCTGGGGTTGGCTTTGATGTAGGCGTCACGGTTCATGACCGTGATCGCCTGCTTCTGCCCGTGCGTCTTCAGGCTGCCGGCGAGGTCGGTCAGGTCTCCGAGAGCGGAGCGTGGGTTGTCGGGGTTGAGGCTGATGCGGTGGACGGGAAGTTCCGTGGGGGCCGCGACGCCTTCGGTGGGGACCCCGGTGGCGGCGGCCACGGCCTGGCGCCGTGCGCTGACCGGGCGCACTCCCCCGCCGAAGCGTCCGGCGCCGAGCTGGTCGGCCTTGCTCACATGACCTCCCTAGCTAGGGCTCGCATGCCGACGGCCTGCTGTGATTTGGGCGCGTACGACAGCAGGGGTTGCTTCACTCGGACAGCTTCCTTCTGTTCCTTGAGGTCGCCGATGAGTCCGACGACTCGTGGATCCTTTATGTCGACCCATCCCTGCAGCGACGAGGTGGCGATGTAGCCGCGGCGGGAGTCGTAGAGGTTGACGACGATGCCGAGGTAGTCGATATCGACTTGGAGGTCGTTGCGGAGGTCGTCGATCTGGGTGGTGAGCAGCTCGTAGGCGTCTGCCGAGCTGTCTTCGGCCTGGACGACGATCAGGGCACCGGACTGGCCGGGCTTCTCCCCGTCACGGCGCCGGCCGTAGTAGGCGGCGGCATCCATGCTGAGGCCGAGGCTGGGCGGGCAGTCGACGATGATTACGTCGTAATCGGCTTCGAGTGGGGCTAGAGCCCGCTCCAGGGCAGCTTCCCGGGCGCGTACTGCCGACAGGCGCACGTCCAGCAGGAAGGCGTCGTGGCAGGCGGGCAGGAGATGGAGTCTGCCGCCGAAGGTCTCGTCGTCGACAGCGACGATGAGATCGCGGAGGTCGCCCTTGGGATCACCCGCCATGTGGTTGGTGAGACTGTCGCCGTTCATCGGCAGGGGAGTGGCGCCGAGCTGGTTGGTGAGGTGGCACTGCGGGTCGAAGTCGACGAGCAGCACATTCTGGCCAGGGCCCGGCAAGTTCTCGATGTCGAACGGGGAGTCCTGCAGCTCCGCCTCGTCGGCCTGGGTGTCACTCGCCCGCAGAGCCTTGGTGAGGGCCTTGGCAACGCGTACGGGGTGGAGGCGGTTGGGGTCTTCGGCGAGCGCCTCACCGAGGCCGGCGGTGATGGCGGTCTTACCGACCCCGCCCTTCTGGTTGCACACGATGATGCGGCGGGTGATCTCAGGCCGTTCAACGTGCGGGGCAGGGTTGGTGTCAAGCCACAGCTGGATGGATTGGGCCAGGCCTTGGACGAGGGAGACACGCCGGTCAGTGGCGATCTGACGGAACTCCTCCCACTGGCCGGGGGGCAGGAAGGTGGAGAACGAATCGGCACCGGAGGTGTCGACGCTCGCGGTGGCGGACGCCAGGCTGCACCAGTCCCTGATGCCCTGTTCGACCGCGGCCTGGATCTCGACGCCGTGCTGAGCGGCTCTGACTTTGAGGTTCTGCCGGAGCCATCCCGGCAGTTTGGAGACGACCTTCTCGCGGTCGCTGGAGGTGGCTGGCGAACTCATGGGGACACCATACTAACGTCCTTGATCGTTTGCCGCATCGACACGTTAGTTAGGCACCTTTGATGTCGCCCGAGCTCAAGCGCCGGGTGATTACGTCGTAATCACTGGCCGCTGGATCCTCGCTTCCCGGTGCGAATCAGGCGATTACTCCCTAAACACCATGCAGTGGATTGGTAGGACATCAGGCATCTGGGGCGGAGTTGGTATAGCGGACCGCGTAGTAAAGGGGTTGCCAACACGCTGACCGCGCTGAAGTCGATCCGGGCCGCCCGGCCCGACGGCGCCCCCATCTACGTGATCTTGGACAACATGTCCGCCCACAAGGGCGCCGACATCCGACGCTGGACGAAGAAGAACAAGGTCGAGTTGTGCTTCACCCCGACCTACGCCACCTGGGTCGAACCCCATCGAGGCCTACTTCGGACCGCTGAGGCAGTTCACCATCGCCAACTCCCATCACCCCCAACCACACCGTGCAGACCCGGCCGTGCCACGCCTAGATGCGGTGGCGCAACGCCAACGCCCACGACCGCGACGTCCCGGCCGCCGAACGCAAGGAACGCGCCCACATCCGAAGCGAGAATGGCATCCGTTGGGGCGGACGCCCCTCCAAGACCGCAGCATGGCCCCACGTCCCAGCCAGAGCACAGCACCTCATGAGAGACTGGGCGGCATGGGCGGACCGTCTGAGCACCCCGAACTCTGGTCGTTCCTGGAATCACTGCACCGTGGCCACCTTCTTTCCGGCACTGTCACAGCGATCGAACGGTTCGGCGTGTTCGTGGCGCTGGACGACGGCCCCGACCACCCGATCTTCCCTGGCGTCGGGTTCATCTCGGTCGCCGAGCTGTCCTGGTCGCGCTTCGAATCAGCTTCGGACGTCGTGCAGGTCGGGCAGCGTGTTTCATGTGAATTCCTCCAGTTCGACACATCGAACCTGGAGGCCAGGCTGTCCTTGCGAGCGACACAGCCAGACCCCTTCCAGGCGTTCGCCGACCGCATTGCAGTGGGACAGCAACTGCATGGACGGGTCACCAAGCTGGTCCCATTCGGCGTCTTCGTCCAGGTCGCCGACGGAATTGAGGGACTGGTCCACCTACAAGAGCTCACGTCGACGCCCGTGGTGGCCCCGTCGGATGTCGTCCAGGCTGGCGACGAGGTCACGATCGTCGTCACCGCAATCGACCGACAGCGGCGCAGGCTCTCGCTCTCTCGACGGCAAGGCTCACCGAACCACCAGTGACTCCCAGGTGCACCAGTCGCCTGCGTGATGAAGGGGCAAGTTCCTGCCTCAACACCATGCCTTCCCCCGGGCTCTTGCAACCCGACTTGCCGGATCACGTACCCATCGGTGTCCAACTCGAAGTAGAACCACGTGGCTTCCTCGTCCCAGAAGCAGCGGACCCAGCGTGTCACTGGTTCACCGCGTCGAAGGGTTCGTCGTGCCAGCGCCAGCCGGCGGTGCCGTCGTCGCAGATGTGCAGCACGAACTCAGCGACCGGACTGCCGTCGGGAAACGTCATGGTGAGCACACTGCGGATCTGGGTGAAGCAGGCGTCGGCCTGCTCCCACTCTTCCTCTTCGACAGCCCGCTCTTGCTCAGTGAAGAGGGGACGGAAGTCTTCAAAGCCAGGAAGTGTCTCGACTTCGGCGTGAGTCCAAGGCATGTCGGTACCGGTCACGGTCAGCCGGGCAATCTCCTGGTCGCCGTGGTGGAGCCGCCAAATACTGCCGGTGGTCAGGTTCGGGTTGGTCATATCCCCATGATGGCGATCACCACTGACGGGCGGAGGACGGTGATTACGTCGTAATCACCCACACCAGCGCCTCCGGCCGCACGTGCACTACCACGATGCCTGGTACTACCGGCCCTGCGGAGGTGACGTCTGCAGCCGAGAGGCGCTGCCTGCCTCCAGTCGACGGTGAGTTGAGCAAGGCAGCGCGAGACGGACCCGATCGGCGGCTCCGTCTCCCCCTCAGTCGCCGCCACCTGGTGACGCGTCAGGATCCCGAGCCAGGTGATTACGACGTAATCACCCCGCCTGCCGCTTGACCGGTGTCCACCCCGCTCCATGAGGTGATTACGCCACTTGCCATTACGGGTCGGTCCAGGCGCCGTGGCTTCGTGTGCGGGCGCACTGGAGTGTGCTGGTGAGGGCGGTCTCGGTGTCAGGGTGGTGAGGACCGGGGCGACGGGGTCATCGGCAAGCTGTCCTTCGGCGGAGCGTCCGCGTTCCGGGGCGCGGGCGTCGGGGGTGCCCCTATCTCTTTGGTCAAGGTCGTGGGTCAGGATTGCCGCATGACGACCTGGTTCCGGACCTACTACGAGGACGAAGATCTGTGGCTGTATTTCGAGGCCGATGATGAAGGTTGGGCAGCGCGGCAGGTCGAGGTCCGGGGGCAGGACTCGCGGCCAGTGACGGCGGCCTCTCTGGAAGAGGTCCTGCATTTGCGTGATCATGACGATCTCGCGGCGATGTCCCGCTATGAACGGCAGTTCGGCGTTCTCGCCGAAGGCCCCATGGACGGCTGGCGGGACCAGCCCCAGGCGGCCGAGATCTCCGCGGAGGAGTTCGAGCGGCTGTGGACTGAAGCACGGCGGGCTCTCGGCAATTCAGCCTGAGCTGGCGGGTTGGGGTTCGTAGAAGGTTCCGTCGCGGAGCATCGCGTAGAGGACGTCGGCCCGCCGTCTGGCAAGACAGAGCAGAGCCTGGGTGTGGTGCTTGCCCTGCGCGATCTTCTTGTCGTAGTAGGCCCGCGATGCCGGGTCGCCCAGGGCGGCGAACGCGGAGAGGAAGAAGGCCCGCTTGAGCTGCCTGCTTCCCCTGCGGGAGGGTTGCTCGCCGCGGATCGAGGACCCGGAACTGCGGGTCGCGGGGGCGAGTCCGGCGTATGCGGCGAGGTGGCCGGCGGTCGGGAAGGGGCTGCGCCCAACGCAAGGAACGCGCCCGCATCCGCAGCGAGAAGGGCATCCGCTGGGGCGGACGCCCCCTCAACGCCGCAGCCGGACCGACCGCGAACCGCAGCCCCGGAGTGCCGAAAGGGACAAGTTCACGAGAAGGACAGCGACAGAAGGACGACTCAGGAGGCGGACGGCTCGATCTCCCCCGCAAAGACGATGACCTGGTCGATGAGGCTCCGCCGCAGATGGACGACGTCCGTTCCCGCCAGGCGGGGGCCTCCATCCGGCGTGGTGAAGACCCACTGGTACCGCGCCCACTCGTCAGGCATGTCCACCGCTGAGCAGCGCACCATCGTGCCGGTCCCCGCCGGATGGCGCCGGATGTCCAGCACGAACCGCTCGACCGCCACGATTCCTTCGCTGCGACCCAACGGCCCCCAGAAGACCACGTCTGAGGTCAGGGCCTGGGAGAGCAGGGCAGTCACATAGCTGTCGTCCGAGGCGTTAAACGCGGAGATGAACGTGTCGATCGCGGAGCGTGCCGTCTCTTCCTGCATGCCCCAGTAATACCAGCCGTTGCGCGTGCGCTCGTCCCGCGAGCCGCCCTCCGATCACGGTGGACCATCCCGGTCACAGCGCACTAGCTGCGTATGACGGCCCGCTCCGCTATCTACTCAGAGCTGCATACCGCCGGTCGAAGATCAACGCCGATGGTGGCAGCGTCCTTGCGAAGGAGCACATCCGCGAGTGGTTTGACGACTTGGTTGAGGCCCAGTTCTGGCTTCATTCACTGACCACCTGCTGCGGAAGGAGTCAGCTCCAACGTCTTCAGTAAGCAGCAGAAACACTCGACGAAGCCGTTGCTGCCGTGTCCTCCAGTGGAGGAATCGGCGCGCAAGGTGTATCGCCATGGGCAACTTTGCAGGCTGCCATCCAAACAGTCACGGAAAGCGCTCGGGCTGACGGGCATCCCCTCCACTCGGTTGGCCATTGACCTGCGTGCACGACGGTGCCGGATCCGTCATGAAGAGCGTGCTCCTTGTCGAGACGCCGGAACGCCGCGCCCACATGGCGACGGGCGCGACGCTCCGGGGGTGCTACTCGGTAGGGGTGTCGGCGACCATGAGGAACTGGTCCCTGGGCAGGTCCATCACGACCTGGGCATCGGCGCCCTGGGCGCGCTGAGCGGCGGCGTACTCTTCCGCCGGCCACGAGCCGCGGGGGCCTTCGGCGGGGAACCGCTCCAGGACGGTGCGGGGTTGCGTGGTGGGCGTGGCCGTCACGCGTCACCGCCGTTCACGCGCTCGTGGATCTCGATCAGCGTGCCGATGGCGTCGGGGTTTGCCGCCATGCCGACCCACTGCCCGAGCGCGGTGAAGACCGGGACGGCGTCGGTGTCGGCGTCGAACACCACGATGTAGTCGCCGAACCTGTCGAGAACCATTTCCTGAAGCGCCCGCGCCGGTGCGGTGGCCAGCACCTCCAGGGCATCAACGGTGAGACGGGCGGGCTCCGCCTGGTTGTCGGGCTGGGTGAGGAAGCCCGAAACGTGCAACAGGTCGCCGGGCCGGATCTCGGTGAGCAGCACGTACGCGATCCGGGGGTCGCCGGTGGTGCAGGACCAGACGACGTCGTCCATGGCGTCGTCGGTGGGGGAGACGATCAGCTGGAAACGGGCGGTACCCGGGGCGTCGCCGGGTGCGGGGACGGTGTCGAGGTAGCCGTCCATGGCGAGGGGCTTGGTGTCCATCAGCGCGCCTCCGTCAGCGGGTTGGTGCGGTGGGCGGCGTGGTACGCGTCCATGACGGCTTTCGCCGGGTTGCCCCGGTCGGCGACCTCGTAGCCGTTGGCCCGTGCGCAGGCCCGGATCGCGGTCAGCTGCTCCCTGCTGTAATTGCCGCTACGCGCCGGGACGGCGGCCGGGGTGGACTTGCCGGTCTTGACCCGCCGCAGTTCCTCCCTAGCCCGGGCGAGTTCGCGCTCCAGCCGGTTGACGCGACCTTCGGCTTCGCAAACGGCGTGCTCGGCGTCGCTCCTCGTAGCGAGTTCGGTCAGGGCCGTGCGGGCCTTGGCGGCGAGGGCCTGCACGCCCTTCGCGGCGTGCTGCTCGCCCCAGACCAGCAGTGCCTCGATCCCCACCTCCCGCGTCGCCGCCACGGTGTCGGGCGCCTCAGGCTTGGGGGAGTTGGTGCCGTGCGTGGGGCCCCCGTCCGCGTCCGGGGTGGTGCCGAGTTCCTGAGCGATCCCGGCTTCCGCCTGCTGGACGGCTTCGGCGAGTTCGTCGTCGGACAGCCCAAGGGTGGTGCGGACCTGGTCGGGACTGTCGCCGCGGTTGAGCATGTCGGCGGCGACCGCCGCGTAGGCGTTGGCGCTGGGGGCCTGGGTGGTCATGCGTTCTCCGGTGGCGGTGTCGGGGAGGTAGGGCAGGAGCGAGGTGAGGGTGTCGGCGTCGGTGGGTGCGGCGATCGCGTCCAGGAGTTCGGCCAGGTCGTGCTTGTCGCCGGCGTTGCGTGCGGTGACGCGGGCCGCGGCGGCGAGCTCCTGAAGGGGGCTGGGCTGGGGAGAGCGGGGTTCGGCTGCGAGGGCCTGCTGCCAGTCGGTCGTCATGCCGCCGCCCTCGGCTTCCGCAGCGCGAGGTCCAGGACCTCGCGGTTGTGCTGCTGCTGGTCGGGGGTGAGCGGCCGGAGCTTCGCCGTGCCACGTCGCCGCCAGTTCGGGTGAGCGGGAGGCTCTGGGTAGGCGAGGGCGTGGTCGGCGTGGTGCTGTGGGGTACTACTCATGGGGGCCTCCAGTAGGAGGGGTCAGGCGTGGTCGTCGTCGCGCCGGCGTTTGGCCTGGATGTCGGAGGCGAACCTGCCGAGGCGGCCCTCAACGGGGTTCGCGGCGATCCAGTCCTCAGCGCACGCCTTGTGCACGGGCTCCCCGTAGCGGGAGCGGATCGGCGTGGGCTTGTCGCACAGCACGCAGGGGCGGTCCTGCCAGCGGTCGAAGTGCTGGCTGTCGCGCCATTCGAGGAGGGCGCCGGGAGCCGGCATCAGTCCCGGCTCGAACAGCGGCTTCTTGCCTCGCGGGCGGGTCACGGCCGGAAGCCGGGCAGCTGCTGGAACACGCGGTCCAGCAGGTCCTGCGACGGCTTCCAGGGCACGACCTGTCCGCGTGCGGGGACGGGCAGGGGCAGTTCCTGGACGTCCTGAAGGACCAGGTGCCAGACGCCCGGGTGCGCCCACTGCGAGCACAGCGGCTGTCCTTCGGGGTCCGCGTGGCAGTCGGTGATCCGGGCGATACCGACCACGGCGCCCGTGATCAGCCCACGGCCGCGGATCGTGCGGGCGATCAGCGGAGTGCGCAGGGCGGGCTGGTCGATGGTCTTGCTCGTGTGCAGCAGCACCCATCCGGTCCGCCATGGTGTGGTCCGGTTCTCCACCGTCTTGGCACCGGCGAGGATGCAGGCCGCGTACGGCTGCCGGATGCTGATGCCGCGGATCCAGTCGCCCTCGGGCAAGGTGACAGGGCTCATGCTGCTTGCCCCCACACGCTGGTGCCCGGACGGCCGGCCCGGCGCCCGTTGGTGGACGGGACCGTGGCGTGCTCCCTGCTGGCGAGGTGCGCGCGGCCGGAGTGCTTGCCGTCGTACAGGGCGGCGTCGGCGGCCCGCTGCAGCACGGAAAGGTCGCGGCTGCCAGTCATGTCCGGGGTCGCGGCGCCGACCGAGGCGGCGACGGGCACCGCCCATTCGGCATCCACGGTGACCGGGGTGTGCAGCATCCGGACCAGCTGGGCGAGGCGCTGCTCCCGGCGGTCGGCGGGCAGGCGCAGGACGACGGCGAACTCATCGCCGCCGAGCCGGCCGACGGCGGCGCGCGGACCCGCCCACGCGGCAAGCCGGGTCCCGAAGGCCGCGAGAACGGTGTCGCCGGCCGCGTGGCCCATCGTGTCGTTGATCCGCTTGAAGTGGTCGGCGTCGACCATCACCACGGCCGCGTCGTCGCCGTGGCGGGCCAGGATCCGCCGGGCCCGGGCGGTGTAGGCGTCGCGGCGCAGGAGGCCGGTCAGCGGGTCCTTCCGGGTCGCGGCGAGCCGCTTGTGCAGCGTAATGGCGTGCACGGTCCAGCCGGTCAACGGCACGGCAGCGGTGGTCAGAAGGAGTGTGCGCGGGCCGATCCAGCCCTGAACGCGCAGGACGGAGTCCATACTGGGATCTCTCCCTCTCGTCTCGTACGGGTTGGAGGCCCGGGACAGGCGGCTTGGTTGGACGCCTTCGGCGCCTGTCCCGGGGCGGAGCTACAGCGCGAAGTCGCTGCGGCAGCTCCAGCTGACGGGGTTGTGCCAGAGGCCGGCCTTCGCGGCAGGCCACTCCAGCTCCCAGCCGGGCCGTAGCCCGAGCGCCGTCCAGCTGTCCGGCTGCTTGCCGGGGATCTCGAGTCCGGCGTTGTGTGCGGCGAGCGCGGCGTCGTACACCTCATGGGCGCGACGCAGGGCCGCGGCCGGGGAGTCCGCCTCGCCGGTGAAGACGTGCACACCGCGCCGGTCGGGGTGGTTGGTGTCGTGTATGGGGACGTCGACCTCGTAGATCCGCAGGCGCATGACGTCCATCTCCTTCCTGGCTGTCCGGGGTTGAGGGGACACTGCGACCGCCCCGGCCTCGAGGTGCGGGGCCGGGGCGGCACAGAGTGCGCTCAACTGGCGGTTCAGCCGGCCGTGGCGATGGCGTCGCGCAGGTGGGTGCGCGCCCAGGGCAGGAGCGAGGGCTGGTCACCGGCGGGGCTGGTCAGCGCGTCGGTGAGGTAGGTGAGGGCGGAGTCGAGATCCTCGCTGGCGTCCTGCCAGTTGCCGAGGCTGGAGGCGCCGAGGACGTCGCGGACTTCTTCGACCAGGTCGATGAAGGCGTTCGCGGTGGTGCCGCGCTGCGACTGGTCGCCGATGAGAGCGGCGAGGTCGGCGGCGAAGCAGTCGCGGAGCGCGGCGAAGGTGTCGGCCTTGGTCTGGGTGGTCACGGGGGCCTCCAGGTCAGTAGTCGAGCCGGATCGTGATGGGCCGCCGGGGATCACCGGCGTGGGTGTGGACGGTGCGGCGGTGCGTGGCGAGGCCCGCGGCTCCGCCCTGGATCGGCAGGTGACATCCCCGGTCGGCAGTTCGGCCGGGGTGAGCGGGTGCGGGTGGGGGCCGTCGGCGGCGCGGCTCATGCGACCGCGTCCGCGAGCTGTGCTTCCAGGTCCGTGCGGCCCTCGGGGTCGTCGTCCTGGTCGTCGGCGACTGGGGAAGAGTCGGTGTTCCAACCCTGCGCTATTCGGCCCGGAAGCTAGATGATCAATTCCACGAGATGCCTGCTGAGGGTGTGGAGTGGGCGGTGGCCGAAGCCACCGCGACACGGTCAGGCGGCGGCTGCCGGCCCTGGTTGCCGAGGGGGCGGCGGGCGGTCAGGCGCCAGGGTCGACTTCGGGGTGCGTGAACCGCACGGGCTTGCCCAGCGACCGGGCGTAGGCGATTTCGGCTCGGGTGCTGTCTCCGATGTAGTCGCCGACCACGAGCACCTCATCGGCGAGCCGGATCTTCGACCGGTGCAGCTCGTCGAGCCGAGCCTTCAACTCCTCGCCCTCGACAGGATCGGCCCAGAGTGCGTGCGGCGACTTCATGTCACAGCCCGGTTTGACGACGATCCGCCCGGCTGCGGTCTCCCGCAGATCGGCCTCGTTCATCTCGGTCATGAAGCGGGTGGAGCCGCAGATCGCAACGATAGGCGGGAGACTCAATAGCTTCTTCGCGTCGGCGAGCTTCTCCTCGGGGGTGAGCAGTCGCGGGTATGACACTGGTTCCTCCTGGTGGTGCGGTCCAAGGGGGGCCTGCGGAGACGAGAACGAAGGTGCCCAAGATCGGTCCTCGAAGTCGCGGCGGCTAGTCGGTGGATTGAACAGCTTCGAGGTATTCAGCCCAGCTGTTTTGGGCGTACTGAGCCCAGGCGTAGGCGGTGTTGGGGTGGATGCCGAAGAGGTCGCTGACCACGATCGGAGGGAGGTCGGTGATCGCTTCCATCATGGCCGTGTTGCTGACGCCCGGCAGGCCGTGCAGATTCATGTTCTAGGGTGCAGGTCAGCGACCGGAGACCCTCCGACCGCTGACGCGACCCCGTGCCCGCAGCCAGCACAAACGGCCGTGCTGGCGTCACGAGGTGTGTTGCATCAAATACAATTCATCCTGTTTCTCCTGGTTGACGTCGTCGAAGCCGCCGTGGACGGTGCAGACGATGTCCGGGTCGCTGTCCATGGCTCCGGTCAGCGCCTTGTGCAGGTCGGTGATCGAGTAGACCGGCGCCCACGCCTGCCCGGCGCACTCGGGGTCGAAGGGGCAGGGCAGCAGGACGTCGAAGCCGAAGTCGCCCTCGCCGTCGACGTCGTCGCGGAACGCCAGGGTGAGGTACTGCTGCCCGAGGCGGATCTCCGCGACGCGGTCACGGCCGGTCACTAGCTCCGAGCCCGGCCGCCACTGCCACAGCGGCAGGATCTCCGGGCCGAAGAAGCGGCGGACCAGCAGCAGATCGCCCAGGCCCTCGCTGCCGTCGCGCCCGAGTTCGGTCTCTCGGACGTGCGAGAGCCGCTTCAGGAACGGCTCCAGGCGGTACAGGGAGTCGGCGAACAGGACCTCGTTGAAGCCCTCCGCCCGCAGCGACTGGTGGGAGTGGACCATCGCCTTGTGCTGCGCGCGGACGGTGTCCTCCGGGACAGTGCGGTTGGCCGGGCGCGGCCTTTGCCGTGCGACACAGACGTCGGCCGGGGTGGCCACGATGACCGCGATGGCAGGCATGTTGTGCCGTTTGGCCGCAGCGACCAGCGGCTGCCTGGATTCACGGGAGACGTTCGTGGCGTCGACGACCGTGAACAGTCGGCGGCGCATCCTCGCCTCCAGAAGCAGGTGCAGGGCGGCGACGGCGTCGCCGGTCGCGTCCTGGTCGCCCGCGTCGTCGCTGACCGTCTCGCGCAGCGCGTCCAGGGACAGGACCTGCGAGGCGGGCCAGGTGCGGGCGATCGTGGACTTCCCGGCGCCGGACGGGCCGATGAGGACCACCAGGCTGTGCTCGGGCATCTCCGGGTAGATCAGCTCGGTCATGCGGATTCTCCTTGCGGATCAAGGGCGCAGGCAGCCCAGATCAGGCGCTGCCCGGCGTGGTCGGTGAGCAGGTCGGCGGCTTCGTGCAGCGGGCAGGAAGCGTCGCCGTCGCGGTCGGGCTCGATCTGCTCGGCTCGCTTCGCGGCAGCGGTGAGCAGCTGCGCGACGCAGGCCATGAACCCGCCGGGCGGGTCGGTGTCCTCGATGAGCTCACGCAGGATCGCGGCGAGCTCCTCCTGGTCGACGTCGTCGGCGCTGAGGTCGTCCTCGATCTGCTGGAGAGCCAGCGAGGCGATCCCGACCGATGCGCGGACGCGTTCCAGGCGGGTCCGGCTCACCAGCGGGCGCGGGGGCGGGTGAAGAGCCAGGTGGTGACGGCGGCGGCCACGATGCCGATGGAGCGGTGCAGGGCCGCATCCAGCTCCATCCACGCGCTGCCCGGCCCGGTGAGCTCCGAGGTGGCCTTGCCGTCATCGTCGACGCGGGCGGCCTTGCAGTGCTCGATGTATCCGGTCTTGCCGGTCTTCTTGGCCAACCACAGCAGAACGGCTCCGCGGTCGATCGCGGCGTGCGTTCCGGCGTTGATGGCCGCGCCGGCGAGCAGCGCGGTGGGCGTGACGCGGTAGCCGAACGCCCGGGTGATCGCGACGGTCGCCCCGAGCTGCACGGCGGTGTACGAGGCGACGTGGCAGGCCACCGCACGGCGGCCGAGAGCGCTGGTGGTCATGGTCGGGCGGGTGGAGTCCGGCGTGGCGGGGGAGCCGTCGGCGTGAACCCGGTCCTCGCCGTACAGGCGCTTGCGCATCGCCGTTTTCGAGCCCTGCACCCAGTGGTCGCACAGGGGATGCAGCTCGCCGAAGGTGGCCAGCAGAGTGCCGAAGAGGGCCAGACGCTCGGTGGTGAGACGGGGCATGCTGGAGGTCTCCTGATCTCGAAGAGGGTGAGGGAGCGGGGTGGCCGGCCCTTTGCCGATGCTCGGCCACTCGGCGGTCCCGACCCCGGCCGGTGTGGCCGGGGTCGGGTCGTTCAGAACGGGGGTTCGTCCGGCCAGGCTGGGACGGGCAGGAGCCGGATGCGCAGCTCGCGCCGGTCCGCCCAGCAGCCGCACGCCTCCATCTCCGGGTTCGCGCCGCCGACCCACCAGCCGCCCGCGCCCCGGCAGTCGGGGCAGGAGCGGCGGGGGACGGGGCGTCAGCTCGATGCGGTGCCGGTCGGCGTACAGCTGCCAGCGGCTGGCCTTGAGCGTGAGGACGGCCGCGCCGACGGCGGCCGCCATGGCTTTGTACGTGACCGCGGAAGTCGTTTCGATGTGACCGTGGGAGTTACTGGCTAAGCGAGTTTGCGGTGTCAGCTTGTTTTGATGTCGCCAGGGGGCTTGCGGCGTTCGCCTCCCGCCTGCGTGACCGCTCTCGGGTCGCCTGTCCCGGCTGCCGTCCTTGGGCCATATGGGCCATTGAGTGCCGCCGTTCGATGGATACGGCGGTTGGGTCCGATGCGGTTGTCGTCCGACTGGGACATCTTCCGTGCGGGCCGTACCGGGTAGACACGCCCCGGCCCGAAGAGGGACCCAGTGTCGTGCGGGTTCCGAACCGCTTGCCCGCCGTTCACCTGAGTGGTTGCAGGAAGGACCCTCGACGTGTCTGACCCCGTCGTCCTCATCACGGGCGCGCTCACCGGTATCGGCCGCGCCACCGCCTTGGCTTACGCACGTCAAGGCGCGAACCTTGTGGTCTCCGGTCGCCACGAGGACGTGGGTGAGCAGTTTGCCGGGGAGCTGGCCGGCCTCGGCGCCCCGGCGCAGTTCGTGCGTGCCGACGTCCGTTTCGACGCCGATGTGAAGGACCTCGTCGACCGTGCGGTCGCGCGATTCGGGCGGATCGATGTCGCCTTCAACAACGCCGGCACCGAGGGAACACCCGGCCCTGTCACCGAGGTGACCGACGAGGCTTACCAGGCCACCTTCGACACCAATGTCAAGGGAACGCTGCTGTGTTTGAAGCACGAGTTCCGGGTCATGAGGGAACAGGGCGGCGGCAGCATCGTCAACGTCAGCTCCGGCTACGGCCTGATGGGTTACCCCGGGGCGACCTTGTACGTCGGCAGCAAGCACGCCGTCGTCGGCATCACCAAGGCGGCCGCACTCGAAGGCGCCGCCCACGGTATCCGGGTCAACGCGGTCGCGTCCGGCTACACCCGGACCGCCATGTACGACCGGTTCACCGGCGACGACACCGCGCGTGACGCGGTCGATTCGGTGCTGCCTATGCACCGGGCAGGCACCCCGGAGGAGATCGCCGAGGCTGTCCAGTTCTTGGGTTCGGACAAGGCGAGCTACGTCACCGGGCACATTCTCGTGGTCGACGGCGGCCTCATGGCGGGCGGGCCCCTGTTCCCGAGCACGTGAAATCGCAGGTCGGCGCAGGCCGTGTCGGCCTCGGCGGCGCGCTGCCCACCCAATGGGATGGTCTGGTTCTCATCGTGACCAAGCGGGCGGCCCCACAGCACACGAGCGACACCTAAAGTCACTGACATTGATCACGCCGCTCCCCGAGAAACGACTCCCGAAGTCACAGCGAAACGACTCCCTCAGAAACTGACACAGCCAGCCGCCAGGAGCACGGCGGTGCGGGCGCGCACGGTCAGGTCCGGGCCGGGTGCGGCTGGACCAGGAACTGGGTCCCGGTGCCGCTGGAGTTGGGCTGGGACGTGAGGAAGTGCGGCTCGCTCTGGGTGAGCTGGACCATCGTCTGCTTGATGAAGTTGTCGTCGCGCTGGAGGTCGACGCGGTCCGCGTGGAAGTCGGTGAGGTGGACGTAGTGGGGGCTGGTGGTGCGGTGCGGGCGCAGTCCCCGCAGCCGGGAACGCACCATCTGTGCGGCCTCGGTGTCGTCGGGTGCGGCCGGGACGCCGCAGTTCATCGCGCGGCAGCCGGCCGCGTGGGCGTTGGCGAGGTCGGCGGCGGTCTTCTCCGTCAGCCGCGACAGGCGGTCGCTGCTGGCGGCGCGGTAGGTGCAGCCGAGGCAGGCGGTGGCGAAGTACGCGCTGCGGCGGTTGCTGTCGGCGGTGTAGACGAGGACGACCGCGCCTTCGGCCGGTCCGACGATGTTGCGGTAGCGCTGGACGACGATCGTGCCCGGCGGCGTCCAGGTCGCCGGGTCCTGTACGGCGGGGCGGCGGGTGAACAGGCTCAGTGCCATGCGGTGGCTTCTCCTTCGGGAGGGTGGTTGATCAGGCGGCCAGCCGGTGGCCGGCCGGGGCCGGGGAGGTCATGTAGGTGTCGGGGCTGGGCTCGTAGCCCTTGTCGCAGGGGTCGCAGCATCCCTGGGTGCGCAGCGGGAGGCAGAAGTAGTACCGGCGCTTGCACCGGGGACAGGTGGACCTCGCGGCCATCGCCCGGTCCAGCGCCCATTCCTGCGCGAGTGTCGGCGTCCGCTTCGGCCGGGCGAGTTCCACGCTGTAGAGCCAGGCCAGGGTGGGATGGATGCACGCCTGGTCGGGCCGGTAGGAGCACGCCTTGCAGCGCAGCACCGCCACCGGCCCGTGCCCGCCGGGGCTGAGGTTGAGCGCCCGTAACTGCCTGCGCGTGACCAGGCCCTCGGGAACGGCGCTGCGGTCGTACTCCGGCAAGGCCGCGGTGCTGCGCGGCACTCGCTTCACCTCGCGGCGGCGCCTCTTCCGGGGGCGGGGCATCACCTGATCCAGGCGCCGGGCAGTTGCTGGGGGCGGTGCGGGTGGCGGGGGCCGCGGCGCTGCGGGCGGGGCCGGCCGATCCGGTGGCGCGGGCGGGGGATGAGCACGAGCGGTTCCTCCAGATGTCGGTGGACAGCAAGCAGCACGCCCGCCAGTGGTTCGTCGACGGGCGCGCTGCGAGGCGGCCGGTCGCTCCGCCTGGTCCTCGCCCACCCGCGTCGGGTGGGCGAGGACCAGGCGGAGCGACCGGAGTCAGTCCCGGAAGGGGCAGCCCTGGTGCGGGTGGTCGTCGGCGGGTGCGGCCGGAACCGGCACCGGGACGTGGACCTCGGGCCGGACCACGACCTTCGCCGGGCGGCCGGCGACGAACCGGCGGCGCAGGGACAGGCCGCGCATCGCGAACGCAGACAGGAACGTCCAGGCGAGGACGGCCAGCGCGGCGGCGACGGGACGGCTGGTGTGCGAAGTGGCCGACCAGACCATCCACACGGTGGCTGCGCCGTGTCCGGCCCACATCGCGCGCACCCCGTTGTTCCGGGAGAGGTAGCCGAGGACCAGGCCAACGATGCCGGTGAGCAGCCACAGCGTGTAGACGGTGGAAGCCGCGATGGGCAGGCCGGCGGAGTGCTGCGCGATGTACGTGCGCACCGGCTGGTCGACGACGGCGAACACCCCGTTGGAGGTATCGACGCCGACCTGCACCTTGGGCACGGCGGTGAGCAGCTGGTGCAGCGCCTGGAGGATGACTTCGCCGGCGGCCTTGGCCATCAGCACGACGAAGGAGAGGCTGGCCACCACCAGGACGGCGCGGATCCAGGGGGCCATGTACCGAAGGCCGTCCTCGGGGGCGCTGAGGACGGCCTCCCACATCGCATGCAGGACACCGTCCTCTTCCCACGCCTTCTTCCACCAGGCGCGCAGCGCGGCGAACCTCGGCTCCTTGGGCGGCGCCTTCGGGAAGGGCACGGGCAGGTAGGTGAGCTCCTGGCGGGTGTTGTCGTTGGACTGCAAGGGGCAACTCCTTGTTGTCGATGCGGTGTTCACGGAGCGTGCGAGTGGGCCAAGCTGTGAGCAACGGGGCCCGGGAGAGGGGAGGCGGCTGCGATGGGGTTCTGGACCCGTGATGAGCCGGAGGAAGTCGTCTTCGATGAGGTCGTGGACACGGACGGGCAGATTTGGCCCGCGTTCACGGACGACGACGGCGTGCTGTGGATCGACGTGGACTACGACGTCGAGGTGGTCATCAACGGCGCGATCGTGGACGGGCAGATCCGGGGTGCCGAGGTCGATGAGAACGGCCGGATCTGGATCGACTACGAGTGACCGCGAGGCCGGACGGCCTGTCCCGCACCCGAGCCCACACGCGGCGGGAGTCGGGTACGAGGCAGGGAGCCCGGAGTTCACCGGACGTCGTTGCGGGTGCGGGAGAACATCCCGCGCTGGTGGCTGGTGTTGTTGATCTGCGTGTTCTGCACGACCGAGCCCTCGTACACGTTCGTCGTGCTCGTGCTGCCTGCCTTCGCCTTGGCGATGGCCGCGCCGCCCGCGGTGAGCACCATCGCCAGACCGGCGAACGGGGCGATGACGATGAGCGCGAAGCGCTCGAGACCGGGGACGCTGACGAGGGACAGGCCCCTGAACAGGAGCCAGGCCGCGCAGCCCAGACCGGTCGACCCGGCACCAACGCCGATACTCGCAACCGCCATCCCGGCGGCCCAGGCAGGCACGATCCGCTTGTCCTCCTGCGGCACGGGCGGGGCGTCACCGTGAGCGGGCAGCGGGGAGTCGTCGCGGAACGACGTCGGGAAGTGGCGCACCTGCGCCTCGGGCTGGGGCCGGAACTCCATTTCGAGGATCCGCTTGGCTTCGGCGGCGGCCTCGGAGTCGGACATCGGGCGGCCGGCGGTGGGGTGGAAGTCCATGAGGTTCTCCGTTTCGGGGCAGATGCACGGCGCCCTCCCTGCCGTGGGTGGCGGGGAGGGCGCGGTGCGGGGCGGGGAGCGGTGCGGGGTCGTCAGAAGGAGATGTGGGAGATCCAGCCGGACACGGAGGCGATCGCGTTGCGGATGGCCGGGGCGATGCCGGTGGAGGCGAGGCTGAACCCGAACAGGGCGACCGTGAGGGTGGGCCAGAAGCGGAGGTAGCCCAGGCGCCACAGGACGACGACGATGACGCCGGTGAGCAGGACAAGGGAGATCGACAGGGCCACGGTGATCGGCTTCCTTCGGTGAGCTGGGATGTGGTCGGTGGTCAGTTGTCGCGCTGCCAGACGCCGCGCTTGACCGGCTTGGCCAGGCCTTTCGCCTTGAGCTGGGTGCAGGCGTTGCTGACGCTGGAGGGCTCGTAGTTCGGCAGGGCCTCACGCAGCTCCTTGAGGCTCATGGGCCCGTCGGCGAGCAGCGCGTAGATCTGGTCCTGCAGGCCGGGCTCCTCACCGGGGTCCGGGTCCGCACCGAACGGCGACCCGAAAGGTGCACCGAACGGTGCGGGAGCCTCGCCGCCGCCGTCGCCTTCCGTGCCGGTCGGCTCGGACGGGGTGCTGACGCCGGCGCTCTTCTTCTCGCCACCGAACGCTTGGGTGAGGGTGTCGCAGTCGGCGTACGGGTTGCTGTGCCGGAGCGTGTAGAGCTCGGCAGCGGCGGCCGCGACGTTGGCCTCGCCGTCGGTGAGGCCGGTGGGCGGGTCCTCGCCGTACAGGGCGATCAGGTCGGGGTAGACGCCGTCGACCTTCTGGGCGAAGAAGGTGCGCATGAACTTGGCCCGGCCGTCGAGGAACATGTACGCCATGCCCGCGGTGGACTCGCCGTCCTCGTCGTCCGCTCCGGAGAACAGCGCCTCGATCTGACCGTTCTCGTAGATCCGGGCGGGGATGTTCTCCATCTGGAAACCGGCTGGGGCGATGCCGTCCAGGCCCATCTCCTTGGTGGAGGACGATGCGGTGCGCATGAGGAACAGCGCGCCGACCTTGCCCTGCTGGCGGATCGCGTCGTCGTCGCCCAGGTCTTTGAGGTGCAGGGACTGGACGGCGAGCCGGATGCCGATGCCGACCTTGCGGCCGGTCTTCTGGATGTCGGCGATCAGGTAGGCCGCCAGCTTCCGCATGTCCTCATCGGGGTGCGAGAGCAGGCGGTTGATCTCATCGAGCGTGATGTTGAGGAGCGGCCACGGCCTGCCCAGGGCGAAGTCGCCGCGTCCCATCTCGTTGGAGATCCGCTCGCGGTACTTCATGACTGCGTGCGCGACCGTGAGCATGATCAGCGTTTCCACCGGGCCCTTGGCGAACCAGTCGACCCGGCCCTCTGCCTCGGGCAGGGACATGCCGCCCTGGACGTCGCCGACCCAGGAGACGACGCCGGAGCGCTTCTCCGCGGCGAGGATCAGGTTCTGCAGCACGGACTTGCCCGCGCCGGTAACGCCGGCGGTGATGCCGCGCAGGGCGCCCTGGCTGGGGTCCCACAGCCGCATCCGGGCGGGCTTGCCGTCGTGGCAGATGCCGATGGTGATGCGGCCCTTTTCGTCCATCGTCAGGTCGTCGACGGTGGCCTTGCGGACCTTCATCAGCGGGTTGGTCTTGTAGACGGAGACGACGCCCATGCGGATGCCGTCCGTCTCGATCACGAGGCGGGAGGGGTCGTCGATGCCGAAGGCGGAGCAGATCGCCGTGTGCGGCAGGCGGATCTCCTTGCCCGGAGGGGAGGCGACCAGGAGCACGATCCGGTGGGGTTCGGCCCGGTGGTCGATCAGTTCCACGCCGGGGGCGGCGCCGCCGGGCTTGGAGACGGCCGTCTCCCACAAGCCGCGCAGTCCCTCTGCGGCCCGCTCGGTGTCCTCGGTCGTGGGGCGGGCGATCACCCGCATGCGGCCGGGGCCGGAGCCCTGGACGGGGCGCAGGGTGACGGTGCCGACGGGGAAGTCGAACGCGGCGGCGAGCTGCGTCTCGGTGTAGGCGGGGACGGCCTTCCCGGCCTGGGCGACGATGACGGCCTCGAAGTCCGGCCGGTCGGGGCGGAAGCACTGGATGTTGACCAGGCGGGTGTCGCCGCCGGTGGCCTGTGCCCACTTCGCGGCGAGGAACTCTTCGTACGTCACCGGCTCACGCAGGCCGCCGTCGGCGGTCTGCTCCTGGTGCTCGGCGGGCTCCAGGACCAGGCCCGCGCTGCGGGTGAGCGGGGCCATCCATCCCATCAGCGCCGCCCAGGCGGCCGGGGCGACGACCTCCCACCAGTTGAAGCCGGGGGTGATCAGGTTCGCCAGGTAGGTGCCGGCGGCGGTGAGGAACGGGATGGAGCGCTGCGCGCGGGTGATGACGTCCAGGCCCTGGTCGGGGTCCTTGGTCTTCGCGTACAGCCAGGCGATGGTGCCTGCCGCGAGGCCGCCGCTGGCGAGGTAGGACAGCACGGAGTCGTCCAGCTGCGGGCCGATGGTGATTCCGGCGGCGGCGAGGGCGTAGGAGGTGCGTTCGGCCAGGACGCGCCGGTAGATGACGTGGCCCGGGACGCTCTTGGGGGTGTCGGCGGCCGGCGCCGCCTGGTCGATGGTGCTCAACACAGCCTCCTTCAGGGGCGGGAAGCAGGAGGGGCCGCGCCCGGTGTGGCGGGCGCGGCCCCTCGGTGGGGTGGTGGGGTTTGTTCAGCGGCGGCGGCCGGTGCGCCGGTAGAAGCCGGGCTTGGCCTGCTGGACGCCGGAGCCGTTCACGGCCTCGTACACGCCGCGGTACTCGGTGTCGTGCGCCTGGTTGAAGCCGCGGGCGTCGGCGTCGACGCGGTCGGCGGCGTTCACCATCTCGCCGGAGGCCTCCGCGACCCCGTGCAGGGCGGTGGAGACATCCATGATCTGCGAGGTGAAGTGCGGCTCGACTTCGGCCGCGTCGCACATCTCCGACAGGCGGCTGGCCGCGTTGGCGTTGGCCCGCATGTGCGCCTTGAGCAGGTGCATGCCCTCCTTGAGGAAGAGCGCGGCGGCCGCGAGCTGGGCGGTCCGGCCGGACAGGGCCAGGAAGCCGTTGCCGCTGCTGGCGCCGCCGCCGACCCCGGGGATGGCGGGGAGGTTGTCACTCAACTTCTTTCTCCTCAGCCCTCGTTGTGGACGCGTGCGGACGGCACGAGCAGGCCGGCGTCCTCGGTGGCCTGCTGCACGGGCCGGTAGGCGTCGAACATCGCGTTCTCCACCGTCTCGGAGAGCTCCGCCGCCGCCAGCGACTTCGTGGACATCTCGTCGGCCTTGCGGGCCAGGACCTCCATGGACTCCGCCAGCTTGGCCATCGCGGCGCCGGTCAGGCGTCCGATGACGTTGTGGCGCGAGCGCAGGTCGGCGGCGAGTTCGTCCAGGTCGTACCGGATCTCTCGCGCCTTGGCCGCGAGCTTCTTGCACGTCTCGTGCGCCTTGAACGACTGCTGTGTCAGTTCCTCGAGGACGTCGAGGGTGTCGTCGAGGGTGGCCTCGGTCTGGTGCTCCGAGGACATTTCCGCGACGGCGGCGTCCCCGTACTTCGCCAGCCAGGCGTCACTCACGCTGTTCTCCTTCGTGCTCGTGCCGGCGGGCAGGCCCGCGCTCGGCTTCGCCGGTGCGGGTCGGGGGGAGTCGGCCCGCTCGACTGTGATCGGACCAGCCGGAGCGGACACCGCCGTGGCCATGCCCAGCGCCTCGAACGGCGACAGGCGCGGTTCGCCGGTGCCCGGCACCGTCCCCGCGCCGGGTGCCGTGGTGCCACCGGCAGCCGCGGAGGGCGCGGTGGCGGGAGCGGTCACCGTCGGGGGCGGGGGCGCGGTGGGCGCGGTCGGCTTCGGGGACGTCCCGCCGGCCGGGGTCGGGGTGGTCCCGGGCACGGTGACGACAGGGCGCGTCCGCATCCGGGCGCGCTTGCGGGCCCGGGCCTTGGCGGTGTTCCAGCTGCCGCCCTTGGCCGGTGCCTTCAGGGCCGGACCGGTGGGAGCGGCCGGCCCGGAGGGCTTGGTGCTCCCGGTCTTGGTCTTCGGGCCGGTCTTCTTCTTCGGCTTCTTGACCTTGACCTTCGTCATCACCGGGTAGATCCGCTTGCGGCGGCGCTTGAGGCGCTTCTCCGCCGTCTCGTGGATCGCCTCACCCAGCGTCGTACGGCCGCGGGCCGCCGACTTCATGGCTCCGATGACCTTCCGGTTGTACTCGCGCTTGAAGCGGCGGCACTTGCCGCAGCGGCAGCCGTACTTGTCCATCGCCGCGAACGTGCCGTGCGCGATGCCCGGCGTGAGCTTGACCTTCTTGCCCTTGCGGGACTTCCCGCCCGGCGTCTTGGGCAGTGGCCCGACCGGGCCCGTGCCGCCGCGCTTGCCGGACTTCGCCTTGCCCTTCTTGCCGCCCTCACCGGTCGGCGCCGGGCCGGAGGAACCGGGGCCGGTCTTGCCCGGGCCCTTCGACTTCGTCTTCGGGCCGGTGCCGGAAGTGGTGGTGCCCGGCTTCTTACGCAGGATCCCGGACGGGCCGGTCGTCCCGCGCGGCGACTTCTTCGTCCCGCTCTTGGGGCCCGTGCCCTTACCAGTGCCGGTGCCGGTGCCCTTCGAGCCGGCTGCGCCCGTCCCGGCCCCGGTGCCCGAGCCCTTGCCGGGGCTCTTGCTGCCGGGGCCGGCCTTGCCGGTGCCCGGCCCGGAGGCGCCGGGCCCGCGCTTCCTTCCGCCGCTTCCGCCGAGGGAACCGCCAGACCCGCCGGAACCGGTGCTGCCCGGTCCGCGCCTGCGGTTCGTGCTCGAACCGCCGCCCGATGACCCGGGGCCCTTGCTGCCGCCTGAGCCTCCCGAACCGCCAGAGCCGGAGGAGCCCGGGCCACGGTTGTTCTTCTTGAGGTTGAGGCCGCCGCCCTGCGAGTTGCGGCGCGGCGAGTTGATCCCGGACCCCTTGCCGCCCGAGCCGGAGCCGCCTCCGCGGCCGCCGCGGCCGCGGCCGGAACCGCCGCCGGAGCTGCTGGGCGACTTCGTCGTCGTCGGCGCGTTGCGCCTGCCCCCGCCCGAGCCGCTGTACGGCCCGCTGCCGCCCCGCCCTGACCTGCCCGGACCGAAGCCGCCGGAGCGGCCTGACGGGCCGCCAGGGCCGCGCTGGAGGGACTTGCGGCCCCATTCGTGGCTGGGCTGCAGCTGCTTCTTCGAACCGCCCCCGGAGGGGCTGTCCTTGGCCGTGGACGCGGTCTTTGCGACCGCCTCACGCTGCTCCCGCGACTCCCGCCGTCCGGAGATGGCGGTGTGGATGCCGCGCATCGCGGCCACGGACACCGCGAGGATCGCCGCCAGCGACAGCGCGCCCAGGCGCGGCGCGACGGGCTGCGCCGCCTCCGAACGGAAAGTCGCAGGGACCATGGCGCCCGGCGAAGCGGGGGCCTGATCCGGCTCGGAGTCACCCGCGAACGGGGCGCCCAGGCCGGGGTCGGCCAGGGCCGTGAGCGTGTCCAGCGGGGAGGGCCGCGTCGCGGGTGCAAACGCTTCGGAGGTGTCCTCGGAGACGTCGGCGGGGGCCGCGAACGGCACGTCGGCGGGGGCCGGGGCGGGCGTCTCCGGAGGGGGGTCGGTGGGCTCGGTGTAGCCCACGCGGGGGAAGTGGATCAGGTTGTTGGGGCCGTCGTCGTCGGCCATGACGTCTCCCTCTCGGAGTTGACAGACGGTCACCGCCCGGTGCACCCTCGCGCGCGCACGACACGCGCGCACGTTGGGGGCTGCCGGGCGGCGAAGTAGAAGCGGTGATGAAGAAGAACTTCGTCACCCTCCGTTGCGCTTGTAGAAGTCGTGCAGCGTCGCTGTGAGCGCGCGCCACAGGTCCGGCTTGCCGTCGCGTTCGGCCTGGCGGGCCAGGGTCCGGCACGCGTCGTACCAGACCCCGGCGCGCTCCTGGTCGCTCTTGGCAGCCTGGATCCGCGCGTTCCAGTGGTTCGCGCGGTTTTGCGTCTGCCGAGGCGTCGTCAACGCCGCTCGCCTCCGTTCGGGAAGTAGTCGTTGATCGTGCGGGTCGGGCGGACCTGGTCACCGCCGACCGCCATCGGCCACTGTCCCCAGGGGCTGTCGGGGGAGACGAACTCCGCCGGCCTCGCCTGCATCTGGCCCGGGACCTCGGTCGGGCCGCCGGTCAGCGAGGTCACCGACTTCTGAAGCGACTTCGCGACCGCAGCACCGGCCGCGACCTGGCGGTTCTGCTTGCGCTCAGCCTTCCGGGCCGCCGCCACCGCCCGGCGCTCAGGGAGCTCCAGGACCTCGTTCTTGTAGGTCGCGTACAGCGCCTCAGCCGCCGACGCAGCATCCTTCGACGCCTTCTCCATGGCCCTTACCTGCCGCGACACCTTCCAGGCGCGGATCTTCTTGGACAGCCACCGGTCGCCGTCGATCTTCTCGCTCTCCAGGCGGCGGCGCACGATGTCGGCGATCTGCCCGTACTGCGTGGCGTCCTTCATGTGCTGGTCGCGGACGGTGGACGTGAAAGCCCGCAGGCCCTCATCGGTGAACAGCGCGTTGATATCCATGAGCTGGGGTTTCTCCTTCTCAGGGCCGGGGGGATCTGGCAGGGTTCGGGGTGGCGTTTCGGCGCCTTCACCGCGCTCCCGAGGCGCTGACTCCGTCTCGGGGGCCGGTGGAACCGTCGAAACAGCGGTTCGTGCAGGTCACTCGGGGCGGTAGCCGCCAGCGATCAGGCCGGCGGCCTCCTGGCGGTACTCGGAGGCAGTGCCCGGGGAGACCTCCAGCTCGCGCTGGATGTCGGCGAGCGGCAGCTGGCTGGCGACGCCGCCGGCGGCCGCCAGGATCATCCGGGCGACCTTGCGCACCGCCCGCTCGCGCGGGGTGAGCTTCGCGGCATCCTCAATTTCGACCGCGCGCCGCTCGATTTCGGCGGCGGCGAGCCGCCTTTCGGCAGCACGGAACTCGGTTTCGGCCTCACGCTCCCGGGCGGCCTGCGTGTTGGCCCGAGCGGCGGCCGCGCGCTCCTCTTCCTCCGCCTTCAGCCGGTCGGCTTCGGCGGCACGGCGACGCGCCTCGGCAGCGGCCTCCTCGGTTTCGGCAGCGACCCGATCGGCTTCGGCGGCACGCCGCCGGGCCTCCGCGATCTTGGCCGTCTCGATCGCCCGGTCCTCCGCCGCGGCGACCTTGTCGGCCTCCGCCGCTTCCTTCCGCTTCAACGCTGCCAGGCGCTCCAGCTCGGCCGCGCGGGCATCGGCTGCAGCCTTGGCCTCGCGCTCCTGGGCCTCCTTGCGCTGCGCCTCAGCCTCACGGGCGCGGGCCTCGGCGACCAGTGCCGTCTCCATCGCCTTTTCCTCCAGCTCAGCGGCCCGCTCAGCGGCGCTGGCCTGGGCTCGGGCGTGGGCGCGGGCCTGGGCGGTCTGGCCTTCCACCCGGGCGCGGACGGCCTCGAGCTCGCCGTCGGCCTCCAGCCGGTCGGCCTCCGCCTTCTTCTGCGCGAGCTCCCGGCGCGTCTCCGCCTCCAGGCGCCGGCGCTCGGCTTCCTCCGCCCGCTTCTCCGCCTCGCGTTCCTGCTGCTCAGGCAGCGCGAGGGCCTCGGAGACGGTGTAGCCGTAGGCCGCCATCTTCATCGGCAGCTTCTCGTCGTCGCTGGCCTTGCTCAGGTCACCGTTGTACTTGCGCTTGAGCCACTGCTCGTAGGCGATGAGCGCCTGCTGGCGGCGGATCATCTCCGGGTAGGAGGTGACCCCGTACAGCCGCATCCGGCGGTAGAACCGCGGCGTGGCGATGGGGGAGAGGATCCAGCGGTGCAGCGGGATCCGGTCGGTGGCCGTACCCGCTTCGAGCTGCGCTTTCTGGATGAACAGGCGCCGGGCGGCCTCCACGCCGATCACGAACAGGACCGGCATGACACCGTGCGAGGCGGCCTTGACCGGATCCGCGCTGATATCGCCCTGGGCGGAGGCGTTGAACCAGATCGTGGCGCCGGTCATCCCGTGCGCGGCCATGCGCAGCACCGGCCACGGGATGCCCTTGAGGATCAGGTACAGGTCCAGCGCGAGGAACGCCAGGATCGACGCGTCCACGCCGATGGGGAACCAGCGCGCCAGGTCCTCGCCGAATCCCCAGCTCAGCGCCACGTTGGCGAGCGTCCGGTAGGACGTCGCGAAGCCGATGGCGCCGACCAGCGTGCCGAAAATGGCCGCGAAGTAAGGCAAGGCCGCCGTGAAGCGGTCCCGCTTGGGCTTGATCGTCTTCCGCTTCTGCGTCTGCGAAACGCTCCAGGGCGCTTCCGAAGTCTCCGCCGGTGCGCTCGAAGCGGCGACCGGCGGACGCGAAACAGGGGTGTCGGGCGCCGCGTTCTGCGGCACTTCGGTGATGCTCATGGGGACCTCCGGAAGGGGTCATTCAGGGCGGGGTCGAAACAGCGGCCGGTGCTCCCGAAACGCGAGCGTGCGTTCCCGAAACCGTGGTCCGGTGGAGGTGGTTGCTCGCGAAACAGACACCGGCTCTACCCGCTCGCGGCGCTCGAGAAGGCGGACGGCCCAGGAGGTGGGAGGCCGGTCTGGGAGCGTGCTGCGGAGCGGGCTCGAAACTGCCGTCGGCTCCCGCCATGCGGGAGCGAAGTCAGCTCTCGTGGAGCTGAGCTCCGTGGCGGCGCAGGTCGTTGATGGCGGTCGCGGTTCGGGCGGCGTGCCGCTCGACACGGCCCTCGCCCTCCCACTCATCCGCGATGACGTGCAGGGCGGTACGCCAGCTGCCCTCGTAGTCCTCGGGCCCGATCGGCGGGATGTCGCTGCCGAAGATCGCGAAGGCGCACGCCTGGGCAGCGGCTTCCGTGCCGGGCTGGAGCTGGGTCATCGTCGTGGCCATAGGGGCCTCCCTCGACTCACTTCGTCCGGGCTGTCCGGCTCTCCTCACCGTCCGTCCGGCCGGAGCCGAGGCGGGCGGATCGGGCAGCCGCCAGAGCGGATCAGGAAGCGGCGCGGTTTCGGGCGGCACCGCGCTTAATGCGGCGGCGGTCGCCCTCGCTCATCCCGCCCCACACCCCGTGGGCCTGGCCGGTCTCCAGCGCCCAGTTGCCGCAGGTCTCCAGCACCGGGCAGCGACGGCAGACGGCCTTGGCCTCCTCGATCTGCAGCAGCGCCGGGCCGGTGTCGCCGATGGGGAAGAACAGCTCGGGGTCCTCCCGCGTGCAGGCTCCGTGCTCGCGCCAGTTGGTGTTGACCGGCAGATCGGCGGAGGGGGCGTAGGCGGCGCGTACGATGGAAGAGCGATTCATCAGGGCCTCCCAGAAGGTCCGTTGCGTACGACACAGCCCCAGGGGTGCGAGCCCTGGGGCTGTTGGCGTGTTGGCGGTGCGGCCGGAGGGCCGGAGCGGGGTGCCATCCCGACGCTCTCCGCCGGCCCCGCCCGGCGAGGGGCGGGGACGACGGGCAATGCCGGGGTCAGCGCTGCTTCAGCTGGCGCTCGCGGTAGGCGTCCTGGAGCCGGGCGAACCGCTCATGGAGCGGCGCGCCCTGCGGGCATTCCTCACCGTTCTGGCAGGGCTCGCAGCTGCTGGTGTGCTGCTCGGAGTCCTCGAACGCCTTCATGTAGCGGGTGAAGAGGCTCTCCTGCTGAGGCTGAGTCATCGGCGGTGGTCCTCTCCGACCTTGTTCCGCTCCGAGTTCTTGCGCGACAGCTCAGCGCGTTCGGCGTCCGTAAGGCAGAGGATCATGCCGCCGCCTCCAGGTCGATGAGCGCCGGGGCGGCGGGCAGGAGCAGGGTGACTTCGAGGCGGGCGGCGTCCTCGGGCTCGTAGCCCTTGGAGTCGTCCTCGCGCTCGATGTCGTCGATGATCCCGGCCCGCGGCTGCTTGGCGGTCCATGTCATGCTGTGCTGCATCAGGTCCTCCAGTCAGGTCCTGGACAGCCCCGGGGGTCTCAAGTCGCCGGGGCTGTCGTGCTGTTCTGGCCGTTCGTACGAGCGGCCACGGCCCCGGCCTCCCCGATCGCTCGGGATGGCCGGGGCCGCGGTCGTTCGTGCAGGGTCTGGTCAGCGCGCGGGGCGCTGGGGGTGAAGCGTCGTGAGCGGGACCGGCGGTGCGCCCAGCGGCGCGTCACCAGCGGGCCGCTGGGCGCGGCGGGCGTCCGCCTCGCGAACCGCCGACTCGGTCGACGCCCACTTCATCTCGCGCAGTAGCCACAGCGGCCGGCCGTCGCCCGGCTCATCCTCCGCCGGCACCTGCTTCCGGGCGGCAATCTGACTGACGGCCGGGGCGGGCTGCACCTTCGGCTTGCGCAGCACGGTGGTCCGGCGACGGCTGGCGGTCTCGGCGCCGCCGTCCTCCAGGCGCTCCTGCCACTTCTCGAAGGCGACGTCGACGGTGACCAGGCGGTTGCTGCCCTGGCAGCGGACCGCCAGGTCCTTGCCCGCACGGCCAGTGTCGTGCGGGACCAGCTTCTGCTTGGTGGCCTGGATGCCGGTGATCGGCACCCACGTCTTGCAGTCGGGGCAGATCAGCGACGCGCAGACAGGGCGCAGGTCGTACTGGTGGGGCTTGAGGGTAGAGATGACGAGCGCCGGGCGGGGGCTGATAGTGCGCGAGCGGGTCCGGCTCCTACGGGGGCGAGCGGTGCGCGTATGGGGCGAAGCAGGCACGTGAACTCCTCATGTTCGGAGTGGCAGGGGGCGCGTCGCGGTGCTCTCTCCGCCCTCCAGGCCGCTCGGCAAGGCCGGCGTCCCGCAGGACAGACAGCGCACAGCGCTGCGACGTGCTCGCAGGTCGTCGTGCGGTCAAGCCCGGGGGAGTTTGATGGAGCTCTCGACCCCGGCCGCCCCGAAGGGCGGACGACTCACTGCGGGAGGGGACTGTGGGTCCGGCTCCCTCATCCGGCGCCGCCCTGGGACAGTTCCGGGTGGGAGAGCCGGGTCCGAGATGGACCCGGCGGGACGATCAGGCCGCGAGCGGCACGGGCGCGGCGGCCGGCGGCGCGATGCGCAGCTGCGTGGCGTAGGGGAGGAGCACGTCGACCAGGCGCTCACGAACCCAGCCGGTGATGCTCGGGTCGTACGCGGTGATGTCTGAGGCCGCCATCAGTCGGTCGTGCCGAACCTGGATCGCGGTCAGCGCCGCATCATCGGCCAGACCCACGAGGCGCTCGTGGGGGAGCTCGTCAGCCTCGTACATCTCCAGCGGAGTATCGAACGCCACATCCAGGTCCAGGCCGACGAACTCGGGAAGCGGCACCTCAACCGCCTTCAGGAGCGCGAGCGTTTCGACGTCGAAGACCTCGATGGCGGAGCGGTGGGTGGCATTCATGGGGGTAGAGCTCCCTTCGGTGTTCGGTCTGGTTGTGATCCCGGCCAGTGGCAGGTGGGCTTTTCCGATCAGCCCACCTTATCGTGATACCTAACTTAGCTGATACAGTTCACGGCATGTCAAGCGGTTCGTTGATGAAGCTATGGAAGCTAGCTATGTCGAGAGGGTCGACCTACGATGTCGCTCATGAGCAACGAGGCGGTGCAGCCGTACCAGCGAATCGTCCAGGACGTACGCGACAAGATCCGCTCGGGACGGCTGACAGCCGGCACCAAGTTGCAGAGCACTCGTGAGCTGGCCGACGAGTACGGCGTTGCACCGGGCACCGTCCAGCGAGCGCTGGCTGAGCTGCGGACAGCCGGACTGATCTACTCCCACCAGGGGCGCGGATCGTTCGTCACCGAGACGGCCAGCGAGTCCATCGAAGACTCGACAGCCCGCGCGCTCAGGCGTCTTGAGGAGCAGGTGGCCGACTTGTCCGCACGCCTCGAAAGGATCGAGAAGGGACGCAGCGACTGACGTCCTTCCTGCCGTCACGTTGCGCATGTTCGTCCCTTCCTGACGGGCTCAACTTCGTTAGCAAAGTTGTAGGCCCCGCCACGGAGCGAGTTCTAGATCGACCGCGTATCCAGCCGCCGGATACACCAAGTGGAGACATGAAGGGGGCAGCAAGTGGGCCAGCGGCCAAAGGTGTTGACACCAAATCAGTCACCCGCGCACCGCTTCGGCTACACGCTTCGAGAGTTCCGGGATGCCCGGGGCTACTCCCTGCGCGGCCTAGCGAAGGAAGCCTTCATGTCGCACTCCAAGCTGCAGAAATGGGAGGACGGAACCCGGTTCCCGAAGCATCGACAGGAAGTCGAAGTCGTCGATTCGTTACTTGACGCTGGCGGCGTTCTGGTCGATCTGTGGGAGCACATCCGCTCGGATGTATCCGCTGTATCCGCGAACGGTCATGTATCCGTTTCGGCTCCCCATGTATCCGAAGCGTCGATCGGGCTGGCCAGCGCTGCCTCCCAGCAGGCAGCGTCTGATCATGAGGGGATCTTTGTCCCCGCTCGTCTACGAGATGGATCGGTGGTGTTCGTGGCACTGGATCGACGCGCGATGCTGCGCGGTGGTTTGGGGCTGGGTGCAGCAGCTGCATTCGGCGTAGCAACGCCGGCGGCTGCGGACTCTGTTGTTGTGGAGAGCCTGAAGCGGCCCGCACGGTCTGCGGCCGCCTACAGCGGCACGCCCGTCGAGCACCTCAAGCTCGCTCGCCGACTGCTCATCGACAACGACAACCTGCTGGGCCCGAGGCATGCCATCGCGGCCGTGCGCGAGCACATTGACGCCATCAAGGTCTTGCGCCGCGATACCAAGGGCGTCGACCGCCAGGCTCTGATGGAACTCCAGACCCAGTACGCGGAATTTGCCTCCTGGCTCTACCAGGACCTAGGCGACTTCGACAGCGCAGAGTTCTGGCTCGACAGGGCCTTCCAATGGAGCCACACCGTCGGCGACGGTGACCTGACCTCCTACGTGATGGCGCGCAAGGCCCAGCTCGCCGGGGAGAAGCGGGACCTGGTCGACGTCGTTGACCTGGCTGAGGCCGCACAGCGAATGGCGCGGCCCCGTAGCCGCCTCGCTGCGGTGGCACGAACCTACGAGTCTTACGGCCACGCGCTCCGAGGCGAGTCCACCGACAGCGAGCGCGCGATCGACGACGTCCGCAACGCCCTCGATCGCGTCTCCAGCGACACGACCCCCTGGGGTGTGTGGCTGAACGAGCAGTACGTCGAAGTTCACCGCGCGCAAGGCCTGGAGGTGCTCGGAAAGCACGCCGAGGCCGCAGAGGTCTTCACTAGCGCCATCGAGACCCTGCCAGAGGGCTACCACCGGGACCGGGGCGTCTACCTCGCCCGCGCGGCGGTCGCCCACGCCGGCGCCGGTTCGCCGGAAGAGGCCGCCGCAGTCGGCCTCCAGGCCCTCACCGTCGCGCAGGACACCGGCTCCGGCCGGATCATGCGTGAACTCGTCCGCCTCGACAGGTCGCTGGCCCCGTGGCAGCGCCAGCCGGAGGTGTCCACCTTCCGTGAGAACTTCGACGCCGTCCTCGCCCACGAAGCCTGAGAGAAACGGATCACCGATTCCATGACCACGCGCCCGTACGTCATCCTCTCCGCCGCCATGTCGGTGGACGGATATCTGGACGACACCAGCCCCGACCGGCTGCGCCTGTCCAACGAGCCTGACTTCGACCGCGTGGACCAGGTCCGCGCCGAGTCCGACGCCATCCTGATCGGCGCGAACACCATGCGCCGGGACAACCCGCGCCTGCTGGTGAACAGCGACGAACGGCGCGCCCAGCGGATCACCCACGGCAAGCCCGAGTACCCGCTGAAGGTCACCGTCACCGCGAGTGGCGACCTGTCCGCCGACCTCAAGTTCTGGCACCACGGCGGCGAAAAGCTCGTGCTCACCGTCGACGGTGCCGTGGAGAAGGTGCGCGCCACGCTGGGCGACCTCGCCGACGTCGTCAGCGTCGGCCCCGAGCTGGAGTGGGGCCTGGTCCTCGATGAGCTCGGCCGCCGCGGCGTCAAGCGGCTCATGGTGGAAGGCGGCGGCACTATCCACACCCAGCTCATGGCACAGAACCTCGCCGACGAAGTCCACCTCGCTATCGCCCCGCTGCTCGTGGGCCAGCCCGAGGCTGCACGGTTCCTGGGGGCCGCCGACTATCCGGGCGGTTCAACGGCCCGGATGAAGGTCCTGGAGGTCAGGGCGATCGGCGACGTCGTCTTCGTCCGCTATGCCCCCAAGGAGCGCACCGCCTGATGTACGCCCTCGACCGAGACCACGACCTGCGCTGAATACAGCGCGTCCGACCTGGCCACGCTGTGCCCTCCGGTCGCAGGTGCCTACTCAGTCGGGGCAACCATCACGAGGGAGGACGGCACAAGCTGGCAATCGGCTACTCCAGGGAGGCCGATCCACCAGAGGAGGCCGCACTCGCCAAGGTGTCCAAAGACGACGCGCGGCTGCATGTTGCCACCCTCTACAGATAGGTCGGTAGCTGCTCAGCTGGCGCCGTGTCAAGAGGCGTAGAAGCAGAGCAACACGAGCTCTACCGGGGTGTCAGATCGTGATCCCGGAGATGTACCGTATCCGGGACAAAAGAACGACGGAAAAGGCAAGGGCCCGCGAGGTAGCGCTCGCGGACCCTGTGGGACTTCAGGAGTTGGCGCTCCCAGATCCCATGCCGAAGACCTATTCCAGGGAAGGTCTCGACGTGATGCAGGGTACCCGTACCCTCCGACAGACACACACCAAGGCACCCGCCGTGGCAGCGATGGCTCGTACGTCGCTCCGGCTGGGTGCCTTCTTTGTCTTCCCGTACCACTCCGCGTACGGGCGCACCTCTGCCCTGGAAGGGGACGAGATGGCGTAGGCACGATTGGCGGCGCCCGCTGAGCGGGGCTTCGAGCCGCCGGGACGCCCGGCCACCCCGGTGATTGCCGTCACCGAGGCTATGGCGCCCCATCTGCCACCAGGAGGTTTGCCGCCCCCTGAAGGGATTGCCCATCCGGTTGCCGCCGGTCGAGCAGTTCGATCTTCGGTTCTGCCGAACCACGAAGTGGTCAGAAGGCCCCTTCGTCATGCCTTCTTCCTCATCAAGAAAGAGGCACGACTCATGTTGCAGCATCGTGCTGCCCTTTGTCAGCCCATCCATGCCCGGTTGGCGTATTTTGCGGCGTCTATCCGGTCACAGTTTCCCGTTCAACCAGCCATTTCGCCATGCGAGCGGCCTGCCGAGGCGCCGCGTGTGCGTGTCGTCGGGATGCCCGCGTGAGCGCCGTGGTGGCGTCAGCCGCTTCGCTGCCCGAGGTCATCGACAGGTACGTCGGGCAGAGGCCCAGGCGTCAGCTGCGGTCGGTTCCCCGACAGGCCGGCCCGGTGGCAACAGACCGTGGCCCGGCGCACCCGCTGGCTCTGGGGCGCGATGCTCGTGCCCGGCTAAGTTGTGCCGTGCGCGTGCTGTTGGACGTGCCTGGTCTGGAGGGCATGTCGGATGCAGTGCGGTTGGCGGTGGTGGTGCTGGCCGCGCGTACGCCTTCAGAGACGGGTGTGGTGGAGATCCGTGCGGGCGAGTTGGCTCGGTGGCTCGGGCTGTCCGCGTCGTACGTCGCCTCTGATGTGCTA
This sequence comes from Streptomyces sp. NPDC007856, assembly GCF_042868225.1. Lineage (NCBI taxonomy): Bacteria > Bacillati > Actinomycetota > Actinomycetes > Kitasatosporales > Streptomycetaceae > Streptomyces > Streptomyces sp. NPDC007856. The sequence continues at coordinate 8,286 of NZ_JBIAEC010000033.1, read as the reverse complement.
CCAGTGCTGCGCCGGTCCGGCGTGGTCTCTGTAGACACGGCGCATGGCGAGTACGGCCAGGACAATGGCCTGGAGTGCAAGGTGCGGCCACTGTGGGCTGCGAAGGGCGTGATCGGGCATCCGTTGGCCTTGGCCAAGAAAGAGTTCGCGACGCTGCTGCGGCTGGTGGAGGCCGTGATGGCTCCGGGCTGGACGCATCGGGACGGCCGGGTCACGCCAGCCGGGCTGATCGGTACGCGTACCGGCCGGGGCGCGGCGACGGACCGGCTGGCACTCCTGCTTCTGGTGCTGGCGGCCCGGGAGACCGGACGCGTGCGGCAGTGCGGCGGTGTGGTGGACACCAAGCGCGGCCGCGCGGCGGCTACGGTGGCCCGGTTGCTGGGTTGTACGGCGTCGGCGGGGGAGCGGGTGCTGGAACGGCTGGAGGACCGGCGCCTGGTGCAGCGGGTCCGAGTGCATACGGCCTCCGGTCTCGCGCACCGTACGCGGCTGATCGTACCGGCGGTCGCCGCCGCGCACGGCCAGCGCGGTGCCAGCGTTGCATCGGAGGACCGTGCGACCGCCTTCCACCTCGATTGTTCAGACCGCGACGTTGCAGCAGAGGGTAGTGAGGCCTCGGATTCGCTTGCCAAGCAGCAGGTCAGTGGCCTCCGGGTAGTTGAGGAGGCGGGTGTAACAGAGCCCGACGTTGCGGCAGCCCTTCACACTGATCACTCTTCTCTGCGTACGGCTGTCTCTTCTCCCACTGTCTCTGGTGGGTTTTCCGGCGAAGGCCGTGGTGGGTCCGGTGATCGGCCGGAGTGCGCGCGCGAGCGCGAGGAACTGGCCGTCGCCAGCAAGGCCGGTATCCGGCTGCCGTTGGACGGCGGTGCGGGCGGCCCGCTACGCGGGGAACAGCAGCAGGAGTCCCCGGTGACGACCAGGAAGAACTCAGGGTGCGGGCCGGTGGTCGGCACGAAGGTGCGGGTCCTGGACGGTGCAAGTCAGGGCAGGCGGCAGCGGGGGAGGGTGCCGCTGCCGCCGGAGAACCTGCGGGTTATCTTGGCTCCGGTTCGGCTGGTGTGGGCGCGCCTGGAGCGTCCCGCCGGCCGCCGCTTGGTGGAGGCCGCCACCCGGACCGAGTTGGCCAGGCTGAGCGGTCTGGTCGGCCGGACCGCCGCGCCTAACGTCCTCGCCGACCGGCTTGCCCGGCGCTTGGAGGACCAGATGCGACTGGGGGGGCCGATCCAGGACCCGGTGGGCTGGCTGGTCGGCCGGGGCCTGCCCCAGCGGCAGGAATGCGGCGACGTGCGCTGCGACGAAGGACTGCGGCTGGATACCGGCGGATCGTGCGCGACCTGCGACGGAGAACGGGACGCCCGGCGCCATCAGCGCCACACGGTGGCGGCCGCTGTCGACGCCGCGATGCCGTATGCCTCGTTTCAGGAGCGCCGTGCGGCGACCGAGCGGCGGCTGCATGAGGCCGTGACGGCCCAGGCCTGGGCCCGTGAGCTGCGGTGGGAGCAGCAGTGCGCCCAGAAGGCCGCGGCCGCCAAGGATCGCGCTGAAGCAGCGGCTGCGCGGACGGCTGCCGGTGAGCAGGCTGCGCGTCTGGCCCCGGTCGTGCTGCCCGGCCCCCGCCCGGCGCCCGCCGATCCCGCGCCGGAGCCGGAGGCCGACGTCGTCGACCAGGAGATGGTCCTCGAGGAACTGACCCGTGAGCAGGTCCTGGAGTGGCGCACGCGCGCTGCCTGCGACCACCAGGTCGTGTTCGACCATATCGACCGCTACGGCGAGGTGTCGGCGAGGCGCCTGTTCACCGGCCGGTTCGTGGACCAGGTCCAGCGCCTGTCCGGCCTTGGGCACCTGGACCTTGGCTACACGCCCTGGGGGTCGGCATGAGCGGCAAGCTGAGCGGGGGCGACTTGGAGCAGCAGATCGCCGCGATGTGCGAGCTGCGCCGCCGCGTGTTCCCCGAGCCGGACATCGTTCCGGACGACGCGCCGGCCCCAATCGAGCAGCCCCTGACCAGCGCCGCTTGGAGTCCGAGGCCACCCGAATCGCCGCGCTGCGCCGGGCCCGCAGGGAGAAGGCCAGCCTCCAAGCGGTGCCGCAGCGCCTGGTGCAGACGGCGTGACGCCCAGCTGTCGCAGCTTGTTTCCGCAGGTGGTCAGAGAGCGCGGCCGGGAGAGCGGCGACCGTGTCGACCGTGGTCGAACACAAGCACTAGGTTCCTGAAAGGGAGGATTGCGACGTGAAGTTACGAGAGTCGATCGAGAGCATGCGGATACCGGCGTTCCTAGCGGGGTGTCCCAGCCTGGAGGGCATCGTTAGGCAGCACGCCGCGGCTGCCTGCAGGGGTGAGGCCGCGTACGTGAGGGCTGGAGGGGACCGGTGAGCGACCGCAGTTCGATCGAGTGGACCGAGGCGACGTGGAACCCGACGACTGGCTGCGACCGGGTCTCGTCCGGCTGCGACAACTGCTACGCGCTGACCCTGGCCAAGCGACTGAAGGCGATGGGCGCGGCGAAGTACCAGAACGATGGTGATCCCCGTACGTCCGGGCCGGGTTTCGGTGTCACGCTGCACCCGGAGGCCCTGGACGTTCCGTACGGGTGGAAGAGTCCGCGGACGGTGTTCGTGAACTCGATGTCCGACCTGTTCCACGCGAAGGTGCCGCTCGGCTTTGTCCGTCAGGTCTTCCAGGTCATGGCCGACACTCCGCAGCACACCTACCAGGTCCTCACCAAGCGGGGCCGGCGCCTGCGGCAGGTCGCCCCGAAGCTCGACTGGCCCGCCAACCTCTGGATGGGCGTGTCGGTGGAGACCGAGAAGGAGTTGCCGCGCGTCGACGATCTGCGTGAGGTTCCCGCGATCGTACGGTTCCTGTCCTGCGAGCCGCTGCTGGGGCCGCTGCCCGGTCTGCGTCTGGACGGTATCCACTGGGTGATCGCCGGCGGCGAGTCCGGTCCCGGACACCGGCCACTCGACGAAGCCTGGGTCACCCAGATCCGCGACACCTGCCAGGACGCCGGCGTTGCCTTCTTCTTCAAGCAGTGGGGCGGCCGTACTCCGAAGGCCGGAGGCCGCCTGTTGGAAGGCCGGACCTGGGACCAGATGCCGTTGCCGGCCGTGGCCTGACCGATCGGTCCGTTGTGGCCCGGGCCCGGGCCACAACGTCAGGCGGCGAGGTTGCCGGGATAGACGGTGATCTCGCGGGTCTTCTTCACGCCCACCCCGTTGCTGGGCGTCCGGCCCTGCTCGTGCAGGAGCCGCACGGCCTGACGTACCACCGGCTCGGTGACCTGCCCGTAGTAGGCCCCGAAGATTTCCAGGGTGTGGTCGACAACCTTGACGGGCCGCCGGATCCGCAACAGCAGTTTCGCCAGGTTTTCCGCGATCTCCGGCACCGCCTTGGCTTCGACTTCCTTCGGATCCGGGCGGGTCACCGAGGCCATGGTGAACAGCCCCCCGTCGTCGTCCTCGCGCTCCTCGAGCGTCTCCCACCACGTGGCCCGGGCGCGGGCCACGGCGTCCCCGAACACCCACAGGCCGTACGGGCTGCGGGTAGCGAACACCAACCGGTAAACGGCCCGTTTGCGCGGCGAGTGCGACACCGGCACCGACTGCACGAGCATCCCGGTGCGCCGTTCCAGACGACGGGCGTACTCGGCCGCCACCGCCTCAATCGCGTCCTCGGCCGCATCGTCCTTGTCGCGGGAGGCCACCGCGTCGGCGAAGTACTCCCGCCACCAGGTCCCGCCGCACACGTCATCGAACCGCTGCAGTGACTTCTCGTTGCCCTTGGGGGAGCGGACGTGCCCGCCCAGGCGCCACACGGCCATCATGCTGAAGTTCATTAGCAACTCGGTTGCCGGCCGTTTCTGCGGGCGTTTGCGCGCGAGGACATCGACGAGGCGGTCCTGCGGCAGGACCAATCCGCACGGGTCCAGAAAGAGGAACAGCGGTTCCCGGACGGCTCGTTCGACGACCTGGTCGAGGACTCCGTCGACCTCACCACGGTTGGCGTGTGCCCTTACGCCGCGGGCCAGGTACTGCTGGACGACCGTCTGTAACCGGTCGAACGACTTAGCCTGGGGCTCGCAGAAGAAGCACTCCAGCGTCAACCCAGGCTTGCCGCGCAGGTACGAGGCGACCCTCAGCGCGATCTCCGCGGATGCCGGCTTGCCGTTCTCGTAGCGGCCTTCGCCCGCGTACCCGTCAAGGTAGACCACGCGTTTGTCGTGGGACTGTGTGCCGGTCATCCCGCCGAACTGCGGCAGATACCGCTTGAGGAGATCGTGCTTGAACACGCTTGGCAGCGCTTTGTCCGCCCAGTAGCCCCCGTCGGTACCCGTCGACATACGCCCCCCCACTCCGCCACGACTCAACTACCCACCCATTACGCATAGTCAGCCACGGGGCCATACCCGGCAAGAGGACCATCGAGTCAGGGAGCACGCCGGTGTACACCTACGGGCTGAGGCGGTTTGACAGGAGAGGAATCCAGTTCGGACCGCATTGCATGAGCCGGATGGGGAGGCCTGGGCGCCGGACTGGACGGGCTGACTGATCGGGCAATGCCTGGCGCGGCGACCAGGGTTGCTCGATCGACGGTTCGCCCCACTCGCGAGGGAAGCAGGACAACGCCGAAGTCGCCGGGCGAGTCCGGGACGGTTCAACCTCGCTCGCGCGGGGAGCAGCACGGGCCGCAGAGTTTCGGGCCGACGACGGTGCGACCATCCCGCGGGTGCGAGGAGCAGCGCTTCGCCCAGCCGTTCCTCGGCTGCCGTGAGGGAACATCCCCGCGGGCGGGGAGCACTCGGTGTCGCCGGTGACGCCGGCCTGGGTGACGGGACCATCCCCGCGGGCGCGGGGAGCACCCCGTTCCGTTGTGGCCGGTAGTCGTTGGCGAGGGACCATCCCCGCGGGCGCGGGGAGCACGCGAGCTACAGCACGGCCGGGCGGGATTTCGTGGGACCATCCCCGCGGGCGCGGGGAGCACAGCATCCTGGGCGGCGCGCAGCCGATCAGGTAGGGACCATCCCCCCGGGCGCGGGGAGCACCAGGGCAAGGCCTACGACACCGCCGCGAAGGCGGGACCATCCCCGCGGGCGCGGGGAGCACACCCTGGCCCTGAACTACATTCATGCGCGTGCGGGACCATCCCCGCGGGCGCGGGGAGCACGGCGCGCCCTGGATCTCCAGGAGCGTGCCCGGGGGACCATCCCCGCGGGCGCGGGGAGCACCAGCACCTCGCTGGTGGTGCAGTCGACGAACGGGGACCATCCCCGCGGGCGCGGGGAGCACCGTATCGAAGCCCCACGCCAGCGTGCCGGCGAGGGACCATCCCCGCGGGCGCGGGGAGCACGCTGCGCCGAAGTTCCCGAAACTCCGCCGACGGGGACCATCCCCGCGGGCGCGGGGAGCACATGTGTCGGCCGAGGCGGAACTCTCGGTCGTGGGGACCATCCCCGCGGGCGCGGGGAGCACCACGCCTTGCCGCACCCGGTGACCAGGCAAAAGGGACCATCCCCGCGGGCGCGGGGAGCACGGGGTGGCCCAGCTGCTGACGTGCTCCACGTAGGGACCATCCCCGCGGGCGCGGGGAGCACTTCAGCGCTGGCACGGCTCGACTTCGCAGAGTGGGACCATCCCCGCGGGCGCGGGGAGCACACTTGCTGACCTGCATTCATACTGCACAGTCAGCTCGCTTTTCATTACTTTCACCGATCCCGGCATAGAGAGCAAACGCACCGATTCGCCTGCCGCCTATGTGCGAGGAGCAATCGGACACGCCGCCCCCGATCCGCAGCTCCCGCTGCGGCCGCAAGTGGTGGTGCAGCAGCTACGGGGAACCATCCCCAGAGGCGGGGGAGCAGCACTGGTCCCAGCCGCTGTCGGCGACGTGTGAATCGTGACCCACTTCCGACGCTTGGGTTCGCTCTGGTCCACTTTTCAGCCGTCGCCGACAAGCCGCTGCGCCCACTACGGCAGGGGCCATCCCCGCATACGCGGGGAGCACACAACGCCAGCAGAGATCGAGCGAGCCCCAGTCTCAGCGTCGCTCGAGTTCAGCCGCCGCCGACACCCAGAAGGGGGACCATCCCTGCAGGCGCGGGGAGCAGACCACCGGCACGCAGGCCCTCACCCTGTACCAGGGACCATCCTCGCGTGTGCGGGGAGCAGACCCCTTCCCCGCGGGTGCGCGGAGCACGCGAGCCTGAGCCAGACGGTGGGCTGGCATCGGGGACCATCCCCACAAACGCGGGGAGCACCACGACGGAGGCCCGCGGGCAGCTCCGGGTGTCGGGACCATCCCCGCAGGCGCGGGGAGCAGTTCTGCGCCATGGGACGCAGGCGGGCATGGCGGGGACCATCCCCGCAGGCGCGGGGAGCAGATGGACTCGGCGGCGTACGTCTTGGACTACGAGGGACCATCCCCGCAGGCGCGGGGAGCAGCTGTAGGTGCGGGCGGTGAGGCGCCGGTCGTTGGGACCATCCCCGCAGGCGCGGGGAGCAGATGGACCCGGCCACCCAGATGCCGTGGCCGTCGGGACCATCCCCGCAGGCGCGGGGAGCAGACCAGCCGAGGTAGGGAAGCCACGCAGTCCGTGGGACCATCCCCGCAGGCGCGGGGAGCAGTCCTGCCCCCGTCCGACCTCACGCCGGAAGACGGGACCATCCCCGCAGGCGCGGGGAGCAGCGCCCTGTACGCCGTTTTGCCCGCGGCTCAGGGGGACCATCCCCGCAGGCGCGGGGAGCAGACTCTCTGACCTGCATTCTTACCGCGTTGGCAGCTCGTGTCTCACCACTTTCACCGATTCCGGCATACAGGGCGAACCTCCCTTCCGTGTTTACGGTGTCAGGTCACCGACCTGACAGTGCGCACCTCTACCAGGCCGTGATCAGGGAAAGAGCCATCCTCGAGGGCGCGGGGAGCAGCGAGTGCGCCTCGCAAGGGCTGGCCGCAGCCTGGAGCGTCTTCGCATGCGCGGGTAGCAGACGCCGAGAGCTTGGGGACACGGTTCAGATCCGTTGCTCCCACCAGCCCGGAGTATCGGGTTCGCCGCCATAGGTCGCGCCCAGGACACGGACGTCCACCTCTTTGACCACTGCCGCGAAGTCACGGCGGCCCCGGGAGGAGAGAGACTGGAGTACCCGCTCCAGTCCCCATCGGCCCTCGGGCGGGTCGTAGTCGCAGCAGGGACACCCGTAATAGCCGTAGTAGTACGGTCCGGAGCCAAGGCCATGCCAGCGACGCTGGCACATCTCTGCGGCCTGCTGCTTCCACCAGGCGAGATCGCGAGCAACCTCGCCCGGCCTGCCACGGGTCCGTTCCAGACGCTGGATTTCCCCCAGCGTCGCGGCGGACACCCCATCAATCACCGAGAACCTCTGACGTCTGCGCGGGTGAAAACGAAGAGCGCCCCGCACCGCTGCCGGCGACTTACGCGGCATCGCTCCATGAAGGGTTCAGCATGCGCGCAGGCTCTCACGGGCGAGCCCCGCCCCGCCACACGATTGCCGACCCGCCTTGGTCTGAAAGGGCCCGAGCCCCCGGATGGCTCGGCGAAGCCGAAGTACCAGGCGCAGGACGAGGTCGGACTCAAGGGACCATCCCGCAGGCGCGGGGAGAAGCAGATGGACCCGGTCACTTCGGATGTGCCAACGTGGGACCATCCCCGGTCACGTCCGCTGGAGTGGTGTATCGACGGCCACTCGGTGATCTCGTATTTGAGGCTATGCGGTGAGTTCGGTGGGCAGGACGGTGTCGTCGGTTTCTGACTCGATCGGGTGGAGGCGGGCCTTGGCGAGGAGTTCGCGGCCCATGTAGCGGCGGGCCTCGGTCCACTCGTCGTTCTGCTCGGCCAGGACCGCGCCGACCAGGCGGATCACGGCGGTGCGGTCGGGGAAGATGCCGACCACGTCGGTGCGGCGCCGGATCTCCTTGTTCAGCCGCTCCTGGGGATTGTTCGACCAGATCTGCCGCCAGATCTCACGTGGGAACGCGGTGAAGGCCAGCAGGTCGTGCTGGGCGGCGTCCAAGTGGGCTGCCGCCTTGGGAAACTTGGCCTCCAGCGCGTCCAGAACGTGCCGCATCTGGGCTTGGACGGCGTCGGTGTCGGGCTGTTCGAAGACGGTCCGCAGCAAGGTGGCCACCCACGGCTGAGCAGACTTCGGGACCTGGCTCAGCAGATTTCGGGCGTAATGAAGCCGTAAAGAATCAAGGTGCTGCTTTACATGGGCGGGCTCGTTGTCAGGGTATGGCGGTTCCGGAGGAGATCTGTTCCCAACTCCAATGCA
>NZ_JBIAEC010000032.1:0-48595 GCF_042868225.1 Streptomyces sp. NPDC007856 | reverse complement strand
GTTCACCAAGGAGAGTTACGCGGTGGCCCGCCTCCTGTTCAGGGAGCGGTACTCATCCGTGGAAGTGCGCCCCGGGCAGACGCCCGCGCACTCCCGGCCGCTGATCGCCAACACCACGACGAGGGACACGATCCTCGAGGCGGCGGCCCTGATCGATCCCAAGCTCGCACGGCCATGACCGATCAGGGCGGGCAAGCCGGGTGTCGGTCGCAGGGCAGCGGGCGCATGCGGCCCCCAGATCGGTCACGGCGGCCCATGACCGATCCACGCCGATCGGTCATGACCGATGACCGGTCGACGGGCTATCGGTCATCGGTCACGCCGGTGGATCGGTCATGACCGATCCACCCCGAGGCCATCGGTCACGGTCTACGCGGCGCTCCAATCGGCCATGACCGACCGGCTCGGATCGGTCATGGGAGACCGCCACGTTCCTCCCGCCCTGACGGGCAGACGATCCGGGGACATGCTTCGGGCCCGGACGCTGACGCCCGGGCCCGAAGCATGTGTGGAGCCGCAGCGGCTCACGCCGACCGCAGGGGTCAGTCGCTGCGAACCGAGCGCAGGTGTGCGCGGCCGCGATCGCGCCGCTGCTTTTCCAGGATCTCCTTGGCCTTGATGACGTCACGCTGCCCTGTCTTGGGAGAGACCTCATTGCGGCGGGCCGCTTCGGCGCCGGACAACTTCTTGCCGTTCGCCTCCGCCTCGAGCAGCCACTGGACGACGCGCTCGATCCGCTGGCCCTCGGTCAGCTCATCCACCGGCGTTTCGGCGACCTGCTGCTCGGGGATGCGCGCCGTGGCTTCGCTTGTGTCCGTCACCGTCGCCTCCCAGGACGCCGCATCCCCGTCCGTGCCGCCCGCGGCCGAACCGGCCGTGAAGTCGAGAGCGGTCTGCCGCGGCAGCCGGCCACCGGCGGCCGGCGTGTCAGTCGCGGACGCCATGGGCGCGAGCACCGGCTCGGCGACGGGCGCCGCCTGGGGCGGTGCAGCGGTCGACGTGACCGACGGACCACCGAAGTGCGGATGCCCGGTGACCGATGCAGGGTGTGCGGCCGGATCGGTCATGCCGGTGGACGGGATGTCCGTGACCGACGGATCGGTCACCCACTCCCCTGGGTTCTCGACGCGGCGCCGCAGCTCTCTGACGACCGGCACGAGTTCCTTCTCGGCGACCGGGCCATCATGCGACGGGTCGGTGATGCCGTAGCCGTCCGCGAGGAAGAGGGCGAATTGGCGGGCGGTGGGGAAGTCGCCGTGGTGGTTGAGGTACTCGGCGTATGCCGTGGGGAAGCTGGAGTGCGAGTCCGCGGTCAGCTCCAAGGTGGCTACGTCGACCGGCTCTTCGACGAGCGCCTTTGGCTGTGCGTCGACGGTCTCCTCGGCGGCCCCGCCCGCGTCCAGGGCCCGGTGATGCTCAGCGCTCGCGGGCGCGAGCGGCATCGGATCGGCGTCCGGCGCCAAGCCGGCGAGGATGGGCATGGACTCGTCGATCCCGGCGGCCGCCAGCCCGGCAGGCGCCGTCTCCGCGCGCGGCATCCCGTAGCGGGCAAGCCGCAGCGGCATCAGTGACTCCACCGGCGCTTTGCGCTTCCATGCCCGGCCGAAGCGCGAGCGCAGCCGTGCCTGGTAGACGAGCCGTTCCTGCTCGAGCCGGATGACGTGGTCGTAGGAGCGTAGCTCCCACAACTTCATACGGCGCCAGAGAAGGAAGGTGGGGACGGGCGAGAGCAGCCAGCGGGTGAGGCGGACGCCCTCCATGTGTTTGTCGGCGGTGATGTCGGCGATGCGGGCGATGGCGTGCCGGGCCGCCTCGACGGCGACGACGAACAGCACCGGGATGACCGCGTGCATGCCGACTCCCAGCGGGTCCGGCCAGGCGGCGGCGCCGTTGAAGGCGATCGTCGCCGCCGTCAGGAGCCAGGCCGTCTGCCGCAACAAGGGGAAGGGGATGCGTATCCAGGTCAGCAGCAGGTCCAGCGCCAGCAGGACGCAGATGCCTGCGTCGATCCCCACCGGGAACACGTAGGAGAAGTTCCCGAATCCCTTCTTGAGGGCAAGCTCCCGCACGGCTGCGTACGAACCAGCGAAGCCGATCCCGGCGATGATGAGCACTCCGGTCACAACCACACCGATAAGAATGCGGTGCATCCGGGTGAGCTGCAGTGGGCTCCTCCTCGTCCCCGCGGCCACCGTTTCTGTCCCCTCTCCGAGCGTGAGACTGATCGGTCATCACACTTTCACGGCTGAGACCGGCACACAGCCGATCGGCTGTGCACGGTCCCTGATCATCGATCAAACGATTGATCCCAGATCCCTAGGGATTGCTGGGCTTCCTGGCGTCCGCGGTTACTTCCGTCCCTGTACGCGCCTCAAGACTGCGGTCCGATCCCCGCCTTCGAACTGGCTCAGTGGCGAACAGGTGCGGCCCGCGGCAGTACGGCAAGACGGGTGCGCGAAGCCAGCCATGTCCTATGGCGCACGCTCGGAGCCGAACGCGGTGGCTTTGTGAAGCGCTAGCGAGACGAAGGACGGTCATAGCCGTTCGGTAGGCGCTGCCATGCCATGCAGCGAAGGGCTTGTTCGGCAGTATCAGCTCTCCCCCTTCACCGCATGGCCGTCCCCCTTGGTGGCCGGAGTGGCAGCCGAGGGGTCAGCTCCGTCGGCCAGAGCTGACCCTCCTACAGCTACCTCTGGGCCTGTCCGATCCGAGTGGCGGCTCGCTCGGCAGCCGAGCTCGCTACCCTCCTGAGCCGAGCTGGATCTCTTTCGAGGGCTGTGGTCGTCAGGAACTGGAGCAAGGCGAAGAACGTGTCGTCCGACTCGATCTTTCTGTCCAGGAGCATCGCGAGGGAGCCAGGCTCGTCGTAAGGCACACCGCGGACTCGGGCGCCAGAAGCAGCGTCCTCATCGGTCCTCGTGGTCGACGAGTCCGTTCGTGGCTCTGGAACAGCCTGCTTGGGTGTTTCGCCGGCCACGTGGTCTGCCACTCGGGGGCGTGCGCGAGTTCCGTTGGACGCGCCGTCCCCTATTACGCCGTAATAGCCGTCGGTCGTTTCAGCCCGCTGCTCTGTCGTCTCCTCAGACGCCTGCTGGCCCTGGGCGCTCAGCGAGGACCTGATGGGCGTGCGTTCCTCTATTACGCCGTAATAGCCGTCAGGTGTACCGTCTCCTTCGAGGGCCGGGGCCTCCTCAGACCGAGCCTTCCGGCGGCCCGACGGACGCCGCTCTTCTTCCTTCCGGGCCCGCTCTTCCTTGAGCTCCTCGAGGGCGGCCTCCTGTTCTGCGGCGGGCTTGTTCGCGACAGCACGCAGCAGATCGATGGGCTCTTCGCCGATGAGGGCCTGAAGTTCGGGAGTGAGGTTGAGGAGCGCGAGGCGCTGAGATACCCAGCCTTGTGAACGGTGGAGTCGCTTGGCCAGCGCGGTCTGGCTTCCGTGGATGGCCAGGAGGCGCTGAAGTGCTCGGGCTTCGTCCAGTTCCGGAAGATCTTGTCGGTGGATGTTGGCGACGAGGGCTGATTCGAGCAGTTCCTCGGAGTTGGCGCCCTGATCGTCGCTGACCAGCACCTTGACCGCAGGGAGTTGTGCTTCACGGGCGGCAGCGAGTCGGCTGCTGCCATCGATGACCACGTGGGTCGTGTTGGGTTCGAGGTCCGCTTCACGCTCGGGGTTCGCCTTGATGTAGGCGTCGCGGTTCATGACCGTGATCGCCTGCTTCTGCCCATGCGTCTTCAGGCTGCCCGCGAGGTCAGTGAGGTCACCCAGGCTGGAGCGGGGGTTGTCTGGGTTGAGACTGACCCTGTGCGGGGGAAGCTCGCTGGGCGGGGCTACACCGTCAGTGGGCACTCCAGTGGCGGCGGCGACGGCCTGACGGCGTGCGCTCACAGGCCGTACTGCGGCGCTGAAGCGGCCGGCTCCCAGCTGGTCGGCCTTGCTCATGCGATCTCCCGGGCCAGTGCTCGCATGCCGATCGCCTGCTGCGATTTGGGGGCGTAGGCGAGCAGGGGGGCGCTTCATTCGGACTGCTTCCTTCTGTTCTTTGAGGTCCCCGATGAGGCCGACGACTCGTGGATCCTTTATGTCGATCCACCCCTGGAGTGAGGAGGTGGCGATGAAGCCGCGGCGGGAATCGTAAAGGTTGACGACGATGCCGAGGTAGTCGATGTCGACCATGAGGTCGTTGCGCAGGTCGTCGATCTGCGTCGTGAGTAGGTCGTAGGCGTCGGCGGAGCTGTCTTCCGCCTGCACCACGATCAGGGCGCCGGACTGGCCGGGCTTTTCGCCGTCACGACGCCGGCCGTAGTACGCGGCGGCGTCCATGCTGAGGCCGAGGCTGGGAGGGCAGTCCACGAGGATGACGTCGTAGTCGGCCTCGAGCGGGGCAAGGGCCCGTTCCAGCGCGGCTTCCCTGGCTCGCACGGCAGACAGGCGGACGTCGAGCAGGAAGGCGTCGTTGCAGGCGGGCAGAAGGTGGAGTCGGCCACCGAAGGTGCCGTCGTCGATGGAGATGATGAGGTCGCGGAGGTCGCCCTTGGGGTCTCCTGCCATGTGGTTGGTGAGACTGTCACCGTTCATCGGCAGAGGTGCGCCACCGAGCTGGTTGGTGAGGTGGCACTGGGGATCGAAGTCGACGAGCAGAACGCGGAGCCCGAGGCCGGGGAGGTTCTCGATGTCCAGTGGATCGTCGTCGGCCAGTTCGTCACCGGATTGAACGTCGCTCGCACGGAGCGCCTCGGCGAGGGCCTTCGCCACACGGACGGCGTGCAGCCTGTTGGCGTCTTCAGCAAGTGCCTCGCCGACACCAGCGGTGATGGCTGTCTTCCCGACGCCGCCTTTCTGGTTGCAGACGATGATGCGACGGGTGATCTCGGGCCGTGCGACGCCCGGAGCCGGGTGGGTGTCGAGCCACAGTTGGACCGACTGGGCCAGGCCTTGGATCAGGGAGACACGGCGGTCGGTGGCGACTTGACGGAACTGGTCCCACTGAACAGGTGGCAGGAAGGTGGAGAAGGAGTCAGCACCTGCGGTGTCGATCGTCGCACGGGTGGAGGCGAGAGCGCACCATTCCCGATGCCTTCTTCGACGGCTGCCTGGATCTCGACGCCGCGCTGCGCAGCTCTGACTTTGAGGTTCTGCCGGAGCCATCCCGGCAGTTTGGAGACGACCTTTTCGCGGTCGCTGGAGGGGGCTGGCGAACTCATGGGTGACACCTTACTAACGTCCAACGCCCTTGGAAGCATCGACACGTTAGTTTGGCACTTTTGGGGGCGGGTCAGCTGCGACGAACTTCCCAAACCTCTCAGGCATCAGCCCCGTCCGCCCAGCGGCGTCGAGGCGGCTGCGGGCTATTACGGCGTAATAGCCCGCAGGCACCCGGCGCCAAGGCCCTGTTCTCCCGAAGCTACGGCGAAGTGACAAGTAGCTCTGTGTAATCAGAGTGACGCTCGGTCAGGGAGCGCGAGGCGGGGTCCGGGGACTTCGCCGGCTTGGAGGGCGGCAAAGTCGGCGTGGGCCTGCTCGACGGCTTCGGGGTATGCCTCGCGCTTGGCATGTTCGGCGAGCGCCCGGTAGATGCTGGCCACGGAGGGGCTCTGTCCCTTGCGCTTGCCGGTGGGGATGATCAGGTCGGGCTGGATCTGCTCGACGGACTCACCGAGTGCCCGGCGGCGGAGCACGGTGTGGAGCATGTCCTCAGTGATGACCGGCGGTCGGCCGCCGTGCTTGCCCTTGCGGGCCGCGGTGTCGAGCCCCTCCAGCGTCGACTCGCGGATGTTCTCCCGCTCGGTCTCCGCCATCGCCGCGAAGAACGCGAACAGCAGCTTCCCCGGCCCGGTGGGGTCGAGATACCGGGCAGGGGACCTCCGAGCATCTCCAGGACCAGGCCGTGGGCGGTGAGGTGGTCGGCAAGCGCGGTGAGTTCGGCGGCGTCACGGCCGAGCCGCTTCATCTCGTACACGGTGAAGATGACCCGGCAGTGCGGTGCATGCGCCTTGACCTCCCGCGCGGTTCGCAGCGCCTCCTCGAACTTCGGCCGTACGCGGACCCGGGTGCTGATCTTCTCGCTGAAGATCTTGTCCCTGGGGATGCCGTGCTTGCTGAGCGTGTCGAGCTGGGAGTCGAGTTCCTGCCCGAGGGTCGAGCACCTCGCGTACCCGATGCGGATGTCCGCGCTCGGCAGGTCCGGGTCGATAGGCGCCGGCGGCGGGGTGCCGGGCCGCCAAGGCCGACCCGGGCCGCGGTCGGCCGGGGTCGGCACCCGCAGCGCCTTCTTCAGTCGGGGCACCAGGGTGAAGCGGCGGGTGTGGTAGGCGGAGGCGACCGCGCCGCCGCGCGAGCGGCAGAGCGAGGCGGGCTGCGCGTCACACTTCGGACAGGCGTGCTGTTCGACGTCGTCGGCGTCCGACCGTTCGGTTACGGAGGGCTGCTGAGGGTCCGTCACGGGTCCGGGTTCTCGCACAATGCAAGTCTCAGAAGGGGGTCCGTCCCGCTTTTGAGTGAGAACGTGTGCTGAGAACGAATCCGGGATTGACGGGGGTTCGGCGACTCGTAATTGATCTTGCTCGCACAAAGGGCCGTTTGCGAGAGTCTGCGGTCCGCGATCGCGTCCTGCGGCCCGAGGGATTGGTTGCGGGAGGCGCCGCGAGTTCGAGCTCGGTGACGCCGGGGTTCGGAGCCCGCCGTGCGGAGGTGGAACGCCTCGGGTGGCTGCGGCCGGGCTGGCGTTGGGTTACTGGGCGGTGTAACCGCCGTCGACGGGGAGGGCGACGCCGACCACGAAGCTGGCGCCCGGGCTGCACAGCCACAGGACGGCCTGGGCCATCTCCTCGGCGGTGCCCAGACGGCCGATGGGCTGGTTGCCTTCGGCTTCGGCGCGGTCGAGTTCTCCCTTGGCGATCATGTCGTGGACCATGGGGGTGTCGATGGTGCCGGGGCAGATGGCGTTGATGCGGATGCCGCGCGGGGCGTATTCGAGGGCGGTGCTGGTGGTCAGGCCGATCACGCCGTGCTTGGAGGAATGGTAGGAGGCCCGTCCGGGGATGCCGACCAGGCCGCCGAGGGAGGAGCAGTTGACGATGGCTCCGCTGCCTTGTGCGCGCATGTGGCGCAGTTCGTGCTTCATCGCGGCCCAGACGCCGCGCAGGTTGATGGCGTGGACCTTCTCGAACTGGTCGAGGGGTTCGTCGGCGGCGTCGGTCGGCGGGATCTGGATGCCGGCGTTGTTGTAGGCCATGTCGAGGCGGCCGAAGGTGTCGACCGTGCGATCGACGGCGGCGGCGACCTGGTCCTCGTCGGAGACATCGCAGACCAGGGCGAGGGCCTTGTGACCTGCGTCGGTGAGGTTCTTCACCACGTCGGTCACTGCGGCCTCGTCGACGTCGGCGAGGGCGACCGCAGCGCCGGAGGCGGCGAAGGCACGGGCAGTGGCCAGGCCCATGCCGGAGCTGGCGCCGGTGATGAAGGCGACCTGGCCGGTGAAGTCGTAGGTGGGGTTCATGAGTTACTCCTTGCGGGTCGTGCGGGGAGGTGCCGGTTCAGGAGTGCAGTGACGTCGCTTCATCCCTGTCTTGCGGTGCTGGGGCCCCTGCGTCGAAGGCGCCCCGGGCGACGACGCGGGTCGTGCCGCGTTTGGCGGAGGGGGCCAGGGCGGTCAGCGGCAGCAGGGTCAGGGCCGCGAAGAGCGCGCCGACGAGGGCAGGTCCGGTGACGCCGAGGGAGGAGGCGAGGGCTTGGCCGGCGAGCGCGGAGCCAGCGGCGATGCCGGTGTTGTAGGCGGACGTGGTCAGTGCCGAGGTCAGGGTGGGGGCGTCGCCGGCGAAGCGGACGGCGAGGGCGGTGACGACAGGGTTGATCGTGAACCCGGCCAGCGCCATGAGGAAGATCAGGGCGACGGCGGACGCCGGAGTCGTGGAGAGCGGGATGAGGGCGAGCAGGGCCAGCGCGGTCGCCGCGGCGGCCGGAATCGTCGTGGCCATCGGTCGGCGGTCGCCGAACCGGCCACCGATCACGGTGCCGCCCAGCGCGCCGGCGCCGAAGGCGACCAGGACCAGCGGCACGGCACTGGCCGGGATGCCGGCCCGCTCGGTCAGGAGGGGGGTGATGTACGTGTAGGTCGCGAGGACGCCGCCCATGATCAGGACGGCGGCGGCCAGCGCCAGCCACAGCCGGCCCTGCCGCAGCGCACGGATTTCGCGGCGCACGGAAATCCGGGCGTGCTGCTCCATGCGGGGGATGAACCGGCCGATCATCATGGCGCCGAGCGCGGCCAGGATGGCCAGCGCCCAGTACAGGGCGCGCCAGCCGGTGATGTGCCCGGCCAGCGAGCCGACGGGGACGCCGACGACGTTGGCGAGGGTCAGGCCGCCCATCATCACGCTCACGGCCCGGGTTGCGTTCGCCGGCCCGGCGGCGGTGGTGGCGATGACGAAGCCGACGGCCCAGAACGCGCCGGTGGCCAGGGCGGTGACGAACCGGGCGGCCAGGACGACGGTGAAGGAACTGGTGAGGGCCGCGACGACGTGACCGGCCGCGAAGACCGCCAGGGCGAGAACGAGGGTCAGGCGCTGGGGCATGCGCAAGGTGGCCAGGGCCATGGTCGGTCCGCCGACGATCATGCCGACGGCGAAGGCGGTGATCAGCAGTCCGGCGTGGGAGACGCTGGCTCCGAGGTCGGGGGCGATGTCCGGGAGGATCCCGGCGATCACGAACTCGGTGGTGCCCATCAGGAAGGTGCCAGCGGCGAGCACCCACACGACGAAAGGCAGGTTGCCCGACGCGGAAGCGGCGGGGTGGGGCATGAGAAAAGCCTCTTTCCGTACTCGGGGGTGTGGTTCACGCGGCGGGCGCGAGGGTGATCCGCTCGGCCCGGGCCAGCTGTTCGGCGGGGACGTCGAGGTGGCCGAGAATCAGCAGGTCCGCGGAAGGGGCGGGGCCGTCGTGGTAGAAGAGGGCCAGGTTCCCCCAGGGCGCGTAGTAGGCGAGGTCTCCCGCCTTGGCCGCGGACGGTGGGGGCGCCCCGTCGGTGGTGAGCTTGCGCGGCGGGTAGCCGATGCGCTCGGTACCGTGGAAGTCCTTCAGCTTCACGGTGAGTGGGAGCAGGCTCGCCAGGTCGCGGGCGGCGGGGCTGTCGTTCAAGGTGGCGTGAGTTTCGTGGCCGTCGATGGTCAGGCGAATGCGCATGGAGTTGGCCCTGTTGGATGGTGCGGAGGTCTCGTGCGTCGACGCCGGCTGACGCGAAGAGGGGGAAGGTGCAGGCGACGGGTGATCGCTGCAGGCCGTCACGGCCAGGACCAGCAGGGGGAGGCAGCTGCAGATACGTAGAAGGGCGCGAAGCACGGTCCTGCGCGAAGCACGGTCCTGCCTCTCTTGATGGGGCGAACGAGCCGCCCGCGTGGACCCGGGTCCGGGACGTGGCGGCATGGCGCGGGTTCAGCTGGTCGCCGGGGCGGCGGCGTATTCCTCGTCGGTGACGGGGGTCAGCCAGTGCACGACGTCGTGGTCGGCGTCGCCCTCGTTGATGGCCAGGTGGACCATCAGCCGGTTCGGTGCGGCGCCGTGCCAGTGCTCCTCGTCGGCCTCGAACAGGACGCGGTCACCGGGCCGGATGACCTCCACCGGTCCGCCGCGGCGCTGGCACAGACCGACGCCCTCGGTGACGAAGACGGTCTGGCCGAGCGGGTGGCGGTGCCAGTGGGTGCGGGCGCCGGGCATGAAGTGCACCAGGGCGGCGGTGACCCGGGACGGCTCGGGCGCGGCGGCGACGGCGTCGATGTACACGTCGCCGGTGAACCAGTCGGCCGAGCCCTTGACGGTGTCGACCGAGCTACGGGTGATCTGCACGAAAGCTCCTTGTAGGGCGTGAGTCAGGGCTTGAGGAGGGTCTTGATGGCGCGGCGCTCGTCCATCGTCTTGTAGCCTGCGGCGACCTGGTCCAGGGGCAGGGTGAGGTCGAAGACCTTGCCCGGGTCGATCGCGCCGGTCAGGACCCGGTCGATGAGGTCGGGCAGGTAGCGGCGTACGGGGGCGGGGCCGCCGCGCAGGCCGACGTGGGAGAAGAACAGCTCCTGCCCGTCGATTGCGACCTCATGGGGTACACCGACAAAGCCGACGTTGCCACCGGGCCGGGCCGAGTGCAGGGCCTGGCTCATGGCCTCGGCGGTGCCGACGCACTCCAGGACGGAGTCGGCGCCGATGCCGTCGGTCATCTCCTTGATCTTCTCGACACCCTCCTCGCCGCGCTCGGTGACGATGTCGGTGGCGCCGAACTCCCGGGCGAGCTTCTGCCGTGTCTCGTGGCGCGACATGGCGATGATCCGCTCCGCGCCCATCTCCTTGGCCGCGATCACGCCGCACAGGCCGACCGCGCCGTCGCCGACGACCACGGCGGTCGCACCGGGCTTCACCTCGGCGGCGTCGGCAGCCCACCAGCCGGTACCCATGACGTCGGACACGGCCAGCAGGCCGGGCCAGAACTTCTCGTCCGGCACCTCGTCGGTGGCGACCAGGGTGCCCTGGGCGTTGGGGATGCGGACGTATTCGGCCTGGCAGGTGGACATGAACTCGCGGTGCAGGCAGCTCGACTGGAAGCCGTTCTTGCAGTGCGCGCAGGTGTTGTCGGAGGTCGCGAAGGAGCCGACGACGAACTGGCCCGGCTTCACCGAGGTGACCGCGGAGCCGACCTCCTCCACGAAGCCGACGTACTCGTGGCCCATGGGGTGCGGGTCACCGATCGGCTCGGCACCGCGGTAGGGCCACAGGTCCGAGCCGCACACGCAGGTCACGGCCGTACGGATGACGGCGTCGGTCGGCTTGAGGATCTTGGCGTCCTTCACGGTCTCGAAGCGGACGTCGCCGGGGGCGTAGATCATTGCTCCGCGCATGGGAGAGGTTCCTTTGCTTGCCGAGGCGTGCGATCCCGGATGCCGGGGCCGTCGCCGAGTGCAGGGCCAGGTGCAAGATCCCGTCGTGATGACCGGGCGGAAAGCACCACGTCATCCAGGTAACCCGCTTCCCGCACCCGTAGCGAGACACCATCAAGGGGTGTACTGCCAGTACATCCCTGTGGACACGGGCGGGACGTACCGTCGAAAGCGTGGACAACCAAGCAGAGGTCCGCGAGTTCCTGACCTCGCGGCGAGCGAAGATCACCCCCGAACAGGCCGGGCTGCCCTCCGGCACCCGCCGGCGCGTGCCGGGCCTGCGCCGCAGCGAGGTCGCCGCCCTGGCCGACGTGAGCGTGGAGTACTACGCCAAGCTGGAGCGCGGCAACCTTACCGGCGTCTCCCCGGCCGTCCTCGAAGCCGTCGCCCGCGCCCTCCAGCTCGAC
Organism: Streptomyces sp. NPDC007856; assembly: GCF_042868225.1. NCBI lineage: Bacteria > Bacillati > Actinomycetota > Actinomycetes > Kitasatosporales > Streptomycetaceae > Streptomyces > Streptomyces sp. NPDC007856. Next base: position 37,271 of record NZ_JBIAEC010000032.1, on the reverse strand, counting down.
GACGCCGAGCGCGCCCACCTGCTGAACCTCGCCCAGGCTGCCGACGGATCCGACACTCTCACCCGGCCCCGCCGCCGCACCGCACGTCCGTGGACAGCGCACCGCAGCCTGCAATGGGTCCTCGACGCCGTCACCGCCGGGCCCGCCTTCGTCCGCAACGGCCGCATGGATCTGCTGGCCGTCAACCGGCTCGCCCGCGCGTTCTACGCCGACGTCTACGCCACGGCCGCGAACCAGACGAACCTGGCCCGCTTCCAGTTCCTCGACCCCGCCTCGCGCCGCTTCTACCCGGACTGGGACCAGGCCGCCGACGTCGTCGTCGCCATCCTGCGCACCGAGGCGGGACGCAACCCCCACGACAAGGACCTTCACGACCTCGTCGGCGAGCTGTCCACCCGCAGCGACGCCTTCCGCACCCGCTGGGGCGCGCACAACGTCCGCCACCACGGCACCGGTACCAAGCGCTTCCACCACCCGGCCGTCGGCGACCTCACGCTCGCCTACGAAGGACTGGAGATGGCCGCCGAACCCGGCCTCACCCTCACCATCTACACCGCCGAACCCGGCTCGCCCTCCGATGAGGGCCTGCGACTGCTCGCCTCCTGGGCAGCCACTCAGGAGGCCGGCACTGCTGTGGGACAAGCCGCCGACTGACCGATGCCGAACGCACTGCCCACGGCCGACAGGAAGAACCCGAGCCGGCCGCGCCAGCCGCCGCTGCCGCCCCTGCGGACTTCAGACCCAGCCGGCGCTGCCGCCCGCGGGCTGGGCCGTGGAGGCTCCTGGCGCCGTGCGGGGGACAGGCACCATGGAGGCCAGGGCGGCGAGGTCGAGATGAGAGTTCATGTCCAGCTCGAACCGGCCGTAGGGGTTCACGTGTGTCCAGAACAGCGGGGACAAGGCCCGCCGGTCGGCGTCGGTGAGCCGCTTCTGCCACTTCTCCTCGCTCAGAATGTCCTGGAGGAGGAGGGTGTTGACGTGCACCAACGCCGACTGGAGCAGGTGTAGGGCGAGCATCGAGACTTCCTGGGACTCCTTGTCGGAGCCGGTCAGGTCGCCGTCCTTGCCGTAGAACAGGTCGTGGTTGGCGGAGTTCCAGTTCTCCACGACCTGGAGACCGTCGTTGATCTCGCGCCGCAGCTCGGCGTCAGCGAGGTAGTCGCAGATGAACGCCGTGCGCACCGCCCGCCCGAGTTCCTCGATCGCGCGGTAGGTGGGGTGCTTTGGGCCGCCGCGGGTGAAGTGCCGCAGGACCTGCTCGGCCTCGGCGGTGCCCAGGCGCAGGGCGGTGGTGTACTTCACGATCTGGTCGTACTGCTGGCGGATCAAGTCCCAGTCGATCGTCTTGGTCGACAGCACCGGCGACAGGTTCGGCCACTTCTCGTCCTCCCCTGCCGCCGGCCGGTACAGGCGCGCGGAGCCGACGTTCTTCAGCCTGGGCAGCAGGTTGAAGCCGAGCATGTGGGCGAAGGCGAACCCGACGATGGAGGCGCCGTGCGTGTCGGTGTACTGCCGGTCGATCTCCACGTCCGTGCAGTGCCGCAGCACGCCCTCGATCATCGCGGCGACCTCGGACGCTGAGCAGGACTTGAGCTGGCTGTAGACGCACAGCGACTTCTTCTCGACGTGCCAGTAGATCATCACCCCGGGGCCGCGGTACCGCTGGTGCCACTCCGTCATGAAGTTCGAGCTCCAGGAGCCGAACTTCTTGGAGTCGGACGCGCAGGCGGTGCCCTCGCCCCACCACGCCTCGTCGCGGGCGGCGAAGGTGGCGTTGACCAGCCGTACCAGTGCCGCGCGCAGGTTGGTCCGGTTGACGAACAGGTGCCGTACCCGGCGCAGGACAGCCTCGCTCTCGCCGTGCTTGCCGGTGACCGCGACCCGCTTGATGCCCATGTTCGTCCCCAGCGCGAACAGCACCAGCAGCAACCGGCGCCGCAGCACCGCCTTCGGCACCGCCTCCCTGGTGGCGACCGAGGTGAACTCCGAGGTGAAGCCGGTGGCGAACTCCGCCTCCTTGAGGATGTCGATCAGGTCGATGGTGCCCCACCGGCGCTCGATCTCCGCCTTCAGTGCGACGAGGTTCTCCGGCTCCTCCTGCTTGCCCAGCGGTGAGACCTTGATCCACGGCTCACCATGCCGCTTCACGATGTCCACCCCGCCCGTGGTGCCCAGCTCAAGCGCGGTGTCGAAGCGGGTCAGGGCCTCCCGCAGTCGCTTCTGGAGGGCCTCGATGAACTTCTCCGGGTCCTGCGGCTGGCGGATCGCGCCGTAGTGCACATCACGGTTGTCCTCGAAGTCCGGCGGCAGATCGTCTTCCGGGTTCTGCCACCGGTTCGCGCCCGGCACCCAGATCTCCCGCCGCCGCAGCGCGTCCCGCAGCGCCACGAGCACGCACAGCTCGTACGGGATGCGCTCGACCCGGCCGCGCTCGTCCACGACCGCCTTGCGCCATTCATCGCGCACCACGCCCGCGAGCGGGATCTTCTCCGCCTCGTCGAAGAACGCGCCCTCCCTGGCGATGGGCTGGTCCAGGTACCGCTCGAGCAGGTCGATCGCGTCCATCACCGGTCGGTAGGCGGTGTTGTTGCACTTCAGATCCAGCGCGTTCAGCAGCGGCGAGAGCATCCGCCGCCAGTGGTTGGAGTACGACGAGCGCAGCACCATACGCACCCAGGCCCGGTACCGCGCCTCGTTCGCCGCAGCCTCCGCCGCCAGCGCCTTCAACGTGGACTCCCCGGCCACCGGATAGATCACCTTGCGGAGCGTGCCGCCCGGCTCCGCGACCGCCGCCTCCGCCAGCCGCAGCAGAATGCCCTCCTTGCCCCGCACCCGCTTGAGCTCCTTGGTGAACTCGCCCTCGACCTTCTTCTCCGCCCGCGTGTTGATCTTCTGGACGAGCTGGATGAACAGCTCCACCAGAGAGTCGGTGATCTCCGTCTCCCGCACGTGGCATAGCGCGGCCAGCAGCGTGTACCGCACCGGCCCTGCCGCCGCGCGCAGGTCCGAGGGGTACTCCTTCGCCGCCCGCGCCCGCCAGGCCGCCACCAGCTTCCCCGACACGTCCGCGAACAACTCCGGCGGCAACTCCAGCGCCCGCACCCGCTGGAGCTTGTTCACCTCCGCCAGCAGACTGTCCAGCCCCAACGCTCCGGGATCGGCCTTCAGCTCGGTGAAGAACGTGCCCCCGCCGCCCGCGCTGTCGTCCGCGCCGGTGTCCTCGGCGATCAGATCATCCAGCCGGGACCGGGTCGCGGCCGACAGCCGGCCCACCGTGGCCGCGCAGAACCGTTCCTCGAAGGTGCTGACCGCCTTACCCACCAGCCGGGCGACCTACCCTGGGGCCGGCGGCTCCAGCCGGTCCTTGCGGCAGCGGGCCACCACCGCCTCCGCGAGCCGGTCCCGATTCAACTCCACCCCGCACAGCTCGACCGCCAGCCACTCGGCGAGCTGGGCCTGGTGCTCCTCGGTGCACTCACGGAAGCCGAACACGCCCCGGATCTCCATCCGGTGCCGCTTGATCGCCCGCCCCAACCAGTCGTAGGCGGCCCACTCCCCCGCGGGCACCCTCACCTGCTGAGCGACGTACGACACCGCCGGCACCGGGATCTCCCCGGCGTCCTCCGGGAACCGGGCCTCCACCTCGAAGAACTTCAGCAACAGCGCGAACCCCAACCGGTTCGCCCCCGACTTGTTCCGCAGCCGTTCCTGGTCCTCCTCCAGCAGCGTCCAGACCTCGATCAGGTCCTCCGGCTCCCACTCCTGCCGCACTCAGGGCTCCTTCCGGTCGTCATGACCGGACCAACCTCTCCGAGCACGGTCCCCGATGAGCCCAGAGAATCGAAACCACTGACAAGCCCATCCCTGATCCGCTACAGAGAGCTACTTGTCACTTCGCCGTAGCTTCGGGAGTACAGGGCCCTGTCCAGCGGGGCCAACTGCAGTGCTCGGTCACAGCCGCCGTCTGCCTGCTCTACCAGGCCCGCGGTGGCGCCGAGGCCGCACGGCCTCGCGCACACGCCGACCGGCAACCACAAATGCGCGTCCCCCCGTGACGGGCTATGGATCAGGCGACGAGCGCGGCGACGCGAACGGTGACCCGGGCTGAGCGCAGCGAGACTCACCCGAAATTCTGGTCGAGGAGGCCGGACGGGAGCGGGGACGGCGTCGCGCTCGCCTCAAGCGCCTGGATGCGCCGGTTGTAGTAGTCCACGTCGTGCGGCTTGAGGATGTAGTCCTCGATCTGCCCGTCGGGCTGGGGCGCCTGGAGCGTGAGCGTGCCTCCGCTGAGGGTGCCCTTGAGGGCGGTGCCGCCGACCTCAAAGTCGACGGTCAGGGTCACGCGCTCGCCCTTGACGCTTCCGCTCACCCTGCCGTGCCGATGCTGGACGTCGGTGCCGTCCACCTGAGTCGTGTCGAGCGTGCCGGTGACGGTCGTGCCGGACGTGTCGGTCTCCAGCATGGTGACGGAGTTGTAGTCCTCGCCGACGAGCGTGTGCGGCAGCCCGAGGCCGCTGTCCCCGGCGTCGGTGGAGCTGCCGGAGCCGCAACCGGCCACCGTGACCAGGCAGATGACGGTGACGGTCAGCGCCGCGGGTCTGACGTGCATGGTGCCCCCAGGGGTGAGGGCGCCACCGTAGCGCCGGTTCGCCGCCGTGCCCAGGGAGTCCGGGCATGGTGGTGACCGCGTGATCTGCGATGCCCGGTGCGTCTCATTCGTAGCTGCCCTCAACGGCTGGTCGCTGAGGAGAGCAAGGGCTGGGTATCGCAAGGGTGACGTGGCCCAATTGACTATCAGCCCTGAAGGTCAGAGCTCGCCGCGGTGCCACTGGTCGTGGTTGCTGGCGAGAAGGTCGAGGTCGACATATTCCTGGCGCAGGGACTCGACCCATGCTGCCACCAAGCCTCCGAAGGCTTCGAAGTCGGTCGCGTCCAGTCTGTCGCAGACCGTAAGGAGCTGTAACAGGGCTTCGGTATCCCGCTTCCCCTGGTCGCAGACCGAGCACAGTGTGCTCTCGCGCAGGCCTTCGATTCTTTGCCCGTTGCTGTTTGTCCAGGAGTGTGGGAATCGGGCCAGCAGAAGGGCTGGTCCGTCGCATCGTGTGCACGGCGGAGGGGTATCGACCCGGAGGTGGATTTCCTCGTTGCTGGCGTTTGGATCTTTCACGCGACGCCTTGCCATGCATCGGGTCCGAATGATCCCTTGATGTCGGAGGCGATCGTGGTGGCGTTCACGGTGGCCTGCAAGCGGTAGACGATCGTCTTTTGCACTCCGCGCACCGAGAGGTGAACTGGGTTCTCGCCGGGGTGAGCCCCCACGATGCGCCGGAGTTCCCTGACCGCGGGCTCGTTGATGCGGTGGTAGGGCATCGTGAGCACTACGGGGGCCGTGCCGGTGCGTTCTGCTGAGGTGACGTCGAGTACCTGCAGTTCCTGTCCGAAGATACTGATCGTGCCGTCTCGGTCGTTGATGCGGCCCTGGACGGACACGACGCTGTCTTCGACCAGGGCGCCAGCGACGAGTTGGTACGTGGCGGGGAAGAAGAGGACTTCGATCGTGCCGTCCCGGTCGGCAAGGTTGACGATCGCCCAGCTGTTGCCCTGCTTGGTCACCTTCAGCTGGACGCCGGTGATCAGGCCCGACAGGCGCACGATGCCCTCAGTGCGGCCGGAGGACACCAGGTCGACGATCGTGGTGTCGCGGTTGGCAGCGAGAATGTTCTCGGTGCCGTCCAATGGATGGGCCGAGACGTACATGCCGAGCATCTCGCGCTCCGTGGACAGGAGCTGCTTGCGCGGCCACTCCTCCTCACCGATCTTCATCTCGAGGCCGAACCCGGAGTCGTTGCCGCCGCCGTCGGCGCCACCCAGGCCGGCGAACAGGTCGTCTTGCCCGTACGCGGCGGCCTTTTTCAGCGGTACGACCGCGTCGACTGCCATCTCGTGCACGGCTGCCAGGCCCTTGCGGGTGTGCCCGAGTGAGTCGAACGCGCCGGCCTTGATGAGTGAGTCGATGGCCCGCTTGTTCAGCGCGGGCAGGTCGACCTTGTCGAGGAAGTCCTGGAACGAGGTGAACTTCCCCTTGGCCTTCCGCGCCGTGATGATCGAATCGATCACGTTCTCGCCGACGTTGCGCACCGAGAGCAGGCCGAACCGGACGTCATCGCCGACGGCAGCGAACTCGGCCAGGGATTCGTTGACGTCCGGCGGCAGGACGGTGACACCGAGCTTTCGGGCGTCTGCCAGGTACACGCCGGCCTTGTCCTTGTCATCACCGACGGAGGTGAGCAGCGCGGCCATGTACTCGGCCGGATAGTTGGCCTTCAGGTACGCGGTCCAGTAGGAGACGAGCCCGTATCCGGCGGTGTGGGACTTATTGAAGGCGTAGCCGGAGAACGGGAGCATGACGTCCCAGATCGCCTTGGTGGCTTCTTCCGAGTAGCCGTTGCCCGTCATACCGGCGTGGAAGTTCTTCCACTCCGCGGCCAGGACCTCGGGCTTCTTCTTGCCCATCGCGCGGCGCAGCATGTCGGCGCCACCGAGGGTGTACCCGGCCAGGGTCCGGGCGATGGCCATGATCTGCTCTTGGAAGATGAGCAGGTGATGGGTGCTGCCCAGGATCGGCTCGAGGACGTCCTTCAGTTCCGGGTGGATGGGGTCGGGCTCCTGCTTGCCGTTCTGCCGCAGCGCGTAGTTGGTGTGCGCGTTGGCAGCCATCGGGCCGGGCCGGTACAGCGCCAGGGCGGCCGCGATGTCCTCGAATCGGGTCGGCTCCATCAGCTTCAGCAGCGCGCGCATGCCGCCGCCATCGAGCTGGAACACACCGAAGGTGTCGCCTCGGCCCAGCAGTTCGAAGGTCTTCTTGTCATCCAGCGGGATGACGATGGTGTCCTTGTCGCCGTTCATCGGGTCGACGGTGGCCAGCTTGACACCGCGGTTCTCCCGGATGTTCTGCAGGGCGTGGTCGATGACGCCCAGGTTCCGCAGACCCAGGAAGTCCATCTTGATCAGACCCATGGCTTCGCACGACGGATAGTCGAAGCCGGTGATCTTCACGCCGTCGGAGGCCCGCATGTGCAGCGGGATACGGTCCGTCAGCTTCGTCTTGGACAGGATGACCGCGGCCGCGTGAACGCCGGTGCCCCGGGTCAGGCCCTCGACACCCTTAGCGGTGTCGATGACCTTCTTCACGTCCGGCTCGTTCTCGTACATCTGCCGGATCTCGCCGGCCTCGCCATAGCGGGGGTGCTCCGGATCGAAGATGCCGTCGAGCGGAATCGACTTGCCCATGATGTCCGGCGGCAGCGCCTTCGTGATGCGCTCACCGTGGGAGAAGGGGTAGCCGAGAATCCGTGAGGAGTCCTTGATCGCGTTCTTGGCTTTGATCTTGCCGAACGTGTTCACCATGGCGGTGTACGCGTCGCCGTACTTCTCGGTGACGTAGCGCACCATCTTGTCGCGCTGCCGGTCGTCGAAGTCGAGGTCGACGTCCGGCGGGTTGATGCGCTCGGGGTTGAGGAACCGCTCGAACAGCAGGCCGTGCTCCAGCGGGCACAGCTCGGTGATCCGCGTCGCGTACGCCACGATCGACCCGGTGGCCGAACCACGGCCCGGCCCGACCGGGACCCCGTTGTCACGGGCGTACTTGCAGATGTCGGCGACCACGAGGAAGTAGGAGGAGAACCCCATGGGGCCGATGACCGACATCTCGGTCTCGAAGCGCTCCAGCACTTCGGCAGGGATCGGGTCGCCGTAGCGCATGGCGAGCCCCTTGAGGACCTCCTTACGCAGCCAGGACTCCTGCGTCTCCCCCTCCGGCACGTCAGGGAACTGGGGCATCTCGTCGACGTAGTCGAAGACCTCGTCATACGAGCTGACCCGCTCCGCGATCACCAGCGTGTTGTCACACGCCGCCGGCAGCTCGGAGAACAGGGCCCGCATCTCCTGCGCGGTCTTTAGGTAGTAGCCGCTGCCCTGGAACCGGAACCGCTTCTCGTCGGCCTTGTTCTTCCCGACACCGATGCACAGCAGGTTGTCGTGCGCGTCGGCCTGATCCTCGTGGATGTAGTGCGCGTCGTTCGTGGCCAACAGCGGGACGTCCAGCTCCTTGGCCAGACGCAGCAGCCCGTCCCGGACCTCCCGCTCGATGGACAGCCCGTGATCCATCAGCTCCAGGAAATAGTTCTCCTTCCCGAAGATGTCCTGGTAGCAGGCAGCGACCTCACGGGCCTCGTCGTACTGCTTCAGCCGCAACCGGGTCTGGATCGCGCCGGACGGGCAGCCGGTCGTCGCGATGATCCCCTCGGCGTGCTCACTGATCAGCTCCATGTCCATGCGCGGCTTGCCCGCCGGGAACTGGCCCGTGTAGCTGGCCTCCGTCGACAGGTAGAAGAGGTTACGCAGACCCTGCGCACCCGCCGCCCACATCGTCATGTGAGTGAAGCGGCCACCGCCGGAGACGTCCTTCGAGCCCTCGCCGTCGTCTGACATGGCACGCTGCCCGCCCGGACCCCAGAACTCCTGCTTCCGGTTGCGCCGCGACGACGGAGCGACGTACGCCTCGATCCCGATGATCGGCTTGACGTTCTCGAAGCCCTTGGCCACCTGGTGGAACTCGTACGCGCCGAACATGTTGCCGTGGTCACTCATTGCGACGGCCGGCATGCCCTGCTTCGCGACCTCGGCGAACATCGGCTTGAGCTTCTGGGCACCGTCGAGCATCGAGTACTCGGTGTGGTTGTGCAGGTGAACAAAGGACCGGGACACCGGGTGCGCACCTCCGCGACGGGGTCAAGAGGAAGGCCTCAGGCTACCCCTCGCCCCCACAGTTCCAGGTCTCGCACACCCAGCGAACTACCCTTATTTGCAAGGGAGTTGATGGATCACATGCCCGTCACGCCAGGGGATCTGGCATCTGCTGAAGGCCATCCATTCGGCGTGTCGGAGCCCACCGGCCCCGTTGTCATGGCGGCGGGCAAGACGGGCACTGGCTGCTGCGCGGGCTTCCTCCCCGGCCCACCTGCGGTGCTGCGTCAGCTCGTCGAACGCAGCAGATGGCAAGAAGACTCTCCGTACACGGCAGCAGAACGTGATGGCCTGGAGAAGACCGCTCTACCAGGGCGCTGAGGTCCGGATGTGGCGTGTTGCGGCGAGAGCATCTCGGACAGCGCTCACGTGGGTTCGCACCCGAGCAAGCGCGGCAGTGTCAGCGCCCGCGATGGCCGACGGCCTTACGCCACATGAACGCTCCTGCAAGCGCCGGGCCGTGCCCCACCGCAGACTAGGAGCGGAGCCTGTCCGGGACCCCTCGCACGTCGTCCCGGGCGGGCCGCAAGCCGTCGAGCGTGAGCTTTCGGCACCCACCACGTCCAGGCAGTTCGGCGATCGCTATCGAACGACCTCTACGGGCGTGAGCAGCATCCAGCTGTCCAGGCCAGAAGCAAGCGGCGCACCTACGGGACGGAACCCGTCAACATCGGGACCTCCCGCCCGTCCACGTGCTGCCCCACCGGGACACCGCGCCCTTCGCCGCCTGGCTGCGCGATCAACCGCGGGCGGAGATCGTCTGCCCCGACCGTGACGCCGAACAAGGCCTTGCTGTGCCGCCCCGGGCCGGAATTCAGGGTTTCCAGGTACGCAGAAAGGAGGCAATCCGGGCGGCGGTGCAACGCGGATTATTGAGCTCGTGGGCGAGTGCGGTGAGCTGTTCGCGAGTGGGGTTGACCGGGATGTTGCTGGCCTCGAGATACATGACCGCAACGGCACAGGCGACGGTGAGATTTGAGCGCTCCAGCCAGCGGCAGCGGCCCAGAGTGTGCACCAGGGCGGCGGCGCGGGCGTAGGCGCCGTCATAGACGGGATGCTCGAGGAGCTCGCCGCGGTGGCGGGCGACAGCGGCGATGGGCACACCGTAGTCGTCGGCAGCCGGGTCGCGGTGCCCGGCCCGTTCCGCCACCTCAAGGATCCAGGATTCGTCGACGTGCAGGATCACGCGGCGGCGCCCGGCTGCTGCTGGTCGTACGGCGCGTCGAGCTGCTCCTCCAGGTCGTCGAGGAACGTGCCGTGCTCGTCGATGAGCCGCTGGGCGGCCGTCATGCCGGCGGCGCGGGCACCGGTGGTGTCCTCGATGATGAGTCGCTCCACGTACTTGTTGAAGTCCAGCCGACGGGCGCGCGCGGCGGCCTTGCCAGCCTCCAGTACGTTCTCTTCCAGCCTGACCTGCGTCTGTTTCTTCACGGAAGTCACACCAGTATGGTAGCAGGGTGGTAGCAGGCAGGGGGCGGCCCGTACGATACGCAGTGCGCAGCTCCTGTCCCCATCCACGAACCCTTGAGCGGACAGGGTGCGGGGGCCATCCCGATGGTGCGGACGGTGAGCTGGCGCAGGCGGGCGAGATAGGTGCCGTCCGCCAGGACGTGCAGTTGGGCGGGGCGGCGGGTGGATTTGAGCCGTACCAGGAACTGGGCGCCGGTCGCGACGAGGTCGGCGAGGAAGGCGTTGGCGTCGAAGCCGCGGTCGACGAGCACCAGGTGCCGGTCGTCCAGCAGGGGCAGCAGGCGGGTCGCGTAGGCGGTCTCGCCCGCGGTGGTAGGGCCGAAGCAGGCTCCGAGCAGGCCGCGGGTGCCGGTCTCCACGAGTGTCATCAGCATGACGGTGGGGTAGCCGGCCCAGGCGAGCCGGTAGCGGATCTTTCCCAGCCAAGTGCGAGCGCGGATCGTGCGCGGCTCCAGGTGCGGCGCGGACAGCACCACGCGGAACGTCGCCTGTACGGGGGGAGGCGGCGGCACCGGTACGCCCGACGTCGTGGCGACGGCGGGCCTCGGAGCGGAGCGCGGCCTGAAAGACGGCCAGGATCCGGCGGCATAGACGGCGTCGGCGACGTGCCAGACCTGCCCGTCTCCGGGACGGAAGCGCGTGGTGGTAGCTGTGCGGGCTGGGCGACGACCAGTCCGCCGGCACCGCGGCCGCCACCAGGTGAACGCATAGCAACCCACTGATCCGCAGAGGCGCGCCGGGGACGTCCCGGCGGGCCTTCGTCGTCCTCGGTCTACTACAAGCGTTATTGGTAGGCCGTCCGGTCACCGGCGGCGATGCTGCTCCCGGCGTGGCGGACGCAAGTAGGGCGGCAGGTCGTTGACGGCGGTCTTCTGGACCTGCTCCTGCTTGCTCGTTGGGGGCGCTGATTTGCCGGATGCCTGGGCCGGCTTCTCCATGGCCTTTTCCATGGCCTCCATCCGGGCCACCTTTTCCTTGGCCTCCATGGCGACGAGCGCTGCGACGACGAGCGCGACCTCCAGGCCGGCGAAGATGCCGCCGACGACGTGGCCCGCCACGGTGCGCGAGTGGAACGCCGCGACCCACGGCCAGACGAAGAGGCTCAAGGCCATGACGACGAGCACGAAAGCGCACCCACCTCCGCTGCCACCGCTGCGGCTGCGGTACCGGCGTCTCGTGCTGGTGCTGGCGTAGAACGGACCCACCTTGACGCCAAGTCTCATGGAACGTCCCCCCATAGGCGCGAGTGTGGCGTCACCGTACAGCGCGGGACCCGGGCCGTAAGGCTGGTCGCACGCCCTTCCGCTGCAGCCCTGGGAGTTCACCGATCCGCAGATCGTCGCCGAGACGCGTGCCTGGGTCGCCGACGCCCCAGCAGGACAGCGACCGTCCGCCGTTGGTGATGATCGGCTCGATCGAGAATGGCCAGTGGATCAACTGACACCGCCCCACGGCCTCTCGCCCGTCGGTCCCCTCCTTCTGACCCAAGTTGGTAGTCCCTCAGCGTCGCGCCGGGGGCCTGCATTATCCACAACTATGCCTGCTGTACGAACAACTTCGACTGATCGGCAGAGTTTGGATTTCGGGCTGCGATCACGGCCCTAGAGTTCTCGGTGAGTCGTCGGGCCGCTCTCGGCTCTCTTCCGGTGGAGCTCCCGGAAGAGGAAGGAGGGCTATGTACAAGCTCGATGAGACGCCAGACTGGACGCTCTGGACGCTGGTGGTCGCGCTGATCCAGTTGCAGCTGGATCTGACCGTTCAGCTCAGCCATCTAGTCTGACGCACTCACCCCAGGGGGCCAGCCGTGCGGTTGGCCCCCGCTCCTTGTGCGGAGGTACCCCCGAAGGGAAAACCTCCCCGTCCCGACCAAGGTAGCCGGGACCGGTGGTCGAGCCAACAGAGGCCGGTTTCGCCTGACAGCGGGTTGCCAACCGTGCCATCCTGCAAGGTTTGTATCTACCCTCTCACGCTGACCCTGTGGTGTCCCAGAACCCGGTGTACGCGATCGTGTCGGCCGTGACGGGCGGCTGCCGGTCGGCGAGGAGGGGGTGGGTGGCGCACATCTGCCCGACGACCTTGTTGACCCAGCGGGACTGCAGGGCGCGGCGGCGGGCGCTCGGCTCGATCGAAAACGGCCAGTGGGTCGACTGGAACCTCGAAGCGGTCCGGCGTCCGCCGTCCCCTCCTTCTGACCCGCGCCCGACCAGCGAGAACGGCCCCGCGCGAAGGAAGCGCACGGGGCGGGTGCGGGGAGCAGTTGACCTGAGTCGTTTCGATGAAGACCACGTCGGGACCATCCCCGCGGGTGCGGGGAGCAGAGCTTCGACTCGACTGCCGCGTCCTTCGATGCGGGACCATCCCCGCGGGTGCGGGGAGCAGGGACTGGTCCCCGGGGACGGCTTCCGGAGGTGGGGACCATCCCCGCGGGTGCGGGGAGCAGGCGCCCTGACTCTGGTGTGTCCGCACACCGCCGGGACCATCCCCGCGGGTGCGGGGAGCAGACTGCGCGGCCTGCGGGTTTATGGCGCAGGTGCTGTGGTTTCCATGAGTTCCGAGGAGTCCGGCAAAAAGAATTTATCGCCCATTCGGGTTCCTGTCCCGACGATCGGTCGAAGATCCACTTTCGGATCGCCTCTGTGCCAGCGTCTGTGGCGTGGGGCTTAACAATAGTCCTACGCGCTTTCTTCGTATTGGCTTCACGCTTCATATACATCCTGTATGTATCTGGCATGACAGGTGAGGGGGCCGCCCCTGTAGGGCTTCACGCCCGGCTGGGCGGGCCGGCGTTGTCCGTATGGGCCAAGCACGAGCGTGATTCCGACAGGTGGCTGCCGTTGTGGCGGCACATGGAGGACAGTGCCGCCGTGGCCGGGCGGTTGTGGGACGAGTGGCTGCCGCTGTCCGTCCGGAGGTTGATCGCCGGTGCGCTGCCTGGTGGGGAGGTGGATGCGCGCCGACTGGTGGTGTGGCTGGCCGGTGTGCACGACATCGGGAAGGCGACGCCCGCGTTTGCTTGCCAGGTGGAGCAGTTGGCGCAGGTCATGCGTGGCCATGGGCTGGAGATGCGCTCCAGGCAGGCGATGGGTGCGGACCGGCGGCTTGCGCCGCATGGACTGGCCGGGCAGGTGTTGCTCAGGGAGTGGCTGGAGGAGCGGCACGGCTGGACGGTCAAGCAGGCCGGTCAGTTCACGGTGGCGGTGGGCGGGCATCACGGGGTGCCGCCCGAGCACGGCCAGATTCAGGCGCTCGACGGTCACCTTCATCTGCTGCGCACACACGGGTCAAGCCAGGTGCTGTGGAAGCGGGTGCAGGAGGAGTTGCTCGACGCGTGCGCGGATGAGTTCGGCGTACGGCAGCGCCTGGGGGCCTGGCAGGCGGTGAAACTGCCGCAGCCAGTACAGGTGCTGCTTTCTGCGCTGGTCATCGTCTCCGACTGGATCGCCAGCAATCCTGACCTCTTTCCCTACTTTCCTGAGGATGTACCCCGCACAGGCCCAGAGCGCATCGCGGCCGCTTGGCGTGGACTGGACCTGCCAGGCCCATGGCATGCCAAGGAACCGGTGGGGAATGTGCAGGAGCTGTTCGCGTCCCGGTTCGACCTTCCGCCGGGGGCGAAGGTCCGGCCGGTGCAAGAAGCGGCTGTCGAACTGGCACGGAGCATGGACGAGCCGGGGCTGATGGCGATCGAGGCGCCGATGGGGGACGGGAAGACGGAGGCCGCGCTCGCCGCTGTAGAGGTCCTTGCCTCGCGGTTTGGGTCGGGCGGTGTGTTCTTCGCGTTGCCGACGATGGCCACCGGCAACGCGATGTTCCCCCGTCTGCTGGACTGGCTCGACCGTCTGCCAGCCCCCGAGGGGACTCGCTACTCGGTGCAGCTGGCCCACTCCAAGGCTGCTCTCAACGACGACTTCGCCGATCTGATGGGCAAGGGCCGGCGGATCGCCGCGGTCGACCTGGACGGATCCGAGGAGCGTGAGTGGCGTCCGACGAGCCGGAACCGTTTTGCTGCCGCAGAACTCGTCGCCCACGCCTGGCTGCGAGGGCGAAAGAAGGCCATGCTGTCGTCGTTCGTTGCGGGCACGGTCGATCAGCTGCTGTTCGCCGGGCTCAAGAGCAGGCACCTGGCGATGCGTCACCTCGCGATCGCCGGGAAGGTTGTCGTCATCGACGAGGCGCACGCCTACGACACGTACATGAGCGCCTATCTCGACCGGGTGCTGTCGTGGCTGGGTGCGTACCGGGTACCGGTGGTAGTGCTGTCCGCGACGCTGCCGGCCGGCCGGCGAAGGGAGCTGGCCGAGGCGTACGCGGGAAAGGCCGCGGGTGAGGCCGCGGCCTCGTTCGATGCTGTTGCCCAGGCCGACGGGTATCCGCTCTTGACGGCGGTCACGCCCGGGGGCGAGCCGGTCATACGGTGCCCTGCGGCCTCGGCCCGCGGCACGGACGTCGAACTGGAGCGGCTCGACGACGACATGGACATCCTGGCCGACCGGCTGGAGAGGGAACTCGCCAAAGGCGGCTGCGTCCTCGTCGTACGCAACACGGTGCGCCGTGTCCTTGAAGCAGCGGCTGCGCTGCGGGAGAGATTCGGCGAGGCGCACGTCACCGTCGCCCACTCATGTTTCATCGACGTCGACCGTGCCGCCAAGGACGCCGGCCTCTTGAAAAGCTTCGGGCCGCCCGGCAAGGCCGACCGGCCGCAGGCGGCGCACATCGTCGTCGCCAGCCAGGTCGCCGAGCAGTCCCTGGACGTCGACTTCGACCTGCTGGTCACCGACCTCGCCCCGATCGACCTCCTGCTGCAGCGCATGGGACGCCTGCACCGGCACCTGCGCGGCGGCGAGAAACAGACCGACCGGCCAGAGCCGCTGCGCCAGGCACGCTGCCTGGTCACCGGCGTCGACTGGAGCGCCCCAGTTCCCGTGCCGGTGCGCGGATCACTCGCCGTATATGGGGTGCACGCGCTACTGCGTTCAGCTGCCGTCCTACTGCCGCACCTCGGCGGCGGTCCGGAGCGCCCCGTAAGGCTGCCGGCTGACATCAGTCCACTGGTGCAGCGCGCCTACGCCGACGAGTTCGACGGCCCGGTCGGCTGGGCGGAGGCACTGGAAGCGGCCCGCGCGCGCCACGAGGAGCATCGCGCAGACCAGGCCGAGCGGGCTGCGACGTTCCGGCTGGATGCGGCCGCCCGTCCCGGCCGGCCGCTGTTCGGCTGGGTTGCAGCGGGGGTCGGCGACGCGGACGACACTCGCCAGGGGCGGGCCCAGGTACGCGACAGCCGCGAGAGCCTGGAGGTCGTGGTCGTGCAGCGGCGCGCTGACAGCACCTTGGCCACGGTGCCGTGGCTCGCACCCGACAGCAAGGGTCACCCCCGCGCCGGGCTGCCACTGCCCACAGACCAGGTGCCGACTGCTCTTGCGGCCCGCACCGCGGCAAGCTGCGGACTGCGGCTGCCGATCCAGTTCAGCTACGCCGACGTCATGGACCGGGCGATCGACGAGCTCGAGGAACTCCATATCCATGCCTGGCAAATGAGGGGCAGTCACTGGCTTGCTGGCCAGTTGATCCTGCCGCTCGACGAGGACTGTCAGACCCACCTGGCAGGCTTCCGTCTTCGGTACAGCCCCAGTGACGGTCTTGAGGTGACCCGCGATGAGCGGTTGGAGGGCAGCGCGGCCCGCAGTGGTTGAGCACAAAATCCCCGCACGGGCGGGGAGCAGTGAAGGCACAAGCTTGGGTGCGCCTCTTAGGTTGGGGCCATCCCCGGCTCAGCAGGGAGCAATGACCGAATGCTACTCGAGGGCCCTTTCCGTGCACGCGGGCTCGCCTTCTGGGCTGGGTGTGGCGCGAGTTGGAGAGATGGAGCCCTGTCGGCCTCTTTCCGCCCACCGGACCAAGGGCAGGCCCGCTACGGCGGATATCACACTTGCCAGGGTGGCGGCGACGCCCCACCTCGAGGCTTCATCCGCCGGGCCTGGCAGCGGGAGCCAGCGACCCAGCAAGAGGGCTAACCAGAAGATGATCGCAACAGCTCCTGTCACCACCACCCACCGGACCCATCTGTTCAACTCATCTCTCCTCTTAGGTTGTTGCACCATGGATGCATGAACTCTAGGGGATTGGAGCCCTCATGCCGCACGCCTTAGCAGAAATCAGTGAATCGCCCCAGCCCATAGGGTCGTTCCGCAAAGACGCACCGACTTCGTCGCAGCGGCCAGCCAGCCTGAAAGCCCGTCCGCAAGGGGCGGACCGAGGCCTGCGGAGGCCGATGATCAAGGTGTCGCCGGTCCGGCCGTCCGCTGCCGGCTGTCAGACCCACCTGGCAGGCTTCTGCCTCCCGTACAGCCCAGTGACGGCCTCGAGGTGACCCGTGCCTGAAACCGACCAGAACAACAGCGACGGTGTGTTGTCGTTCGACCTCACTGCCCGGCCGTGGATCCCCGTGCTCAGAAGGGACGGCAGCCAGGACGAGCTGTCGCTGCGCCAGGTGTTCGAGCAGTCGCATGACCTGCGGCGCATCGTTGGTGACCTGCCAACCCAGGAGTTCTCCCTGGTCCGTCTGCTGCTCGCGGTCGCACACGACGCACTCGACGGGCCGCAGGACACCGACGCATGGGCGGAGCTGTGGGCAGACGAGACCTGCTTCGCGCCGGTCGGGGCGTACCTCGAGGCGCACCGAGGACGGTTCAACCTGCTGGATGCTAAGGCGCCGTTCTTCCAGACCACAGGTTTGCGCACGGCGAAGGACGAGGTGTTCTCCCTAAACCGGATCGTGGCCGACGTCCCCAACGGAGAACCGTTCTTCACCGCCCGCATGCCCACCGTCGAGCGGCTCACCTTCGCCGAAGCAGCCCGCTGGGTCGTCCACGCACACGCCTACGACACCTCCGGCATCAAGACCGGAGTGGAAGGCGACAAGCGCGCCAAGGGAGGCAAGGTCTACCCGCTCGGCGTCGGCTGGGCCGGGAACCTCGGCGGCGTCTTCGTCGAAGGCCGCACCCTGCGCGAGACGCTGCTGCTGAACCTAGTGGCGGCCGACACCTCCAACCTGGAGATCGACAAAGCGGACGCGCCGGCATGGCGCAGGCAGCCGTGCGGCCCGGGCGGCGCCGAGCGCGCCCCGACCGGTGTACGCGACCTGTACACGTGGCAGACGCGGCGCCTGAGACTCCACTTCGACGAGACTGGCGTGCACGGCGTCGTCCTCGGCTACGGCGACCCGCTCACCGCCCGCGACCGTCAGCACCGAGAACCGATGACCGCCTGGCGGCGCAGCAAGTCTCAGGAGGCAAAGCTCCGCAAGAGTCCGGTCTATCTGCCGCGCGAGCACGCTCCCGAGCGTTCCGCATGGCGTGGGCTCGGCGCCCTGGTCGCCAACGAGGCTGGCACGGCCCAAGGGTCGGAGCCCGCCGACTATCTACGGCCGGGGATCTTGGAGTGGGTGGCCCGCCTGGTGACGGAGGGAGAGCTGGAACGCGGCTTCCTCGTACGGGCCCGGATCATCGGCGCACGCTACGGCACGCAGCAGTCCGTGATCGACGAGATCGTCGACGACCACGTGGCCATGGCCGTCGTCCTGCTCCACGAGCAGGACCGGCGCTATGCCGAGCAGGCCGTCGCAGCCGTCGGCGACGCCGATCTTGCGGTCAATGCGCTCGGTGACCTCGCCACCAACCTGGCCCGCGCGGCCGGCACCGAGATGGATGGACCCCGCTCCAGCGCACGCGACCTCGCCTACGGTCTCCTCGAGGCCCCGTACCGCACCTGGCTCGCACACCTCGCCGACACCGACGACCCGTACGCGCAGCGCACCGACTGGCAGCAGCAGGTGTACGGGATCGTCGGCGGGCTCGGCGACCGGCTGATGGCCACGGCCGGGGACGCGGCCTGGCAGGGCCGGATCGTCCAGCTCAAGCACGGCACCGAGTGGCTCAACTCCGCGCTCGCCGGCAAGTGGTTCCGCGCCGCGCTGTACAAGGGCCTGGGGCGCCCTGACTCCTCTGACATGCCGCCGGATGCGGACGCAAGCCCGGCACCCGAAACCACCGTGAAGGCACCCGCATGACCACCGTCACCGCACCTGCCACCCCACGCGAACGCGTCGCCCGGCTCGCCGCCGGCCACATCGCCGCCCTGCAACGGGGCTACCTCGATGATCAGCCTCATGCCGTCGCGGCCCTCGCCCGACTCCGGCGCGGCGCCGGCCGGGAGGCCGGCCAGCTGCCCGATCTGTGGGCGCTGATCGACACCGGCCCCCTGCACGAAACACCGGACGGTGCCCGACCGCTGAGCGAGAGCGAACTGATCCGGGCCGAGGACGCCCTGCACGTCGCGCTCACCCTCTACGCGCTACACCAGCAGTCCCGACGCTCCGGCATGTACCAGGCCGACCGGCCAGGCCGCCGCCGCGGCCTGGGCGCCGCGGTGCGCCGGATGATGAAGCCCGGCGAGATCGACGAACCCGTGCACAAGCGCCTGGTCCGGGCCGGCACCTCCCTCGACCTGGCCGTCCTCGCCCAGCGGCTGCGCGACATCGTCGTCCTGCTGCGCCGCGAGGACATTGAACTCGATCACGCGCAGCTCGCCGGACAGCTCTACACCTGGCAGTGGCCCGGCGGCGCGGACACCGTGCGCAGGGAGTGGGGCCGTTCCTTCCACGCCTGACAAGGCAAGCCCACCGACGGCGAGCCCTCCCCCGCCGGCACTTACACCACCAGCACCGCAAACACCGACAAGGACGCCTCGTGAACCGCATCTTCCTCGACGTGCACGCCCTGCAGACCGTGCCGCCCAGCAATTTGAACCGTGACGACACCGGCGCGCCGAAGACCGCGGTGTACGGGGGCGTGCCGCGCGCCCGCGTCTCCAGCCAGGCATGGAAGCGAGCCACCCGTACGTACTTCAAGGAAGAGCACCTGCTGGACGCGAGCGAGCTCGGCGTGCGGACCAAGAAGATCGTGGAGGCGGTCGCCGACCGGATCACCGCCCTCGATCCCTCCCTCACCGGCGAGACGGCGCTGCTAATCGCGGACGAGACGGTGAAAGCCACCGGACTGAAGACCGAGGTTCCCAAGCGCAAGGCGGCCGCGGCCAAGGACGGTGAGCCGGAACCGGCACCCCAGTCGAAATACCTGGTGTTTCTCAGCGCCCGCCAACTCGACGGACTGGCCCGCCTCGCCGTCGAGGGCGCCGCCGACATCACCGCCCATCTGAAGGACAAGGAGAACAAGGGCCGGGCGAAACAGATCGCGGACACCTTCCACTCCGTGGACATCGCCCTGTTCGGCCGCATGGTGGCCGACGACGCCGACATCAACGTTGACGCCGCCGTCCAGGTCGCTCACGCCATCAGCGTCCACCGCGTGGACAACGAGTCCGACTACTACACCGCCGTCGACGACGAGAACACCGACGCAGAGACCGGCGCCGGCATGATCGGCACCATCGACTTCAACTCCGCCACTCTCTACCGCTACGCCGCTCTCGGCGTCCACCAGCTCGCCGCCAACCTCGGACGGGGCCTGCGCGACGACGAGCCACGCACCGAACCGGTCCGCCGCGCCGTGGAGGCCTTCGTCCACGGCTTCGTCGCCTCCCTGCCCACCGGCAAGATCAACACCTTCGGGCACCACACGCTGCCCGACGCCGTGATCGTCAAGCTGCGCACCACCCGGCCCGTCAGCTTCGTCGCCGCATTCGAGGACCCGGTGCGCGGCGAGAGCGGCGGCTACGTCCGCGAGGCATCAGAACGTCTGGCCGCGTACATCCCCGACATCGAGCGCGCCTACGGCGACGAAGAATCCACGCTCACCTGGGTCCTGCGCGTCGGCCCGAACACCCAGCAACTCGCCGGGATCGGCACCGAGTCGCAGAACATCGGCGAACTCGTCACCGCCGTCGGCCAGGCCGTCGCCGAGCGCCTGGAGAAGCCCGCATGAGCGTGCTGACCCTCCGGCTCGCAGGCCCCCTGCAGTCCTGGGGGGCCTCGGCCCGCTTCGCCCGCCGCACCACCGAGTCCGCCCCCACCAAGAGCGGCGTCATCGGCATGCTCGCTGCCGCAGCCGGCGTAGAACGCGGCGACGACGACAAGCTGAAGCCGCTCGCCGCCTTGCGGTTCGGCGTCCGCATCGACCAGCCAGGAACCCGGGTACGGGACTTCCAGACCGCCCACCACGGCGTCACCGGCAAATCCATGCCGTTGTCCGAACGCTTCTACCTAGCCGATGCCGTGTTCGTCGCCGCTGTAGAAGGCGATCGCCCGCTGCTCGCCGAGTTGCATGCGGCGCTGCGCGCCCCGGTGTATGCGCCGTTCCTCGGCCGCCGCTCCTGCCAGCCCGCCCTGCCGGTCGAGCTCCACCTCTACGACCACGGTGGTCTGCAGGACGCCCTGCGTGAGGAACCGTGGCAGGCCTCTCCCTGGTACCGCAAGCAGTACCGCGACCGGAACGAGGTCGAACTGACCGTGCTGCGCGAGGCGGACGAGTACGAGCAGAATGTCGCGGACACCCTGCGCGACCAGCCGCTCAGCTTCGCCGCCGAGCACCGGCGCCACATCCTGCGCACCCAAGTCACCGACAGCGTGCGTATCCCCAACCCGTCCGCCCGGCAACTGCCCCGGCATGACCCGTTCGACGCCCTGCACGAAGAGAGCGCCTGATGTTCCTTACCCGCTTCCGCGTAAACACCGCGCGGTCCGGTGCTCGCCGCCTGCTGTCCTCACCGCAGGCCATGCACGCGGCCCTCATGTCGTCCTTCCCGACGCTGCTGCCCACCGACACTCCCCCCTCAGGCGGCCCGCGTGTGCTGTGGCGGCTGGACCACACCACCCGCGCCGAAGTCATGCTGTACATCGTCAGCCCTGACCGGCCCGACCTCACCCATCTCGTCGAACAAGCCGGCTGGCCCGCCGCAGCTGCCGCCGACCCGGCCGAGCCAGGCTGGCAGAGCCGCCCCTACGGCCCGTTCCTCGACCGGCTCGCCACCGGTGACCGGTGGGCGTTCCGCCTCACCGCCAACCCCGTCCACCACGCCCGTCGGAAGGACGACGAACCGACCAAGCGCACCGCGCATCTCACCCCGGTACATCAGATGGGCTGGCTCCTCAAACGCCAGGAAACCTGCGGCTTCCGCATACTGGAAAAAGCAGACGACAAGCGACTGTTTCCCCGCGGCACCACCCACACGAGGCAGCCCCACTACGGCGACCGATACGAACTGACCGTCCGCGACAAACGCGCCCTTGCCTTCGACAAGTCCCGCAGCACCGGCTCCCAAGGCGGCCGCCAGGCACCCGTCAGCCTGGTCACCGTCACCTTCGACGGCCGCCTCGAGATCACCGACCCACAGCTGCTGCGCGGTGCCCTGACCCAAGGGATCGGCAAGGCCAAGGCATACGGCTGCGGCCTGCTCACTCTGGCACCACTCGGCACGACAAGGTGAGACGGTGACCACAGTCTCCCGGCGCACCGCGCTGACCCCACGCCAGCTCACCCGCACCAGCGAACGGCTGTCCTTCGTCTACCTCGAGCGCTGCACAGTGCACCGGGACGCCAACGCCATCACCGCCGATGACGCCAACGGCACCACCCACATCCCATCGGCGACCATCGGCACTCTCCTCCTCGGGCCCGGCACCCGTATCACCCACCAGGCGATGAGCGTCCTTGGCGAAACCGGCGCCGCCGTCTGTTGGGTGGGAGAGCAGGGCGTGCGCTACTACGCCGGCGGCCGCGCCCTGACCCGCTCCTCCGCGCTCGCCGAAGCACAAGCTGTGCAATGGGCAAACATCCGCAGCCGGCTCGCCGTCGCCCGCGCCATGTACCAACTGCGCTTCCCCGACGAAGACCCCGCCGGCCTCACCCGCCAGGAACTCCTCGGCCGTGAAGGCAGCCGCGTCAAGGACTGCTATCGGGCCCAGTCCGCCCGCACCGGCGTCCCCTGGCGTGGCCGCCGCTACACCCCTGGTGACTTCACCAGCGGCGACCCTGTGAACCAGGCCGTCACCGCCGCCGCCCAGTGCATGTACGGCATCGCCCACGCAGTTGTCGCCTCCCTCGGCTGCAGTCCGGCGCTCGGTTTCGTCCACTCCGGCCACGAGCTGTCCTTCGTCCTCGACATCGCCGACTTGTACAAGACGGAGATCGGCATCCCGCTCGCCTTCGACGTCGCCGCCGAGGACGAGGAAGACATCGGCCCGCGCACCCGCCGTGCCCTACGGGACCGCATCAACGAGACGTCCCTGCTCGACCGCTGCGTCAACGACATCAAACGCCTCCTGTTGCCGGAGACTGCCCCGGCCGCGGCGACGAACGACGACCTCGACGTCGTCACCCTCCACAGCGACAGCGGCCACACCGTCGCTGCGGGCCGGAACTACGGCGGCGGAACCGATGAGCACGACGCCTACGGCGATGTGGAGCTCTCCTGGTGACCGTCATCGTCCTCACCAACTGCCCACCCAGCCTGAGGGGCTTCCTCACCCGCTGGCTCCTCGAGATCTCCGCCGGCGTCTTCATCGGCAACCCGTCCGCCCGGATCCGTGACCTGCTCTGGGACGAGGTCCAGCAGTACGCCCACCAGGGCCGAGCCCTCCTTGCCCACACGACGAACAATGAACAGGGCTTCACCTTCCGCACCTACGACCATGTCTGGCACCCGGTCGACCATGAGGGTCTGACCCTGCTCCGCCGTCCGAACACCGAGAGCTCCTCAAATGCCTCGGGCACCCCACGGAAAGGCTGGAGCAACGCATCCAAGCGACGGCGGTACGGCAGAAGCTGATGAACGTAATGCCCCATATTAGCGCTTTGCCGGAATCGGTGAAACTGCTTCAGAACGACGTGCCTCCGTGACAAAGCCGCAGCTCACGAAGTGTGCTCCCCGCGCCCGCGGGGATGGTCCCGCGGCTTCGGCGACCTTGTCGTGGCCGGCGGCGTGCTCCCCGCGCCCGCGGGGATGGTCCCCTGCAGCAGCTGCTTGCCGCGGTGGGCGGGGCGTGCTCCCCGCGCCCGCGGGGATGGTCCCCACGTCAGGAACTCGTCCCAGGTCTTGCCGACGTGCTCCCCGCGCCCGCGGGGATGGTCCCCCACCGCGCGCCGCGGACCAGGCGCCGGACGAGTGCTCCCCCGCGCCCGCGGGGATGGTCCCCATCGCCGCCTCCTAGGTGATCAGGCCGGGGAGTGCTCCCCGCGCCCGCGGGGATGGTCCCCCGTCGTCCTGTTTTTGGGTGTGCGAGGTCTGGTGCTCCCCGCGCCCGCGGGGATGGTCCCACCGTTTGGGTGCGGGCCGGCTGGGACGCCGAGTGCTCCCCGCGCCCGCGGGGATGGTCCCGGCACCAATCCGACGGTGCTGGCCCTGGCCGAGTGCTCCCCGCGCCCGCGGGGATGGTCCCGCATGGCCTTTGCCATGTCGTACGGCCACTTCGTGCTCCCCGCGCCCGCGGGGATGGTCCCCAACCACGCGCCCCAACACCCGGGAGCCCACTGTGCTCCCCGCGCCCGCGGGGATGGTCCCGCGGCCTGCACGGACTCGGCTTGGCCGGTCGGGTGCTCCCCGCGCCCGCGGGGATGGTCCCACCTGCCGGCGCAGGCCGTCCAGCCGCATGCGGTGCTCCCCGCGCCCGCGGGGATGGTCTCGCCGCGGCATCCGTCGCCGGTCACCTCTACACGTGCTCCCCGCGCCCGCGGGGATGGTCCCGGGATTTTGGCCTCGTCCATGAAGATGGCGAAGTGCTCCCCGCGCCCGCGGGGATGGTCCCACGCCGGACGCCGACGCGGTGAGGGGGAACCGGTGCTCCCCGCGCCCGCGGGGATGGTCCCAACGACCGCGCCAGTGCGGCCATGGACGTCATGTGCTCCCCGCGCCCGCGGGGATGGTCCCCACCACATCACCGTGAACGGCGCGCTCGTTGCGTGCTCCCCGCGCCCGCGGGGATGGTCCCAGCGAGAGCCGCGGACGGCAGACGGCCCGCCAGTGCTCCCCGCGCCCGCGGGGATGGTCCCGGGTTGTCGTGAGATCCTGCATGGCGGGATCAGTGCTCCCCGCGCCCGCGGGGATGGTCCCCCCACGGCGAGGCAGATCCCGACGAAGACGGGGTGCTCCCCGCGCCCGCGGGGATGGTCCCTACACGGCCGGCGGCGGGTACTGACATGTCGGGTGCTCCCCGCGCCCGCGGGGATGGTCCTGCCTGACCTCGTCGAGGGCGAGGCCCAGGCCAGTGGCTTGATCGGTCTGCGCGTCTTGATCGCTTCCGAGCCTGCTGCCTAGGTTGGCTGGCATGGCTGCCCCCAAACGCCTCGCCTGGCCACCTGCCCCCATCAAGACCGAGCGGCTCGTACTCCGCGAGTCCGAGGCCCGGGACCGCGAGGCGGTCATTGAGCTGAACGCCTCGCCAGAGGTGAACGCCTACCTTGGTGGCCCTCGACCGCGCGCCGAGCTCGAACGCACGGTGCCCGAGGTGCCCGGGCAGCGCTGTGGCTGGTTCGTGGTCGAGCTCGACGGAGCAATGATCGGCACGGTCCAGCTCAAACCGCACGCCCCCGAGAGTCCGAGTAACCGCCGTCTGGAGGCCGGGGAGACGGAACTCGGCTACTTGTTCCTACCGGAGGCGTGGGGCCGCGGGTACGCCACCGAGGCGTGCACAGCGGCACTCGACTGGTTTGCCGGCGCGCTGCCCGGTGAGCCGGTGGTGCTCTACACCCAGACCGCCAACGCCAGCTCGATGCGCCTCGCGGCGAAGCTCGGGTTCACCGAGCTGGAACGGTTCGAGGCGTGGGGAGCCGAGCAGTGGTTCGGCGTGTGGTCTTCGCTCACGCCGTCCAATTGATCGGCTCTGCGGTCGACGATCGCACAGGCTTCCCCGGCCCCCGGTCAGGCGCCCTGCCTGGGGTGTTCGGCGGCGATGGCTGCGCACAGCGGGTCAGCGAAGGTTTTGTCCCACTCCGCGAACGGGGAGTTCGTCGCGACCGCGGGGATGGTCCCGGGCTTCACTGGATGGGCGTGTGTCGACTCGGACGGCAGGCGACTGTTCGTGCAGCCAGCAGGGCGTCCGGGGCTGAGTGGGAGATCGTGGCGCGCTCAATTCTGGGGTGCGTTCTGGGAGTCCAGTTGCCGCCTCCTCCGGAGCCGTACCGGGTGACCGAGCTGTAGCAGGACATGCCGGAAGGGCCCGACCGCACTCGCGGTCGGGCCCTTGGTCATGCGGCCGGAGGTTCCTCCGTCTCCGGTGGTGCGGCTCGGTCGTCGATGACGATGCGGACGGGCGTTCCGTCGCCGCTGCGGCTGGGTTTGCTGATGATCTCCTGCACTGCTGCGGTGATCTTCTGCCGGATGTGGTCGGCGATGGCCCGGGTCACGGGGTTACCGGTCGTCTCTGCCACCTGGCCGAGGCTGGTGATGGCGGCTACGAGGCTGGGTCCGGAGAAGCGGACGCTGACGAATCCGTCGTGGTCTTCGACCTTGCCGGGGATGTGGAAGTGCTGTTCGTTTCCGGCGACTTGGATGAGGAAGCCCCAGGTGTCGCGGTGGGCTTCGACGGTGGCGTGGGCGACGCCCGCGGCGGCGCGGAGGATGTCCGGATCGGGTTCGGCAGGGCCGGGGGTCTCAGCCTCCGAGTGCGGCTCCGACGCCGCTGGCTCGGGTTGTGTCGGCGGTGAGGGATCCGCGGTCGGCTCGGGCTCGGGTGGGCTGTCGGTTTCCGGCGCGGCCGGCGTGCTGGCGGCCTGCGCCCGAAGCTGGCTGTCGACTTGGGCGATGGTGCCGCGGATGGCGACGAGTTCGTTGCCGATGCTGGCGAGCGGCCCGGTGGTGATGTCGTTGGTGCGGGCCATGGCGTCGCGGGCGACGGCCCGGATTTCGGCGAGCCCGGTGGTGATGGCGGCGGTGGTGTCCTGCCGGATCTGGTCGATCGTGTGTTGCTGGTCAGAGACCTGCTGCTTGATTGCGGCGAGGTCGGCTGTGATCTGGGTGAGCTGGTGACTGATCTGCCGGATGGACTCCCTGTCTGCGTTGCCGAATGGCACGTTCCCCCCTCATGTTCACTAGTGACCTAAAACAGGGTGGAGTCGGGCCAACCTGGCGACAAGGATGCGATTCGGACACATGGCGGGCCCCCGCCGCAGGTGCGGTCGAGGCTGTTCAGTGCCGAGGTTGGATGTCGTAGATCCGGACGGTCTGCTTGTCCTCGTTGACGGCGAGGACGGCGATCACGAGTGGCCGGACCAGGATGCGGTGGGTTCCGTCGTCGATGCCGTAGGGCTCGGTTTCGATGAACGGCTCGTGGCAGACGTCGGACAGCGCCATGGTGAGCTGTGCGCTGGCCTCGTCGGGGAGGGAGTCCCACACCGCCAGGAGGGTCTCATCGCAGAGGAGCCGGTACACAGCCCCCAGCCTGTCAGGTCAGGCAGCGCCCTGGGACCGGATTCGCGCAGCATCCCCGAGAACACGCTCGGTGACGTCGACCCACTGCCCCGGGGGTTCCTCGCCACGGGCCTCAGCGGCTGCGATCTCCCGGCCGCGCTCGACAGCAGCAACGACGCGCTCCGCCCGCTCCACCCACTCAGCGAACGTCTGCAGCAGCTCGCCCTCCGGCGCACGGTTGATCTCACCGAGAAACTTCTGGGCCAGGACAGGGTTGCCGAGGGCGTCACAGATCCGCTCGATGGTCCACGGCTGCTCGCTCATCCCGGCCTCCCAAACTTTAGCGGGCTTGAGTTTCAGGCTAGCGCGATCCCGGGACCACAGACCAAGAATCCTGTGGGCGAATACTGCCCAGGAACTCCATCGCGGGATTACCAGCCGGAATCCTGCTGGCCGCTGCCAGGCACGGCCGGTCCTTGCTGCAGGGTGGGCGGACGCGGAGCAGTCGGATGGGCCGGACGTCGCGGCTGTCGTCGGCGCGTTCGACGAGGACATTCCGCGGTGCTGTGCGGCCGGTGGTGAGGTGCGGGAACGGGATGGCCGGCGGCGGCCCAGGCCGGGCGTACCGGGTGTGGACGGTGATGGGCTCCCACAAACCCCCGCAGGCGCGGGAATGGTTCCGGCCGAACCACGGCGGCCGCGGTAGGCGGCCTGTGCTCCCTGCAGGCGTGGGGATGGCCCGATGGATTGAGGCGCCGTTGTCAGTGGTGGCAGGAAGGATGGCGCGCATGACAACACCTGCAGCAGTGATCGTGGATGCAGCCGCCTACGCGCAGGCCGTCGAGGACGCAGTGAACGCTTCGGCTGCCTACTACGCGGGCGGCACCTCGGTTCTGGATGACGAGACCTACGACCGGCTCGTGCGCGGCATCGCGGCA
Organism: Streptomyces sp. NPDC007856; assembly: GCF_042868225.1. NCBI lineage: Bacteria > Bacillati > Actinomycetota > Actinomycetes > Kitasatosporales > Streptomycetaceae > Streptomyces > Streptomyces sp. NPDC007856. Next base: position 9,702 of record NZ_JBIAEC010000032.1, on the reverse strand, counting down.
TGGGAAGCGGCGCATCCCGATCAGGTGCTGCCCGATTCGCCGACGGGGAAGGTTGCTGGCGGCGCCGTGGAGGGGGATGTGCCGCACACGGTAGCCATGTTGAGCCTGGACAACGTCTTCTCGCCAGAGGAGTTCACCGCTTGGACCGCGTCGCTGGCCCGGCGCATCGGCCATCAGGCAGAACGCTTCAGTGTCGAGCCCAAGCTCGACGGTCTGGCAATCGCCACCCGATACACCCGCGGCCGCCTCACTAGGTTGATCACGCGCGGCGACGGCACGGCTGGTGAGGATGTCTCACACGCGATTGGCACCATCGAGGGCTTGCCACGCGAGCTGACCGAGCCGATCACAGTGGAGGTCCGCGGCGAGGTCCTGATGACCACCGCCCAGTTCGAGCAGGCCAACGAGGTTCGTACAGCCCACGGCGGGCAGCCGTTCGCCAACCCACGCAATGCCGCGGCAGGCACCCTGCGCGCCAAGGAACGCGCCTACACGGTACCGATGACGTTCTTCGGCTACGGCCTGCTGGCCCTGCCCGACACCGATACGACCCTGGCGAAGCAGCTCGGCGAGCGTGCGCACAGTGACCTGATGGCGCAAGCCGCTGCGTTGGGAGTGAACACCACCGCAACCACGGCCGTGCCCGGCATCACCTCTGAGACCGTCGAGGACGTTCTGGCCCGGGTAAAGGAGATAGCTGCCGTACGGGCGGAGCTGCCATTCGGAATCGACGGAATCGTGATCAAGGCCGACCTGGCCGCCGATCAACGGGCCGCCGGAGCCGGGACGCGGGCCCCGCGCTGGGCGATCGCCTACAAGCTGCCCGCCGTCGACAAGATCACCCGGTTGCTGGCCGTGGAGTGGAACGTGGGCCGCACCGGCATCATCGCCCCGCGCGCCGTCCTGGAACCCGTCGAGATCGACGGCTCCACCATCACCTACGCCACCCTCCACAACCCGGCCGACATCACCCGCCGCGACCTCCGCCTGGGCGACCACGTCATGGTCCACCGGGCCGGAGACGTCATCCCCCGCATCGAAGCCCCCGTCGCCCACCTGCGCACTGGCGACGAACAGCCCATCATCTTCCCGGAGATATGTCCGCGCTGCGGTGCCGGCATCGACACCAGCGAACAGCGCTGGCGCTGCGTAAACGGCCGCAACTGCCACCTCGTTGCCTCCCTCTCCTACGCGGCTGGCCGCGACCAGCTCGACATAGAAGGCCTCGGCGCCACCCGCGTCATCCAGCTCGTCGAAACCGGCCTGGTCGCCGACCTGGCCGACCTGTTCACCCTCACCCGCGACCAGCTCCTGGGCCTGGAACGCATGGGCGAGACCAGCACCGACAACCTTCTTGCCGCAATCAGCGCAGCCAAGGCCCGGCCGCTGTCGCGGGTGCTGTGCGCCCTCGGCGTCCGGGGCACCGGCAGGTCCATGTCTCGCCGCATCGCCCGGCACTTCGCCACCATGGACGCCATCCGTGCTGCTGACGCGGAAGCGATGCAGCAGGTCGAAGGCATTGGCACCGAAAAGGCCCCCTCGATCGTCGCTGAACTCGCCGAACTTGCCTCGCTGATCGACAAGCTCGCCGCCGCCGGGGTCAACATGATTGAGCCGGGCGCCACCCCTCCCGCTCCCGCCAGCGACGCCGCCAAGGGCGGCTCGCAGACCGACGACGCGCAGGGCGGACCGCTGACCGGGATGACGGTCGTGGTCACCGGTACGATGACCGGCCCGCTTGAAGCTCTCAGCCGTAACCAGATGAACGAGCTCATCGAACGCGCCGGCGGCCGCTCCTCCTCCAGCGTCTCCAAGAAAACCACCCTGGTCGTCGCCGGAGAAGGAGCCGGATCCAAACGCGCCAAGGCAGAAACCCTCGGCATCCGACTCGCCACCCCCGACGAATTCGCCGCTCTCATTGCCGACCACCTCAACTGACCTACACAGCAACGGGCGTGCTCCAGAGCGGCAGGTGCTCCCCGCGCCCGCGGGGAAGGTCCCAGCGACTACGAGGGCGAGATCTCCGGCCCCGGCTGCTCCCTGCGCCCGCGGGGGTGGTCTCCGGCGGATCGGGGGCGGCGTGTCCGATTGCTCCTCGCACATAGGCGGCAGGCGAATCGGTGCGTTTGCTCTCTATGCCGGGATCGGTGAAAGTAATGAAAAGCGAGCTGACTGTGCAGTATGAATGCAGGTCAGCAAGTGTGCTCCCCGCGCCCGCGGGGATGGTCCCTCGACCGAGCCGTCCCGGTTGATGCTCCATCCGTGCTCCCCGCGCCCGCGGGGATGGTCCCTGCATCGCAACCCAGACGAGTCCGGCGGGTGCGTGCTCCCCGCGCCCGCGGGGATGGTCCCGTCGCGGCCGACCTCGAGCCCCCGTGGGCGGGGTGCTCCCCGCGCCCGCGGGGATGGTCCCGACTTCCGGCCGCAGAAGAACGGCCCGTCCATGTGCTCCCCGCGCCCGCGGGGATGGTCCCAACTCGCCGATCCGCTCACGCAAGAGATCAACGTGCTCCCCGCGCCCGCGGGGATGGTCCCAAGGTCGTTCCGTCTGGTCGTCATCATCCTGAGTGCTCCCCGCGCCCGCGGGGATGGTCCCTGGGCCGGGAGGATGGGACCTTGGGGGTCTTCGTGCTCCCCGCGCCCGCGGGGATGGTCCCCGCTGCAGGTCCTCGCTCGCCCACCGGAACGGGTGCTCCCCGCGCCCGCGGGGATGGTCCCCTGCAGCAGGCGACGACCGCGCTGCCGTCGGTGTGCTCCCCGCGCCCGCGGGGATGGTCCCGACCGCCTCGCATAACCCGAAGGACAGCACTCGTGCTCCCCGCGCCCGCGGGGATGGTCCCTACGGCGAACTCGCCTGGCGGTACGGCTCGAAGTGCTCCCCGCGCCCGCGGGGATGGTCCCGCACGGCGCGCAGCCGTCACGAACTTCGGAGTGTGCTCCCCGCGCTCGAGGGGATGGTCCCGTGTCGCGCCTTGGGAATGAAACAACAGAGTTTGTGCTCCCCGCAGCCGCGGGGATGGTCCCGGTCTCGTGCAGTTCTCGGTGTAGCGAGGTAGGTGCTCCCCGCGCCCGCGGGGATGGTCCCCATGGATGCCGCCGGCTGCGCAACCCGGAGGAGTGCTCCCCGCGCCCGCGGGGATGGTCCCGCCAGGTTGCCGAACGCCAGGTGGAGGAACAGCTGCTCCCCGCGCCTGCGGGGATGGTCCCCAATCCCTACGTGTTGCGCTTCCACAACGGCGCTGCTCCCCGCGCCTGCGGGGATGGTCCCGCATGGCACGCCCGGCAGGTGCAGGCCGCGGTCTGCTCCCCGCGCCTGCGGGGATGGTCCCGTATCGGAGGCCCCGCCATGGGCAAGGTTCTGCTGCTCCCCGCGCCTGCGGGGATGGTCCCCGGTGCAGGGCGAGCGCGGCGTAGTCCAGGAACTGCTCCCCGCGCCTGCGGGGATGGTCCCGGCCGTGGTCGGCACGTCTAGAGCGGACGCAACTGCTCCCCGCGCCTGCGGGGATGGTCCCGAGGCCGTCGGCGGGGTTACGGCTGACATCGCCTGCTCCCCGCGCCTGCGGGGATGGTCCCAGCAAGGCGGCGGCATCGGCGAACGCTCAAGTCTGCTCCCCGCGCCTGCGGGGATGGTCCCAGGAGTCCGCCCGCGAGGTCGCCGCCCTGGTCCTGCTCCCCGCGCCTGCGGGGATGGTCCCGGACCCTTGTCGATCATCGGCCTGAGCGCGCTCTGCTCCCCGCGCCTGCGGGGATGGTCCCGGGCGCGGTTGGGAAGTCAAGGTACGCGACCTTGTATCGCCAGAGTTTGCCGATTTCGTCGCGTACGAGACTGACGCGTCGGACGCGTATCACTGCTCCCCGCGCCTGCGGGGATGGTCCCAGGTCGCGGAAGTACGAACGGCCGTGGTGCCTGTGCTTACGCCAACCTCGCCGTCGCCCGGTGCTCCCCGTAGGTGCGGGGGATCGTCCCTTACCTGCCTGTCCCATCGGTCGGCTGGCCCGAACCCCAAGTCCGCGTGCCCGCCGAAGAGCGTGTCGAAGGTGACAACCCGCAGGACGGGCATGTGGATCTCCATCATTCAGTCGGCCAGCAGCTCCATCGCCCCAGGGCCAGGATGGGCCGTCGCTGTCCCGGCCGCCTCCCAGCACACAGCCCGACCAACGCCCCCAATTCGGCAACGGAAGCGCCATGCGGGCAAAGTTCATGATTTCACCACGGTGGGTGCGAAGGTGCCGTAGTATCCGTCGCCCGGCGGGAATTGAGTGCCGGGAGGGCAGGGGGAGATCGTGGATCTTGCTGACATCGAAAACATCGCACGTGCCGCGGCGAATCTGTTCGCGACGGCGATGGTCAGCTCGGCGGGTGGGGAGCTTGCCAGCAGCGGGGTACGTCGGCTGGTCGAGCTGGTGAGGGCCAAACTGAACGACAGCGAGGGCCGCGCCGTGCTGACCCTGATAGATGCGGAACCGTCGAACGACACGCGGGTGCGCATGCTCGGCGACATCCTCACCACGCGGGCACGCTCCGACGCCGAGTTCGCCGAGGCGCTGGCCCGTCTACTCGGGGAGCGCACGTCCGGTACGGCAACGGTGAACGCCGTCGAATCCGGCATCACCGCCGGCGGCGACGTCACCGTACGAGGGCGCAACTTCGGCGGCCGCGACGTCCGGCGTCGATGAGCCGACCGGCACGCGGGAGCAAGCGGCCGCCCCGCGCTCGCACGCCGGGGGAGCCGGATACCGCTTGCGATGAACCGTTATCGGTGAAGGCCTCCGAGAGCGGCATCACGGCCGGCCGCGATGTGCGGCTGCGGGGTATGTACGTGGCCGGCCGTGACCTGTACGCCCCTAGGGTGCGGGTCGTCATGAGGCGGCCGGCAGTGTTCCGCTTCCGGATGCCTCCTCCGCCCGACGATCTGCCGGCCGCCCCGGGCGACTTCACCGGCAGGCGGCGTGAACTCGAACAAGTGCGCAAGGCCGCGCGGAGATCTCCGAGCAGCGGTGGCAGCCCGGGCGTGTGCGTGATCACTGGGCCGCCCGGGGTCGGCAAGTCCGCACTCGCGCTGCGTGTCGCCCGGGAGATCTCCCGCTCGTTCCCTCACGCTCGGCTCTACGCCGACCTGCGCGGTGGGACGGACCGGGCGCCCGCGGAACCCGCCGACGTGCTCGGGCAGTTCCTTATCCAACTCGGCGACCGGCAGCTGGGGCAGGCCACCAGTCTCGACGAACGTGCCGCCCGCTTTCGCGCGGCACTGGCCCGCAAGAGGGCGCTCATCGTGCTCGACGACGCCGCTGGCGCCGACCAGATACGGTCGCTGCTGCCGGGCGGCTCCCGCTGCTTCGTACTGGTGACCTCTCGCCGCCAGCTGACGGGGCTGGCAGGCGCCGAACTCGTGCGTCTCGACGCGCCCAGCGAGGAGGAGTCGACTGCCTTCCTGAGCGCCCAGATCGGTGCCGCGCGCGCTCGCGCGGAACCGGAAGCGGTCGCCGAGATCGTCGCGTTGTGCGGACGGTTGCCGCTGGCGCTCAGAGTGGCGGGGGCGCGGCTGCGACAGCGTCCGCAGTGGCCGGTCAGCAGCCTGCTGGAGGGGCTGCGTCGAAGCGATCGGCGCATGGCCGAACTGCGTGTCGACGATCACTTGGACGTTGGCGCGGTCCTGTCGGTCGGCTATCGGGCTCTAGACGCCGAACCGGCCCGGGCTTTCCGGTTGCTGGCGCTGCTGGAGATGCCGGCCTTCGGTCGTGCCGCGGCAGCCGCGGTGCTCGACCGCGATCCGGTGACCACTGAGAAGACGCTCGATGTTCTGTTGGACGCGGCTTTGCTGGAGGCTCACACCGACCATCGATACCGCCTGCACGACCTGGTCCAGATCTTCGCCGCCGATCGCCTCCGTCAGGAGGAGAGCGCCGCCACGGCCGAGGAGGCATTCCAACGGCTGCTGACGTACTACAGAGGGACCGCGGAAGCCGCTGTCGGCGCCATCAACGGCGAGGCGGAGGCCTCGGCGGAGTTTCCCGACTACGCGACCGCGATGAGCTGGATGCGTCACGAGCAGCACAACGCGCGTCTGCTGGTCGATCGTTGTGTACGCGGCGAGCACGCGGCGCGGCTGATGCAGGCGGCCGCACTGGCCTCCGGCGTGAGCGTCTATCTCGGCCAGTCGTTCCTGTGGAGCGAATGGGAGCAGACCCATGTGGAGCTGCTGCGCGCCCTCGACGCCTCCGGCCAGATCAATGCCGACCTCCTGCGCCGCCGCAGCGCCCTCCTGTGCCAGCAGCACCGCTTCGAGGAGGCTCACTCCCTGCTCAGCCAAGCCCGTTCGCTGTCCCATTTAGAACGCGACGCCATCGGCGAGGCACGTGTCTACTACGAAACGGGCTTCTTGTATCTGCAGCAGGGAAAGTTCGACGAGGCCGAGTACGCATTCGGCCACGCGCTGCGCCGCAGTCGAAAGGTACGCAACACCCGGCTGGTTGCCAAATGTATGCTGGGGCTGGGCACCGCCGCCAGGAACCAGGGCCGCCTCGACCAGGCCCGCGAGTGCTATGAGGCAGCGCGTGAGGGGCTCCAGGCCGGTGGAGACGTTCACAGCCTCGGAGTCTGCTGGATGAACACCGGGAATCTGGAGGTTCAGCAGGGCCGGTGGGACGTCGCCGTACAGGCCTACGAGAACGCCTGGGAGTTGCTGCGGGATTTCGGCGACCAGTCCGGCCAGGAGTCAGTGCGGGCCACTGCGATGCTCAAGCTCGGAATCGCCCATCTACGCGGTGGGAGCCGTCGTCGCGGCCTTCCGTTCGTCATCCGCGGCCTGGTCCTGCTGCGGCGAATTCGGAAAAGCGGCTCGGGTCTTTCCCTGATGCCGCCATTCGGGCAGGCAGGGGCCACACTCACCCGGACACCGAACAGCAAATGATGCCGTACGGCGGCGCCGCTACTGAGGTTGAAGCCATGATGTCGGTGCCCATCGCTGGCGCCGCGTCCGCGGGGATGGCTCCCCGAGCACTGGCTGATGGGGACCGCTTGGTCTGCTCCCTGCGCCGGCGCGGATGGCTGTCAGTGTGGCTGTCGGCGGCACCGGCAAGCGCGGCGACTCTACTTGCGCCCTGCTGCAACGGCACGCTGCCGGTGGTGTGTCAATGCCGTCCTCTACCTGGCTGACGTGTTGGCGACCGGCAAGCCGCGTCGAGCTGACATCTCAGCTGAAGTAAGCGACGAGCACCATGAGTCGGTCGTCGGTGGCAAACGCCGTGGGCTACACCTCAGCAGGACGGCGGTGCGCTTTGTCTTTGATGCCGGATTCGGTGAAAGTAATGAAAAGCGAGCTGACGGCACGGTATGAATGCAGGTCAGCAAGTGTGCTCCCCGCGTCCGCGGGGATGGTCCCATCCGGGGCCGGTGCGGGGGCTTGTGAGACCTGTGCTCCCCGCGTCCGCGGGGATGGTCCCCCGCGCGGCCAGGACGAGTGGGTTCTCATCTAGTGCTCCCCGCGTCCGCGGGGATGGTCCCAGCAGCATGCTGGCAACGATCTGCCCCAGCAGGTGCTCCCCGCGTCCGCGGGGATGGTCCCCGCAGCACGTACGGATTGGCGCCGGTCGTCTCGTGCTCCCCGCGTCCGCGGGGATGGTCCCTCCTGCCGCGGCATGAACGGGTTCGGCCGGTTGTGCTCCCCGCGTCCGCGGGGATGGTCCCACGTCGGCATCCTCCCCCACCTGTCCGCCGATGTGCTCCCCGCGTCCGCGGGGATGGTCCCGCGACTGCAACAACGATGGTCCTGAACAGCAAGTGCTCCCCGCGTCCGCGGGGATGGTCCCTACCCGCACTGACCGCCAGGGCCCAGGCGGTGGTGCTCCCCGCGCCCGCGGGGATGGTCCCGATCGGTGTCGCGGCGGCCGGCGGCACCCACGGTGCTCCCCGCGCCCGCGGGGATGGTCCCTCGCGTACCGACGCACGCATTACCGACCGCAAGTGCTCCCCGCGCCCGCGGGGATGGTCCCGCCCGTGCCGTAGGAGTCACGGGGTACCACGAGTGCTCCCCGCGCCCTCGGGGACGGTCCCCGTCCGCGCGCTCGCCGCCGAGCTAGTCCCGAGTGCTCCCCGCGCCCGCGGGGATGGTCCCACGCCGCCGTTCTGGACCAGGGCGACGCCGGTCTGCTCCCCGCGCGTGCGGGGATGGTCCCTACCCGCGCCTCGCGGACCCGATCCGCCGGTACTGCTCCCCGCGTGTGCGGGAATGGTTCCTCCTCCGCGCGGCGCTGGTCCGGGATGGATGCTTGCTCCCTGCACACGCGGGGATGGTCCCTCCGCGACGTCGCCAACGGCACCGTGAAAGTGCTGCTCGCCGCACCCACAGGGATGGTCCCACCGAGCCCGTGGACCTTTGCTCCCCGCGGACGCGGGGATGCTCCTGCCTTGCCGCCGACCTGGTGGGAGCGCTCATTGTCAGGTCGTGCTCCTAACGCCATGCCACAGCCCAAAGCGAGCTTCAACCCGCATGTCGAATCGACGAAAGTGGTGAAATGCGAGCGGCTAACACGGTAAGAAAGCAGGTCAGCAAGTCTGCTCTCCGCGCCTGCGGGGATGGTCCCCGGATGATGTCGGCAACACCATCCCCCTCGGCCTGCTCTCCGCGCCTGCGGGGATGGTCCCACCGTGCTGACCGCCATCCGCACCGTGGCCGCCTGGTTCCCCGCATCCGCGGGGATGGGGTTGCGTCCAGGAAAGTGGTGTACGGGTTCGACCTGATCCGGGGGTTTGCTCTGGCATCGGGGTGGTGCCCGCATAGATGAACGGCCACCGGCTGATCTTCGAGGTGTCGAAGCTCGAAGGAGATCAGCACGATGACCGCACCTGACAGTCTGCCCCCGCACGCTCTCGCCGAGGACAACCTCGCCGCGGCGAGTCCCGATCTGCTGCGTGCGATGGTCAAGACGTTCGCCGACGCGCTCATGTCCGCAGAGGCCGACGCACTCTGTAACGCCGAATACGGGCAGGTCAGCGACGAACGCGTCAACCACCGCAACGGCTATCGCCCACGCGAGTGGGACACCCGCGCAGGGACTGTTGAGCTTGCCGTCCCCAAGCTGAGGCAGGGCAGTTACTTCCCGCACTGGCTCCTCGAACGGCGCCGGCGGGCCGAGCAGGCCCTCATCTCGGTCGTCGCCACCGCCTACCTGCTGGGCGTCAGCACCCGCAGAGTCGAGAAACTCGCCGAGTCCCTCGGCGTCACCCAGCTGTCGAAATCCCAGGTCAGCGCAATGGCCAAGCACCTGGACGAGCAGGTCGCAGCCTTCCGTAACCGGCCCCTGGATGCCGGGCCGTATGCGTTCGTCTGGGTCGACGCGCTGACCCAGAAGGTCCGCGAGGGCGGCCGCATCATCAACGTCCACGCCCTGATCGCGGTCGGCGTCAACGCCGACGGACACCGCGAGATCCTCGGCATCGACGTCGCCACGGCCGAGGACGGCGCCGGCTGGCTCGCCTTCCTGCGCTCGCTGACTGCCCGCGGCCTGTCCGGCGTCCAGCTGGTCGTCTCCGACGCTCACACCGGCCTGGTGAACGCGATCGGCGCGGTCCTGCCGGGCGCCTCGTGGCAGCGATGCCGCACACATTGAAGCCGTAAAGAATCAACCTGTCGGTGTGTCGGTTTCTTCATGCGAGGCGGCAAGGAGATCGGGGGCGGTGCGGTAGCGGGTCGTGGCCGGGGG
>NZ_JBIAEC010000031.1:0-49590 GCF_042868225.1 Streptomyces sp. NPDC007856 | reverse complement strand
AAGGCCGCAGGACATGCGGTCTCGGCCTGTGGAGACCTCGGCACCAGCCGGTCCGTGAAGCAGGAACCCGTAGGCCGGGCGACCGGCCGAACCCCTCATAGGGAAATCCCCGGGCCTCAGCCCGGGGAGGAAGTGAAGTGTCGGTGATGCTGCGAGACGGGCTGCGAACCCGCTCCCGGGCCTGGGACTTCGTGCGCTGGTTCGCCGAAGCGTGGATGGGGTGCCGGCTGCGAGGGGAAGACGGTTGTGCCGAGGACGAGTTGGCGGCTGCGGAGGCTGATCTGGGCTTCGAGCTCCCGGCTGCCTTGCGTGAGGGTTTCGCGCTCTTCGGCCGGCGGGACGACCTGACCCGGCGGCAGGATCCCCTGGTGCCGCCGTCGGGGCTCTACGTCGATGATGCCCTGAACGGTGTTCTGGTCTTCCGGCGGGAGAACCAGGACTGCGCGTACTGGGGGATTCCCCTGGACCAGATCGAGCAGCCGGATCCGCCGGTGGTGGTGGAATCGCGGGAGGGATGGATACCGTTCCTCGATCGGATGTCCCTGGCCTGGGTGGAACTCGTGCTGAGCGAGTCGCTCTTCGGGGCGGAGGCGGACAGCCTGTACGACGCCTGCGAGCTCCCGGACGCGCTGCTGCCGAACCTCCGCGCCCGCTATGCGCGGGTGGACCTGCCCGGCCATCCCATGTGGGCGAGCGCGGACGACTCGCCGGTGCGCTGGTACGCGGCGCCCGGGCGGCTGGTGCGCCGGGACGGCATCGAGGACCGGTCCTGGATCCACGCGCGTGGGCGTACGGCTGCCGATCTCGAAACGATTCGCGCAGAGCTGCCCGGTCCGTGGGTCCGCTGACCGCGCGCTCGTCGACGATGCGAACCGGTTCGGTACGCAGGTCCCGGAACGGGAGTTCTTGCGCTCTCACGCCCGGGCCCACCGACGCGCTATGAGAACGGTGGGTCGTCGAAGATCCCCAGCAGCGACTTGGAGCTCTGCTCGGCGCCGGGGCTGGTGCCCGACGGGTCGGGGAACGTGCGGCCCCAGGACGCGGCGCGGCCCAGGATGCTCAGGCGCCAGGCGAGACGGGCGGCACGGCGCAGGTCCGCGGACGTGCGGCCGGCGCCCGTCCAGGGCTCCAGGTAGGCGTCGAGGAGCCGCGCCAGGACCTGCGGCCCGTACCGTGCGCAAGCCTTCTCGGCGGGGACCCGCAGGCTGCAGAACGGATGCGAGACGACCGCGTCGCCCCAGTCGAAGAAGGTGAACCGGCCCGGCGCCGGACGGAACAGCTGGCCGTCGTGCAGGTCCGCGTGGTCGAGGGTGTCCTCGACGCCGAGGGAGGCGAGTTCGGCGCACCAGTCGGTGAGCCGGGGTCGCAGCCGCTCCAGCCGCTCGCGTGCCTCCCGGGGCAACGCGGTGCTCCGCGTGAGCAGTTCGTCGAAGGTCTCGGGCAGGTCGGGGGTCCGTGTGGCGGGCACCCCGAGCTGTTCGATCTCCCGCGCGTGCGGAGTGAGGGTCCGCTGCAGGCACGCGTACTGGCGCAGCAGTTCCTCCCAGGTCCGCGGCTCGACCGGCTCCCGGGCGAGCACATCGCGGAACAGCTCTCCTCCGTCGGGCAGCAGCACCCAGGCACGCCCGGCGTCGACGGCCAGCGGCCGCAGCACATGCTCCGGCACCCAGTGGGCCAGTGCGGCGGTCAACGGTCCCTCGAAGGCGCTGGCAGGCGGATTGGCCTTGAACCAGACGGCGTCCCGCTCCTGGACGGGCACCCGCACCAGCACGGACCACGGCCGCAGCCGCACCCGCAACTCACCGCTTGCCCGCAGGCCGTGCGCGGCGAGCTGCTCCGCCACCCAGTCGAGGGCCGAGGCCCGCCACGCTTCCTGCTTCCAGGGAGTCGGCGCGTACTGGTGGTTGCTCCGGTCCACGACGATCGAAAACTCTCGTAGCACCGTGCCATCTCAACATCACGGCCGCCGAGCCGGCCACCCATTTCGGCAGGTGACGCGCCGCACGGCGCCATCGGACGCGAACGCGCCCCCGGTCACCGACCGGGGGCGCGTCGCTGTGAGCGGGACCGCGGGATCAGGCCTGCTGCTTGCGGCGCAGCGTCAGGTACGTGCCGGTCGCACCCGCGGCCAGCAGGGCGCCCACGCCGAGACCGACCGGGAGGGTCGGGAAGCCGGAGGCGTCCGTCGTCGCGGCCGTGTTCTGCATCGCCGGGCCCGGGGTGATGCTGGTGGACACCGGAGCGACGTGCTCGATCGGGCCGACGTGCTGGACCGAGCCGTCGGAGTTCAGCAGCACCTGCTTGTTGTTCGGGTGCCGGAAGTCGAACATGCCCGCGAGGGAGCCGGCCGTGGCGTCGAAGGAGTGGTCGCCGACGCGGCCGGTGCGCCAGTTGTCCTCGATGAACCGGGTGATGGACGCCTGGTTCGTCAGGGTGTGGTCGACCTTGTTGACCTTGCTGTACGGGGAGATGACGAGCAGCGGCTGGCGGGTGCCGGGGCCGCAGCGGTCGGCGTAACCGCCGGACGCCTTCGGGCCCTCCTGGCAGGCCGGGCTGTCCGTGGCCTTGCCGTTGGAGCCGAGCGAGGTGTCCGTGGAGCCGTTGCGCGGGGCGACGTAGGCGTGGTCGTACCAGCCGTCGGAGTCGTCGTAGGCGACCACGATCGCGGTGGACTTCCACTGCGGCGAGCTCTGGATCGCGTTGATCTGGTTCACCAGGAAGTGCTGCTCGTCGGTCGGGTCGGAGTAGCCGGCGTGGCCGTCCTGGTACTCACCGGCCTTGACGAAGCTGACGGCCGGCAGCTTGCCCGCCTTCAGCGCGGCGGAGAAGTCGGTCAGGTCGTAGTTGTGGTTGGCCTGACCGTTGTGGCCGATCTCGGAGACGCTCTTCGGCGCGAGGTGGTGCGGGTTCGCCGTCGACTTGTAGTACGAGAACGGGTTGTGGTGCGGGCTGTAGTCCGCCACGGCGGCGCCGCCCAGGTTGGTGTGGGTGGTGTCGCACTTGGCGTAGGAGCCGGACGTGCCGTTCCACGCGGTCGACGGACGGAAGCCGCCCTGGAACCAGCCCCAGCTCACCTTCTTGGCGTTGAGCAGGTCACCGACGTTCTTGCCCTGCAGCGAGGCCAGCGCGTTGGTGCTGGTGTGGTCCTTGTCGGAGCAGTCGTCGTAGGCCGGGTCGGGGTCGTTGATGACCGTGCCCACGCCCTTGGCGTCGGGGGACTTCACCGTGTAGGCGTCGGGCGTCGACGTCTGCTTCGGGTTCTCCGTACCGCTGGACGGGTCCATGGAGATCACGCCGTGCGTCTGACCGGAGATCAGGTTCAGCGCGCCCGGCGTGGAGGGGCCGTAGACGGAGCTGAAGTTGCGGTCGGACAGGGAGTAGTGCTGGGCGTAGTTCCACAGCGCGGTGACGGTGTTGCCGTCGTAGTAGTCCATGACCAGGCCGGGCTCGCCGAACAGGCCGCCGCTGCACTTGTCGACCTCGGTGTTCTGCACGTACTGGTCGGCCTTGCCGCCGTTCGCGGCGTACTGCTCGGCGCCGTAGTTGTGGTTCTGGTCGCAGGTCATCGCCTGGGACGGGGACAGTCGCTTCGGCGCGTACTGGTTCGGGTTCTTCGTCAGCAGCCCGGCGTGCGCGAGGGTGTCGATGTCCTTCGGGGTGTTCTTCGACGCGGTGAACTTCGTGCCGTCGGTGTTGGCGGCCTTCGGGTACGTGGCGAAGTAGTGGTCGAAGGAGATGTTCTCGTCGAAGAGCACGACGACGTGCTTGATCGGCGTCGCGGTCGAGGAGTGCCCGCCCGGCGCCGCGGCGGGCGCCGCCGCCCAGCCGGGCGCGTTGCTGCCGAGCACGGTGAGCGCCGCGGCTCCCGCGAGTGCGCCCAGGCTCCGCATCGCGGCTCGTCTTCCTCTGCTGGCCATGGTGGTTAACCCCTCCGGACAGAACGTCTGTGCGTCGTACGAGCAGGGATGCTGCGCCCGTTGCGGGGCGCGTCGGCGGAGTCATGATGGCGCGCGGGTGAACACCGAGTCAGGGATGCTAGGGCAAAACTTGACTGTGTATTGACCCATCCGGCGGGCCGAGTTGTCCGGACAGGTTCAGCCGAACAGGGCGCGTCCGTACCAGTCCTGGGCGTCCCGTACGCCGGGCAGCGCGAAGAAGTAGCCGCCGCCGAACGGGCTGATGTAGTCGGTGAGCGGTTCGCCTGCCAGCCGGTGCTGCACCGTCTCGAACTGCCGCTTCAGGTCCTGCTGGTAGCAGGAGAACAGCAGGCCCATGTCGAGGTTGCCGTTGGCGTCCATGCCCCGGTCGTAGTTGTACGCGCGGCGCAGCAGGCGCTGGTCGGCGGTGGCCGGGGTGCGCGGGTTGGCGAGCCGTATGTGCGCGTCCAGCGGGATGACGTCACCCTTGGGGTCGTCGGCGTACTTCGGCGCGTCGTGCTCGTGGTCGCCGTCCAGGGGCGCGCCGGAGGAGCGTGCGCGGCCGAACATCCGCTCCTGCTCGCTGAGCGAGACCCGGTCCCAGAACTCCACCAGCATCCGGATCAGCCGTACGACCTGGTAGCTGCCGCCGACCGCCCAGTCCGGCTCGCCCATGCCCTTGCCCACCCACACCAGGCGGTCCATCTCGCGGGTACTGGTGGCGTCCGGGTTCGCGGTGCCGTCCTTGAACCCCATCAGGTTGCGCGGGGTGCCGGAGGGCCGGGGCGGGCTGGAGAAGCCGTCCAGGCGCCAGCGGACCTGCGCGGCGCCCCGGGTGTGCCGGGCGATGTCGCGCAGCGCGTGCAGGGCGGTGTCCGGTTCGTCGGCGTGCAGTTGGAGGCTGAGGTCGCCGTGGCACCAGTCGGGCTGGAGGTCGTCGTCGGGGAAGGCGGGCATGGCGGTCAGCCGCCGGGGCCGGAGGGCGGCGAGCCCGAACCGGTCGTCGAAGAGCGAGGCGCCGACGCCGACGGTGACGGCCAGTCGACCGGCAGGCAGCCGGTCGCCGAGGACGCCCGAGTCGGCGGGCGGGGCGGTGATGCCCACCGGGGACGGCGTACCGCCCGAGGTGAGGAAGCGGGCCCGGTCGGTGAGCGTGCGCAGCAGGTCGGTGAGTTCGGCCCGGTTCTCGGCGGTCACGTCGAGGGAGGCGAACACGCAACAGCGGCGCGGCGTCGCGATGGCCGAGGCCTGGTGGACGCCGTGGAAGGGGGCGACGGACGCCGTCGCGGCTGCCGGTGCCGCCGCCGGGGCGGCGGCACCGGTGGCGAGCCCGGCACCGGCCAGCGCGGCACCGCGCAGGAAGCCGCGCCGGCCCAGGCCGTCGGGTCGTTCGGCGGTGACTGCAGGGTCGCTCACACGGTCCTCCGCGGGTCGCACAGGGTGGCCACCGACGCCAGGCGCTCGACCAGGTCGCCGAGCACCGCGTTCACATCCTCGCGCTGGGTGCGGGTGAGACGGTCCAGCGGGGTCCAGGATCCGCCGTGACGGAACCCGTCGAGGGTGTGCTGGGCACGGTCCAACTCCTTCTGGAGTTCCGGAAGTGCGGCGTACCGGGTGGCCAGCAGGGGCCTCAGCCGGGACAGCACCTCGCGGGTGCCGTCGAGGTTGGCGCGGGCCGTGGCGAGGTTGCTGCCGCTGCCGTAGTCGGTGCGGCCGGTCAGCTCGAACTGCACGGTGTTCTCCAGGATCTCGTGCACGCGCAGCCCCAGCTGGGCGGGGTCCATACGGGTCTGCGACCAGTTGTCCCGCAGCCCGGTCACCGCCTTCACCAGCGCCGCCGCCGGGGCGCGCAGCCCGTCGGCCGGCTCACCGTGCCACAGCCCGTACTCGACACGGTGGAACCCGGCGAAGCCCTTGTCGTGCACCCCGCCCGGCAGGCCGGCGTCGGTGCCGTTGACCGCCGCGTCGGCGTCCCCGAAGGCGTCGTACGCCGCGCCCAGCCGCTCGTACTCCAGATGCGCCGGCAGCCAGGCCGACCGGGCGGCGGCGAGGTCGCCCCGGTCGATCGCGTCCTTGAGCTTCGTCGTCAGCCGGACGACCTCCCCCAGCCCGGTGCCGACCCACTCCTGGTAGGAGAGGGCGGGCGGGATCAGGTCGTGCTCCGAGACCGGCGCGGCGCCCGGGCCGCGCTGTCCGCCGGTGATGTGCACGGTGGGGCCGGTGACGGCGTCGGCGTCGTCGGGCACGCACTTGAAGGCGTACGTCCCCCGGCCGAGCCGGACCGTCAACTGCCGTGTCGTACCGGGCCCGATGCCCTCCACCTCGCCGTACACCAGCCGGCTGGCCGGGTCCTCCAGGTAGACCTCGGCGGCGCCGTCGGAGGAGTTGTGCAGGTCGAAGGTGCGCACCCCGGGCTCGGGCCGGGTCCAGCCGCGGCCGCAGTGGCTCTCCGACACGTCGATGACGACGTGCCCCGACGGGGCGCCGGCGGTCCCGCCGTGGGGCCGGCCGCCGAGCGAGTGCGCCACCAGCGTGCCCGCGAGGGCCGCGGCGAGGGCGACGAACACGGCGGGCGCCGTCCGGGGACGAGCGGACCGCGTGCCGAGGCGAGGCAACGGCATGGCGAGCCTTTCCGGGACGACGTAGTACGCAGCGGCCTCATGGTAGGCACCCCTCCGGATCCGAACAGTCGTCCCAGTACTTCGATGACCAAGATTTCCCCCGGGGTTCACCGGCGGTTGGCCGGACACGGCCGTACGGCCACGACATCGGGCGGCCGGTCACCTTCACCGACCCCGGTGTCGCTCGCGGCCTGATCGCCTTCCCGGAGAGTCCGTTCAGCGCACCGGGAAACCGAAGGAGTAGCCCTGCTGCTTGAGCCACGGCAGCAGGGTGCGCAGCGCGGCCACCGTCTGCGAGCGGTCGCCGCCCGCGTCGTGGAAGAGGATCGTCGGCCCGTTCGTCAGCTCCCGCTGGACGGTGGCGACGATGGCGCCCGTGCCCGGCCGCTCGAAGTCCTTGGAGTCCACGTTCCAGCCGAGCGGACGCATGCCGTGCGCGGCCGCCAGATGCCGGCTGTACGGGGTGAAGGCGCCGCCCGGAGCCCGGTAGTACACCGGCCGTACCCCGCCGGACGCCTGGGTGATCTGCTGCTGGGCCTCCAGGATCTGCTGCGACTGGTAGGCCTCGGACTTCTTGTCCATCGTCGTGTCGTGCGACACCGTGTGGTCGCACAGCCGGTGCCCGGCCGCCACCACCTGCCGGACCAGCTCCGGGTGCGCCTGGGCCTGCGGGCCGATCATGCAGAACGTCGCCTTCACGCCGTTCTCGCGCAGCACTTGGAGCACCTGCGGGGTCCAGACCGGGTCCGGGCCGTCGTCGATGGTGATGTTGACCGCGTGCTCGCCCGCCTCCGAGGCATGGGCGATCTCGGCGGACACGGTCACCGTCCGTGGCGCGGCGTGCCGGGCCGGGGCAGCCGCACCGGCCGAACCGCCGTCCGGCTGGCCCGCCTGCGCGCTCCACACCGACGTGGCGGCCGCCACCGCGGTGACCCCGACCGCCGCCGCAAGCATCCGGCCGTACCAACCCCGCCCATTGTGCCGCGCCATGCCCCGCCCCGTTCCGTGCCGTGTCCCTGTGCTCTTGTGCACCCGTGTTCCGTGCATCTGTCAGGACGGCCGGGGTTGATCGCGGGATCCGGCTGTTACCGATCACGGACAATTCCGGGGCGCTTCCGCGACAGATGCCACCCATGACCAACGGCGGCGGAGCGGTGAAGGACACCGCGGAGAGCGCAGTACCGCGTCCTACGACAGACGCAGTACGACGGCTCGGGCCCGAAGGGCGGGGTGATCCGGACGCCACGCATGTCGTGGATCAGCCGTTACGGGCGCCCGGGAGGGCGCTGGGGTGCCCGGATGGCCCTCTATCCGGAGACCGAACCGTACGCGCACGGCATGCTCGACGTGGGCGACGGCAACCACGTCGACTGGGAGACCTGCGGCAACCCCTACGGCAAGCCCGCCGCGTTCCGGTCCCAGGTGGCCGCCGGTGAGCGCGACGGCAACCTCGCCGCCGCCTACAGCCGGCTGCTCGAATCACCCGACCCCGAGGTGCGGGAACGGGCCGCGCGGGCCTGGACCGACTGGGAGACCGCCACGATCCCGGCGCCACCGCGTTCCGTCGCCCGTTACGAGGACCCGGTCTTCCGCATGGGCTTCGCCCACACCGTCACGCACTACTGGGGCAACGACCACTTCCTCGGCGAGGGCGACGACGGGCGAGGGCGACGACGAAGGAGTGGTGCAGCGCGACGCCCACCTGCTCAAGGGCGTCCTCGGGACCCTCGTCCAGGGAAGCCTCGACTTCGGCAATCTCCTCGGCATCGTGTGGCGCCTCCAACAGGCCTGGCCCGACAGCGAGTTGGTGATCGTGGACGACACCGGCCACAATGCCGGTGCGCCCGGCGTGGCGGAGGCGCTGGTAGCGGCAACCGACCGGTACGCGGCCCGCGGCCAGCCGCCGAAGGGGCGCGGCCGCGGGGCGGCTGCGGGGCGGCTGCGTCAGGCCGGCCGGTCGGCGGAAGCCCGCCCCGCACGGGGTGCCGTACCGGCTCGAACAGGAGTCGGCCCCTCCGGAGAGGAGTGTCCGATGACGACCACACCGCCCCGACTGGTTCCGCTGCTGGACCAGTTCGACTTCGCGGGGGAGCGGCTGCTGCGCCGGCTGGCCGGGCCGGTCATGGACAGCGGCGATGGCGGGGAGACCAGGGTCGAGCCCATGACCGACGACGAGTACTTCTGGGAACCGGTGCCGGGCTGCTGGTCGGTCAGACGACGCGCAGACGGGCCGGGACCACGGGCGGCCTTCCTGGCCGGCGGCGGCCCGTGGGGGCGGGACGCCGCGCCGTACCCGCACCCCTGGCCACCGCCCGTCACGACCCTGGCCTGGCGGCTGAGCCACCTCACCGAGACGCTGTCCCTGCGCGCCGACCACACCGTCGGCAGCCGCTCGGCGACCCGGGAGAACCACCCGGTCAGCGGGGACGCCGCCGGCGCGGTCGCGGCCTTCGAGACCGGCGCCGCCGCCTGGCGTCAGGCACTGCTGAGCGTCGACGACGCGGCGCTGGACACGGTCGGGTACTGCACCTATCCGTACGGCAGCGACGCGGAGGAGCCCTTCCTCGACATCGTGTGGTGGGTCAACCAGGAAGTGCTGCACCACGGAGCCGAGATCGCCCTGCTCCGCGACCTCTACCGGGCGCACCGGCGCACCTGACGGCCGCGTCGGCTCACTCCGCGGCCAGGGCCATTCGTACGATCGCCGCGGCCGCCGTGCCCGCGGCCCGCACCGGTTCGGCGCTGCGCGCGGCCCGCCCCAGCATGAAGGCGCCCTCCAGCAGGGCGATGACCGAGCTCGCCGTCTCCCGGGCGGCGGGCTCGCGCATGCCGCCTTGGGCGTAGTAGGCGGCGAGGTGGTCGATCCAGCTGTCGAAGACCTCCGAAGTGGCCCGCCGCAGCGTGTCGTTGGTGCCGGCGACCTCCATGGCGACCGTCGCGATGGGACAGGGGTCGGCGAAGTCCAGCTCGGCGAGGGTGTCGGCCGCGGCGGCGAAGGCGTCGGCGGTGGCCGCCACCCGGTCCTCGTACGGCGCCATGAGCGTGGTGATCAGGCCCAGATACGCGGCCCCCGAGGTACGGATCACCTCCTCGCCCAACTGGGCCTTCCCGCCGGGGAAGAAGTGGTAGATCGAGCCGAAGGGCGCCTCGGCGGCCTCGGCGATCTGCTTCATCCCGGTGCCGGTGTAGCCCGAACGCCGGAACAGCTCGGTGCCCGCGTGCACGATGCGCTGCCGGGTCTCATGCGTGCTGATGGCCTTGCCGTCGCTCACGGTGGCACCTCCGGGAAGCCGCTGTTGCCAAAGGGCGGTCGGCGCCTATTCTGTCACTAGAACGATCTATCTAAGTCGGGGCGGCCGTCCGAAAGCGGAGGCACGGGCATGCCGGAGATCGAGCTGAGCGCGGGAACCATCGACTACCAGGACACCGGAGGTGACGGGCCCGTCGTGGTCCTCGCCCACGGCCTCGGCTTCGACGACTCGGTCTGGGCCGATGTCGTCTCCGCCCTGCGCCCCGACTTCCGTGTCGTGGTCCCCGTGCTGCCCCTGGGCAGCCACCGGCGCCCCATGCGGCCGGACGCGGATCTCTCCGCGCACGGCATCGCCCGGCTGCTGGCGGAGTTCATGGACCGCCTGGACCTGCCGGACGTCACCCTCGTCCAGAACGACACCGGCACGGCCCAACTCCTCGCCGGCGTACGGGACGAACGGCTCGCCCGGCTCGTCCTGACCTCCTGCGAGGCGCTGGACAACTACCCGCCCGGCATCCAGGGCCGCATCCTGAACGCGGCCTGCAGGATCCCCGGTGGAATCTTCCTCCTCCTGCAGTCCTTCCGCTTCCCCTTCCTCGCCCGCATGCAGACCTCGCTCGGCGGCATGGCCAGGAAGCGGCTCCCGAAGGAACTCATCGCCCGCTGGTACGGCCCTTTGCTGACGGATCGTCATATCCGCCGTGACTTCGCCAAGTTCCTGCGTACGACCCGGAAGGACTGCTACCTGGAAGCGGCCCGTAACCTCCCGAAGTTCACCCGTCCGGCACTGGTCGCCTGGGGCGCCGAGGACCGCATGATGCCGCCCGCGACGGGCCGCCGCCTGGCCGAACTGCTGCCGGACGCCCGCTATGTGGAGATCCCCGACGCACGCACCCTGGTCCAGCTGGACAATCCGGTGGCGCTCACGGAGGAGATCCGCCGTTTCGTCAAGGACAACCGCCTGCCCAATGAAGGCTGACTCCGCGGGCCGGCGAGGACACGGGCTCGCCGGCCCACGGAGGTCACGCGTCCAGGGAGACGTACAGGCGTGTGCCGCCGGGCCGGAAGCCGACCCTCTCGTACACACGGCGGGAGCCCTCTCCCGAGTACTCCAGCCACACGGATCGCGCTCCCCGCCCGAACATGGTCCCGGCCAGGGTCGCGGTGACCGCGGCGGCGATGCCCCGCCCCCGGTACTCGGGAAGCGTGCCCACACCCGCCAGCTCCGCCGTGCCCTCGGCGGGCGCCGAGCAGAGCGCGCCGCCGGCGCAGCCTCCGCCGGGAGCGCGGACGAACCGGACGGCTCCGCCGCCCTCCGCGGTGCGCCGCAACCGTGCCGCACCCTCCGGGGACGGGGGCCACTCGCCGCCGAAGGCTTCGGACAGTGCGACATCGATCGCGGTGTAGTCCGCGTCCGTGACCGGTGCCGCCACCTCGACCGGGCCCCCCGAGCCAGGGCCGGAGCGGGGCATGGCCAGCATGGCGGGGGTGCAGACCAGGTATTCGTGGACCGCCTCCGTGCCGAAACCGGCCCGGAGCAGCGCGGGTTCCACGGCGGGGGCGGAGTCCGGGGCGAACTCCAGCCGGGGCTTGAGCCCGCGCTCACGGAACGCGGCGATCAGGTCGGCGACGTCCCGGTCGGTGGGCTCGGCGCCGGGGAAGGGAGTGGCGTAGTTGACGTACGGGCTGGTCGTCGAGGGGTCGAACCCCACGACGAAACCGCCGACTTCACGCGCCGCCGGGCGGCGCAGGAGGTGGGCGACGGTAAAGCTCTGGACATCGGTGCGCACGATGAAGACCTCATGGTGTGGGCCGGCACAAGGACATGGCCTCTGCGAGGAGGCGGGCGGTGTGCTGGACACCGCGTCGTCGGGCCGCCGTGAGGAGACGCGAAAGGCACTGGGCGGGGCTGCCATCGGGCAGGCGGCTCAGTACCGGCGGCGGCCGCTGGGGGACGCCGGAACCATGGACTCAGTCCTTCATGACGAGTGGTCGGATGCGCTTTCGAACTCGTTGGATCTTGCCACGGCTACGAGTGCATGACAAGTAGGGCTTTTCCCAGTGGAGTGACCACGGAACGAAGGGCGGAGAGGGCAGGATTCGAACCTGCGTGGGCCCCCTGAGGGGCCCGACCTCGAGTCGAGCTCGCCGGTCCCCGATCAACCACTCCGGGCACCTCTCCTCGTTCCCGGCTTCGCAGTCCCGCGCCGCCGTTCACAAGGAATACGGTGCCGTATCCCGCTGACACGGGCCTGACACGCCCCGGCGCGCCCCCGCCCTGGCGCCTCAGCGGCTCGAACGCTGGGCGGCCACGATCGCGTTGACTGTCGGCTCGGCCCCGGCCAGCCGCTGCACCCGCTCCGCGAACCCCGGGAACTGCGACGCGACCTTGGTGAGGAACCGCAGCTCCGGCGGCGCCACGTTGACCTCGGCGAGATCGCGTTCGATCGCCCGCGCCACGCCCTTGCAGACCTGCGCGGGCGAGACGGTACGCACACCGCCGGGTGTCGCCGAGCCGGTCTTGGCGAACATGCCCAGGTCGCGTACGAAACCCGGCTGGACGATCGAGACGCCGACGCCCGTGCCGTGCAGATCCTGGCGGAAGGCCAGCGAGAAGCCGCGCAGCCCGAACTTCGTCGCGTTGTACAGGGACGAGGACCTGGTGGCGGCCATGCCGGACAGCGACCCGACGAAGCAGATGTGGCCGCGCCCGGCGGCCACCATGCCGGGGGCGAGCAGCCGGGCGAGGATCGCCGGGGCCCGGAGGTTCACGGCCAGGGCCCGGTCGATCTGCTCCGGCGTGTAGTCGAGGACGTCGCCGCTGGAGGGCAGGGCCGCGTTCGCGATCAGGATGTCAGTGCCGGCGGCCTCCTCGGCCAGCCGCCGCACATCGTCGGGCTCGGCCAGATCGGCCGCGATCGTGCGGGCGCCGTAACGAGCGGCGAGGGGTTCGAGCGCCTCCAGCCGGCGACCGGTGAGCACGAGACGGGCGCCACGGGCGGACAGATCGGCGGCGAGGGCGCCGCCGATGCCGCCGGTGACACCGGTGAGCAGAACGGTTGACCCGGCAATGTGCACGACTACCACCCTTCGATCCTGTTCGTTCGAACGAACGATAGGGAGATCGGGCAGCCCTGTCCACCGCCTGGGCAACCCGGTGATGGAAGAATGCAGGCCATGTCGCACGCCGCCCCTTCCGCCCCGATGCGCCAGCGCATCATCACCGCCGTCCTGCAGATCATCGGCGAGGACGGAGTCGCGGCCGTCACGAACCGGCGGATCGCCAAGGAAGCGGGTGTGTCCCTCGGTTCGGTCACCTACCACTTCGAGACCCAGCACGAGCTGCTGCGGGAAAGCCTGCTGTACTTCGTGCGGGAGGAGACACGGCACTTCACCGAACTGGCCGACCAGTGCCAGACGGAGGGCCTGGACGTCGAGGACGCGGCGTCGCTGGCGGGGCAGGTGGCCTGCGGCTCGGCGCTGGACAGCGCCCATCCGGCGCCGTTCGAGCTGTACCTCCAGGCCGGTCGTGACGAGCGCCTGCGCACGGCGGCGGCCGAGGCCTTCCGGGCCTACGACCTGCTCGCCGCCCGGATCCTCACCGCGCTGGGCGTCCCCGACGCGGACCGCCTGGCCGCCACGACGGTCGCCCTGGTGATGGGCCTGCAACTGCGGCGCCTGGCCACGGGCAGCCCCGAGGACGACCTGGTCGACGCCCTCCTGCTGCTCGTGCGCGGGTCCGCCGACCGGCCGGCCACGGCCACTCCGGGAGAGCCGACGGCGCAGTAGGGCGCCGGCTGAACCCCAACTCCCTTGGAAGGGCGTGGCCTACAGCGCCCGGGCGATGAGCAGGGCCACGTCGTCGTGGTCGTCGGGGTGGCGCAGGCCGTGCAGCAGGACGTCGCAGGTCTCCTCCAGCGGCCGGCGCGGCTCGTCGAGGAGGTCCAGCAGGGCGTTCAGCCGGTCGTCGATGGCGTGCTGACGGGTCTCCACGAGACCGTCGGTGTAGAGGACCAGCACATCACCGGGGCGCAGGGTGATCGTCGTGGTCTCGAACCGGACATCGCCGACGCCGAGCGGTGCCGCGGGTGGCAGCTCCAGAAGCCTCGGCGCGTCGCCCGGCCGCGAGAGCGCAGGCGGCATGTGCCCGGCGTTGGCGACGCAGCACCGCCCGGTGCCGGGGTCGTACACCGCGTACAGGCAGGTGACGATGTAGTGCTCCAGATCGCAGGTGATCTTGTCCAGGTGCTGGAGCACCGCGCCGGGCTCGAGGTCGAGATCGGCGTAGGCGCAGGTGGCGGTGCGCAGCCGGCCCATGGTGGCGGCCGCGTCGATGCCGTTGCCCATGACGTCACCCACCACCAGCGCCGTCTTCTCGTCGGTCAGCGGGATGACGTCGTACCAGTCGCCGCCGACCTCGCTGGTGGCCTGCGCGGGCTGGTAGCGGGAGGCGAGCTCCAGGCCCGTGTGGTGCGCCGCGTGCTCGGGCAGCAGACTGCGCTGCAGGGTGAGGGCGGTGTTGCGGACGCTCTGGAACCAGCGGGCGTTGTCGATGGCCACGGCGGCCCGCCCGGCGAGTTCGGCGGCCAGGACGACATCGTCGTCGTCGAACGGCGCCGGATTGTCGGTCCGCTTGAGATCGAGGGCGCCGAGCACCTCGCCGTGGGCGATCAGCGGCACGGCCAGATACGAGTGGACCCCGGCCTCGGCGAGCAGGGTGCCGCCCTCGGCGTCCCGGGCGATGCGTGGCAGATCCTGCGGCCCGACATGACGTACGAGAACCGGCCGCCCGGTGTGGACGCACAGGGTGACCAGGCGGTCCCCGTCGTAACAGGCGACGTTGCCCGGAGGGTCGGCGGCGTGCAGCGCGACCGTGGGGTGGGCCGCCTTCAGGGCGAGGGCACGGAACAGCTCCGGGCCGTTGTCCGGTCGGCGCATACGACGGCAGGACAGGGCGGAGTCGAGGACGTCCACGGCGACCACGTCGGCCAGCGCCGGCGCCGCGATCTCCGCCAGTTCATGGGCGGTCTGCTCCACGTCCAGCGTGGTGCCGACCCGCGCGGAGGCCTCCGCGATCAGTGCCAGGCGCCGCCGCGCCCGGTCGGCCTCCGCGGCCGCGCGGTGCCGCTCGGTGACGTCCACGACCGAGACGGCCGCGCCCAGCACCCGGCCGCCCGGATCCTCCAGCCGGTAGAAGGACAGCGACCAGGCGTGCTCCTGGCCGGTGTCGGCCGGTGCACGGCCGACGTGGTACTGGTCCAGCAGGGGCGTTCCGGTGGTGAGCACCTGGCGCAGCGCGGACTCGACCGTGTCGACGTCCGGGAACGGCAGGGTCTCCCGCAGATGGCGGCCGATGTGGTCCTCGGCGGGAGTGCCGTCGATCCGCTCCAGCGCCGGGTTGACCAGGAGGTAGCGCAGATCCGGGTCCAGCAGGGCCAGACCGATGGGGGACTGGTTGATCAGCCGCTCGCACAGCGCCAGGTCGGTCTCGACGCGCTGGAGGAGGGTGTGGTCGGCCGCGATGCCCAGGGCGTAGACGTCCCCGAGGTCGTCCAGCAGCCGCATGGTCCGGAACTCGGTCAGCCGGCTGCTGCCGTCCTTGTGCCGGACCGGGAACGCGCCGGCCCAGCCCCGGCCGGTCTCCAGCACCTCGGCGAACAGACTCACCACGGCCTGCAGATGCTCCGGGTGCACCAGCAGGCGCGCCGCGGACTTGCCGAGTGCCTCCTTCGCGGAGTAGCCGAAGAGGTCCTCGGCCTGCGGGGTCCAGAAGACGATACGGCCACGGGTGTCCAGGGCCACCGCGGCCACGCTCAGCACGTCCAGCAGTCCGGTCGGCCGGGGCGTCTCGTCGCCGTGTCCCTCGTGGCCGGCTTCCAAGGAGTCCACTGCCATGCCGGTTCACCTCCGCCGGCCGGGCGGGCGCGCGCATGCTGACGGCCCGCGCATGCTGACGGCCGGTGCTTCCATGGTCCCTCCGGTCCCGGCCCCGCCCCAACCGTACGGCGCCGCATCCGGGTGGACGCCGCATCTCCCGCCTATCCCTGCACACCGGCGGACAAACAGGCTCATAGTGGTGTAAGGGTGGAACTGATGGAATCTGCGCCAGAGGGCTTCGACGCAGCCACGCCGCAGGGACCGGGTGATCTCTTCGACGCGTCCACCGACGCGGCCGCGGTGATATCGGAACACGGCGTCGTGGTCGGCTGGACCCACAGTGCCGAAGCGTTTCTCGGCCACGCGGCACGGGACGTCGTGGGCGCCTCCGCCGCGCGCCTGCTCGCCATGCCCGAGGATCCCGTACGGCTCGCCGGTGTCGTCGAGCGGTGCCGCGCCGGAAACGGCTGGAGCGGGCAGATCACCGTACGGCACCGCGACGGCCGCAGCCTCGACATCCAGCTGCGGGTCTCGGCCTCGTTCCGTGTCGGCGACACCGAGTGCTTCCTGCTGTCGGCCCGCGAACAGCGGCAGCGGTGGCCCATGGGCCAGTCGGTGCTGGACGGGTTCCTGACCCGCTCACCGATCGGCATGGCCGTCATGGACACCGACCTGCGCTACGTCTGGCTGAACGACACCCTGGAACGGCTCGGCGGCGTCCCCCGGGACGCGCGGCTCGGACGCCGGCTCAGCGAACTGCTGCCCGGGCTGCAGGCGGAGGCCCTGGAGGGCCTGATGCGCAAGGTGATCGCGACGGGCCTGCCGGTGACCGACTACGAGTACGTGGGCTGGAGCTGGGCCGACCCGCACCGCCAGCACGCCTACTCGACATCCTTCTTCCCCCTGGTCGACACCGACGACACCATCACCGGCGTCTGCTACATGGTCCAGGACGTCACCGAGCGGTGGACCGCCCGGCAGCTGCTGACCATGGTCAACGAGGCCGGCACCAGCATCGGCACCACACTCGACGTGATGCGGACCGCCCAGGAGCTCGCCGACTTCGCCGTCCCCCGCTTCGCGGACTTCGTCGTCGTCGACCTGCTGGAACCCGTGCTCAGCACCGAGGGCCACGGGGCGTGGCTGACCGACGCGGGACCCGCGCCCGCCAGGGCCGTGATGCGCCGAGCGGCGCTGCGCTCGGTGCGCGAGGGCACGCCCGAGGCCGTCGTCCGGATCGGCGACCGCGTCGAGTTCATCCCGCCGCCCCAAGTCGGTCACCTGCTCCTCGACGGCGAGCCCCTGCTCATCCCGGTCCTCGACCCCTCCGAGGAACTGTGGGTCGTACGGGACCCGGAGCGCAGGGAACGCATCCGTGCGTACGGCATGCACTCGCTCATCGCCGTGCCGATGCGGGCCCGGAACACCGTCCTCGGGCTCGCCACGTTCGTCCGGTCGCTCAACCCCGTCTCCTTCGGGCCCGACGACGTCCTGCTGGCCCGGGAACTGGTGGCACGCGCGGCGGTGTGCGTGGACAACGCCCGCCGCTACACCCGGGAGCACGCGGCGGCGATCACCCTGCAGCGCAGCCTGCTGCCGCCGGCCCTGACCGGCGGCACCGCGCTGGAGGTGGCTTCCTCGTATCTGCCGGCGGACCCCTCCGGTGGCGTCGGCGGCGACTGGTTCGACGTGATCCCGCTGTCCGGCGCACGGGTGGGCCTCGTCATCGGCGATGTGGTGGGCCACGGCATCGGCGCGGCGGCGAGCATGGGCCGGCTGCGCACCGCGGTGCAGACCCTCGCCGCCATGGAGATGCCTCCCGACGACCTGCTCGCCCATCTCGACGACCTGGCGCTCCGGCTGAGCGACGAGGAGGCGGCCGCCGGCACCTCCGCCCGCAGCACCTTCATCGGCGCGACGTGTCTCTACGCCGTCTACGACCCGGTCAGCAGACGGTGCACGATGGCCCGGGCCGGTCACCCGCCGCCCGTCGTCGTGGCCCCGGACGGACACGCCTACTTCCCGGAGATCCCCGCCGGACCCCCGCTCGGTCTGGGCGGCATGGCCTTCGAGGCCACCGAGATCGAACTGGCCGAGGACAGCCTCTTCGGCCTCTACACCAACGGTCTCATCGTGGGCTGCGACCACGACGTGGAGCGGGGCATGTCCCGGCTCGGAGAGGTCCTCGCCCACACCGGGGACGACCTGGACACGCTGTGCGCGTCCGTCGTACGGCAGCTCGTGCCCGTGCCCCAGGCCGACGACATCGCCCTGCTCCTGACCCGCACCCACACCCTGGGAGCCGACCACGTCGCCTGGTGGGAGGTACCCCCCGACCCGGCAGCCGTCGGCACCCTCCGCGCCCTCGCCACCCGCCAGGTCGAGCAGTGGGGCCTCGGCGAACTGGCCATGACGACCGAACTCGTCGTGAGCGAACTCGTCACCAACGCCATCCGCTACGCCGCGACGCCCATACGGCTACGCCTGCTCCGCGACGCCCGCCTCACCTGCGAGGTCTCCGACGGCAGCAGTACGGCCCCCCGGCTCAGGCACGCCAGGAGCACGGACGAAGGCGGCCGCGGGCTCTTCCTGGTGGCCCAGCTCGCCCAGCGCTGGGGTGCCCGGTACACCGGCGAAGGGAAGATCATCTGGGCCGATCAGGAGATCCCCTGACCCGGATTTGCCTTGGAGCGGACTCCAGCATCCAGACTGACCGTGACGACACTCCGTGCCCAGCGCAGAACAGGACGGCGGCAGCAGATGACAGCGACACACACGGCGGGGCATCCACTGCCGTACGACACCTACCGCGAGGCCGTCGCCCGCGAGACCCTGCGCTACTGCGAGGTGGTCCAGGGCGTCGACCCGACGACCCCGGTGCCCACCTGCCCCGACTGGACCCTGGCCGACCTGACCCGGCACGTCGGAGCACTGCAGCGCTGGTTCTGCACCCTGCTGACCCGACTGGTGCAGGAGCCCCCACGCAGCCGCGACATCGAGCTGGGGCTGCCGGAAAACCTGCGCGACCATCCCGACTGGGTGGCGGCGGGGGTGCCCGGCGTGGCGGCCGTACTGCGGGACACGGATCCCGAGGCACCGATGTGGGTGTGGGGCGAAGACCGGCACGCGCGGTTCTGGGCCCGCCGGATGCTGTTCGAGACGCTGGTGCACCGGGTCGACGCGGAACGTGCGCTCGGCCTGACCTCGGACATCGACCCCGTGCTCGCGGCGGACGGCGTGGACGAGTTCCTCGTGAACCTGCCCTACGCGGGCCTCTTCGCCCCCGGTGTGACCAAGCTGCGCGGTGACGGCGAGACCCTCGCGTTCCGCAGCACGGGCGTCGACGGCGGCCCCGGGGAGGAGTGGCGCATGCGGCTGGACCCGGACGGTTTCCGCCCGGTGGGCCGCGAGGCCGGCGACCCGGAGCACGTCACGGCGGCGGTGCGCGGGCGGGCGGCGGACCTGCTGCTCCTGCTCTACGGGCGGCGGTCGTACCAGGAACCCGCCTTCGAGGTCTCGGGACAGGCCGCGGTCCTCGACAACTGGTTCACCCACACCGCCTTCTGACCCGGGCCGCGCTCACTCGGCCTGCTGCCCGGCCGACGGTTCCACGGGCAGCAGGCAGACCGCGAGCGCCGCGGTGTCGTCCTTGAGGCTGTTGTGGCTGTAGGCCAGCAGGTCGTCGTGGAGCCGTGCGAGCAGCTCCGCCGGCGGGAGGGGACCCCAGGCGCGGAGACGGTCGAGCAGCGGGTAGAAGGCGCCGGTCGCGTCCCGCGTCTCCGTGACGCCGTCCGTGTACAGCAGCAGTTGATCGCCGGGCCGGAACGGATAGGTGTCGAGGTGATACGGGTCCTCGACCAGCATGCCGAGGTTCAGGGGCGGTGCCGGCCGCCCGCTGTCCAGTTCGACCACCTCGTCGGGCCGCAGCCGGATGGGCGGCGGATGGCCGCAGTTGACGATACGGACGATGTGGCCGTCGGCGGGGATCTCGGCGAACACCGCGGTGACGAACCGTTCGCTCGTCTCGGTCCCGCCGAGCTGCGTCGCCCTGCGGCTCATGCTCGTGTCCACCCGGCCGGCCAGAGCGAGCAGATCGGGTTCGTCGTACGCCACCTCACGGAACGCCCCGAGCATGGCGGCCGCGGTCTCGACCGCCACCAGCCCCTTGCCGCGGACGTCACCGATGAGCAGACGGACGCCGAACCGGCTCGGGACCGCCTCGTAGAGGTCGCCGCCGATTCGTGCCTCCGCGGCGGCGGAGAGGTAGAGGCTCTGCAGGCGGAGGTTGCCGATCCGGTGCGGCAGGGGGCGGAGCAGGACGCGCTGCGCGGTCTCGGCCACGAACCGCACGTCGGCGAGCGTGCGTTCACGCCGGATCCGGTGGGCGGCCAGGATCGCGCCGAGGCCGCCCACGAGGGTCGTACAGATGTAGGTGGCGATGTAGTGACGGTCCAGCAGATAGCCGGCGGACCGGCCCGCGCAGCAGGGAGTACCGGCCAGCACCGCCTCGAGGCCGACGGCGAACACCGTGGCGGCGCCGACGGCCACGGGGCCGTGCCCGAACGCGGCCAGTACGGGCACGGCGATCAGGGCGAAGCTCACCGGCCAGTCGAGGGGCGTGACCGGCTCCACCAGCAACACGGCCGCGACGTACAGGAGCGGCAGCCAGCGCAGCCACGCCGGAGGGGCCGGCACCCGGGGCCGTGTGGGTGTGCCGTCCTGCTCCGGCTCCCGGCCGGTCCGTCCGTGCTTCACCCGTCCAGCCTGATGTGCCGCGCCCCCGTACCCCGGTGATTGCTCCACTCAACGGCATGTTTCGGCGGTCAGTTCCCTCCCCGTGCCTGCGCTGCGCCGCCGAAGCCGATCGCGAAGACGTGCAGGCCCCCGGCGGCGACGTCGGACGGCAGACGCACGGTGCTGACGGTCTTGCCCGGACTCAGGGCCACCGGCGCCGTGGCGAACACATACGTCCGCGTGCCGTCGGAAGCGGTGCCCGCGTGGTTGCGGTAGGGCATGGTCACCGCGACGGTGTTGCCGGGGAGGGGTGAGGCGGCGCCCGCGCTCAGCGTCCAGTCGGACAGGCCGACGGGGACCGACTGGGTCGTGCCGTCCGTGTAGGTGACGGTCGCGGTGCCGGACACCGGGCCGTTGTTGGCGGCGCCCAGGAAGGAGATGCTGCCGGAGCCGGAGGTCCGTACCGTCTGCCCGTTCGCCACGTAGTTGTCCGCTGCGCCGGGTGCCACGTCGGGCCAGGTGAAGCCGACCCCGTCGGCGGTGACCTTCGAGCCGGGGGTGACTCCCGCGGCGGCCAGGGCGTGCGCGGAGTAGCTGTAGCCCGCGCCGTCGAAGTTGGCCGAGGCCGCGGCGGTGTCGCCGGACGCCCCGACGTCGGTGTAGCCGGGCGTGCCCGGGTAGGAGCGGGGGGCGGCGGAGGCGTCGGACGCCCAGGACGTGTTGGGCGAGGCGCCGAGGACGTAGGTGAGGGTGCCGCCGCCGGTGAGGGCGCCGTCGGGGGCGTGGGCGGCGTTCCATGCCGTGCCGTTCCAGGTGGCGGACTCGACGTACGGCGCGTCGTCCGCGGCTCCCGTGCCGTTGACGGTGAGGGTGTGGCCGGACGGCAAGGTGATCACGGCCTGGCTGAAGAGCGGGCTGCCCAGGGCCAGGTCTGCGGTGCCGGGGGTCTCCGGGTACATGCCGAGGGCGGACCACACGTACCACGAGCTCATCTCACCGAGGTCGTCGTTGCCCGCGAGTCCGGACGGGCCGTCGGTCCAGATCTGGTCCTGGACCTGCCGGACGACCTTCTCCGTCTGGTACGGGCGGCCGATGTAGTCGTACTCCCAGGGGATGTTGAGGCTGGGTTCGTTGCCCAGGTCGGTGTAGCCGCCGGAGCCGGTCAGCGAGGACAGGTCCGTGTCCAGGTACTTGGCGAGGGCCGCGTCGCCGCCCATGGAGGTCGCCAGTCCGTGCACGTTGAACGGCACCATCGGCGTGTACTGCCAGGAGTCGCCCTCGACGAAGTTCCTGCCCGACGTCGGCGAGAAGCCGGCCGTCCAGGTGCCCGAGGCGTCGCGGGGCTGGATGAAACCGCTGCCGAAATTGAACAGGTTCTGCCAGTCCTGTGCCCGGTCCGCGAACCGGTGCTGGTCCGCGGTGTGTCCGAGGGCACCGGCGAAGGCCGAGACGGCGAAGTCTGCGGAGTTGTACTCCAGCGTGGTGGACGCCGGGCCGTAGAAGTTGCAGCACCCGTACTTGCCGTTGCTGGGCAGTCGGCCGAGCTGCTCCAGATAGGCGAGCCCGGGCCGGTTGTTGTTGGGGTCGGTGGCCTCCGCGATCATGCCCTTCAGCGCGGTCGCGGTGTCGAACTTCCTGGCCCCGAAGGCGTAGTAGTCGGCGATGATCTCGTCCGCCGGATCGCCGACCATGACATAGGTCTCGCCGTTGTTCTCCGACCATTTGGGGAAAAGTCCGGTCTGGCGGTAGTCGTCGACCATCGACTGGGCGGTGTCGGCGGCGGTCTGCGGCGCGACCAGGGCCTCGAGCTGGGCCTGCGAGCGGTAGACGTCCCAGCCCGAGTAGTTGGCGTAGGCGGCGCCGTGGCCCTTGTCGACGGTGTGGATCCTGCCGTCGAAGCCGGGATAGCGGCGGTTGGTGTCACTGATCACGTTCGGATGCAGCAGCGCGTGATAGAGCGCGGTGTAGAAGACGGTCTGCTGGGAGGGCGTCCCGCCGGCGATCCGCACCCGGCCGAGCAGGGAGTTCCAGGCGTCGTGCGCCGCGCCGCGCACCTTGGCCAGGTTCCAACCGCTGTTCTCCGCCTGCCGGTTGCCCACGGCGTCGGCGGCCGACACATAGGAGATGCCGACCTTGGCCTGAACGGCCCGGTCGGTGGTGGTGTCGAATGTGACATAGCCGTCGGAGCCGCTCGTCCGGGGGGTGAAGGTGTGGGGTGTGCGGGGCCCGGCGCCGTGCAGGGTGGGCTTGTTCGGCGCCTCGGGAGCGCTGGGGGAGGCGTTGCTCCTCGGCGTGGTGGGCGTGGCGGCGGCCAGGGCGGTGCCGCCGTGGCGGAACGGCTGGTCGAAGACCATGTCGTAGTAGACGGTGTAGGAGTTGCCCTCGCCGCAGAAGTTGCCGCTGGTGACCTTGCCTCTGACCTCTCTGTCGTTCGCCACGTCGAACTCGGCGGCGGTGTCCCCGTTCTCGCTGCCCGTCAGTTTGAACAGGAGGTTCGCCTGGCGGGTGGACGGGAAGGTGAAACGGGCCATGCCGCTGCGGGTGGTGGCGGTCAGTTCCGTCTTGACGCCGTTGTCCAGCAACACGGTGTAGGAGCCGGGGGTCGCGGACTCGTTGGCGTGCGAGAAGCTGTCGGTGGCGCCCGTGTCGACCGCACCGACGGTCGGCAGCACGGGGATGTCGCCGGCGGCCCGGCAGCCCGGCCCCGCGATGTGGGTGAGGCCGAAGCCGGTGATGGCCGAATCGGCGTACTCGTAGCCGCCGCCGTCCGGCCGGTGCGGGCTGGTGTCGGGGCTCCACTGGACCATCCCGAACGGGGTGTCGGCCCCCGGGAAGTCGTCGGCGGCGTGCGAAGTGCCGATGAACGGGTTCACGAGAGAGGCCGGATCGGTGACCGGCGCGAGCGAGACGGGATCGGCATGGGCGGGGGCTGAGGCGGCACCCAGGACCAGGGCGCCAGTGGCCAGCACGGACAGAAGGCGGAACGGCACCATCGTGACCATGTCCCTTCGACAACGTTGTCCCGAACGTTGCCCCTTCAGCCCCAGCTGTCAAGGCCGCGCGGTACAGAACCAGCCGTTCGCCTGACATGACGTCACATCGAATGTGTAGCCGACGACTTGGCCCAAGTCCAAAACTTTTCATAAGGTCAAAGCAACAAATCTTGACGGCAACCACCACTGTGCGTACGTTCCGCAACGGCCGCCCCGGCGCTCCAACTCGAATGCTCCCAGCCCCGATCCCCCCCACATCGAGGAGCCCAGCATGCGCGGAAGCCCCAGATCGCTCGCGTCGCTCCTGGCCGTCATCGGCCTGGTCCTGGGCGCGTTGCTCGGCCTGCCCGGACCGTCACAGGCCGCGGGTTCGCTGCCCTGTGACATCTACGCCGCCGCCGGCACCCCCTGCGTCGCCGCGCACAGCACGGTGCGCGCGCTCTTCTCCTCCTACGACGGCCCGCTGTACCGGGTCACTCGCGCCTCGGACGGAGCGGGCGCCGACATCGGGCTGCTGTCCCCGGGCGGTTACGCCGACGCCGGCGGGCAGGACAGGTTCTGCGCGGACACCACCTGCGCCATCACGAGGATCTACGACCAGACCTCCCGGCACAACGACCTCACCCCGGGCCCGGCGGGCACCTCCGGCATGGGCGCGGACCGGGGCGCGGACGCCTCCGAGATCGCCGTCACCGCCGGCGGGCACAAGGTGTACGGCGTGTGGATCTCGCCCGGAGTCGGCTACCGGTACACGGGCGCCGCCCCCGGTGTGGCTGTGAACGGACAACCGGAGGGCGCCTACATGGTGGCCAGCGGCACTCACGTGGGCTCCGCCTGCTGCTTCGACTACGGCAACGCCGAGAGCGCACCGGCCGACACCGGCAACGGCCACATGGACGCCGTCAGTCTCGCGACCACCTGCTACTTCGCACCGTGCACCGGCTCCGGGCCGTGGGTCGAGGCCGACCTGGAGAACGGCATGTTCCAGGGCGACAACGGCTCCAACACCGTCAACCGGGGCAACGGCAGCACCTTCGTCACCGCCGTACTGAAGAACGACGGCCGGACGCGGTACGCCCTCAAGGGCGGCGACGCACAGTCGGGCGCGCTCACCACCTGGTGGGACGGCGCCCTGCCCACCCGCGGCGGCTATCGGCCCATGCACCAGGAGGGCGGCATCATCCTCGGCACGGGCGGTGACAACAGCAACTGGAACATGGGCACGTTCTTCGAGGGCGTGATGGTCTCCGGCTACCCGACCGACGCCGCCGAGAACGCCGTCCAGGCGAACATCGTCTCCGTCGGCTACTCCGGCGAGACGAACGTTCCAAACGGCCCCCAGGGCACCATCACCGGCCCCGGCGGCAAGTGCGTCGATGTGGCGGCCGACGACACCGGCACGGACGGGGCGGCCGTCCAGCTGTGGGACTGCCAGTCGTACGCGGAGGACCAGCACTGGACGCATTTCACCGACGGAAGTCTGCGCACGCTGGGCCGGTGTCTGGACATCAACGGCAATGGGACGGCGAACGGCACGCAGGTGGAGTTGTGGGACTGCGATGGTGTGGGTGGGCAGAAGTGGGTGCAGCAGGGTGATGGTTCGCTGCTGAATCCTCAGTCGGGGCGGTGTCTGGACTCTCCCAGTGGTGCGACGGCCAATGGGACGCGGCTGCAGATCTGGGACTGCAACGGCTCGGCGGCCCAGAAGTTCCGGCTGGGCTGACAGCGGATCACCGCTGGGCCGCAGGGCGTTTGGTGGGATGTCGGAGGGGATGTCAGAGGACGTCCTCTTTCTCCGGTACGACGACCTGGTCGATCAGCCGCTGGATCTGTTCGCTGGGCAGGGCGACCGCCATGGCCCAGTAGTAGATGACGAGGCTGAACGCGGACGTGACCCCGATGTCCCACCACAGCGGGAACCAGGGGTGCTTGAGCGGGCCGAAGTCGCTGAGGTAGACGATGAGCCCCATGCCCACCAGGTAGACCGGCAGCCATTGCGCGGCACGCAGGTCGAGCTGGGGAGTGATGGGGTTCATCTTGAACAGCCGGTTCGCGACCAGGATGACGTAGCCGATCAGGATGGCGACGCCGAGCTTCCAGTCGGTGGTCCAACCCGACCAGAGGATCAGCAGGTTGGCGACGACGAAGGCGAGCGGCGACAGCACACCGCCGCCGGGCAGCCGGTAGGGACGGTGGGCGTCGGGCAGCCGGTTGCGGAACACCCCGAAGGAGAGCGGGGCACCGGCATACATCAGCACGCTCGCGCTCGTGATCAGGCCGACCAGGGAACGCCAGCTGGGGAACGGCAGGAAGCAGATGCAGCCCACCACGAAGGCCGTGATCAGGCCCACCCAGGGAACACCGCGCCGGTTGGTGTTCTCGAACGCGGACGGCACATAGCCGTTGCGGCTGAGGCCGTACGACACCCGGGAGGAGCCGGTGATGTAGATCAGACCCGTGCCGGCGGGGGAGATCACGGCGTCGAGATAGAGGACCGTGGCCAGCCAGCCCAGGCTGATGAGCGTGGCGACCTGGGCGAACGGTCCGCTCAGCGCGGTGAACGCGGAGTTGGCCCAGTGGCTGCCGATCTGGGAGGCGGGGAGTGCGGCGAGGAAGGTGACCTGCAGCAGGATGTAGATCAGGATGCCGATGAGGATCGACCCGATCACCGCGCGGGGGATGTCCCGCTTGGGGTTGGCGCTCTCGCCGGCGAGCTGGTCGGCCTGCTCGAAGCCCAGCAGCGCGAAGATGATGCCGCTGGTGGAGACGGCGGACAGGATGCCCTTGGCCCCGTAGGGGTTGAAGCCGTCGGCCGCGGTGAAGTTGCTCGCGTGGAACTGGGCGATGGCGAAGACGAAGATGGTCAGCAGCGGGATGCCGACCTTCCACCAGGTCGCCGCGCTGTTGGTGCGGGCCAGCAGCCGGATGCTGAGGAAGTTGATGGCCGTGATGACCGCCATCAGGCCGACCGCGACGGCGATGCCGGGCGGGGTCAGGACATGCTCGCCGCCCTTGACCTTCTCCCAGCCGTTCGCCCAGGAGTAGTGCTGGCCGTACGTGATCATCGCCAGCACCTCGATCGGCGCCACCGTGGCCGCCTGCAGCCAGGAGAACCAGCCGAACGACGCGCCGGCGGCGCCCCCGAAGGCGTAGTGCGGGAAGCGTGCGGTGCCACCCGAGACCGGATACATGCCGCCGAGCTCCGCATGCACCAGCGCCAGGATCAGGATCGCCAGGCCGCCGATGGCCCAGGAGATGATCGCCGCCGGCCCTGCGGCCGCCAGGGCGCCCTGCGCGCCGAACAGCCAGCCGGATCCGATGATCGAGCCCTCCGAGGCCCAGATGAGACCGACGAAGCCGATCTCACGCCGAAGCCCGGGTTTGCGGGTCTTCGGTCCGGGCGTTGCTTCCGACACGGCCATGGTGCACCCCCTCTATAGGGTGTGAGATGCATCACCATCGTGCCACGCTGACGCGGTCATGGCACTCAACGTGCACATACCGGTTTCTGACGGGGCCACGCATGTCGATGAGCGCCCGTGCCCGTCGGTCAGCCGGAGGCGAGGTGCGGTCCGGCCGGTGGGGCGCCGGTGACCGCCGCAGAATAGAGGGCCTGGGTAGCGGCGCCGAAGTAGGCGCTGTAAGAGATCTGCGGGGTGTTGCCGCCGGTGTGATAGCCGCCGATCACTCCGACGACCGCCCATCCACCGGGCCAGGGCACGAGCATGGGGCCACCGCTGGTCCCGCCCACGAAGGCGTCGCAGGCGATGCGCGGGAACGTGCCCGGGTCGGCCGGGTCGTCGCTGTCCCACCTGGTGGTCCAGCTCCAGCACACCAGGGGCTTCTCCGCCCCCGCCGGATAGCCGATCATCCGTACCGGGAAGTGGTAGTAGCCGGTCCCGGTGAGCAGCCGCACGCCGCCGACGGCGTCCTCCAGGCGTGTTCCGTCCTGGTTGGGCTCGGTGACCGCGAAGGCGAAGTCGTAGCGGGCGCCCGCGTGTTCGCCCAGGTCGTAGTACTGCTGGGCAACGTAGACGCCGTTGGTCCGCACGGGAAAGATCCCGAACGGCTTGAGGCTGTCGTGGTACTGCGGGACGAAGGCCAGGTGCCGCTTGGGCGAGGTGCCCGCATAGCCCTTCAGACAGTGGCCGGCACTCAGAACCAGGTCATGGCCGGGGCTGCGCACGACGGAGCCGCTGCACGTCCGGCCGGTACCGGTGGCGTCCGTCCAGAAGAAGGTGCCGGCCTGGGGGATGCCGTCGAAGCTCCGGCTGGGCGGGATGTACTCACCCGGCCGGGGGCCGTCCACGGCGGGGGCGGAGCCGGTCGCTGTCGTATCGGTGCCGGTGCCTTTGAGGACGTCGGCGGGCAGCGCCGCCTCCATCCGGGCCGGCGTCCAGTACGCGTCGAGCTGGTCGGCGAGCGGGTTGGGGCCCCCCGTGACACCGTCGGCGAACTCGGCGCCGTCGGCGGACTGCGTGGCGCCGTCGGCGGACGCTGTGGTCGTGTCGGCGGGTGCCGCGGCTGTCTCGGCGGATGCCGTGGTGGTGAGGCCGGCACTGATCAGAAGGGCAGCCGCGCAGCCGGCGGCGAATCGCACGATCCTGGTCCCGGGCTCCATCAGTTCCCCTCGGACGGACGCAAGTGACGGCCCACCATAAGCCCGCGGCCGCCGGGCAGCACAGCGTCCGCGGTCGTACAGGGTGCACGGCAGGCCGAACAACCCCCGCCGGGAGGTGCACGCGTGCCGACGCGGACCAACGCGGCGCCCTGCCCGGTGGCGCCGGTCGCCACGAGCTGATGGTCGACCCGGTCGACGACACCTACCGTCGGCTGATGAACCGGCAGCTGACCGTGCGGGGGGCCCACCACCCTGTGGCCCGCGCGATCCGCCACGGCGGCCGGGGCCAGATCCGCCAGGCGTACCGGGAGGGCCAGGAGGACCGGCTCGCCGCCCTCGATCTGGTCCTCAACGCCCCATGGAGGCCGGGCGCCCGACGCTCCGGGGTCGAGGCGAGGAACGCCGAGCTGGGCTCAGCACTGGCTCAACGGCCGCGCGGAGCCCCTAACTGGCACCCTCCTGAACGGGATCCCGGGATTCCGGTCGATCTGGGGCATCGGCCGGGGCGGCGGCATGCAGCGCCGCCTCAACCCGGCGGTTGCTGGTCATGGTCGCGGTGATGGCGGTCATGGCCAGGAGGAGGCCGGCTGCGGTGTAGAGCGGGGTGCGTACGTCGTAGGTGGTGGCCAGCCAGCCGCCCAGGAAGGCGCCGAACGGGGCGGCGCACATGGCGAGCATGCGGGAGGTGGAGACGACCCGGCCCATCAGGTGGGCGGGGACGATCGCCTGTCGGAGGGAGGGGCCGAGCACCATCGTGGCGCCCATGCCCGCGCCGCAGATGGCGAGCGCGAGGCCGGCGGCGTATGGGTTCGGGGCGGCGGCAAGGCCCAGGACGGCGAGTCCCTCGACTGTGGCCGTGCAGGTCAGCGCGGTGCCGGTGCCGAGTCGTCGGCCCAGGAAGGAGGCGATGCCCGCGCCGAGCAGACCGCCGGTGGCCTCCGCCGTGAGGAGCAGGCCGAAGCCGAAGGTGCCGATGCCGAGACGGTCGCGCGCGAAGAGGGCGAGTACGGTCTCCACGGCGAGGAAGGCGATGTTCCCGACCGCCGGACGCAGCGCGAGCCCGAGCAGCAACTGATCCCGGAATACGTACGAGGCGCCGGCCCGCGCCTGCCGCAGCAGCGACTCACGGGCCTGCGGTACGGGCCGGGGTGCGGCAGGCAGCGACCGTACGAGCAGTGCGGAGAGCGCGAACGACACCGCGTCGGCGAGCAGCGGAACCGCCCGACCGAGCGCGAGCAGGGCACTGCCCGCAGGCGGCCCGGCGAAGCCGGACGCGGCGGTCTGGGTGCCGCGCAGGCGGGAGTTGGCGCGCTCCAGGAGCGCGGGGTCGCGGCCGAGCAGATCCGGCAGAAAGGCCGTGGCGGCCGTGTCGAAGAAGAGTCCGCCGAGGCCGAGGAGGAAGGCGACGGCCGCGAGCAGTGGAATGCTCAGCACGTCGAGCGCGGCCGCCGCCGCCGGTATGGCGAGCAGCACCGCACGCGCCGCGTCCGTGACCCACATCGTGCGCCGGCGGTTCCAGCGGTCCACCAGCGCACCGCCGAGCACCCCGAAGAGCAGCCATGGCAGCGTTCCGGCAGCCGTGACGACGGCGAGCGCCATCGGATCCCGCGTCAATGTCAACGCGAGCAGCGGCAGTGCGGCATGCGTCACCCCGTCACCGAGCGAGGACACCGTCTGCGCAGTCCACAGCCGCCCGAAGCCGGGCGGCAGCTTCCGGACGTCTGAGGTCACTTGGCGTCCCCTTCGGTCTGCTCGCGCGATGCCGGGTGGAACAGTGCGAAGACGAGTGACGCGTCCGGCAGCGACGGATCGGACAGCTCCCGGTACTCGTCCGCCAGTGCCTCAAGCCGCGCCCCCAGTTCCGCGAACTGCTCCTCGGTGAGCCGCAGATGCGCCATCCGCACATGCCGCTCGCCATCCACCGGCGCCGCCTCCAGGTCCGCCACCGCATGCCGCATCAGCACATTCGGCCCTCCCTCGCCCGGATCCGGCAGCACGACCTTCCGCGCGGCCATTGCGTAATACCGCTCGGTGACCCCCCGGACCTTCCGCGTCCGGACCACCTTCACCAGGCCGGCCCGTTCGAGCAGCCGTACGTGGTAGCTGGAACTCCCCTTCGCAAGGCCCACCCGCTCGGCGATCTGCGTGATCGTCGCAGGCTCGAAGCGGAGCACGGCCATGATCCGGTGACGCGTGAGATTGGAAACGGCGCGTAGCTGTTCGTCGGTGGTGACGTGGAACGTCTCTGGAAGATCATCGGTAGGCATGCCCCAATGGTCAACACTTATTGACCATTGGGCAAGGGGCTTTTTCGGACTCCCGGTCGTGTGCCACGCCTTCCTCCACCCGGGCGGCCCGCGACCTGCTGACTGACCCCGGCCGCTCCATCACTTCGATCCCCAAGCTCCTCGGCGTCTCCCCTGGCACCCTCTACACCGGCGGCGCACCGGCGAGATCCCCGCCGCGTTCCGGGCCGGGACCCGCGGGACGCATGAGGCGTGACCCGCGGGGTAGGCGCCCGTTCCGGCCATGGGACGGTCATCGGTCCCACCGGAAGGAGAAGGCCATGAAGAAGCTGATACGGAAAGCGGCCGTGGCAGGAGCTGCCACCGCGACGGCTGCGGGCGTGCTCCTCGCCGGCGGCGGTCCCGCGGCGGCCGCTCCAGGGAGTACCGGGCACACCACTGCCGGCGCCTCGGCCGTGCCCGCCCGGCACACCCAGCACCACCACCGCGGTCTGCAGTCCATCGATCCGTGGGTCGCCGGCCAGCTGGCGTGGTTCGACCCCGCCGCCCGGCACCGCCTGGCGGTGTTCGACCCGTGGATCAAGGACCAGCTGGCGCGCTACGCCGCTCCCAGTTGTTAGCCCTTGTGCCACTCCCGCGAGCCGCTCCGCTCCGCGGCGCCACGGTCACTTCACGAACACCATGTCGCAGGCAGTGATCGAAGTAGGCGGAGACGTATGCCTCGTTGGTGCGTATCGCGGTGGCCGGGTCGATGGTGCCGATGTCGTCGGTCCGCTCGCACCGCCGCAGATGCAGCTGTGGCGTGAGGGTCTCCGCGTCGGTGAACGAGCCATGGGCTGAGCCGCGCAGGGAGAGCTGTGGGCGCGGAACGACTTCCAGCCGGGGTCGGTGTCCGTGTCGCCGTCCTTGCCCAGGAGCAGGAGCGGCCGGTCGAGGCCGTGCCGGGCGACGGGCATGAGTGAGCCGTCGATGTAGGTCAGGTTGCCGTCCATGTCGATGCCCGCGGTGATCCGGTGGTCGGCGACCATGGCCGGCGCGGCGGCGGTACCGCCCGTCGAGTCCGTTGCGGGCGGCCTCCGCTATGAGTGGCATCTGCGACCCGACTCTCCTGTCGGCGATCCGGACGACGGCAGCGCACTCCGCCTCGCATGCGGCATACCGGTCGAGTCCGACCAGCGTCTGCGCGTGGTCCGAGCGGAGTTTGAGCGTCGGCGGATGCTCGGCGCCGAACGTCCTGCCGAACACCGGCAGCAGTTCGTCGTAGGCGGCAAGGGCCTCCTTGTGGTGGCCGTGGGCACACATCGCGGGCGCGGCGACGCTCAGGGCCAGCGGCGCGTAGGTATCGAGACGCAGCACCGACCGGGCCTCGGCCACAGCGCGCTCCTCGGCCTCCGCCTCGGCGGAACGCCCCTTCACGTACAGGGTCATGACTTGGGGTCAACGGCGATGTCGCGGTCTTTCCCGCATTGTTTCGGCCACGTGACCGGAAGAACTTCACGCCGGGAGCGTACGGAGGCCGTACACGCAGGCCGGCGGAAGTGGCGACAGAACGCCTCGGGCCACGCCGTGCCCGCCTCCCTCACCTGCCGGGCCGGGGGTCGGCGGGCTCGGCGCGCAGGCCTTGGACCAGGAGCTCCACCAGCCGGCGCGCGTCGTACCGGGGATCGCTCTCCGCTCCGATGCAGAGGTTCCCGACACCCCGCATGAGCTCGTAGGCCCGCAGGTCGGAGCGGATCTCGCCGGCGGCGGCCGCGGCTTCGAGCAGCTCGGTGCAGACGGGGAGGAGCCGGTCGAGGAAGTAGGCGTGGAGCGTGTCGAAGCCGGCGGTGTCGGACTTCAGCACGGCGGCGAGTCCGTGTTTGGTGACCAGGAAGTCGACGAAGAGGTCGATCCACCGCCCGAGCGCGGCGTGGGCGGTGGCACTCGCCTCCAGCAGGCCGGGACCGGCCTCGGCCAGGCTCTCCACCTGGTGCCGGTAGACGGCGATGATGAGATCCGAGCGCGTCGGGAAGTGGCGGTAGATCGTTCCCACCCCGACGCCGGCCCGGGCCGCGATGTCGCGTACCGGTGCTTCCACACCCGAGGTGACGAAGACCGCCGCGGCCGCGTCGAGCAGCGCCTCCTTGTTGCGCCGGGCATCGCTCCGCTTCGACCGGGCCGCGCGCCCCGACCCCTCGCCGCTGTCGCTCACAGCGCCGCTCCTTCCACAGCCGTGCTTGCTAAACGGAACGGTGTTCCGTATCGTCTTTTCCGGAACGACGTTCCGCTTTACTTATGGTGGCAGAGTGCCGGGCCGACCGCCAAGCCGGGCCGCCCGGGGCAGGCCACGCCGTCGCCGCGAGCTCCACCTCCCGCGGTCGGATTCCGCGGCACACCCTTATTCGCCCTCTGTTTCTACGACGCTTCCCCCGCAGTGAGGAGACAGGTCATGCAGTACCGCACCCTGGGCCGCACCGGCGTGCAGGTCAGCTCTCTCGCGCTCGGCGCGATGAATTTCGGCAGGATCGGCCGCACCACCCAGGACGAGGCCACCGCCCTCGTCGACGCCGCTCTCGACGGCGGGATCAACCTCATCGACACCGCCGACATGTACGGCGACGGTGAGTCGGAGGAGATGGTCGGCAAGGCCATCGCGGGCCGCCGTGACGACATCGTGCTGGCGACGAAGGCCGCCATGCCGATGGGTGACGAGCGCAACCACCGGGGCGGTTCGCGCCGCTGGCTGGTCACCGCGCTGGACGACAGCCTGCGCCGCCTCGGCGTCGATCACGTCGACCTCTACCAGATCCACCGGTGGGACCCGAACACCAGCGACGAGGAGACGCTGTCGGCGCTGACCGACCTGCAACGCGCGGGAAAGATCCGCTACTTCGGCTCCTCGACCTTCCCGGCGTATCGCATCGTCCAGGCGCAGTGGACCGCCCGGGAACACCATCTGGGCCGTTACGTCACCGAACAGCCCAGCTACTCCGTCCTGCAGCGCGGAATCGAGAGCCATGTGCTGCCCGTGACCGAGGAGTACGGGCTCGGCGTGCTGGTGTGGAGCCCGCTGGCCTCTGGCTGGCTGTCGGGCGCCATCCGTGCGGGCCGGGACATCACGACCAACCGCTCGGCGTTCATGCCGCAACGCTTCGACATCGGCGTCCCCGCCAACAGGGCCAGGCTCGAAGCCGTCGAGCAGTTGGCCCGGGTCGCCGACGAGGCCGGCCTCACGCTGATCCAGCTCGCGCTCGGTTTCGTCACCGCGCATCCCGCGGTGACCAGCGCGCTCGTCGGTCCCCGCACGCGGGACCATCTGCAGGCCCAACTCGCCGCCGCCGACACCGTGTTGTCCGCGGACGTGCTCGACGCCATCGACGCCGTCGTGGCCCCCGGAGCCGACCTGGCCCCCGAGGAGAAGCACGACACCCCGCCCGCGCTGCTCGACCCGGCCCTGCGACGCCGGTGAGCGCCGTATCCGCCACAGCCAAGTCCTGGACCACCACGTTTCCCGTGCCGAAAGGACCACCAGCTCATGCCGCACCCGTCCCGGCCTCGTTTCGGAATCATGACCGCCCCCTCGCAGGTCGACTACGACGACGTGCTGCGGGTCTGGCGTGAGGCGGACGCGATCCCGGAGATCGAGCACGCCTGGCTGTTCGATCACCTCATGCCGATCTTCGGCGATCCGGACGGTCCGGTCTTCGAGGGCTGGACACTGCTCGCGGCCCTCGCCGCCCACACCCGGCGCCTGCGCGTCGGCGTGCTCGTGACCAGCAACCGGTTCCGGCCGCCCGCGATGCTGGCCAAGATCGCGACGACCGTCGACATCGTCTCCGGCGGCCGGCTCGACTTCGGCATCGGCGTCGGCTCACGGCCCGGCCATCCCCTGGCCAGGCGTGAGTACGCGGCACACGGCCTGCCCTTCCACGAGTCCGCGCACGCCGTGGCGAGCCTGGCCGAAGCCTGCACGGTGATCCGGCGGCTGTGGACGGAGGCCGAGCCCTTCGACTTCCATGGCGTCCACCACCGTCTCACCGGAGCGTTCGGCAACCCCAAACCCGTTCAGCGCCCCCACCCGCCGATCCTCATCGGCGGCCGCTCCTCCGCGACCCTGCGGGTGGTCGCCGAACACGCCGACCTGTGGAACATCCCCGGCGGCGGTGACATCGACGACATCGCCGGCCGCAGTGCGCTGCTGGACCGCTATTGCACGGAGATCGGCCGCGACCCCGCTTCGGTCACCCGCTCGATCCACCTGCCCGTGTCCTACGACCGGCCCGGCAGTGCCCGGGACGCGATCGGCGAGGCGATCGACGCCGGTTTCCGGCACATCGTGCTCGGACTGCCGTCGCCGTACCCCGCCGGGGTCGCCCGGTGGATCACCGACGAGCTCATCAGCCCGTCGGCCTGAGCCGGCCCGCCGACGCCTCCCGGCTGCGGCACGGCGTACGATCATCGCCAAGTCGGGGTCGTACCACAGAGGTTGTACGCCGCGACGGCATCTCGGAGGACGTCGGTTCGAATCCGACCGTCCCGCGCGGGGCCGTGGTCGCGCGGTGGTGGTCGAAGGCCGTGTGATAGTTTCGAATTCAACATCTTTGGGGTGGTCGTCCACCGCAGCCCGAGGAGGCCAGGTTGAGCAGTCCCGTCACGGCCGGTGCCACGCGGCGGATATTCATCGACAAGCAGAGCCCCAAGGCGTATCACGCGCTGGTGCAGACGTCCGAGGCGGTCCGGGCGACCGCCGCCGAGGCCGGCCTGGACCGCACCCTGGTGGAGCTGATCAACCTCCGCGTGTCGCAGATCAACGGCTGCGCCTACTGCCTGCACGTGCACACCCGCGCCGCGCTGCGGGCCGGCGACACCCCGGACCGCCTGGGCGTGCTCGCCGCCTGGCGCGAGACCGAGCTGTTCACGCCAGCGGAGCGGGCCGCCCTGGCGCTGGCCGAGGCGACCACCGCCGCCGCGGACACCG
Source organism: Streptomyces sp. NPDC007856 (assembly GCF_042868225.1). Classification (NCBI taxonomy): domain Bacteria; kingdom Bacillati; phylum Actinomycetota; class Actinomycetes; order Kitasatosporales; family Streptomycetaceae; genus Streptomyces; species Streptomyces sp. NPDC007856. The sequence goes on along the minus strand of NZ_JBIAEC010000031.1, from coordinate 14,374 downwards.
CCGCCCAGGACGCCGCCTACGCTGCGGCCCGGGACGTGCTCACGGACGATCAGCTGGCGGCGGTGATCTGGGTGGCCGTCACCATCAACGCCTTCAACCGGGTCTCGATCATGAGCCGGCATCCGGTACGGCCGGAGCGGTGACCGCACGCGACCGCGTTCAGGGCGCGACCGCGGGTTCTGATCGATCGTCTCCAGCAGCCGTGCCACGCAGGTCGGCCGGGGGAACGCCGACCGCCAGTTCGAAGGCGCCGTCCAGCCGCCGCCGCGCCTCGTCGGCCCACAGCCGGGCCCACGAGGGCTCGGGCCGGGCCCGGTAGAGGGCGTCGCCCTCCGGTGGCTCCCAGGCTCGCACGGCCACCAGCGTGCGGCCGGTTCTCCGCGCCTCCACGATGCCGCGGCGCAACGCGGCCAGTCCGGCGAGCGAGTCGCTCACCCCGACGACGACGTCTCCGGCAGCAGTGCAAGGAAGGCCACCCCACTCGGACAAAGTCCGATCGGCGGAAAGTGGCCTCGAATGCGGGGTGGGGATCGGTGTTCGCAGGCTGCCGGATCAGCGCTCCGCTGCCCGTCGCCCGACGTCGCCCGACAGGCCCTGAGCGCCCTTCGCCGGCCGCAGGAACGCGCTCCACCCGCCCGCCGGCTTCTCGCCGACCTGGAGGCTGCGCAGCTTCGCCTGGATCTCGGGATCCTGGGCGTCGAGCCAGTCCGTGAACTGCCGGAACGAGACCAGACGCACGTCCTCCCGTCCTGCGATCTGCTTGAGCACCTCCTCGGCCGCGTCCATGTAGATGCCGCCGTTCCACTGCTCGAAGTGGTTGCCGATGAACAGCGGCGCCCGGTTGGTCTCGTACGCCCGCTGGAACCCGGCCAGGTACGACTGTGTCGCCTGGGCCCGCCAGTAGGGGTAGTTGTAGGAAGGTGCCCGCGTCGAGTTCTTGGACTGGTTCGCCAGCATGTTGTAGTCCATGGACAGCACCTCGAAGGTGTGCCCCGGAAAGGGGATGCTCTGCAGCGGCAGATCCCAGATGCCGCCCCGCTTCCTCGGCCAGCGTTGCACCCCGCCCGGTGAGGAGGCGTCGTAGCGCCAGCCGAGTTCCCGTGCGGTCGGCAGCAGGTTGTCCTGCCCGAGCAGGCACGGGGTGCGGCCGCCCACGAGTTCCTTGTCGTAGTCGAAGGGGAGCGACGGTTCGTCGTGCCAACCGGTGTGTGTACGCCATGACTTGACGAAGGACCGCGCCTGCTCGATCTCCGCTCGCCACTGTGCGGGCGTCCAGTTGGCCACCGATCCGGGGCCGGTGCAGAAGTGCCCGTTGAAATGGGTGCCGATCTCATGGCCGTCCAGCCAGGCCTGGCGGACGTACTTCAGTGTCTGCTTGAGGTGTCCGTCGGTGAGGTAGCCGATGTCCGAGGCGCCGACCGGGTTGTTCGGCGGGTCGTAGAGCCGCTTCTTGTCCTCCGGCAGGAGATAGAGGCCGGACAGGAAGAAGGTCATGTGCGCGCCGTGCGTGCGGGCGAGCTCCAGGAAACGCGGGAACAGGCCGGCACCCAACTCGCCGGCGCCGTCCCAGGAGAACACCACGAACTGTGGCGGCGTCTGTCCGGGTTCGAGGGCCATGGGTGACGCCGGCTGGTGCGGCTGGCGTCCGGTGTACGACGTCGAGCCGTCCCCGATCAGCCGGACCGCCCCCTGCTCCTCCGGGCTGCCGGGGGAGCCGTTCTGTCCGTCCCGGCCACTGCATGCGGCGAACGACGCGGCGGCCACACCGATGCCGGCGCCGATGCTGAGGCGTGCCGCACTCCGGCGGCTGATTCCACCCACGGCCACCATCCCAACCCGCGCCCTGCCGCGACGCGTTGTGCGCACCCTGAGCCGAAACTCCCGTCACTCGGCACCATAAAGGAAATAAATATACAAACTGGTTAACTGGGTGCGGTGTGGCGCGCAAAGTGATCGACAAGCATCGCTGGCGTCACACGTCCGGCCCTACTGCGCCTCAGGCCGGGGCGCCGCCCCCTGGGAGGCCTGGGGCCGCGTCCGTCGTGAACTCGGCTTCCGCCGGCACCGGTCCCCGCAGCCGGCCGGCGAAGACGTCGACGCCGAGGGAAGGCACGCTGAACCGGGTCTTGGTGGGTGCCAGGGCCGGCAGCGTGGCCAGTGCCTGTACTCGGCCGGCGACAGACAGATGTTCGCGACAAGCCCCTGCGCGGTGCCGAACCGGGCCGCCGGGACCTTCCGCGTGAGTTTCAACTCCATGTCGCCGCAAGGCGACAGGGCACGACGAAGCCTCAGGCGCGCGCCCGTCGGATACCGGTCGGTGATCACTCGGACGGCTGTCACCGCCGAAGGCGCGGCCGGCAGGAAGCGTCGCTCGCGCTCGACACGTCCGTACCGGCCCGGGCGTACGGTGTCGCCGTCGACACATCCCGCTTCCTCGCTCATCGCCCCGGCATCCCAGCCCGGCCTCCGCCGCTCACCGGACGAGCTCGTGGGCATCAGCGGAACGCCGCCACGTTGCGCGCAGCCCACGCGGAGAAGGGGGCCGCGGGGCGGCCGAGCAGGCGCGCCACATCCGTGCCGACCGCCTGCTCCTCCGGGGTGGGGGTGCCCAGGACGGCGAGCGTGCCCTCGGCGACGGCGGGCGGCATGAACCGGACCATCTGTGCGAGGGCCTCCTCGCGGCTCTGCTCCACGAACGTCACCGGCTCGCCGAGCGCGGCGGCGATCGCCGCCGCACGCTGTCGTGGCGTGGTGGGCTCCGGGCCGGTCAGTGTGTACGTGACGCCGTCGTGCCCGTCCTCGCGCAGTACGGCCGCCGCCACCGCGGCGACGTCGTCCGGGTCGACGAACGGCAGTGCCACATCGGCGAACGGCGCCGCCGCGATGCGGTGCCGGCGGACCGGCTCGGCCCAGGCCAGCGCGTTGGAGTCCAGCCCGCCCGAGCGCAACACCGTGAACGGCAGCCCCGACCCGGCCGCCGCCGCCTCGAAGCGCGCCGCGTGCGCGTACATGTCCGGCCGGGTGCCCACGCCCTGCGAGGACAGCAGCACCACCTTCCGCACGCCGGCCGCGGCGGCCCGGCGCAGGATGCCGACCGGATCCTCTCCGGCCACGAGCAGGAACAGTGCCTTGGCGCCCGCCAGGGCGGGGGCGAGGCTCTGCGGCCCTCCGAGGTCGGCGGCGACGGCCCGCACCCCCGGCGGCACGTCCTCCTCGCCGATGTGCCGGGCGACGGCGGTCACCGTCTCCCCGGCCTGGACCAACGCCGCGACCAGGGCCCGTCCGACATTCCCCGTGGCACCCGTGACGACCGTCATGGCAGTTCTCCCAACTGAGTTAGTTGACTAACTAAGACGCGACCATAGTCCGCGCCCGAGTGCGTTGTCTATCCTTAGTCAGGTGACTGACTCAGATTCCGCCGCCGCGACACAGACCGCGTGGCCCGGCCGATCAGGCCGCGGTGGCAAGCGTGAACGCCTGGTGACGGCGGCCGTCCAGGTCTTCCACGAGCAGGGAGTGGAGAAGACCACCCTCGGCGACATCGCCCGTACGGCCGAGGTGCCGCTCGGCAATGTCTACTACTACTTCAAGACCAAGGATCAGCTCGTCGAAGCCGCTGTGGCCGCCCACTGCGAGCAACTGGATGTGCTCACAAGGCAATTGGATGCCCTCCCGGATCCGGCCGCCCGGCTGAAGGCCCTCGTCTCCGGCTGGGTCGACCAGCGCGAGACCGCGGCCCGTTTCGGCTGTCCCTTCGGCACCCTCGCCACGGAGCTCGACAAGCGCGACGACGGTCTGGACCGGGCCGCCGCGAAGGTCATGCGAGCCCTGCTCGACTGGGTGGAGTCCCAGTTCGCCCAGCTCGGTCGCGCCGATGCCGCCGCCCTCGCCGTCGAACTCGTCGCGGCCTACCAGGGCATGTCCGTCCTCACCAACACCCTGCGCGACCCGGGCCTGATGGCCGCCCAGGGTGAACGCCTCCAGTCGTGGATCGACGGGATCGCGAAGCGGTGAGGGACCGGTAGGGAAGTGCGCGCCGCCGGGGGGCGTGCGCGCGGGTCTATTACCGGCCTTCCGGGTGCACCGCAGCGTGTGCCGCATCCGGCCAATCTCCGGCCGGTGAGGCGCCGGACCGCGCTGCGGAGGGCGTCCGCTCCCGTCGCTGAGGTGTCCGGCATCCGGAGTGCCGGCGCGGTGCCCCATCAGGGAAACAGGGCCCGGAGGGGGCCGGGTGGTCACTCGGCTGTGTGCGGGGTCAAGGCGGAGCGCCGGTGAGCGGTGAACGACCGAAATCGACCACACCGCAAGGCAATTGATCACGGCGGCGATTACGCGCGGGCCGGACGAGGGAAGTTTTCCGGAGCCACCGACACATGATCTTCACCGGTGGATTCCGGTGCCGGCGCGTGTCACCCGTCCACCCCCGAGAGGAGGTGCAGTGATGAAGCTTCTCTTCGCCATCCGCAACAAGGTCGCGGCAGCCAAGAGCCTGAAGGCGAGCGCCTGGTACCTCTGGTACTGATTGCGCGCCTCGCCGTACAGGTGAGGTGACATCGTTGTCCGGCCGTGCGCACGGTCACGGCCGGCCGGACAGCGGTGGTCCGTCGTAGTACGGCGCTCGCCTCTGTCCCCGACCGCCCTTCTGCCAACGGGAGCATCCATGCCGCCGTCCTCCGCCACGCGGGTGCGCAGCACCGTGTTCGCCCCACGGCTCGCCGCACTCATCCGCGCCCACACCGGCCAGGACGTCTTCCGGTTGGAACCCGACACGATCGGGGTCGCGGGACACGAGGTCGCCGATCGCATCCTCGCCGCACGCCGGGCGACGGAGACCGAGCGCCCCACCTTCAAGCCGCTGCACGGACGTTCCATCACGCGCACCGAGGCGTCCACGGTCACCCGCACCATGGGAAACGACGTGCGTGACGCGCTCGCCAGGCCCCTGCCGAAGGGCGTCGACCTCGCCGGGTCCTGGCCGCTGACCGGGCATCTCTTCCTGCGGGACCTCATCCTCGGCCAGGATCCCCACCGCCTGCGCATGCTGATGAGCCGCAACCTCGAACTCACGCCGAAACTCACCTGGTCGGTGATCGCGATCGGCGCCGCCCTGCCGGGCTGGCCCCGGCCGAGCGAGCGGCTCACCGGGCTCGCCGGCCGGGCCGCGCGGGCCACCGGCTACCAGGAGCGCCGGTACGCGATGGGCGTGTACCGCAGGGCGGCCGCACCCGTGTGTTTCACCGTCTCGACGCTGGTGGCCAACGCCCTCTGGCTCGGTTCGCCCTTCGACGACACCATGTCCAACCGGAACATCATCCTGGAGTCCCTGCGGCTGCTGCCGCCTTCGTGGAACATCCTGCGCAACGCCTCGCCCGAGTACCCGGCCGTCGACGACCGGATCGGCGAGCGGGACGACGTCCTGGTACTGCCGTTGCTGTCTCATAGAGACCCGGCCCTGTGGCACGAGCCGGACCGCTTCCGCCCAGAGCGCTGGGACGACCTCGACCCCGACACCGCACCGGGGTATCTGCCCTTCGGCCACTCCTCCGAGCGCTGCTGGGGCAGGCACATGGTGATGCCGCTCGCCGAGCTGCTGCTCGACCTGATCCGCAGCGCCGGGCTGGTGGTCGACCCCGCTCAGCGGGTCGGCAAGGTCCCGCTCCTCGGCCTGCTGGGCGTGGAGGACGTACGGCTGGTGCGGCCCCGCTGACGTGCGGGCCCCGCTCAGGTCGCCATGTCCCGTTCTTCCACCGCGACCGGCACCACGACGATGTGCTGGACGGCACGGCTGAGCACCAGCACGCCTCCGATGATCAGGAGGGCGCCCGCGGCCCCCGGGACCAGCCACCAGCCCGTGCGGATCCGCTCCCCGAACAGGGTCATGCCGAGCGTCAGGCTCACCACCGCGTCGCCGATGGTCAGCGCCGGCTGCGCCGCGGCCAGCGGACCGGCCTGGAGGGCGTTCTCCAGCAGGATCACGGCCCCGACACCGGCGAGCGCGAAGCCGTACGTCTGCCAGGAGCGCAGGAACGCCGCGAACCCGTGGTCGGCGAAGGTGCCGCTGGCCGACTTCAGCAGGGCGGCGGTCAGCGCGTTGCCCGTGGCGGAGGCCGCGGCCAGCAGCGCGGCGCGCCGGGCCGGCGAGCGGCCCCGGCCGCAGGACAGCAGCACCGCCGCGGCCATCCCGCCGACGCACAGGCACAGCGCCGGGATCCAGCGGCTGAGCGGCGCCTGGTCGACGGCGCCGTGCGGGGCGGCGGCGATCAGCAGCACGGCGAGACCAGCCACACAGGCGCCGACGCCCCACCAGCCCGAGTGGGGCAGCCGCCGGTGCATGAGCGGGGCGGCGACGAGCAGCGCGAAGGGCAGCTCCAGGACGAAGAGCGGCTGGACCAGCGCGAGCGGGCCGTTGACCAGGGCCAGGCTCTGGAACAGCGCGGCGCCGACCACAGCGCACATGCCGATCACCCAGAAGGGCCGGCGCACCAGCTCCGCGAGGAGCCGGAGCCCGCCGCGGCTGCTCGCCGACGCGGCCTTGCGCTGGAAGGCGGTGCCCACGGCGTTGCTCGCCGCGCCCGCGACGGCGAACGCCGCGGCGAGTTCGATCACGACCGTCTCCTGCCTGCGGGAGGCCTCCCGTAGGAGCTTCGGATCTCTTCAGCCTACGGAAGGGGGCGTCCGGACGCCGGTCGGAACGGTGGATCAGCTCAGGGTGAGATCGTCGGCGTAGACCGCGCCCTGGCCGTACCAGCCGTGGACGTACACCCTGACCGTGCCCGAGGCGCCGGTCGTGAACGGGACCGTGAGCTTCGCCCACGACGAGGAGGAGGTCCAGGTGCCGGCCGTGGCGCCCCCGCTGACGCCGAGGTAGGCGTACGGACCCTGCACCCAGCCGCTCAGCGTGTAGGAGGTGTCGGGCTTCAGGGCCAGGGTCTGTGCTGACCAGGTCGCCTCCCGGCCCATCGTGCCCTTCGCGTGGCCTGCTCAGGTGGCCCGGGTGCCACCGCCCCGGCGGATACGGCCCAGCAGGTCCCGGTGATAGGCGGCGAGTTGCCCGGCGGGCACGGGCGCGGGGCTGCCGGCGAGGGTGTACCAGGTGTCGCTGCCGGAGTGCTGGACGGCGACGCGCACGCTGTGGCCGTCGGACAGCAGGATGGTGGCCACGGTCAGGTCACCGGTGATGACGCCGACCTCCTCGGTCATCGCCCCGCCGGGGCCGGCGGTGACCCGGTCGACGTAACTGTTGATGCTCGGTGGGGTGTGCATGGGGCGCAGGCTTCCATCAACCCGGGCGGCGAGTCCCGCACCGCGCAGGTGTCGCCCGCGGGTGTCCCCGTGTTGGGCGTGTGATCTGCGCCGGCCGGCACCGAGAGGGGGGGGTCAGCCGAACAGCGGGAACCGGTCGGCCGCCGCGCCCAGCGAGGCGCGCTCGGCCTCGGTCAGCGCGGTCCGGCCGGTGCCCACGCGGGCGTAGTGCGCGTCGCTCCACTCCGCCGGCGCGGGGCGGCCGAGCAGACCGTCCAGGGTGGTGCGCACCGCGGCCAGTCCCTCGGGTGCCGGTCCGGCCGCGTGCGGGAGCCGGACGGTCAGATCCAGGTGGTGGACGGTCGCCTCCACCGCGAGGGTGCTCAGCAGATCCCCGGCCGTCAGCACATGTCCCTGCGTGCCGACGTGCTGTGCGGGGTCGGCCGTCTCCGCCGCGTGCACGGCCGCCGCCAGCGTCTCCAGATACAGGCCCTGGAGCTGACCGAAGTCGAGGAACATGCTCGCGTTCACCCGCACCCAGCGCCGGCCGTTCGCCGCCCCCACGGTGTCCGGCCGCCAGTCCTGCCAGTACGTCACCGCGTCCCGGTCCACCGGCGCCCGCGTCGGCGTGTGCAGGGCCACCAGAGCGCGCTGGGCGTCCGTCAGGCAGTGGAAGACGAGATCGCGGACCGCCCAGCCGGTACAGCCCGTCGGCAGCCACGACTCCTCGTCACCCAGGTCGGCGGCGACCGCCGAGGCGGCCTCGTAGGCCGCGCACAGCGCCTTCGTCGGGACGACCGCATCCACAGAACTCATGCCTCCCCCTGTTCGTCCGCCGTACAGACCGTCACACCCGGCTCGACGTCGCCGTGTCCGCGGACAGCCGCTGGGCTACGTAGATCGGGATCACCGACAGCAGGACGAGTACCGCGGCCACGACGTTCACCACCGGTGCCTGCTGCGGCCGGGTCATGTTGTCGAAAATCCAGATGGGCAGGGTCTCGATGCCGGGCCCCGCGGTGAACGTCGTCACCACGATCTCGTCGAAGGACAGGGCGAAGGCGAGTAGACCACCGGCCAGCAGCGCGGAACGGACCAGCGGGAAGGTGACGTCCGCGAAGGCGCGGAAGGTGGTCGCGCCGAGGTCCATGGCCGCTTCCTCGTACGAGGCGTCCGTACGGCGCAGCCGGGCCACCACGTTGTTGAAGACGATCACGATGCAGAAGGTGGCGTGCCCGACGATCACCGTGAACAGTCCGAGCCCCACGCCGAGCGGTTCCAGCACCGTGCCGAAGGCCGAGTTGAGGGCGATGCCGGTGACGATGCCGGGCAGCGCGATCGGCAGGACCACGATGAACGACACCGTGTCACGGCCGAAGAAGCGGTGCCGGGCCACGGCGAACGCGATGAGCGTGCCGAGGACCAGCGCGATCGCGGTCGCCCCCAGCCCCGCCTTCACCGAGACCCACAGGGCCTGCCGGGCACCGGAGTCGTGCCCGGCCACCGACCACCAGCGCCAGGTCAGCCCGGGCGGTGGCCAGCTCGCACTGCGGTCGGGATTGAGCGAGTTGACGAGGACGAGCAGCAGCGGGACGTAGATCACCGCGAAACCGAGCCCGGCGCCGGTGCGCAGGGCGATGCGCGCGGTGCGGCTGAGATGCATGGTGCTGTTCTCCTCCAGGTCCTACAGGCTGTTCAGGGCACCCGTACGGCGGATGGCCAGCAGATACAGGACGATCACGACGACGGGCACGGTGCCGAGCGCGGCGGCCATGGGCAGATTGAGCTCGATGTTGGAGTAGACGAGGTTGCCGATCAGCTGGGTCTTGCCGCCGACGATCTGCACGGTGATGTAGTCACCGAGGCTGAGCGAGAAGGTGAACACCGAACCGGCCGCGACCGACGGCAGCACCATCGGCAGCACCACCGAGCGGAAGGTCCGCCCGGCCCGCGCCCCGAGGTCGGCCGAGGCGTCGAGCAGGTTGGCGGGGAGCTGTTCGAGCGCCGTGTGGATCGGCAGGATCATGTACGGCAGCCACAGGTACGTCAGGGTGAGGACGGTGGCCGGCAGGCCGAAGCCGGGGCCGCTCAGCCCGAACGGCGCGAGCATCCAGTCGGTGAGGCCGCCCTGGGACAGGATGAGCCGCCAGGCGTACACCTTGACCAGGTAACTCGCCCACAGGGGAGTCAGGATGGCGACCACGAGCAGGGGGCGCCATCTCGGCCGGGCCACCCGTGCGGTGTAGAAGGCGACCGGGAAGGCGATCACCGCGCACAGCACGGTCACCGCGAGCGCCACGCCCACACTGCGCAGGATCACCTGCCGGAAGACGGGCGTGGTGAACAGCTCGTGGAAGTTGTCCGTCGACCAGACCTTCACCACCTGCGAGGTGAAGGAGTTCGTCGTCCAGAACGCCGAGATGAAAAGCACCGCCAGCGAGCCGAGGTAGAGGACGGCGAGCCACAGCAGCGGGGCGGTGAGCAGCAGGGTCAGCCGCAGCCGGGGCCTGCGGTGCAGGGTTCCGGCCAGCCGCCGGACGGTTCCCCGGCCGGCGGCGGTCGTCATGTCGGTCGTCACGGCTCAGCCCTTGATCTCGGTCCAGGCCTGCACCCACTTGGCGTACGGCACGCACTTGACGTCCTTGCGGCCGTCCAGGCACTGCTCGATGGGCGTGTTCCAGAAGGCGATCTTCTTCCAGTAGTTCTCGTCGGCCGCGTGGTAGACGGTGCAGAAGTTCTTGTCGCTGGTCTCGGCGCAGGCCTTGGAGTTGGCCGGAGCCTCGCCGAAGTACTCGGCGACCTGGGCGTTGACCTTGGGCGAGACGATCCAGTCCAACCACTTGTAGGCGCAGTTGGGGTGCTTGGCCTTGCTGTAGACCATCCAGGTGTCGGACCAGCCGGTCGAACCCTCCTTCGGCACCAGCGCCTTGACCTTGGCGCCCTCGGAGGCGGCGAGGCTGGCGATGACCTGCCAGGTGGTGCCGACCACCGAGTCACCGCTCTTGAAGGCGGACACCTCCTTGAGGTAGTCGCTCCAGTACTCGCCGACGTCCTTGTTCTGCTGCTTGAGCAGGGCCACGGCCGCGTCGAACTGCTTCTGGTCGAGGGCGTAAGGGTCCTTGATCTTCAACTCGGGCTTGGTGGCCTTGAGATAGAGGGCCGCGTCGGCGATGTAGATCGGCGAGTCGTACGCGGTGACGTGCCCCTTGTACCGGGAGGCGCCGTCGAAGACGGCGGACCAGGAGGTGGGCGCGGGCTTGACCTTGTCGGCGTTGTACATCAGCAGGTTGGCGCCCCGGCCGTGCGGGATGCCGTACATCTGGCCCTTCACCGAGTTCCAGGCGCCGTTCTTCAGCCCGCTGAAGATGTCCTTGTAGTTGGGGACCAGGGCGGTGTTCACCGGGGCCGCGTCCCCGGCGGCGATCAGGCGCAGGGAGGCGTCCCCCGAAGCGGAGACGGCGTCGTACTCGCCGGTCTTCATCAGCTTGACCATCTCGTCCGAGCTGGCGGCGACCTTGGAGTGGACCTGGCAGCCCGTCTGCTTCTCGAAGTCGCCGACCCAGTTCACCTTCGGGTCGTTGGAGCCGTCCTCGACATAGCCGGCCCAGGCGATCAGGTTGACCTGGCCCTCCGTCCTGCCGAGCTTCGTCGGGGCCTTGAGGTCGGGCGGGTTGAGCCCGGTGGCGGACGAGCCGCCCGAGCCGGAGGAGTCACAGGCGGCGGCGAGCAGCAGCGCGGCGGCGCAGGCCGCGGTGCGCAGGACACGGGTGGGACGCACGGCGTTCTCCATGGGGACGTAGAGGCGGGGGAGAGGTCAGGAGGGCAGCCGGACGGCGTGCCGGCGGTGCCAGGTCAGGCGCACCCGGGTGCCGCGGTAGGCGGCGACGTCCTCGGAGGAGGTCTCCAGGTTCTGCTGGAGCGTGGTGAGCCGGCCGCCGCCGTCGAGGTCGACCAGGAAGCGGGTGGCGTCGCCCAGGTAGACCACCTCGGCGACGGTTCCGACGGTGCTCGTGTGCCCCGGCTCGTCCACCTCGGCGGACTCCTTCAGGACGCGGATCTTCTCCGGCCGGATGTTGTACGTGCCCGGGCTGCCGACGATCCGGTGCGCCGCCTCGCCGTCGAGAAGGTTCGAGGTGCCGACGAAGGAGGCGACGAACGGGGTCGCCGGGCGTTCGTAGATCTCCGCGGGCGTGCCGACCTGGGCGATACGGCCCTGGTCGAAGACGGCGATGCGGTCGCTCATCGTCAGGGCCTCCTCCTGGTCGTGGGTGACGAAGACGAAGGTGATGCCGACCTCCCGCTGGATGGCCTTGAGTTCGACCTGCATCTGCTCGCGCAGCTTCAGGTCGAGGGCGCCGAGGGGCTCGTCCAGCAGCAGGACCCGGGGCCGGCCGACGAGCGCGCGGGCGAGGGCGACACGCTGGCGCTGCCCGCCGGAGAGCTGGGCCGGACGCCGCTGGCCGTAGCCCTCCAGGCGGACCTCGGCGAGGGCCTTGCGGGCGCGGACGAGCCGTTCGGCCTTCGGTACCTTGCGGACCTTCAGCCCGTAGGCGACGTTCTGCTCGACCGTCATGTGCGGGAAGAGGGCGTAGTCCTGGAAGACCGTGTGCACGTCCCGCTCGAACGGGGCGAGGCCGGTGACCTCCTGCCCGGCGAGTTCGATCCGGCCCTGGTCCGGTGTCTCGAACCCGGCGACCAGCCGGAGGACGGTCGTCTTGCCGGATCCGGACGGGCCGAGCATCGAGAAGAACTCGCCGTCCCGGATCTCCAGGTCGACCCCGGCCACGGCGGTCGTCCCACCGAACGACTTCCGCAGGTCCTGCAGCCGGATCGCAATTCCCTCCATAGGGGAACCTTTCTGGCGCGCTGTACATTGAACCGTTGACGGTAAACATATGAAGTCATAGTTCTAAGTTCAAGATCCCCTTAGGGTAAAGCTTGAGTCAATGCACGAGGTGGTGACCGTGAGGCAGTACGAGATCGAGGGCGGCGCCCGCAGGGCCGTCTTCAGCCCGGTGGACAACCGGGCCCGCGTGGACGCGGTCGTCCGCCGCATCGGCGACGCCATCGAACTGGGTCTGCTGGCCGACGGCGAGCAGCTGCCCGGCGAGACCGAGCTGGCCGGACAGCTCGGCGTCTCCACGGTCACCCTGCGCGAGGCGCTCATGGCCCTGCGCCAACAGGGCCTCGTCACCACGCGCCGGGGCCGCGGCGGCGGCAGCTTCGTCTCGCTGCCCGAAGTCCCCGCCGACGACCGCCTCAAGGCCCGGCTGCGCGGCTGGAGCACCGAGGAACTGCGCGACCTGGGCGACCACTGGGCCGCCCTGTCCGGCGCCGCCGCCCGGCTCGCCGCCCAGCGCACCGAACCCGAGGACCTGCACCAACTCCGCCGTACCACCGATGAGTTGACCCGGGCCGAGGACGCGGCGGCGCGCAGCCGCCTGTACGGCCGCTTCCATGTCGAACTCGCGGCGGCCGCCCAGTCCGCCCGGCTCACCCGTGAACAGGTCGCCCTGCAGAGCGAGATCGGCGCACTGCTGTGCCTGGTCCTGGCCGACGACGCATGTCGTGAAGAAGTTGCGGAACGTCACCGGGCCGTGATCTCCGCCGTGCAAGATGGTGCCCACGAAACGGCCGGCACATTGGCCGAGCGGTGCGTCAGGGAGTCGACGGCGCGGCTCGTCGCCGTGCGCCTCACCCTCTGACCGCACCGCGTCAGGTTCCCGTCCGCTGGAGGACACGATGGGCCGGAGTACCGCGCTCGCCACCTTCGACACGGAAGCCGAGGCGTGGGTGGCCGCACAGGTCGGCAGTGCGCTGGAGGCCGTCTTCCGGACGGTCGCCGCCACTCGCACCGACACCGAAGCCCTGCTCCGCCGGGTGGTGGCCGAGGGCCGGCGGCCGGCCAGTGCCGACCTCGCCGCCCTGCGCCCCGGGCTGCACGTCCACCTGACGCGCGAGGAACTCGTCTCCGGCGTCGGCTTCGTCGCGGCGCCCGGCCTGCTGACGGACGTGCCCGCCTGGCTGGAGTGGTGGCAGTCCGGCGCCGACGGCGACGTACGCCCGCTTCTGCTCGACCTCGATCCCGGCCAGTCGGCGTACTCCGACTACACGCACTGGGACTGGTTCGCGCTGCCCCGCGACACCGGGCGCCGGGCGGTGGCCGGACCGTACGTCGACTACCTCTGCTCCGACGAGTACAGCCTCACCCTCTCCGAACCCGTCCTGATCCAGGGCCGGTTCGCGGGAGTCGCCGCCGCCGACGTCTACCTGCGGCACTTCGAGACGGCCGTCCTGCCCCTCCTGCGGCGCCTGCCCCGCCCCGCCCACCTGGTGAACGCCAGGGGCCGGGTCGCCGCCTCCGCCGACCCGGCCCACCTGGCCGGCTCCCTCACCAAGGGCCCGGACATCGGCGAACTCCTCGGCGCGGCGCGGCCCGGCACGTACGACGGCATGCGCCTGGTGCCGTGCCGGGGCGTGCCATTGGTGCTGGTGCTCGCCTGAGCCGAGCAGGCGGACGGCTCAGGCGCGGACGTCGTTGCCCCAGAGGATCAGCCGCTGTGCGCGGCGCTGACGAGGTCGGGTAGGAGCTTCGCCGCGTTCGGCGTGCCCAGTCCGGTGACGGGGTCCCACCCTGTGGTGGCCGAGTAGCCCGGGACCGAGGTTTCGGCGGTGTTGTTGCCCACGGTGATGTCGTTGAAGTCCGCCGCGTATGTGGCCGGGTCCGACGCGAGCTTGTACAGAGTCGGGTTGATGAGTCCGAGTCCACCGCCGTTGATCTGGTCGGCGAGGGAGACCAGGCCCGCCCACTGGGGACATGCCAACGACGTGCCGCCGATGTCGTACCAGCCCGTGCTGCACGGTGTGCTGCCACACTTCAGCCCGCTCTGGCCGTCGGGCGGGAGGGACAGGTACACCAGCGCTCCCGTGGACGGGCTCGCCTGCAGGGAGACGTCCGGAACGCCGCGCGTCGCACCGATGGAGGTGCTGCCGGCCGGCATCGCGCCCGACTGGTAGTCCGGCTTGGCGAAGACGCTGCTGTAGCCGCCGCCGGAGCCGATCCAGCCGATCTCCGACTGGCCGGCGGCCTTCTGACAGGCCCCCGGCGGGGAGGCGCTGTCCACGACCCTGC
>NZ_JBIAEC010000030.1:46749-52192 GCF_042868225.1 Streptomyces sp. NPDC007856 | reverse complement strand
CGCTTCCTTTGTACTCACCCTCTCGGGCTTTCCTCCGGGCGCTTCCCTTCGGTGTTTCCGACTCTATCAGACCTTTTCTCGATCCGATTTCCTCGATGCTTTCCAGGTTCCCGCGCTTTCTCGCGGTTTCCTTTCCGGCGGTTCCGACTCTATCAGATCCTTTCGGAGTCTGACTCCCAGTCAGGGGGCTTGTCTCCCGGCCGTTGGGCCGTTCCGACGAGTGAGACTTTAGCGGATTCCGTGCTCCCGAGCTAATCGGGGGCTGCGTCCTTTCGAACGCGGATTCCTCATTCCGTAATTACGCATGCCAAAACACTCGACACCGGAGCGTCGATTGCTGGTTGGTACTTGCGGAGTGGCTGTCCGGGGACCGACCGGAGTCGGCGCTCACGTCGGACAACTCGGAGAACACTACGGATCGGCGTGGCGTGTGTCAACTCTTGCCCCTGGTGCGCTCCGGAGGCGTACTCTGATCCGCATGACGACGCGTACGTGTACCCAGCTGTGGTGGGCCGCCTGACGGCGGCCGTACTCACGTATGCATCCAACGGCCGCCGCTTCGGCGGCCGTTCTCGTATCTCCTCCGGACTCCGGGGGCCGGCCGCAGGAGCGGCGGTCCCGACCAGGAGGTGGAGTGGAGATGAAGCGGGTCTTCAGCGGGATTCAGCCGACCGGGCACCTGACGCTGGGCAACTACCTGGGAGCCCTGCGGCGCTGGGTGGAGACGGATCAGCGCCAGGCCGACTCGGTGTTCTGTGTCGTCGATCTGCACGCGCTGACGGTGGACCAGGATCCGGCGCGATTGCTCAGGCTCAGTCGGCAGACGGCGACGTTGATGCTGGCGGCGGGGCTCGATCCCGAGGTGTGCACGGTGTTCCTGCAGAGCCATGTCGACGAGCACACGAGGCTGTCGTATCTGCTGGAGTGCGTGGCGACCGACGGTGAGATGCGCCGGATGATCCAGTACAAGGAGAAGACCGCGAAGGTGCGGGAGCGCGGCGGGACCGTGCGGCTCTCCCTGCTGACGTATCCGGTGCTGATGGCGGCGGACATCCTGGGCTACGGCGCGGAGGAGGTGCCGGTCGGGGACGACCAGGTGCAGCATGTCGAGCTGGCGCGGGATCTGGCGGTGCGGTTCAACCAGCGGTTCGGGCACACGTTCGTGGTGCCGAGGGCCACGCGGCCGGCGGTGGCGGCGCGGGTGATGAATCTGCAGAGCCCGACGTCGAAGATGGGGAAGTCGGACGACTCGGGGCTGGGGGTCGTCTATCTGCTGGACGAGCCGGACGACGTGCGGAAGAAGGTCATGCGGGCCGTCACGGACAGCGGGCGGGACGTGGAGTACGACCGCGAGCGGCGGCCGGGGGTCTCGAACCTGCTGGAGATTCTCGCTGCGTGCACGGACGGGAACCCTGAGTCACTGGCAGGCGTTTACGACTCGTACGGCGCCTTGAAGAAGGACACCGCGGAGGCGGTGGTGGAGGTCCTCAGGCCCGTGCAGGCCAGGCACAGGGAGCTGTGCGCCGATCCTGCCTATGTGGAGGGGGTGCTGCGGGATGGTGCGGAGAAGGCGAGGGCGATGGCCCGGCCGACCGTCGATGCGGCGTACCGGGCGATCGGGCTGTTGCCACCGGTGTTCGATACGGCGTTGAGCGGGGTCGGGCGGTAGGGCCGGGCGTTGGGCCTGCCAGTACGGGCTCGTGCGTGCGGGGGCGGGCGGCGGCCGGTGAGCGCCGTCGCCCCCGGGCGCCGGGTCAGTCCTTCTTGCCGGAGGCGAGTTCGCGGCTGCGGTCGCGGGCGGCTTCGAGGGCGGCGATGAGCGCGGCTCGTACGCCGTGGTTCTCCAGTTCGCGGATGGCGTTGATCGTCGTACCGGCCGGGGAGGTGACGTTCTCGCGGAGCTTGACGGGGTGTTCGCCGCTGTCGCGGAGCATCACGGCGGCGCCGATGGCGGACTGGACGATGAGGTCGTGGGCCTTGTCGCGGGGCAGGCCGAGCAGGATGCCGGCGTCGGTCATGGCCTCGACCAGGTAGAAGAAGTACGCGGGTCCGGAGCCGGACAGGGCGGTGCAGGCGTCCTGCTGGGTCTCGGGGACGCGGAGTGTCTTGCCGACGGCACCGAAGATCTCCTCGGCGTGCGCGAGGTGCTGCTCGGTGGCGTGGCTGCCGGCGGAGATGACCGACATGGCCTCGTCGACGAGGGCGGGGGTGTTGGTCATGACGCGGACGACCGGGGTGCCTGCGGTCAGGCGCTCCTCGAAGAAGGAGGTGGGGATACCGGCGGCGCCGCTGATGACCAGGCGGTCGGCGGGGACGTGCGGGGCGAGCTCGTCCAGGAGGGTGCCCATGTCCTGCGGCTTGACCGTGAGGATGAGGGTGTCGGCGGTCTTGGCGGCCTCGGTGTTGGTGACCGGGCTGACTCCGTAGCGGGTGCGGAGTTCTTCGGCGCGTTCCGGGCGGCGGGCGGTGACCAGGAGGTCGGCGGGGGCCCAGCCGGCCCGGATCATTCCGCTGAGCAGGGCTTCGCCGATCTTGCCGGTGCCGAGGACTGCGACTTTCTGGCTCATGGGGTCATCCTCGCACCGGGCCGTGAGGGTGCGGGGGGTTGTCCGGCAGGCGGAACACGGGCGCAGTGCGGCCGTCCGGCGCCGTGGGATCGGCGAAGGACGGTCAGGCCGTTCGGCGCCGGAGGGTGGCCGCGCCCAGTACCAGGACCAGCAGCGCGCAGCCGGCCACGATCAGGACGTCCCGGACGAAGGTCGCGGTCATGTCGGTGTGGTGCAGGACCTGGTTCATGCCGTCGACGGCGTAGGACATCGGCAGGACGTCGGAGATGCCCGTGAGGACGGGCTGCATGTCGGACCGGGGAGTGAACAGGCCGCAGAGGAGGAGCTGGGGGAAGATCACCGCCGGCATGAACTGGACCGCCTGGAACTCCGAGGCGGCGAAGGCGGAGACGAAGAGGCCGAGGGCCGTGCCGAGCAGGGCGTCGAGGAGGGCGACGAGGAGGAGCAGCCAGGGTGAGCCGGTGACGTCGAGGCCGAGCACCCACACGGCCAGTCCGGTGGCGAGGGCGGACTGGACGATGGCGATCGCGCCGAAGGCGAGGGCGTAGCCGGCGATGAGGTCGGCCTTGCCGAGGGGCATCGCCAGGAGGCGTTCGAGGGTGCCGGAGGTGCGTTCGCGCAGGGTGGCGATGGAGGTGACCAGGAACATCGTGATCAGCGGGAAGATGCCGAGCAGGGATGCGCCGATGTTGTCGAAGGTGCGCGGGCTGGCGTCGAAGACATAGCGCAGCAGGATCAGCATCAGGCACGGGACGAGGATCATCAGCGCGATGGTGCGCGGGTCGTGGCGGAGCTGGCGCAGGACCCGGGCGGCGGTGGCGGTGGTGCGGCCCGCGTTGATGACACCGGTCGGGGTGGGGGCGGTCGTGGTGCTCGGCGTGCTGATCGTGCTCATCGGGTGCTCTCCTTGGGTCGGGCTGCCGCGGCTGCCTCGTCGACGAGGTGGAGGAAGGCGGCCTCGACGGTGTCGCTGCCGGTGCGGGTGCGCAGGGCGTCCGGGGAGTCGTCCGCGAGGATCTCGCCCTCGCGCATGAGGAGGAGGCGGTGGCAGCGCTCGGCCTCGTCCATGACGTGGGAGGAGACGAGGAGGGTGGCGCCGCGGGTGGCGGCGATGTCGTGGAAGAGGCGCCACAGGTCGCGGCGCAGTACGGGGTCGAGGCCGACGGTGGGTTCGTCCAGGACGAGGAGTTCGGGGGCGCCGAGCAGGGCCACGGCCAGTGAGACCCGGTTGCGCTGGCCGCCGGAGAGGTTGCCGGCGAGGGCGTCGGCGTGGCTGGCGAGGTCGACGTCGGTGATGGCCCGGGTGACGTGCTCGTGGCGGCGTTCGGCGGCTGCGTGGCCGGGGTCGAGGATCGCGGCGAAGTACTCCAGGTTCTGCCGGACGGTCAGGTCGTCGTAGACGGAGGCGTCCTGGGTGACGTAGCCGATGCGCGTGCGCAGGGCGGGGTGGCCGGCCGGGTGGCCGAGGACCTGAAGGGTGCCGGTGACCTTGGCCTGGGTGCCCACGATCGAGCGCATGAGGGTCGACTTGCCGCAGCCGGAGGGGCCGAGCAGGCCGGTGACCTGACCGCGGGGGACGGTGAAGTCGAGATGGTGGAGGACGGTGCGGGGGCCGCGGACGGCGGTGAGGTCGTGGGCCTGGACCGCTGGGGTGGGGGCCGGGGTTGGTAGGTCCGGCACGTAATTCATCATGCGATGAATAATGTGCCCGGAGGGTCCGCGCGTCAAGGGGCCGGCCGGCCACACATGCGGAAGCGGCGGCCGGGACGGGCCCGGCCGCCGCTCCGGGCGACGCCTCTTCGCTGATGTTTCTTCGCTGATGCCTATTCGCTGATCAGGGTTTGGTGGCGACGAGGAGAAGCACGTCGTAGGTCTCCTCGACCATGCCGTCCGGGAAGGTCTTCAGCAGATGGGCGCGCTCCTCTTCCAGGAAGGCGGTCCTGCGCTCCTCGGGCGTGAGGAGGAGTGCCGAGTGGCTGCCGATGTTCGCGAGGTGGGTGTCGATCGTGACGCCGCGGCTCCAGCGGACCTCCCGACGGCTGAAGCGGAGGCGGCCGCTGGGGTCGGCCAGTTCCGTGCGGCTGGCTTTCCGCTTCTCGGCGGCGACGTCCACACCGAGGAAGCGGCCGATACGGCGGGCTGCCTCGGCGATCCACTCCACGTCCACGGCGTCGCGGTTCCACCACAGCGCCAGCGCACCGCCCGGCCGCAGCACCCGCAGCGCCTCCGGCACCGAGCGGGCGGTGTCGGTCCAGTGCCAGGCCTGGGCGTAGGTGATGAAGTCGGCGTGGGCGTCGGCGATGGGGAGGGCGTTGCCGTTGCCGCGGACGATCGGGAGATGCGGCAGCACGCGGCGGAACTCGGCGGCCATGCCCTCGCCGGGTTCGACGGCGAGCACGTCGGCGCCGCGGGCCTGCAGGAGGGCGGTCCCGATACCCGTACCGGCCCCGACGTCCACGACCCTGGCACCGGACAGCGCCCGGCCGGCCAGTTCCTCGACGGCGTCGAAGAGGGCGGGCGGGTAGGAGGGGCGGTTCGCCGCGTACTGGGCGGCGGCCGAGTCGAAGGAGCGCGCGCGGGCCGCGGGCGAGGGCGGGGGTGCGGGCGGTTGTGTCACGGTCATACGACCATGGTGGGACGGCGCGAACGTGACGTCACCGGCTTTTGGAGCCGTCCGACCTCGGGGGGCAGGCCTCACCGGCGGCGCATCCGCCGTCCATCGCCGGCCCCTGGCGCCAGCGCCCTGGTGACCACGCGGAGCAGGCATCACTGGCTCCCCTTCATCCGCCCACCGCGGACCCCGTCGCCGGCACCCACTTCCAACCGCCCGAAGCAACCGCGGCCGGCAAGCGTCACCGGCGACGCATCCGCCGCCC
>NZ_JBIAEC010000030.1:8103-46652 GCF_042868225.1 Streptomyces sp. NPDC007856 | reverse complement strand
GCCGCCAACCCCCTGCTGACCACCAAGAGCAGGCATCACCGGCGCCCCCTCATCCGCCCACCGCGGACCCCGTCGCCGGCACCCACTTCCAACCGCCCGAAGCAACCGCGGCCGGCAAGCGTCACCGGCGACGCATCCGCCGCCCACCCCAAGCCCCTGCCGCCAACCCCCTGCTGACCACCAAGAGCAGGCATCACCGGCGCCCCCTCATCCGCCCACCGCGGACCCCGTCGCCGGCACCCACTTCCAACCGCCGGAGGCTCACGTCACCGGCGGCGCTTCTTCTTCGACGGGTTGCCGGTGCGGCGGGTGGTGCGGCGGGCGTGGTCCTCGCGGGCCTTCTCGTACTCCTCACGGTGCAGCTTCTCGCCCGGGGCCTCGGTGAGGGAGCGGAAGAAGTAGGCGATGAGGGAGCCGACGAAGCCGATGGCGAGCAGGCCGCGCAGGGAGGCCTGGCGCTGTGGGTCGTGGCGCTTGCCGAAGCCTTCCCAGGTGTTGCGGAAGGCGAGCGCGCTGCAGATCGCGAACATGGCGATGATCAGCACGGTGACGAAGGAGCCGGTGTCGGCGATCCGGATGCCCTCGTAGGCGAAGCGGAGGACCAGGCAGGAGGCGACGGCGGCGGCGAGGGAGCCGACGGCGACGCCGGCGCGGCGGGCCGCGTAGCCGTTGTCGTGGTTCACCCAGGTGGTGCCGAAGAAGCGGAGCGGCTCGGGGCGGGGCCCGCCGCCCTGGGCCGTACCGTCCGAGGAGCCCGCCGTGGTGTCCGGGGTGCCGGTTTCGTCGCTCACGGAACGATTATGGCGCCGGGTGGTGGCGGGCTCCCGGAGGGGGTCAGGCGCAGCGCGGGGCGATGTAGCCGTCGCTGCCGGTCTGGACGTAGGCGTCGGACACGTACTCGCCGCTGTCGATGTTGTCCCAGATGTTCGACGTGCCATAGGGCCCCGTCACGGTCGTGCCCGGGGTCTGGCAGAAGATCGGTACCCGGATCCCCTCGGTGAGGACCCGGACGATGCTGTAGTTGGTGCCCGGTCCGCTGCGGACGTTCAGGCGGACACCCGGCGCGACCGGGTACGTGTGGACACCCGACTCCGTGGTGAAAGACTCGCTCTCGCCGCCCCTCGCGGCTTCCGTGTGCTCGACAGACATGACAGACCTCCCCCGCTCGGCCCCACGACTGTGCTGGGGCCCGTAGCTTCCTTCGAATCGTGTCCTGAAACACGTGTGCGTAACTCGCGCGCGAAGGCTAGCAAGCCGCCTCTGTCTCGCACGAGTCATCGACTAGGCTCCGTGCGTCGCGCGCGCGGACGAACAGCACGGGGGTGGTCCATGACGCCACAGCGCAGCACCGGAGCGGGCGCGGAAGCGGAACTTCCCGAGTACGCCGGTCACTACCACTTGGAGTCCTGTCTGGGGTCCGGGGGCATGGGCGTGGTGCATCTGGCCCGCAGCACCTCCGGACTGAGGCTCGCCGTGAAGGTCGTACACGCCGAGTTCGCGAGAGACCGCGAGTTCAGAGGCCGTTTCCGGCAGGAGGTGGCGGCGGCCCGGAGGGTGAGCGGCGCCTTCACCGCGCCCGTCGTCGATGCCGACCCGGAGGCCGAACGGCCCTGGATGGCCACGCTGTTCATCCCCGGTCCGACTCTCTCGGAGTACGTGAAGCGGAACGGGCCGATGCCGGCGGCCCAGTTGCGGCGGCTCATGGCCGGGCTCGCCGAGGCGTTGCGCGACATCCATCGGGTGGGGGTCGTGCACCGGGATCTCAAGCCGAGCAATGTGCTGCTGGCCGAGGACGGTCCGAAGGTCATCGACTTCGGCATCTCCCGGCCGAAGGACAGTGAACTGCGCACCGAGACCGGCAAGTTGATCGGCACGCCGCCGTTCATGGCACCGGAGCAGTTCCGGCGGCCCCGGGAAGTGGGGCCGGCGGCGGACATCTTCGCCCTCGGGTCGGTGATGGTGCACGCGGCGACCGGGCGGGGGCCGTTCGACTCCGACAGCCCCTATGTCGTCGCGTACCAGGTGGTGCACGACGAGCCGGATCTGACCGGGGTGCCGGAGAGTCTCGCCCCGCTGGTGCTGCGGTGTCTCGCCAAGGAGCCCGAGGACCGGCCCACTCCCGACGAGCTGATGCGTGAGCTGCGGTCGGTGGCGGCGTCGTACGACACGCAGGCGTTCATACCGGCGCAGCGCACCGGGGACGACGCGCCGGCTCACGAACCCTCCGGTGCCGAGCCGGTGCCCGGTTCCCGCAGGCGCTTGGGCAGGCGCACGGCTCTCGGCGCCGGGGCGCTCGTCCTTGCCCTTGCCCTGGCCGGGGTGCTCGCCGGGCTGCTGCACGCCGGCGACGACGGTGGTCCCGCGGCCAAGGAGGCCGGCTCCCCTACCACCGCTGCCGGATTCGCCGCATGGCGCGCCAAGCCGGTCGGGAAGGGTTCGGGGATGCCTCAATGCATCCACGGGGCCGGGCGGTTGCTCTGCTTCCGTTCCGGCCTGGCGTTCGCCCTCGATCCCGCGAACGGCTCCCTCCTGTGGCGGCGGCCGGTCGCCGAGGAACGGACGAGCGACGCTCCCGCTCTCTCGGGCGGCCTCCTGTTGCTGCCCACGGACGGCGGCCGGCGAGTCGTGGCACTCGATCCCGCCTCGGGCAGGCCGCGCTGGCAACGGGCCATGCCCGCGAACACGGGGATACGGTTCACCAAGTCCATGCTCCTGGTCACCGGCACGGACGGGGCGGTCACCGGGGTGGCCGGGGCATCGGGAGAGACCAAGTGGCATCGCCGCGTGTCCGGGAGCACGACCCCGCTGCTGGCCTCCTACGACGGCGATCCGCTGGCCTATGCGACCAGCGCCTCGGCGCAAGGGGCGGACACGCTGGTCACCGCCCTGGAACCACGCACCGGTGCGGTGCGGTGGCAAGCGCGGCTGAAGGGCCTGCTGCGGCCCATCGGCAGCCAGGGCCACTCCCTGTTCCTGCTGTCCCTCGACCCCGTCTCGGGCGACGCGAAGGCCGTCGTCCGGTACTCACCGGCCGTGAAGGCCGTACGCCGCGTCGCCCTGCCCCTCCCGCTCACGGCACCCCACGCCGACGTACGCGGCGATGTCGTGCAGCTGCTGGCGACCGGCGGGTCACTGGACGCGGTCGACCTCGGCACGGGCAAGTGGCTGTGGCACACGGAAACGTCCGTGAGCCGCGGTTCGGCGCCGGTCGCCTCCGCCGACCACGTCTACTTCACCGCTCCCGACGGGCGTCTGCTCGCCGTCGACGCACGCGGCGGAAGCCTGGTGGGACAGACACCGCCACGGCTCGGTGCGAACGCGGGCGAGGTCTCCGCCGCCCTGCCCAGCCCGCTGCTCATCGGCACGCATGTCTATGCCGCCTCCCCCGACGGAACCGTCTTCGCCGTGGACGGACGCGACCCGAAGACCTGGTGACGGACGGCGACCCCAAGGCCTGGTGACATGCGAAGGGGCCGCCCCCGCGCGGGAGGCGGCCCCTGTCGGGTGGCTGCTCAGCCGAGCCTGGTCACGTCCCGCACCGCGCCCTTGTCGGCGCTGGTGGCCATCGCGGCGTAG
The DNA here is from genome assembly GCF_042868225.1 of Streptomyces sp. NPDC007856. Classification (NCBI taxonomy): domain Bacteria; kingdom Bacillati; phylum Actinomycetota; class Actinomycetes; order Kitasatosporales; family Streptomycetaceae; genus Streptomyces; species Streptomyces sp. NPDC007856. The sequence goes on along the minus strand of NZ_JBIAEC010000030.1, from coordinate 43,076 downwards.
GCCCGCAGCGCCGCGGAGACCTTGCGGTCGCGGTTCTTCGGGGCGTAGACGCCGTTGAGGGACTGCTCTCGGCGGGCGAGTTCGGCCTCGTCGACCAGGAGCTCGATCGTGCGGTTCGGGATGTCGATGCGGATGCGGTCGCCGTCCTGGACGAGGGCGATGGTGCCGCCGGAGGCCGCCTCGGGGGAGGCGTGGCCGATGGACAGGCCCGAGGTGCCGCCGGAGAAGCGGCCGTCGGTGATCAGGGCGCAGGTCTTGCCCAGGCCGCGACCCTTCAGGTACGAGGTCGGGTAGAGCATCTCCTGCATGCCGGGGCCGCCCTTGGGGCCCTCGTAGCGGATGACGACGACGTCGCCGTCCTTGACCTCCTGGGTGAGGATGCGCTGGACGGCCTCCTCCTGGGACTCGCAGACGACCGCCGGGCCCTCGAAGGTCCAGATCGACTCGTCCACGCCGGCCGTCTTCACCACACAGCCGTCGACCGCCAGGTTGCCCTTGAGGACCGCGAGGCCGCCGTCCTTGGAGTACGCGTGCTCGACGGAGCGGATGCAGCCGCCCTCCGCGTCCTCGTCCAGCGCCTCCCAGCGCTCGGACTGGGAGAAGGCCTCGGCGGAGCGGACGCAGCCCGGTGCCGCGTGCCACAGCTCCACCGCCTCCGGGGACGGGCTGCCGCCGCGGACGTCCCAGGTCTTCAGCCAGTCGGCCAGCGACGGGCTGTGGACGGCGTGCACGTCCTCGTTGAGCAGGCCCGCGCGGTGGAGTTCGCCCAGCAGGGCCGGGATGCCGCCGGCGCGGTGCACGTCCTCCATGTAGTACGTGCGGTTCTTCGCCACGTTGGGCGCCACCTTCGCCAGGCACGGCACCCGGCGGGAGACGACGTCGATCTGCTCCAGGCCGAAGGGGACGCCGGCCTCCTGGGCGGCGGCCAGCAGGTGCAGGATCGTGTTGGTGGAGCCGCCCATCGCGATGTCCAGGGCCATGGCGTTCTCGAAGGCCTGGAAGGTGGCGATGTTCAGCGGGAGGACCGTGTCGTCGTCCTGCTCGTAGTAGCGGCGGGTGAGGTCCATGACCGTGCGGGCGGCGTCGACGTAGAGCTGCTTGCGCGCGGTGTGGGTGGCGAGGACCGAGCCGTTGCCGGGCAGGGACAGGCCGATGGCCTCGGTCAGGCAGTTCATCGAGTTGGCGGTGAACATGCCGGAACAGCTGCCGCAGGTCGGGCAGGCGTTCTCCTCGATACGGAGGATGTCCTCGTCGGAGATCTTGTCGTTGACGGCGTCGGAGATCGCGTCGACCAGGTCGAGCGTGCGGACCGTGCCGTCGACCAGGGTGGCGCGGCCGGACTCCATCGGGCCGCCGGAGACGAAGACCGTCGGGATGTTCAGGCGCAGGGCCGCCAGCAGCATGCCCGGGGTGATCTTGTCGCAGTTGGAGATGCAGACCAGGGCGTCGGCGCAGTGGGCCTCGACCATGTACTCCACCGAGTCCGCGATCAGGTCGCGGGAGGGCAGGGAGTACAGCATGCCGCCGTGGCCCATTGCGATGCCGTCGTCCACGGCGATCGTGTTGAACTCGCGCGGGATGCCGCCGGCCTCCTTGATCGCCTCGCTGACGATCCGGCCGACCGGCTGCAGATGGGTGTGACCCGGAACGAACTCGGTGAAGGAGTTCGCGACGGCGATGACGGGCTTCCGGCCGATGTCCGCACCGGGTACACCGGAGGCGCGCATAAGGGCGCGGGCGCCCGCCATGTTGCGGCCGTGGGTGACTGTGCGGGACCTCAGCTCGGGCATCGTCGCTCGCTCCTTCGAAGATCTGCCAGACAGTTCTGGTTCTTCGAGCGTACGCCGGTGCTCCAAACGCTGGACACGGCTGTCCGGAATGCGGGACGCCCGTCTCGCCGGTACGGACCCCGGTGTGCGGCTCAGGCGCTGGTCAGATGGTGCTGTACGACCGGTGCCACACGCGCGATGATCTGCTCCAGGTCGGCGGAGGCCAGCGGCTCCAGCTTGACGACGTACCGCATCATCGCCGTGCCCACCAGTTGTGCGGCGGCCAGCTCGGCGCGCAGTTCGGCGTCCGGCAGGTCCACCTGGGCGGCGACGCGGCGCAGCAGCTGGGAGGCGATGAGCCGGCGGAAGACGGCGGCGGCGGTCTCGTTGTTCAGGGCGGACCGGACGATCGCGAGGACCGGTGAACGGGTCGTGGGGTTCTCCCAGACGCCGAAGATGAAACGGGTCAGCCGCTCCCCCACCGCTTCCACGGGACCGGCGGCCAGCGCCTCGGGGGCGTTCAGCGCGGGCGCGAAGGCCACCGCGATCGCCGCCTCGAAGACCTGCTCCTTGGTGCCGAAGTAGTGGTGGACCAGCGCGGAGTCGACACCGGCCGCCTTCGCGATACCGCGCACGGACGCCTTCTCGTAGCCGCGCTCGGAGAACTCCTCGCGAGCGGCGGAGAGGATGCGGTCGCGGGTGTCGGCGGATTCCGTGCGCGGCGGCCTGCCTCTTCTGCGGGTGGGCTGCTCGTGGTCGTTCATCGCCGAGGCACCCGTACCGCCGACGTCAGGTGCTTGCGGGTGAAGGCCAGGGCCTCGGCGAGGTCGGCCTCGCGCTCGGCGCTGGACATCGCCCGCCGGGTGTTGACCTCGATGACGACATGGCCGTCGAACCCGGAGACGGCCAGGTGCTCCACCAGCTCGGCGCAGGGCTGGGTGCCGCGGCCCGGCACCATGTGCTCGTCCTTGGCCGAGCCCCGGCCGTCGGCGAGATGGACGTGGCCGAGGCGGTCGCCCATGCGGCTGGCCATCTCCAGGGCGTCCGTGCGGGCCGTCGCCGTGTGGCTGAGGTCGATCGTGAAGTGCCGGTAGTCGTGCTGGGTGACGTCCCAGTCGGGGGCGTAGGCGAGCATCTCGCGGTCGCGGTAGCGCCACGGGTACATGTTCTCGACGGCGAAGCGTACGTCCGTCTCGTCCGCCATCCGCCAGATCCCGTCGACGAAGTCGCGCGCGTACTGCCGCTGCCAGCGGAAGGGCGGGTGTACGACGACGGTGGAGGCACCCAGCTTCTCGGCGGCCGCCCGGGCCCGCTGGAGCTTGACCCAGGGGTCCGTCGACCAGACCCGCTGGGTGATCAGCAGGCAGGGGGCGTGGACGGCCAGGATCGGGATGCCGTGGTAGTCCGACAAGCGGCGCAGCGCCTCGATGTCCTGGCTGACCGGGTCGGTCCACACCATGACCTCGACGCCGTCGTAGCCGAGGCGCGCGGCGATCTCGAAGGCGGTCGCGGTGGACTCCGGGTACACGGAGGCCGTCGACAGCGCGATACGCACGTCCGTTGGTTCAGCCACGTCCGTCACCTTACGGCGTTGAGTGGTGCCGGTGTTGGGTGCCCATTCGCCGTTGTGACTTTCGCCATTTGCGCGAGTGCGGGTGTGTGGCCGTTTCTCGCGCTCACGCGGCTGGGTCGCACATCGATACAGCCCGCGCTCCTTTCTGGGCGCTAATCGCTCCCCATGTGATCGAGGCGTCGGAGGATCACGCCCTCCCGCAGAGCCCACGGGCAGACCTCCAGGTTCTCCACCCCGAACAGGTCCATCGCGCCCTCCGCCACCAGGGCGCCCGCCAGGAGCTGGCCGGCGCGGCCCTCGGAGACGCCGGGAAGCTCGGTGCGCTGCTCAGCCGTCATGCCGGCCAGGCGCGGGACCCAGGCCTCCAGGGACTCGCGCTTGAGTTCGCGCTGGACGTAGAGGCCCTCGGCGCTGCGGGCCGCGCCGGCGATGCGGGCGAGCTGCTTGAAGGTCTTGGACGTGGCGACCACGTGGTCGGGGGCGCCGAAGCGGCTGAATTCGCCGACCGTGCGGGCGATCTCGGTACGGACATGGCGGCGCAGGGCACGCACGGCCCCGGGAGCGGGCGGGTCGCCGGGCAGCCAGCCCGCGGTGAGCCGGCCGGCGCCGAGCGGCAGGGAGACGGCGGCGTCCGGCTCCTCGTCTATGCCGTAGGCGATCTCCAGGGAGCCGCCGCCGATGTCCAGGACCAGCAGCTTTCCGGCGGACCAGCCGAACCAGCGGCGGACCGCGAGGAACGTGAGGCGGGCCTCCTCCGCACCGGCGAGGACCTGGAGTCGTACGCCCGTCTCGTCCGCCACGCGCGCGAGGACCTCGTCGGCGTTGGTGGCCTCCCGGACGGCGGAGGTCGCGAACGGCAGCAGGTCCTCGACGCCCTTGTCCTCGGCGGCCTGGAGCGCGTCCTGCACGACTGCGACCAGCTTGCGGATGCCGTCGTCGTCGATGGCACCGCTGTCGTCGAGCAGCTGGGCGAGCCGAAGTTCGGCCTTGTGCGAATGCGCGGGCAGCGGGCGCGCGCCGGGGTGGGCGTCCACCACCAGCAGATGCACCGTGTTCGAACCCACGTCCAGGACACCGAGTCTCATATACGGAACGCTACTGCCAGATCGCCCGCCGACGGTCCCCGGTGCGGCTCTCGGCCACTTACCCTGGACACGTGCCAAAGACGAAAAAGGCGAAGGACCACAAATCCTCCAAGGAATTGAAGGATTCTGCACAGGCGAGGGCGTCGTCCGTGACCAAGAAGTCGAAGCAGGCCAAGCAGGCTCCGCAGGTGAGCGACGAAAAGGGGCTCGAATTCGCGCGCGCCTGGGTGGAGTTTCCCGATCCTGCGGACGACGAGCAGGTCTTCCGCTGTGATCTGACATGGCTGACCTCTCGCTGGAACTGCATCTTCGGCAGCGGCTGCCAGGGCATCCAGGCGGGCCGCGCGGACGACGGGTGCTGCTCGCTGGGCGCGCACTTCTCGGACGAGGACGACGAGAAGCGGGTCGCCGAGCATGTGGCCCGGCTCACGCCGGAGATCTGGCAGCACCACGACGAGGGCACGCGGAACGGCTGGGTGTCCAAGGACGAGGAGGGCTCCCGCCAGACCCGCCCCTACCAGGGCTCCTGCATCTTCCAGAACCGGCCCGGCTTCGCGGGCGGCGCGGGCTGCTCGCTGCACATCCTCGCGCTGCGGGAGGGCCGGGAGCCGCTGGAGACCAAGCCGGACGTGTGCTGGCAGCTGCCGATCCGGCGCACCTACGACTGGATCGACCGCCCCGACGACACACGGGTCCTGCAGATCTCCATCGGTGAGTACGACCGCCGGGGCTGGGGTCCGGGCGGCCACGACCTGCACTGGTGGTGCACCTCGGCGACCTCCGCACACGGCGCGGGCGAGCCGGTCTACGTCTCCTACCGGGCCGAGCTGACCGAACTGATGGGCAAGGCCGGCTACGACCGCCTGGCCGAACTCTGCGAACAGCGCCTGGCCTCCCAGCTGCCCCTGCTCGCCCCCCACCCCGCCGACCCGACCCCATAACCCCGGCGAGCCGCGGTTTCCCCGCCGGCCCGCCGGCGTCACCCCACGGCCGTTCGCCGCCCACGGCGGCCCCTGCCGCGGTGATTGGCAGATCCGTTCCACCCACCCACCCACCCCTCCGTCCCGGCACAGCACCGCCTGACCTGCGACGTCTCGCGCCGACGCCGGTACAGGCCATCCCCTCCCGGAACAGATCTGCCAATCCCATCCCTCCGGCACATCCCCACGTGCCCTCGTGAGGGATCCGCTCGCCGCCCCACACCGCTCCCATTCCACGGGCCAAGTCCCGCCTGCTGCTCCCGGACGGACTCGACATATCGCTGCCGCACGGTGACGGCGCCGACAATCGCTCCGCCCTCTCCGCACCCCGCGCTCTCCTCCCCGGCCAGCCCGCCCCTGCCCCGACGGACTCGGCGCATCGCTGCTATGGCGACGGCCCCAGTAATCCCCCAGTCCCCACCGCCACCCTTCTCCCCCGGCGCTTCCTTCCCCGCAGCCAAGCCCGCCTCCCGCCTCCGGACGGACTCGGCGCTCCCGCTGCCAGGTGCTGACGGCGTCGGTAATCCCGCACAGCCCCCGCCCTGCTCCCACCCCAGCGCTTCCCCTCCCGCCGGCCGACCCCGGGCCGGCCCGCCCGCTCTCCCGGCCAGCGCACCCCGGCACCCCTCCCCACCGGCCAAGCCCCGCCCTACCCCCCAGACGGACTCGGCGCATCGCTGCCGGACGGCGACGGCGGTGTGGTCGGTGGTGGGGGATCCGGTGGGGTCGGGGCTGGGGAGGTGGGGGGATCGGTGGTCGGTGGCGTGGACGGCGGGGTGGAAGGGGGCGGTGTGGTCGGTGGGGGTGGGGTGGGGGATGCGCTGGTGGGTGGAGGGGTCGGGCCGTGCGTGGGGGCGGTGCCGTAGCCGTCGATCGTGACCACCGCGCCCGCCGGGGAGATCGCCAGCTGTGCCTGCCAGTGGCCGGAGGGCTCGCGGAGGTGGTCGACGTACACCTTGATCGTCAACGTGTCGCCGGGGTTCACGGTTCCCGTGGACCGGCTCAGATACAGCCAGGGCGCTGTCGTGGACGCGGACCAGCGGACCGGGGAGGAGCCGGACGCGGTGAGGGTGATCAGGGTCGTGTCGCCGTCGTTCGCGGCGCTGACCGCGAGGCGCCCGGCGCCCTTCGTGCCCGCTCCGGTCACGCTGACGACCTCCACGGAGACGTCCGCCTTGCCGTCCTTGCCGATGCGGACGCCGGGCTTCACGCTCGCGTTCCCGGCGTTCTCGTAGCCGCCGGCCGGGTCGCTGCCGAGGGCGTCGGGGCCCTGGGCCTCGCGCGCCGTGGCGGAGGGCCCCTCCCCGTCCGCCGTCGGCGCGCCCCGGTAGGCGGCCCACAGGGCCAGGACGGGCGCTGCCAGCACCGTGGCGACGACCGTGGTCGTCACCGCACGCGCGCGTAGCCGGTCGCGGCGGGCCGCGCGGTCCTTGGGGTCCATGGGGAAGCCGCGCCGGTCGAAGCGGGGTGCCGCCGCTCCACGCGCGCGTGGCTGGTGCGTCAGGGCGAGATGCAGGGCCCTTCTGGGTGCCTCCAGGACGGGCAGTTCGGCGGGGGTGACCGTGGCGCCGGGCCAGTGTCCGGGCACGGCGCGCTCGGCGGTGCGGCGGCAGCGCGGGCAGTCGTCGACGTGCCGGACCAGTTCGCGGCGCAGCGCCGTGCTCAGGACCAGCCCGCTGTCCCCCGTGAGATGGGCCACGCTAGGACAGCCGCCGGTCTCGACCACGGCGAGGGCCGCACGGGTGCGTTCGACCTCGCAGGCGGCGGAGGCGAGCAGTTCGCGTGCGGCCGCCGGTGCCATGCCGAGGACGGCGGCGATCTCCTGCGCGGCCAGGTGGTGGCGGACGGCCAGCTCCAGGGCCTCGCGCTGCTCGGGGGTCGTACCGGCCGCCTCCGGCCAGGCGAGCAGGGCCAGTTCGCGGCGCCGCTGTTCCTGGACCTCCGGGGCGACGGGCGGTTCGGACACCTGGCGCCGGGTCGCGGGGCGGCCCGCCGCATGCGTGGCCTGACGTTTCTGCTTGGCTTCGGCCAGCTTGCGCAGGCACGCCCAGCGGGCCAGCGCGTACAGCCAGGCCCTGCGGTCGGCGGCGGCCTCGGGGACACGGTGTGCGCGCCGCTCGGCCAGGGCGAGGACGTCGCCGAGGGCGGCGGTGGCCGCGTCGTGGTCGCACAGCACCGACAGGCAGTAGGTGAACAGCCCGTCCAGGTACGGTTCGCAGCGCGCCGGCGGCCACTGGGCGAGGGTGCGCGCGGCGGCGCGGTCGCGCCCCTCTCGCGCATCGCGGGCCTCTTCGGCACCGCGACCCTCGCGTGCACCGCGACCTTCCCTCGCCTCTCGTGTGTCGCCTGCCCCTCGTGCTTCATGGGCCTGGCCGCGCACCCGGTGCGCGCCGGTGGTGCGGGTGGTGGTCTCCGGACTGCTGCTCATCACCCGTGCGACCGTAGGCGGCGCCGGAGTGCCCCTTCTCGAAGCTTGAGCACTTTTAATTCGTACGGGTGAAACGATCCCTCATAAGGGGACAGGAACCCTTTGTTCCGTGGCTCGAAGCCGACGGCTGATGGCCGATACCGGTTCACCCACACACATCCCGGGGATCCGTTCACACATCCCGGGGATCCGTTGTCAGTGCCGCGGGCTACGGTTTCCGCATGGCTGCCCGTACCAAGACCACCAAGGACCGCCCGTCCTACCGCTGCACCGAGTGCGGCTGGCAGACGGCCAAGTGGCTCGGCCGCTGCCCCGAGTGCCAGGCCTGGGGCACGGTCGAGGAGTACGGCGCGCCCGCGGTCCGTACGACGGCCGCAGGCCGGGTCACCACCTCGGCGCTGCCGATCGGGCAGGTCGACGGCCGGCAGGCCACCGCCCGCGCCACCGGCGTGCCGGAGCTGGACCGGGTGCTCGGCGGCGGTCTCGTCCCCGGCGCGGTCGTGCTGCTTGCGGGCGAGCCCGGCGTCGGCAAGTCCACGCTGCTGCTGGACGTGGCCGCCAAGTCCGCGAGCGCCGAGCACCGCACCCTCTATGTGACCGGCGAGGAGTCGGCGAGCCAGGTGCGGCTGCGCGCGGACCGCATCGGCGCCCTCCATGACGAGCTGTATCTGGCCGCCGAGACCGATCTGTCCGCCGTCCTCGGCCACTTGGACGAGGTCAAGCCCTCCCTGCTGATCCTCGACTCGGTGCAGACGGTCGCCTCCCCGGAGATCGAGGGCGCACCCGGTGGCATGGCCCAGGTGAGGGAGGTCGCGGGCGCGCTCATCCGCGCCTCCAAGGAGCGCGGGATGTCCACGCTCCTCGTGGGCCATGTCACAAAGGACGGCGCGATCGCGGGCCCTCGCCTCCTGGAACACCTCGTGGACGTCGTCCTGCACTTCGAGGGCGACCGGCACGCGCGCCTGCGCCTGGTGCGCGGTGTGAAGAACCGCTACGGCGCCACGGACGAGGTCGGCTGCTTCGAACTGCACGACGAGGGCATCACCGGACTTGCCGACCCAAGCGGACTCTTCCTCACCCGTCGCGACGAACCGGTCCCCGGCACCTGTCTGACCGTCACCCTGGAGGGCCGCCGCCCGCTGGTGGCCGAGGTGCAGGCGCTGACCGTGGACTCCCAGATCCCCTCCCCGCGGCGTACGACCTCGGGCCTGGAGACCTCGCGCGTGTCGATGATGCTGGCCGTCCTGGAGCAGCGCGGCCGGATCAGCGCGCTCGGCAAGCGGGACATCTACTCCGCGACGGTCGGCGGGGTGAAGCTGTCGGAGCCGGCCGCCGACCTCGCCATCGCCCTCGCGCTCGCCTCCGCCGCCAGCGACACTCCGTTGCCGAAGAACCTTGTCGCGATCGGCGAGGTGGGCCTCGCGGGCGAGGTGAGACGGGTCACGGGCGTGCAGCGCAGGCTCACGGAGGCCCACCGGCTGGGCTTCACGCACGCGCTGGTGCCGACCGATCCGGGCAAGGTGCCGCCCGGCATGAAGGTCCTGGAAGTCGCTGACATGGGGGACGCGCTGCGGGTGCTGCCGCGCTCCCGTCGCCGAGAGGCCCCGCGGGAGGCGGAGGACCGCCGGTAGACTTTGCCCAGGTCTCGCCCGTCCGTACGAACCGAGTGCGGGTCACGGGGGCGCGTCAGAACCTGCGACCGGAGGAGTGCAGTGGCAGCCAACGACCGGGCAGCAGCTCCCGGAAAGATCGGTGGGAGTGCCGGTTCCGATGGCCTGATGCGCGCCTCCCTGAGCGCCGTGGCTCCTGGTACGGCCCTGCGTGACGGGCTCGAACGGGTGCTGCGCGGCAACACCGGCGGACTCATCGTTCTCGGTTCCGACAAGACGGTCGAGGCGATGTGCACGGGCGGGTTCGTCCTGGACGTGGAGTTCACCGCCACCCGGCTGCGGGAGCTGTGCAAGCTGGACGGCGGCATCGTGCTGTCCTCGGACCTGTCGAAGATCCTGCGCGCGGGCGTGCAGCTGGTGCCGGACCCGACGATCCCCACGGAGGAGACGGGCACCCGGCACCGCACGGCGGACCGGGTCAGCAAGCAGGTCGGCTTCCCCGTGGTCTCCGTCTCCCAGTCCATGCGCCTGATCGCCCTCTACGTCGACGGTCAGCGGCGCGTCCTGGAGGACTCGGCGGCGATCCTCTCCCGCGCGAACCAGGCGCTGGCCACGCTGGAGCGGTACAAGCTGCGGCTGGACGAGGTGGCCGGCACCCTCTCGGCGCTGGAGATCGAGGACCTGGTGACGGTGCGGGACGTGTCCGCCGTCGCGCAGCGCCTGGAGATGGTCCGGCGTATCGCCACCGAAATCGCCGAGTACGTGGTCGAACTGGGCACGGACGGTCGTCTTCTCGCGCTCCAGTTGGAGGAGTTGATCGCGGGGGTCGAGCCGGACCGCGAGCTGGTCGTCCGGGACTACGTCCCCGAGCCGACCGCCAAGCGTTCCCGCACGGTCGAGGACGCCCTCTCCGAGCTGGACGCGCTGACCCACGCCGAGCTGATCGAACTCGGCACGGTGGCGCGGGCGCTGGGCTACACGGGCTCGCCGGAGACCCTCGACTCCGCGGTGTCCCCGCGGGGCTTCCGGCTGCTGGCCAAGGTGCCGCGGCTGCCGGGCGCGATCATCGACCGGCTGGTGGAGCACTTCGGCGGCCTGCAGAAGCTGCTGGCCGCGAGCGTGGACGACCTGCAGACCGTGGACGGCGTGGGCGAGGCCCGGGCGAGGAGCGTCCGGGAAGGCCTGTCGCGCCTGGCCGAGTCCTCCATCCTGGAGCGGTACGTCTGAGTTCGGACCGTCCGCCCCAACTTGGCTATGGCTTCCCCCAGTTGAACTGCGTAGGGGGAAATCACATGAAGAAGCGCCTCATGGACACGTTCGCCGCCGCGGCAGTCCTCGCCCGGCACTGACCCTTGCGGGCACGGGGCAGGCGTTCGCCGCCGGCAACCCCCTCACCTGGAAGAACAACGGCAACCACAAGTACCTGGCGTACTACAGCGGCCGGGCCCGTACTACGTCCGCGGACCCCGGCCAGAGCGCGTCCGTGAAGTGGGACGAGTACAAGCGGTCCGACGGTACGCGCGTGCAACGGTGGCAACTACCAGAGGTGGTACGAGTTCCACGACTCCGACGGCTGGATGCCGCAGGACAAGGCCACCGGGCTCGTCCTCAAGGTTGGATTCCGACGGGCAGGTCAGCACCGGGACGGACACGTACGCCGCGGCCACGCGCTGGAGCTGATCCACAGCTCGTCGCACGTCGACACCCCCGGCCTCGTCGAGGCCGGGGCTTCTTCTGCGGCGACGGCTCAGTCGGCCGACAGCACGAAGGACGCCTGCACCTTCCCGAACCCGGGCGCCTTCGCCTCCAGCAGATAGGTGCCCGCCTTCGCCGAGCCCGCGGAGGACGTCGCACACTGGGGCGCGCTCGGCTTCCGGTCCCACTTCACCGTGTACGTGATGCTCTGCCCCGCCGGCACCCGGAACACCAGGCTCCCCGCGCCCTGGGGACAGTCCGCCGACGACCAGAACGTGTCGCTCCCGTCCGCCGGCGTGATGGTCAACACCGCGTTCTTCGGGCCGAGATCGACCTTGCAGTCGGCGGACGAAGCGTTCTTCGCGGTGAGTTCGAAGGTCGGCGTCTGGTCCGGCGAGTAGGAGTTGTGCAGGCTCCGCAGACTCAACGCCACGGCGGAGGAGGTGCAGTTGGGGAGCGTGGAGGACGCCGGGAGCGTGTCGCCCGTACCGACGTTGCCGCCACCGGAGCCCGAACCCGAACCGCCGGCCGAGCCGTCACCCGACCCGGAGGAGCCGCCGGAGCCGGTGTCCGAACCGCTGCCGCCGCTCGAACCGGAATCACTCCCACCGGAGGCACCGCCCGAGTCGTCACGCCCGCCCGGGTGTTGGCTGATCGCGGGCCCGGACGAGGATGGCCCCGGCGTGATGGTGTGCGCGGGATTCTTGCCGTTGGACTCGCCGGCGTTCTTCTTGCCGCCCCCGCCGCCGGCGGTGACGATCCACGTGATCAGCAGCGCCAACAGGGCGATCACCGACAGCAGTACGACCCTCCTTCGCCAGTAGATGGAGGAGGGAAGCGGCCCGACCGGATTGCGCAGAGATCCCACGGCGCAAACTGTACGAGAGAACGCCGTGCTCGCTTGCCCCACCCGCCGCATGAGCGCCAACTTTTCCGGATCATCATTCCGGCAACTGCCCTGGCGTCCAGGGTCCTTCACCTTCGCCACGCTCAGTGACCGCGCCGTCACCTGTCCTGCGTGCCGAGCCGTGGCAGGATCGGAGGGCCATGACTGAGAAGCTGCACACCCCCGTGATCGCCTGGTTCGACGCCCATGCCCGCGACCTCCCCTGGCGCCGCCCGGAGGCGGGCCCGTGGGGGGTGATGGTCAGCGAGTTCATGCTCCAGCAGACCCCGGTCAACCGAGTGCTGCCGGTCTACGAGCAGTGGCTGGCCCGCTGGCCGCGCCCCGCCGACCTCGCGAAGGAGGCGCCCGGCGAGGCGGTGCGCGCCTGGGGCCGGCTCGGCTACCCGCGCCGGGCCCTGCGGCTGCACGGCGCCGCGCTGGCCATAACCGAACGGCACGGCGGGGACGTACCGACGGACCACGCGCAGCTGCTGGCGCTGCCCGGCATCGGCGAGTACACGGCCGCCGCGGTGGCCTCGTTCGCGTACGGGCAGCGGCATCCGGTGCTGGACACGAACGTGCGCCGGGTCTTCGCGCGGGCGGTGACGGGGGTGCAGTACCCGCCGAACGCGACCACGGCCGCCGAGCGCCGGCTCGCCCGTGAGCTGCTGCCCGAGGACGAGAAGACGGCGGCGCGCTGGGCCGCGGCCTCCATGGAGCTGGGCGCGCTGGTGTGCACGGCGAAGAACGAGGGGTGCGGGCGCTGCCCCATCGCCGCGCAGTGCGCCTGGCTGCTGGCCGGGAAGCCGGAGCACGAGGGGCCGCCGCGCCGTGGGCAGACGTACGCCGGCACGGACCGGCAGGTGCGCGGCAAGCTGCTGGCGGTACTGCGGGAGGCGCACGCGCCGGTGCCGCAGGCGGCCTTGGACCGGGTGTGGCACGAGCCGGTGCAGCGCGCCCGCGCGCTCGACGGGCTCGTCGCGGACGGTCTGGTGGAGCCGCTGCCGGGCGGTCTGTATCGGCTGCCGTTGAGCTGACGGACAGCCAAGTCACAGTCAGCCTGCCCCTGTTACTACCCAATCCGGCCGACAAAGGCTCCCATAAAGGGACATAACAGTCGCACTCCTTACCCCCTCCCTACGGCTGTTACACAACTGACGGATAGCCGATTGCTAGCCGCAGGCTGGTTCGGACAGCGCCGTGACAACCGCTCCCTAACTTCTTGTCCGTGCCCGGCAGACCACCGGACACGGGGAACGCAGGACTTCAGGCATGAGCCGGAGTGAACGGGGAGCGGAGGCGGTTGATCATGGCGCAGGGCGAGGTGCTCGAATTCGAGGAGTACGTCCGCACCAGGCAGGACGCGCTGCTGCGCAGCGCACGTCGGCTGGTCCCGGACCCGGTCGACGCCCAGGACCTGCTGCAGACGGCACTGGTGCGGACGTACGGCCGCTGGGAGGGCATCGCCGACAAGCGCCTCGCCGACGCCTATCTGCGCCGGGTCATGATCAACACCCGTACGGAGTGGTGGCGGGCGCGCAAGCTGGAGGAGGTCCCGACCGAGCAGCTGCCGGACGCGTCCGTGGACGACTCCACCGAGCAGCACGCCGACCGGGCCCTGCTGATGGACGTCATGAAAGTGCTCGCACCGAAGCAGCGCAGTGTTGTAGTACTGCGACACTGGGAGCAGATGTCCACGGAGGAGACGGCCGCCGCCCTCGGCATGTCGGCCGGTACGGTCAAGAGCACGCTGCACCGGGCGCTCGCCCGGCTCCGCGAGGAGCTGGAGGCCCGCGATCTGGACGCACGCGCGCTGGAGCGTGAGGAGCGGGAGCGTTGCGCGGCCTGACCGGGGCCGGGCCCGACGGGGCCCGAGACAGTTCACAGGCGGTGATCGCGGCGGGGGCCGCGCTCGCCGCCATCGCCCTTTTCGTCGCCGCCTGCGGCACCGGGGGCACCGGCACCCGGGACGAGGGACCCGCGCACGCGTCGGCGATCGCGGGAGCCGTCGCCTCACCCAGGCCGAACACGACCACCGGCTATCGGCGGGTGAACGCCGTCTCGCTGATCAAGAACGACCCGGCGGTCTCCGCGACGGTGAAGCGCGGGCTGAAGCCGTGCAGCGGCAACGACTACCCGATCGAGGTCACCTACGGCTATCTGACCGGCGGATCGGTCAACGACGTCCTCATCAACGTGTCGGCCTGCAGTGACTGGGTGGGCATCGGCACGTATGTGTACCGGGACGTCGGGGGCACGTACAAGAATGTGTTCAAGGCGGAGGACTCGCCGGTCGTCTCGGAGATCGACGGCACCGACCTGACCGTGACCAAGCAGGTGTACGGCACGGACGACCAGGTGTCGAACCCGTCCCGGGAAACCGTGATCACGTACAGGTGGAAGGCGGGCCGGTTCACCGAGCGGTACCGGCACGACACCTTCTACAGCAGAACCGGCGGCGACGCGGCGGCCCCGACGGACAACTGACCCCCCACACGCACACACGAGGACTGAGAGCACCGGGATGGCAGACCAGACCCACGTCCTGTTCGTCGAGGACGACGACGTCATCCGCGAGGCCACCCAGCTCGCCCTGGAGCGGGACGGCTTCGCGGTCACCGCCATGCCCGACGGTCTGTCCGGCCTTGAGGCGTTCCGGGCGAACCGCCCCGACATCGCTCTGCTGGACGTGATGGTCCCCGGCCTGGACGGGGTCAGCCTGTGCCGTCGTATCCGGGACGAGTCGACCGTGCCGGTGATCATGCTGTCGGCGCGCGCCGACTCCATCGACGTCGTCCTCGGCCTGGAGGCGGGCGCCGACGACTATGTGACCAAGCCGTTCGACGGCGCCGTGCTGGTCGCGCGGATCCGGGCGGTACTGCGCCGCTTCGGGCACGCGGGCGGCGGCGACCGGACGGAGGCGGCCGAGGACCCGGTGAGCGGTGGCGTGCTGGCCTTCGGGGACCTGGAGATCGACACCGAGGGCATGGAGGTGCGCCGGGCCGGGCAGCCGGTCGCGCTCACCCCGACCGAGATGCGGCTGCTGCTGGAGTTCTCCTCGGCGCCGGGCACCGTGCTCTCCCGTGACAAGCTGCTGGAGCGGGTCTGGGACTACGGCTGGGGCGGGGACACCCGGGTCGTCGACGTGCATGTGCAGCGGCTGCGCCAGAAGATCGGCCAGGACCGGATCGAGACGGTCCGCGGCTTCGGCTACAAGCTGAAGGCCTGAGCGGGGCGGCATGCGGGGGATCCTTCGCTACCCGGTCCGGCGCATGGAGCGCGCCGGCCTGCACACCGGGCTCAGATGGAAGCTCAGCGCGGCGATCGCGCTGGTGGCCGGGCTGGTCGCGATCGCGCTGAGCCTGGTCGTGCACAACGCGGCCATGGTCTCGATGCTGGACAACGCACGCGACCTCGCCACCCAGCGCGTCCAGTACGCGCAGCGCAACTACGAGCTGAGCCAGCGGCCGAACTTCCCCAACATCAAGGTCGACGACCCCGAGCTGCCGCTGTCGATGCGCGAGAAGGTGGAGCGCGGCAGGAAGGCCAGCGACGTCATCGTCCACGGCGGGGTGCCGGACATCTGGGCGGCCATGCCGGCCAAGGACGGGCATGTGCTGTCCCTGCACACCCATATGCCGGACCGCTCCACCGATGTGATGAAGGACCTCGACCAGGCGCTGGTCATCGGCTCCATCGCGGTCGTGTTCGGCGGCAGCGCGCTCGGCGTGCTGATCGGCGGGCAGCTGTCGGGGCGGCTGCGCAAGGCGGCCGCGGCCGCGAACCAGGTCGCCAGGGGCGAGACCGATGTCCGGGTGCGGGAGGCCATCGGCGGGGTCGTACGGGACGAGACCGACGATCTGGCGCGCGCGGTGGACGCCATGGCGGACGCGCTGCAGCAGCGTCTGGAGGCCGAGCGGCGGGTCACCGCCGATATCGCGCACGAGTTGCGCACCCCCGTGACGGGCCTGCTCACGGCCGCCGAACTGCTGCCCCCCGGCCGTCCCACGGAACTGGTCCTCGACCGGGCGAAGGCGATGCGCACGCTCGTCGAGGACGTCCTGGAGGTGGCCCGGCTG
This sequence comes from Streptomyces sp. NPDC007856, assembly GCF_042868225.1. NCBI lineage: Bacteria > Bacillati > Actinomycetota > Actinomycetes > Kitasatosporales > Streptomycetaceae > Streptomyces > Streptomyces sp. NPDC007856. Next base: position 26,971 of record NZ_JBIAEC010000030.1, on the reverse strand, counting down.
GACGGCGCCTCGGAGCGGGCGGAGCTGCAGGACATCATGCTGGGCGAGTTCGTCGCCCGGCGCGTGGCCGCCAAGGACCCGGAGATCGAAGTGCGGGTGGTGCACGAGTCGGAGGTCACCACCGACCCGCGCCGCCTGGAGCGAGTCCTGTTCAACCTGCTCGCCAACGCCGCCCGGCACGGCAGGCCGCCGATCGAGGTGACCGTCGAGGGCCGGGTCATCCGGGTCCGCGACCACGGTCCCGGTTTCCCCGAGGAACTGCTCGCCGAGGGGCCGAGCCGCTTCCGCACGGGTAGCAAGGACCGCGCCGGTACGGGCCACGGGCTGGGCCTGACCATCGCGGCAGGCCAAGCCCGCGTTCTGGGCGCCCGCCTCACCTTCCGCAACGTACGGGCCGCGGGCACCCCGGCCGACATCCCGGCGGAGGGCGCGGTGGCGGTGCTGTGGCTGCCGGAGCACGCCCCGACGGCCACGGGCAGCTATTCGACGCTGCCGTTGCCGGGAGGCGCAGGCTGAAGCGCCCCAAAGAGGGGCAGTCTCGACGGCGCTCAGCGAAGCAATGACTCGGTCAGCCGCTTCGCTGGCCCCCGGTCCAACGGCCCGTGCCCCAACAGGAACCGGTACCAGAAGAACCCGTGGCTCAGCAGGCCCAGTCCCGCTCCAGATCCAGCCCGCCCTCTCGCCGCTGCGTGAAGGAGAACCAGTTGCCGGAGTCGTCACGGAAGAGCGCCTCCGTGCCGTAGGGCCGCTCCTGCGGTTCCTGCAGGAACTCCACGCCGCGGTCCTTGAGCCTCTTGTAGTCGCCGTGGATGTCATCGGTCGCCAGCACCCCCGCGCCGAGCGCCCCCTTGGCGATGAGCTTCCGCATCATCTCGGCGGACTCGGGGTCCATCGCGGGCGGCCCCGGCACCATGAGCGTCAGCTCCACGTCGGGCTGACCGGGGGCACCGACGGTGAGCCAGCGCATGCCGCCCTCCCCCATGGTCATGTCCGTGCGGACCTCAAGGCCCAGCTTCTGGGTGTAGAACTCCTTGGCCCGGTCCTGGTCCAGGACCCAGACGGTCGTGATGGCAAGCCCCTTGATCATGGTTCTGCGCTCCTGTCGGCGGTGCTGATGGCGCTGGTGGTGCTGTCCGCCGCGGCGGACTGCCCTTCGTCACCGTAGGCAGGGCCGGCCCCGGGGCGCTTCTCCGATCTTGCGGTGCTGAATCCGCCGGCCCAGAGCATGGCGTAGCAGCCGGGTATGAGGGAGGCGCCGCGCCCCACGTGCCGCGCGCGGTACTCGCTCGGGGTGAGCCCGGTGCGGGCCTTGAAGCGGGCGGAGAACGTGCCGAGGCTGCTGAAGCCGACCAGTGTGCAGATCTCGGTCACGGTGAGGTTGGCGCAGCGCAGCATCTCCTCGGCCCGCTCGATCCGGCGGTGGGTCAGATACTGGCCCGGCGTCTCGCCGTAGACCTCCTTGAAGGCGCGCAGGAAGTGATACCGCGAGTACCCGGCGCAGGATGCCACGGCGTCCAGATCGAGGCCGGGGTCCGCCCAGTCCCGGTCCATGGCGTCCTTGGCCAGACGCATACGGCGCAGCTTGTCCATGGGGTCGATGGTGGCATGTGGGACTGACAGTCGAGTTTCGGCCCATGACGCCCGCAACCATCAATGAGGGAACCACGCCGGCGATCCGCCACGTCCGCGAGAGCGGCGCCGGTCCAGGCGCAAGAAGGGGAAGACCCCCGGGCGGACACCGACCGGGGGTCTTCGGTTCAGATGCGGCTCAGACGGCCTCGGCGACCTGCACGGGGGCCACGTCCTCGCCGCTCTCCGCCGAAGGCTTGCCGCCCTTGAGCGGGACCTCCTTCACGAACAGCGCCGCGATCAGCACGATCACCGCGATCACCGCGCCCAGCAGGAACGCCGAGTGCGTACCGGCGGACACGGCGTGCTGGTATGCGTCCTTGACCGGGGCCGGCAGCATCTTCAGGTGCTTGGCGTCCAGCTGCGCCGACTTCTCGGTGACGCCCCTGCCCAGCGCGCCGGCCCGCTCGGCCATCACGTGCTTGACCCGGTCGTTGAACAGCGCGCCCATGATGGCCACGCCGAAGGAGGAGCCGAGCGTACGGAACAGAGTGGTGGACGAGGACGCGACACCCATGTCCTTCATCTCCACGCTGTTCTGCGCCACCAGCATGGTGATCTGCATCAGGCAGCCCATGCCCAGACCCAGGACGGCCATGTAGATGCCGGAGGTCAGCCGGGTCGTGCCCGTGTCCATCACGGACAGCAGATACAGCCCGACGATCATCAGCGCACCGCCGACGATCGGGAAGATCTTGTAGCGGCCGCTGTTGGTGGTGACCCGGCCCGCGACCATCGAGGTCACGAGCATCGCGCCGAGCATCGGCAGGAGCAGCAGACCGGAGTTGGTGGCGGAGGCACCCTGCACCGCCTGCTGGTAGAGCGGCAGGTAGAGCGTGGCGCCGAACATCACGAAGCCGGTGATGAAGCCGATGACGGACATCAGGGTGAAGTTGCGGCTGCGGAACATGTGCAGCGGTACGACCGGCTCGGCGGCCTTGGTCTGCCACCAGACGAACCCGATCAGCGCGACGACGCCGATGCTGGTCAGCTCCATGATCCGCGCGGAGGTCCAGGCGTACTCGGTGCCGCCCCAGGTGGTGACCAGCACGATCGAGGTGATGCCGACGGTCAGCAGCGCGACACCCTGGTAGTCGATGCGCGCCCGCGCCCGCTTCTTGGGCAGGTGCAGCACGGCGCTGACCAGGGCCAGGGCCACGGCGCCGAGCGGCAGGTTGATGTAGAAGGACCAGCGCCAGCCCCAGTTGTCGGTGATGGTGCCGCCGACCAGCGGGCCGCCGATCATCGCCAGCGCCATGACGCCGGCCATCATGCCGGTGTACTTGCCGCGCTCCCGCGGCGGGATCAGATCGCCGATGATCGCCATGACGCCGACCATCAGACCGCCGGCGCCCAGGCCCTGGACGGCCCGGAAGCCGATGAGCTCGCCCATGTTCTGGGCCATGCCGCTGAGCGCCGAGCCGATCAGGAAGATCACGATCGAGGTGAGGAACGAGCCCTTGCGCCCGTACATGTCACCGAGCTTGCCCCAGATCGGGGTGGAGGCCGCGGTGGCCAGGGTGTAGCCGGTGACCACCCAGGACAGGTGCTCCAGGCCACCGAGGTCGCCCACGATCGTCGGCATCGCCGTACCGACGATCATGTTGTCGAGCATCGCAAGCATCATCGCGATCATGAGTGCGAGCAGGACCACCCGCACGCTCTTGGGCTGTTTGCCCTCCGGTTTGCCTTCCATGACGCTTTCGACCGTGTCCGCCATCTCTTCCCATTCCCCCTGCGGCGGCCACTTACTTGCCGCCCGGCTAGTTCACTACACTGGGGAAAGTAGACCTGCCACTAGCCGGGCGTCAAGTAAGTTTCCGCGGTAGCGCGAGGAGTACGAGGATGGGCGTCACCATGGACGGCACCAAGCAGCAGCGCCGCGGCAACACCCGCCAGCGCATCCAGGACGTCGCGCTCGAACTCTTCGCGGAGCAGGGCTACGAGAAGACCTCCCTGCGCGAGATCGCCGAGCGTCTCGACGTGACGAAGGCGGCCCTGTACTACCACTTCAAGACGAAGGAAGAGATCATCGTCAGCCTCTTCGAGGATCTGACCAAACCGATCGAGGACCTGATCGAGTGGGGCCGCAGCCAGCCGCACACCCTGGAGACCAAGCAGGAGGTCGTACGGCGCTACAGCCGCGTGCTGGCCGACGCCGAACCGCTCTTCCGCTTCATGCACGACAACCAGGGCACGGTCCGGGACCTGCGCATCGGCGACAGCTTCAAGGACCGTATGCGCGATCTGCGGGACATCCTCATCGACCCGAAGGCCGAGCTCGTCGACCAGGTGCGCTTGGTCAGCGCGATGTTCACCCTGCACGCGGGGATGTTCCTGATGCAGGACCTCGAAGGCGACTTCGAGAAGAAGCGCACGGCGGTTCTCGAAGTCGCCCTGGACCTGATCGGCCAGGCGCACGAACACGCCCGGCAGCAGGACTGACTCAGACAAGGACCTGGGTGCCCAAACACCCCATTCACCCAAGAATTCACCTTCTGCGGTGCACGGTAGTAATGGGGCCTTTTTACCTGGCTTCGAGTTCCGTTTAACCGGCGGACGGATTCCACTATCAGCCCTCGTAAGGGATATGTCGCCCGTGTCGCATATCACCGGCGATCTCAACCGGCGATCACGGAAATGTGACGCACGCCTCTGGTCACCTACCGTTCAGTAACCCTACGGTTCCCCTCGCGCCACCCTCACCACAGATCATGCACCTGCCATTTCCGGCACGCGTACGGACGTGAGAGGACCCCCACCGATGACCAGTCGCCCCTGGGCGCGCCGTATATCCGCAACCGCCGTCTCCGTGGCCGCCCTGGCCGCTGTGGCCGCCCCGGCCCACGCGGCGGACGCCACGGCGACCGCGAGCAGTTCCACCGCCAAGGTCGACTACGCCACCTGGCAGAAGGACTGCCAGGCCGTGACGGACCAGACTCTGCCGTACCTGAAGGAGCGGATCGCCGACGCCGAGCCGGGCGAGAAGCAGGCGATCGTCTTCGACATCGACAACACCACGCTGGAGACCGACTTCGGCTTCAGCTACCCGCAGCCGGCCAACAAGCCCGTCCTGAACGTCGCCAAGTACGCCCAGGAGCACGGCGTCTCGCTGTTCTTCGTCACGGCCCGCCCGGGCATCATCTACCTGCCCACCGAGTACAACCTCGAATACGACGGCTACGACGTCTCCGGCCTCTACGTCCGCGGCCTGTTCGACCTGTTCAAGGATGTCGCCGCCTACAAGACCGCCCAGCGCGTCGACATCGAGAACAAGGGCTACACGATCATCGCGAACATCGGCAACAGCGCCACCGACCTTTCCGGCGGCCATGCCGAGAAGACCTTCAAACTGCCGGACTACAACGGGCAGTTGTCGTAATCCACGGCTTACGCAGGCATGGCCAAGGGGCCGGTGCTGTGCAGCACCGGCCCCTTTCGTCGCCCACTGGGCCGGAGGCTTACGCCTCCTTGCTCAGGTTCGGACCGGCACCGCCGGCCGCCTGCTCGATCGGCGGGACGTCGGGCAGCGCCGACTTCTCCTCACCGCGGAAGGTGAAGGTCTGGGACTCGCCCTCGCCCTCGGTGTCCACGACCACGATGTGACCGGGACGCAGCTCGCCGAAGAGGATCTTCTCCGAGAGCGTGTCCTCGACCTCGCGCTGGATCGTGCGGCGCAGCGGACGCGCGCCCAGCACCGGGTCGTAACCCTTCTTGGCCAGCAGCTCCTTGGCGGACTGGGAGAGCTCGATGCCCATGTCCCGGTCCTTCAGGCGCTCGTCCACCTTGCTGATCATCAGGTCGACGATCCGCAGGATGTCCGACTGGGTCAGCTGCGGGAAGACGACCACGTCGTCGACGCGGTTGAGGAACTCGGGGCGGAAGTGCTGCTTGAGCTCGTCCGACACCTTGTTCTTCATGCGCTCGTAGTTGGTCTTCGTGTCGCCCGCGGCGGCGAAGCCGAGGTTGAAGCCCTTGGAGATGTCCCGGGTGCCGAGGTTGGTCGTCATGATGATGACCGTGTTCTTGAAGTCCACGACCCGGCCCTGGGAGTCGGTCAGACGACCGTCCTCCAGGATCTGCAGCAGCGAGTTGAAGATGTCCGGGTGGGCCTTCTCGACCTCGTCGAAGAGGACGACCGAGAACGGCTTGCGGCGCACCTTCTCCGTCAGCTGACCGCCCTCTTCGTAGCCCACGTAGCCGGGAGGCGAACCGAAGAGACGCGAGACCGTGTGCTTCTCGCTGAACTCCGACATGTCGAGGGAGATCAGCGCGTCCTCGTCACCGAAGAGGAACTCGGCGAGCGCCTTGGACAGTTCGGTCTTACCGACACCGGACGGGCCGGCGAAGATGAACGAACCACCCGGACGCTTGGGGTCCTTCAGACCGGCACGCGTACGACGGATCGCCTTCGACAGCGCCTTGACGGCGTCGTTCTGGCCGATGACCCGCTTGTGGAGCTCGTCCTCCATGCGGAGCAGACGGGAGGACTCCTCCTCCGTGAGCTTGAACACCGGGATGCCCGTCGCCGTGGCGAGGACCTCGGCGATCAGCTCACCGTCGACCTCGGCGACGACGTCCATGTCGCCGGCCTTCCACTCCTTCTCCCGCTTGGCCTTGGCGGCCAGGAGCTGCTTCTCCTTGTCGCGCAGGGAGGCGGCCTTCTCGAAGTCCTGCGAGTCGATCGCGGACTCCTTGTCCCGGCGGACGGCGGCGATCTTCTCGTCGAACTCGCGCAGGTCCGGCGGAGCGGTCATCCGGCGGATGCGCATCCGGGAACCGGCCTCGTCGATCAGGTCGATCGCCTTGTCCGGCAGGAAGCGGTCGGAGATGTACCGGTCGGCCAGGGTGGCCGCCTGGACCAGGGCCTCGTCGGTGATGGAGACGCGGTGGTGCGCCTCGTACCGGTCGCGGAGGCCCTTGAGGATCTCGATCGTGTGCGGCAGGGACGGCTCGGCGACCTGGATGGGCTGGAAGCGGCGCTCCAGGGCCGCGTCCTTCTCCAGGTGCTTGCGGTACTCGTCCAGCGTGGTCGCACCGATGGTCTGCAGCTCACCGCGGGCCAGCATCGGCTTCAGGATGGAAGCCGCGTCGATGGCGCCCTCGGCGGCACCCGCACCGACCAGCGTGTGCAGCTCGTCGATGAACAGGATGATGTCGCCGCGGGTGCGGATCTCCTTGAGCACCTTCTTCAGGCGCTCCTCGAAGTCACCGCGGTAGCGGGAGCCGGCGACCAGGGCGCCGAGGTCCAGGGTGTAGAGGTGCTTGTCCTTCAGCGTCTCGGGCACCTCGCCCTTGACGATGGCCTGGGCGAGGCCCTCGACGACGGCGGTCTTGCCGACGCCGGGCTCACCGATCAGCACCGGGTTGTTCTTGGTACGACGGGACAGCACCTGCATGACCCGCTCGATCTCCTTCTCGCGCCCGATGACCGGGTCGAGCTTGGACTCACGAGCGGCCTGGGTGAGGTTCCGGCCGAACTGGTCCAGGACGAGGGAGGTCGAGGGGGTGCCCTCGGCCGGGCCGCCGGCGGCGGCGGTCTCCTTGCCCTGGTAGCCGGAGAGCAGCTGGATGACCTGCTGCCGCACCCGGTTGAGATCAGCGCCCAGCTTGACCAGGACCTGGGCGGCGACGCCCTCGCCCTCACGGATCAGGCCGAGCAGGATGTGCTCCGTGCCGATGTAGTTGTGGCCCAGCTGAAGAGCCTCACGGAGCGACAGCTCCAGGACCTTCTTGGCACGGGGGGTGAAGGGGATGTGGCCGGACGGGGCCTGCTGGCCCTGACCGATGATCTCCTCCACCTGCTGGCGGACCGCCTCAAGCGAAATGCCGAGGCTCTCCAGGGCCTTAGCGGCGACACCTTCGCCCTCGTGGATGAGACCCAGGAGGATGTGCTCGGTGCCGATGTAGTTGTGGTTGAGCATCCGGGCTTCTTCCTGAGCCAGGACGACAACCCGCCGCGCGCGGTCGGTGAACCTCTCGAACATCGTTAATCGCTCCTCAGAGCGGTCAGGCAGTGGGGGGAACTTCCCCTCCCTGTCCTTCCGCAGCTTAGTCCCGCAAGCGGGGACCGCTCATTCCAACTGCCGACACCGTCGATGGCCTCCTGACCCCGCTAACGCCGACATCTGCTCCAACCCGATGGTGCGAGACGATGTTCCCGCAGGCCAGGCAGTTACCCCCATCGCCAGTACGCCGATGGCGAACGTGAGACGGCCCGACCTTCGTGTCGCCCCCTCCCACTAGGCATGTCTTACCCGCTGGGACTGACACTCCATGCAGCGCGCACCGGTTCCCTCCGCTATGGGCGAACAACCTTGCGCCTCCCCGCACCCCCGCGCGCCCCCTCTTTCGGCACTGCGCGCAATTGATCTGCCACTCAGCGTAACCCGCGACCCACTTGGGCGGTTGCACTTGGCATGGTTGGCTCGGTCCCCACGGCCTCAACAGTCCCCCTTCCCCGTCGCCCGCTGGATCCGGACGTAGCGGACACCAGTGATCTTCCGCACGGCCCGGACATCCGGATCCGGCACTGGTACGAGAACGATCTGGGCTGGGCGACAGTGCCCGGACGGCCGCTGAGGCTGCTCACCGGGGTGCGGTTCGACGTCCTGGACGTGCCGGCCGAGGCGGGCGCGGGGGCGCTCCGGCATCTCGCGCCGGGCTCTCCGGTGGCCCTTCGGGGCGACCGGATGCAGCTGCTGGTGGCCGTGGGCAGCGCCGAGGAGCTGCCGGGACTGCTGGACTGGCTGGAGTGGAGCGCCGTGGCCCTCGACCTGCGGGTCCTGGGGGCGGGCGACGTGATGGAAGCACCGGTCCCGCCGGTGACCGGGTCCGAGGGGGCCGGGTGGACCGGGTCCGTGCAGGGGGCCGCCCTATGGCTGCGGCCCCCTGGGCCTGGAGGCGAGGTCGAGGCCTCGCTGCCGGCGCTGCCGGCCATGGGGCGCGAAGAGTGCGCCCCCGATCTCGTACGACTGCTGGACACGGTGGCAGCACAGTGTCACCGGGTCCGGCTGTGGCGCCCGCGCGCGGGAATGCCGACCGCCTGCCGGCGGGATCAGCCGTTGGCCTTCTCGTAGGCCTCGCGAATGGACGCGGGAACGCGACCGCGGTCGTTGACCTCGTAACCGTTCTCCTTCGCCCAGGCGCGGATCGCCGCGGTGTCCTGGTTGCCACCGGAAGCGGCACGCGCCTTTCCGCGTCCGCCCGACGCACGGCCACCGGTACGACGACCGCCCTTGACATAGGGGTCGAGAAGGCCGCGCAGCTTGTCCGCATTGGCGGTCGTGAGATCGATCTCGTACGTCTTGCCGTCCAACGCGAACGTCACCGTCTCGTCCGCCTCGCCGCCGTCGAGGTCGTCGACAAGAAGGACCTGAACCTTCTGTGCCACCGGATTTCCTTTCATCGATAACGTTGAGGGCCAGGGGTGTGCGGCGTCCGCCGTTTCGCCGCCCCTGTTATATGCAGTACTGCAGTACGTCGGAAAGCAAACCGCTTTTGCCGGAAAAACACAAACCCCTGGGAGAGGACCGGTAGAGGACCGACGGACCGCCTCCGTCCGGAAACATGCGCGTTTCGGACATAGGGCACCGGGGCAATGACGATCACAGATGCAGAAGCATCCGGCTGTTGCCCAAGGTGTTCGGTTTCACTCGTTCGAGACCCAGGAACTCCGCGACGCCCTCGTCATAGGAACGCAAGAGCTCCGCGTACACATCGGTGTCGACCGGCGTCTCCCCGATCTCCACGAAGCCGTGCTTCCCGAAGAAGTCCACTTCGAAGGTCAGGCAGAAAACCCGGCGAACGCCGAGCCAGCGAGCGGTCTGCAGCAACTTCTCCAGCAACTGATGGCCGACGCCGGCGCCCTTGAGACCGGGCTTCACCGCGAGAGTGCGGACTTCCGCGAGGTCCTCCCACATGACGTGGAGCGCGCCGCAGCCGACCACCTCGGCGTCGTCGTCGCGTTCCGCGACCCAGAACTCCTGGATGTCCTCGTAAAGCGTGACGGTGGCTTTGTCGAGCAGGATGCGGTCGCGGACGTAGGCGTCGAGGAGGTGGCGTACGGCCGGTACATCGCTGGTCCGGGCGCGGCGGACCGTGATGGCTTTTGCGGAGACTTCAGGGCGCTCTGCTGACATGAGCGGACGCTATCGCCCGTCCGCGTCCGGTGCCGCGCCGGGGTTCTCCTCTTCTTGCCCGGCTTCCCGTTGCCGCGGTTCCGGGGCCTCCGGGGTTTCCGGTCCCTGGACGATGCGTACGGCGTCCCGGAGGGCCTGGCGCTGTTCCTCGCTCATCATCCCGAAGAAGGCGACGAGAGCCGCTGCCGGGTTGTCGCTCTGCGACCAGGCGTCGTTCATGAGGGCGGCGGCGTACGCGGCTCGCGTCGAGACGGCCTCATATCGATAGGCCCGGCCTTCCGCCTCGCGGCGCACCCAGCCCTTCTGATGGAGATTGTCCAAAACGGTCATCACGGTGGTGTACGCGATGGAGCGTTCCTGCTGGAGGTCTTCCAGGACTTCTCGAACGGTCACCGGGCGGTTCCACTTCCACACCCGCGTCATGACCGCGTCTTCGAGTTCTCCCAATGGGCGAGGCACAACTCAGAACAATAGTGGGAGATCCCGGCATCGGCGTGCCGGACGTGCACTAAGCCCATGAATGCGAACAAAAAGGGCGCACGGCTCGAAGTCGCGGAGCCGGGGCCCGGCGGGCGGACTCAGGCGTCACCGGCGGCGGAGGTCTTGCGCACACCCTCCGCACGCGCGAGGGCGGCGTCGACGGCCGCGTCCTCCTTGGCCTTGGCGGCCCCGCCCTGGGTCTTCACGATCACCCTGACCACACCGATGAAGAACACGGCCATGACGACCGGGGGCACGAGCGCGGAGACGTAGTCCATGCCCACCAGAGTAGCCACGCGCCGACACCCGAAAGGTACGGGGTACGGATGGCGCTCATGGCCCACGGGGTCACCCGCCAGGACCTGGTGACCGCCGACGGCACTCGTGCCCCCGAGAGATGACGGGGCCGTCCGAAGGCAGAGGCCGGGTCGCTCAGCCGGCGGCCAGTTGGCGGGTTTCGGTCGGGCTCGCCGGCTGCGCCGGCTTGCGGCGCGGGAAGACCTCCCCCGGCGTCGGAATGGGCCGCTTCGGCGCCGCCGGCTCCGTGCCGGGCCGCTCCCCAGGCGTCGGCGCGGGTTTCGGCGCGGGCTTCTGCGGAGGCCTCTGAGCCGGCTTCTGCGGCTCTCCGGCACCCTCCCGGGCCTGGGACACCCCGGACGTTCCTCCGCCGCCCGGAAGGGCCAGCAGGCGGGCACGGGAGGGCGGTACGGCGGGCGCCGGCACCCTGCGCGCGCCCTGCGCGAACCGGGCCCGTACGTCCTGCTCGGCCAGCGCCTGGCAACGGTCCAGCAGCGCGGCCGCCGCCGGGTTCCCGCGCAGCGCCCGGAGCGCGGCGAGATCGTCCGGCGTCGGCCGGTGCCCGGCGCCCAGCGCCTCTTCCAGGAGGGTCAGGTAGCCGGCGGCGGCACCCGGCAGCGCCGCCCGGTACCGGCCGAGGTCGGCCACCAGGAAAGCGCGCTGCCTCGCCCCCTCGTGCAGCGCCTCGTCGAGCGACTCGGCGAGCCGGAAGCAGTCCTGGACGTCCTCGGCGGAGGCTTGGCCGGGGTGAAGGGCGAGGGCGAGGGCGCGGCGGAGCACACGCAGCTCCTCCACGCCGAACGCCATGCCGCCGCGGGATCCGTATGGCGTGGGCATGCGGCGACGCTACCGCTAATCGGACAAAAGTGACGAATAGGGATGATCTTTGCGCCGCGTGTCGCTCCCGGTTTCCCTCGACCGGGGCTATGGCACACGCGCGTGGAGCGAGATGACCGGCGCCCCGCACAGGCGCCGGTCACCTCACCGGCCGGTCAGCTCACAGCCGTGACACGTTCCGCTCGTACACCAGCCGCAGCCCGATCAGCGTCAGCCACGGCTGGTGCTCGTCGATCACCGAGGACTCCCCCAGCACCATCGGCGCGAGCCCGCCCGTGGCGATGACCCGCACGTCGTCCGGGTCGTCGGCGAGCTCCCGCGCCATCCGGCCGACAACCCCGTCGACCTGACCCGCGAAGCCGTACACGATGCCGGACTGCATGGCCTCGACCGTGTTCTTGCCGATCACACTGCGGGGCCTGGCCACCTCGATCTTGCGCAGCTGGGCGCCCTTGACGCCGAGCGCCTCCACGGAGATCTCGATGCCGGGCGCGATGACCCCGCCGACGTACTCCCCGCGCGCGGAGACCGCGTCGAACGTCGTCGCCGTACCGAAGTCCACGACGATCGCCGGGCCGCCGTACAGCTCGACGGCCGCGACCGCGTTGATGATCCGGTCCGCGCCGACCTCCTTGGGGTTGTCGGTGAGGATCGGCACGCCCGTCTTCACGCCCGGCTCGACCAGCACGGCGGGAACGTCGCCGTAGTAGCGCCGGGTGACCTCGCGCAGCTCGTGCAGCACCGACGGGACGGTCGCGCAGATCGCGATGCCGTCGATGCCGTCGCCCAGCTCCTCGCCGAGCAGCGGATGCATGCCCATCAGGCCCTGCAGCAGCACCGCCAGCTCGTCCGCCGTACGGCGCGCGTCCGTGGAGATGCGCCAGTGCTCGACGATGTCCTCGCCGTCGAACAGGCCGAGGACGGTGTGCGTGTTGCCGACGTCGATCGTGAGGAGCATCGCGGTTACTCCGCCTCGCGCAGGTCGAGGCCGATGTCCAGGATCGGCGCGGAGTGGGTGAGCGCGCCGACGGCCAGGAAGTCCACGCCCGTGTCGGCGTACACGCGCGCGATGTCGAGCGTGAGCCGGCCGGAGGCCTCCAGCAGGGCCCGGCCGCGGACGATCCCGACGGCCTCCGCGCACTCGTCGGGCGTGAAGTTGTCCAGCAGGATCAGGTCCGCGCCCGCCTCGACGACCTCGCGCAGCTGGTGCAGGGTGTCCACCTCGACCTCGATCGGCACCTCCGGGAAGGCCTCCCGTACGGACTTGAAGGCCTGCGCGACGCCGCCTGCGGCGACCACGTGGTTGTCCTTCACCAGGGCCGCGTCGGACAGCGACATGCGGTGGTTGACGCCGCCGCCGCAGCGGACGGCGAACTTCTCCAGCGAGCGCAGGCCCGGGGTCGTCTTGCGGGTGTCGCGGACCTTGGTCTTGGTGCCCTCCAGCACGTCCGCCCACGCGCGCGTGGCCGTCGCGATGCCGGACAGCCGGCACAGGATGTTCAGCGCGCTGCGCTCGGCCGTCAGCAGGTCACGTGTGCGCGTGGTGACCGACAGCAGCTTCTGCCCGGCCTCGACGCGGTCGCCGTCCTCGACGTGCCGCTCGACCTCGAACTCGTCCGTGCAGACCACGGACAGCACGGCCTCGGCGACCCTGAGGCCCGCCACGACGCCCGCCTCGCGCGCGGTGAAGTCGCCGGTGGCGGTGGCGTCCTCGGGGATGGTCGAGACGGTCGTCACGTCCACACCGCCGTCCAGGTCCTCCTGGATGGCGACGTTGGCGATGTCCTCGACCTCGATCGGGTCGAGCCCGGCGGCGGCCAGCAGCTCGGCGAGCGCGGGGTCGAGCCCGCTCTCCAGGTACTCCTCGTCGCCCTCGGCGCCGCAGGCGCAGCCGTCGCCGCAGCCGCCGGTCGGGGCGAGGGGAAGGTCGTCGGTGCTCACGTCTGTCACTGCTCCTGAGGCGCTGGGTGTTACCGGGTAGGGGGGAAGTCTGCGGTGTCGGTGGTGTGCACGGCCAGCGACCGGTCGGGGTTCAGCCGTACGACGATGTGCCGACGCCAGTGGGTGTCGTCGCGCTCGGCGCGGTCCTCGCGCCAGTGGCAGCCACGGGTCTCCTCGCGCAGCCGCGCGGCGGCGACCAGGACGCGGGCGACGCACAGGAGGTTGGTGGCCTCCCAGGTGTCGACGCCGGGCTCGGCGGTCTTGCCGTTCTCCTCAAGAGCGTCGCGGGCCTCCGTGTGCAGCCGCTGCAGCTGTTCGGCGGCCTTGGCGAGGGACTCCTCGGAGCGCAGCACGCCGGCGCCCTCGGTCATGATCCGCTGGATGGCGAACCGGGTCTCGGGGGCGAGCAGCGGGTGCGCAGGCGTCTCGGGGTGCTCGACCGGTACGGGCACGCGCGCGTGGAGGCCGTTCTCCGCGCGGGCCGCCGCGATGTCGGCGGCGATCCGCTCGGCGTAGACGAGGCCTTCGAGGAGGCTGTTGGAGGCGAGCCGGTTGGCGCCGTGCACGCCGGTGCAGGCGACCTCGCCGCACGCGTACAGGCCGGGCACGGTCGTCCGGCCCCGGGCGTCGGTGCGCACGCCTCCGGAGGCGTAGTGGGCGGCCGGGGCGATCGGGATGGGCTCGGTGAGCGGGTCGATGCCGTTGGCGCGGCAGGCGGCCAGGATGGTCGGGAAACGGTGTTCCCACATCTCGGCGCCGAAGTGGCGGGCGTCGAGGTACATGTGCTCGGCGCCCTGCTCCAGCATCCGCCGCAGGATGCCCTTGGCGACGATGTCCCTGGGCGCCAGCTCGGCCAGCTCGTGCTGCCCCACCATGAAGCGCACCCCGTCGGCGTCGACCAGGTGGGCGCCTTCGCCGCGCACCGCCTCGGAGACCAGCGGCTGCTGGCCCTCGGCGTCCGGGCCGAGGAACAGCACGGTCGGGTGGAACTGCACGAACTCCAGGTCGCTGACCTCGGCGCCCGCGCGCAGCGCCAGCGCCACGCCGTCGCCGGTCGACACCGACGGGTTGGTGGTCGCGGAGAACACCTGGCCCATGCCGCCGGTCGCGAGCACCACCGCGGGCGCGTGCACGGCGCCCACGCCGTCGTGCTGGCCCTCGCCCATCACGTGCAGGGTGACGCCCGCCGTACGGCCGTCGGCGTCGGTCAGCAGATCCAGCACGAGCGCGTTCTCGATGGTGTGCAGCCCACGCGCGCGTACGGCCTCGACGAGCGCCCGGGACACCTCCGCGCCGGTGGCGTCGCCGCCCGCGTGCGCGATCCGGCGCCGGTGGTGGCCGCCCTCGCGGGTGAGGGCCAGTCCTCCTTCGGAGGACTCGTCGAAGATGGCGCCGGTGTCGATGAGCCGCCGTACCGCGTCGGGGCCTTCGGTGACGAGGATCCGTACGGCCTCCTCGTCGCACAGGCCCGCGCCGGCCACCAGGGTGTCGTCCAGGTGCTGCTCGGGCGTGTCGCCCTCGCCGAGGGCGGCGGCGATGCCGCCCTGCGCCCAGCGCGTGGAGCCGTCGTCCAGGCGGGCCTTGGTGACGACGACCGTCGTCAGGCCCGCGGCCTCGCAGCGCAGGGCCGCGGTCAGGCCTGCCACGCCGGAGCCGACGACGACCACGTCCGCGGAGATGGCCCAGCCGGGGGCGGGCGCGTGCAGTCGTATGCCGGTGCTGGTGCCTGTGCTGGTCACGAGGCGGCTCCAAAGGTCAAGGGAAGGTTGTCGATCAGCCGGGTCGTGCCGACCCGGGCGGCGACGGCGAGGACGGCCTCGCCGGTGAAGTCGTCGCCGATCTCGGTGAAGTCGGACGGGTCGACGAGCGCCAGGTAGTCCAGTTCGAGCGGCGGGACGAGCCGGGCGGCCTCGTCCAGCACCTGGCGGGCGGCCGCGCGGACGGCCGCCGGACCGCCGGGGGACGCCGTGGCGACCGCGTGCGCGTCGGCGGCCGCGCGGGACTCCCCGAGGGCGCTCAGCGCCTCGGCACGCGCGTGCGTGGAGGGCACTTCGCGGGCACGCGCGCGCAGCGCCTCCTGCGCGGCGTGCCGGTCACGGCCCGCGAACAGCGCGCGGGACAGCGCGAGCGCGGTACGGCGGTCGTCCGGCGAGAGGTAGCGGTTGCGGCTGGACAGGGCGAGGCCGTCCTCCTCGCGCACGGTCGGTACGGCGACGATGTCGATGCCGAAGTTCAGGTCCCGCACCATGCGCCGGATCAGGGCCAGCTGCTGGGCGTCCTTCTGGCCGTAGAGGGCCACGTCGGGACGGGTGAGGTGGAGCAGCTTGGCGACGACGGTGAGCATGCCGTCGAAGTGGCCGGGCCGCGAGGCGCCCTCCAGGCGTTCGCCCATGGGGCCGGCGGTGATCCGCACCTGGGGGTCGCCGCCGGGGTAGACCTCGTCCACGGAGGGCGCGAACACCGCGTCCGCACCGGCCTGATCGGCGATCTTCAGGTCGGCGTCGAGGGTGCGCGGGTAGCGGTCCAGGTCCTCGCCCGCGCTGAACTGCAGCGGGTTGACGAAGACGGTGACGACGACCTCGCCGTCCGGTCCCGCGATCTCGCGCGCGGCGCGGATCAGCGTGGCGTGGCCGTCGTGCAGGGCACCCATGGTCATCACGACGGCGCGACGGCCGCGGCGCACGCGCGCGTGGAGTTCGTCGGCGGTGCTCAGCAGGGCGGTGGTCATCGGTCGTTCCCCTCGGTGCCGTGAGTGCCGTTCGTGCCACCGCCGTTGCTGCCGTCGGCGCTCGTTCCGCCGGCGCCGTCGGCCAGCACGCCGAGCAGGTCCTCGGCGAGTTCGGGCTTCAGCAGGCCGTGCGCGAGCGCCCGGTCCGCGGTCGCGCGGGCCATCGCGACATAGCCCGCGACGGTCTGCGGGGCGTGCCTGCGCAGCTCGGTGATGTGGGCGGCGACCGTACCGGCGTCGCCGCGCGCGACGGGCCCGGTGAGCGCCGCGTCGCCGGAGCGCAGGGCGTTGTCCAGGGCGGCGCCGAGCAGCGGGCCGAGCATCCGGTCGGGCGCCTCGACGCCCGCGGTGCGCAGCAGTTCCATGGACTGGGCGACCAGGGTCACCAGGTGGTTGGCGCCGAGGGCGAGGGCCGCGTGGTAGAGCGGGCGGTTCTGCTCGCTGATCCACTCGGGCTCGCCGCCCATCTCGATGACGAGGGCCTGGGCGGCCAGCCGCAGCTCCTCGGGGGCGGTGACGCCGAAGGAGCAGCCGGCCAGGCGCTGCACGTCCACCGGAGTGCCCGTGAAGGTCATCGCGGGGTGCAGGGCCATCGGCAGCGCGCCCGCGCGCAGGGCCGGGTCGAGGACCCTCGCGCCGTACCGGCCGGAGGTGTGCACGAGCAGCTGGCCGGGCCGTACCGCACCGGTCTCGGCGAGACCGGTGACCAGGCCGGGCAGGACATCGTCGGGGACTGTGAGCAGCACCAGGTCGGCGCGCTCGAGGACCTCGGCGGGCGGCACCAGCGGCACGTCCGGGAGCATGGTCTCGGCGCGCCGCCGGGAGGCGTCGGAGACGCCCGAGACGGCCACCGGGCGATGCCCGGCGAGCTGGAGGGACGCGGCGAGCGCGGGACCCACGCGCCCGGCGCCCACGACGCCGACGGTGAGCCGCGCGGGGCGGTCCTTGAGGTCTTGCTGGTGGACTGTACTCACGCGACGGCGGCCTTCCCGTTCCAGTCCGCTCTGGGTACCGGACGATTTCTCGTCATGTTAACGCTATCTCGGTCCGGAGCCGATTGGTTGTCCACAGGCTGTGGGTTACGCCACGTGTACGCGGCGCAGTCGCGTGTCCACCGGCGCTCCGGCCGCACCCGACGCCCGCGGGCGCCACCACCCGTGCGTGCGCCTGAAATCCGGCTGCCCGAACGGCCGCCGCAGGGCATGATCCGCACATGACTGGTACGGCCGAGACGGGCGACGAGCAGCAGACGGAGCAGTCCGAACGGGAACGGATGCGGGAGCGGCGCCGGGCCGCCTTCGCGAAGGCGGAGCGGGTGCTGTGGCGCCCGGGCTTCCAGCGCACGATCCGGGAGCGGCTGGCAGCTCTCCTGGAAACGGCACCCGAGGTGTACGACCTGGACCGGAACACGGACATCTACGGCAACGGGATCGTGGCGGACCTGGAGGAACGGGTCGCGGCCCTGCTCGGCACGGAGGCCGCCGCGTTCTTCCCGACCGGCACGATGGCCCAGCAGGTGGCGCTGCGCTGCTGGGCGGGCCGCACCGGCGACCGAGCGGTCGCCCTGCACGCACTGGCCCACCCGGAGGTGCACGAACGGCATGCGTTCAGCCAGGTCAGCGGGTTGCGTCCGGTGCACGTGACCAGCGAGCCCCGGCTGCCCACCGCCGCCGAGATACGCGACTTCGACGAGCCCTTCGGGGCGTTGATGCTGGAACTGCCCCTCCGGGACGCCGGTTTCGTGCTGCCCACCTGGGAGCAGCTCACCGAGGTCGTCGAGGCCGCGCGGGAGCGCGACGCGGTGGTGCACTTCGACGGCGCGCGCCTGTGGGAGTGCACGGTCCGCTTCGGCCGGCCCCTTGAGGAGATCGCGGGCCTGGCGGACAGCGTCTACGTGTCGTTCTACAAGTCCCTCGACGGCTTCGGCGGCGCCGCGCTGGCGGGACCGAAGACTCTGGTGGCGGAGGCGAAGACATGGCGGCACCGCTACGGCGGCATGGTCTTCCAGCAGTTCCCCACCGCGTTGTCGGCGCTCGCCGGCCTGGAGCGCGAGTTGCCCCGGCTGCCTGACTATGTGCGGCACGCGCGCGTGGTCGCCGCCGCGCTGAGGGAGGGCTTCGCCGCGGCAGGGGTCCCGTGGGTGCGCGTGCACCCCGAGGAGCCGCACACCCACGACTTCCAGGTCTGGCTGCCGTACGACTCGGACGTCCTCATGGAGGCGGCGGTGCGCCAGGCCGAGGAGACGGGGACGTTCCTCTTCGCCAACCCCTGGGACCGCAGCGCGCCGGGGTTGTCCTTCACCGAGGTCGCCGTACGTTCGCCGGGCCTCGAATGGACGGCGGACGACGTACGGGCGGCCGTCGCCGACTTCGTGACCCGTCTGCCCACGGTGTGATCACACGGCGCGCGGGTGCAGCCGGCGGCGCAGGGCGCCATGCACGTGCCACATCGAGGGCGTCCTGCGCTGACGCACCGCGCGCCGCAGCGGGCGTCCGCCGTGGCCGCGAGGCAGCCGGAAGGGGGCCCGGTTCTCAGCCGTGGCCGCGAGGCAGCCGGAAAGGCCGTCCCGGCCGTGACCGCGGAGGCAGTCGGCTGAGCCGGGTCTCGTACCGCCGGGGCCGCTTCCACAGCGCGCCGCAGCGGGCGTCCGCCGAGGCGGCTCGCAGGGCCGGGTGTCAGCCGTGGCCGCGAGGCAGCCGGAAAGGCCGTCCCGGCCGTGAGGCAGTCGGCTGAGCCGGGTCTCGTACCGCCGGGGCCGCTTCCACAGCGCGCCGCAGCGGGCGTCCGCCGAGGCGGCTCGCAGGGCCGGGTGTCA
>NZ_JBIAEC010000030.1:0-8006 GCF_042868225.1 Streptomyces sp. NPDC007856 | reverse complement strand
TCAGCCGTGGCCGCCCGCGCGTACCAGACCCGTCTCGTAGGCGAGCACCACGACCTGCACCCGGTCGCGCAAGCCCAGCTTGGTCAGGATGCGGCCCACATGGGTCTTCACCGTGGCCTCGCTCAGCACCAGCCGGGCCGCGATCTCACCGTTGGACAGGCCCTGCGCGACCAGCACCATCACCTCGCGCTCCCGGTCGGTGAGCCGGTCCAGCTCCCTGTGCTGCGACTCCTTGCCGGTGGACGGCAGCATCGGCGCGAAACGGTCCAGCAGGCGCCGGGTGGTGGAGGGCGCCACGACCGCGTCACCGCTGTGCACCGCCCGGATCGCACCCAGCAGATCACCCGGCGGCACGTCCTTGAGCATGAAGCCGGAGGCGCCCGCCTTCAGCCCGGAGAAGGCGTACTCGTCCAGGTCGAAGGTGGTCAGGATCAGCACCTTGGGCGGATCGGGCTCCACGCAGATCCGCCGGGTGGTCTCCACGCCGTCCAGCTTGGGCATGCGGACGTCCATCAGGACGACGTCGACGGGCGTGGACCGCAGCACCTGGAGGGCCTCGACTCCGTCGCCCGCCTCCGCCACGACCTCCATGTCCGGCTGGGCGGCGAGCACCATCCGGAACCCGGTGCGCAGCAGCACCTGGTCGTCGACGAGCATCACACGGATCGTCATCGGGCCTCTTTCGTTCGGGGCGGTGAGGTGGCTTCAGGGCGAGGGTGTACAGGTGTCAACAGGGGGCGTACGGCTGCGTCAGTGCGCCGGTTTGAGCGGGAGCAGGGCGCTGATGCGGAATCCTCCGCCCGGGCGCGGGCCCGCGTCCAGGGTGCCGCCGACCATGCCGACCCGTTCGCGCATACCGATCAGCCCGTGCCCCTGGCCGTCGGCGCCGCCCTCCTCGTACAGCTCGTGCGGCGCGCCCTTGCCGTCGTCCTCGACGAGCAGGCCGAGCCCGTCGTCGAAGTAGACCAGCCGGACGCTGGCGCCCGCGTGGGGCCCCCCGTGCTTGCGGGTGTTGGTCAGCGCCTCCTGCACGATCCGGTACGCGGTCAGCTCCACGCCGCTCGGCAGCGGGCGCGGGGTGCCCTCGACCTTGAAGTCGACCGGGAGACCGGAACTGCGGCACTGTTCGATCAGCTCGTCGATCTGCCCGACGTCCGGCTGCGGGACGTACTCCCCGCTCTCCTGGTGCTCCCCGGTGCGCAGCACGCCCAGCAGCCGGCGCATCTCGGCGAGGGCCTGACGGCCGGTGGAGGAGATCGTCTCCAGCGCCTTCTTGGCCTGGTCGGGGGCGGCGTCGAGGACATAGGCCGCGCCGTCGGCCTGCACTACCATCACCGACACGTTGTGCGCCACGACATCATGCAGCTCGCGCGCGATACGGGCGCGCTCGGCGGCGACCGCGACCTTCGACTGCGCCTCGCGCTCCTTCTCCAGGCGGGCCGCGCGCTCCTCCAGCTGGGCGAAGTATGCACGCCGCGTGCGCATGGAGTCACCGAGCACCCAGGCGAGCGCGAAGGGCACCGTCTGGAAGACGACTATCGCGATCTGCCCCGGAAAACTGGTGTGCTCGTTCGGCCAGCGGAACTGCGCGAGGGGCGCCGCGACGAGACTCGCGGCGAGCGCGAGCCGGGAGGCCCAGCGCGCGCCGACCGTCGCCACCGTGTAGGTGATCACCAGCATGGCGAAGTCGGCGACGGTCGTCTCGACGTCCACCACCAGCTGGGCCAGACCCGTCGCGAGGGCGACCAGCAGCATCGGCTCCGGGAACCGGCGGCGCAGCGCGACGACGACGCACAGGACGGCGGACACGGCCATCCCCCCGGCGAGCGTCATGTGGTGACCGGGCACCCCGTGGAGATTGACCACGCTCAGACCGGACAGCCCGAACAGGACGACGGCCCAGAAGGTGTCGACCCAGGTCGGGTGGCGGCGGAGGAAGTCGTAGAGGCGCTGCACGTAACCCAGAGTAGGGAAACCGGATGCATGCAGGGTCAACCGGAGGGCCGATCCGTGCCCGGGGCGCGTACTCCGCAAGGTGGAGGAGGTGATCATCTGTGCGCCTAGTCTGGTCCGGTGACGGATGAGACGGCACGGGGAGCGGGACCGCGCCCCGGCGACGGAGACGGCGGGGGCGGCCGGCGCGGCTGGCGTGCGGCGACCGAGGCGGCGCTGTACGGGCCCGGCGGCTTCTACCGCCGCCCGGAAGGCCCGGCCGGCCACTTCCGTACGTCCGTACACGCCTCCTCGCTGTTCGCGCAAGCCGTGGCCCGGCTGCTGTGCCGGGTCGACGAGGCACTGGGCCGGCCCCCGGTGCTGGACTTCGTCGACATGGGCGCGGGGCGGGGCGAACTGGTCTCCGGGGTGCTGGCCGCCCTGCCTGCCCACGTGGCCGCACGCGCGCGTGGGTACGCCGTCGAACTCGCCGACCGCCCGGCCGGGCTGGACGAACGGATCACCTGGCTGGACATGCCTCCGGCCACCGTCACGGGCCTGCTGTTCGCCAACGAGTGGCTGGACAACGTGCCCGTGGACGTGGTCGAGGTCGACTCCGCGGGCGTGCCCCGGCTGGTGCTCGTCACCGAGGACGGCACCGAACGGCTCGGGGAGCCGGTGACCGGCGCGGAGGCGGACTGGCTCGCCCGGTGGTGGCCGTTGCCGGCCGAGGAGGGGCTGCGCGCGGAGATCGGGCTGCCCCGGGATCTGGCGTGGGCCTCGGCGGTGGACCGGGTGGTGCGCGGGCTCGCGGTGGCCGTGGACTACGCGCACACCGTCGGCACGCGCCCCCCGTTCGGGACGCTCACCGGCTTCCGGGAAGGGCGCGAGACGGCGCCCGTGCCGGACGGGTCGTGCGACATCACGGCGCACGTCGCCCTGGACGCATGCGCGGCGGCCGTCACGGCGCGCACGCCCTCGGACGCGCCCCGCACGCCCCTCGATACGGCGCGCACACCCCCCGGCACCACGCATAGGACCTCGGCCACGCCCCGGCGTCCGGCGCACACGCCCACTGACACGTCGCAGGCGCCCTCCCCCACGGCGCGCACGCTGCCTCCCGCCCGCCTCCTCACCCAGCGCGCCGCGTTGCGCGCCCTGGACCTCACCGGCGCGCGCCCCCCGCTCGCGCTGGCCTCCACGGACCCCACGGCCTATGTGCGCGCCCTCGCGAACGCCGGAGAGGCCGCCGAGCTCACCGCCCCCGGCGGGCTCGGCGACTTCGGCTGGCTGGTGCAGCCCGTTGGAATTCCGGACCCACTCGCCTGAGCCTGCTGCCTGCCGCCTGCCGCCCGCTGCCTGCTGCCTGCCGCCCGCTGCCTGCCGCCTGCTGCCTGCTGCCTGCTGCCTGCTGCCTGCTGCCGGCCTACTTGTCGATGTCGCCGACCACGAAGAACATCGAGCCCAGGATCGCCACCATGTCCGCCACCAGCGTCCCCGGCAGCAACTCGGTCAGCGCCTGGATGTTGTTGTACGAGGCAGAGCGCAGCTTCAGCCGGTACGGCGTCTTCTCACCCTTGCTGACCAGGTAGTAGCCGTTGATGCCGAGCGGATTCTCGGTCCACGCGTACGTGTGCCCCTCGGGCGCCTTCAGCACCTTCGGCAGCCGCTGGTTGATCGGCCCCGGCGGCAGCTCGGCGAGCCGGTCCAGGCAGGCGTCGGCGAGATCGAGCGCGTTGTGGGTCTGGTCCAGGAGCACCTCGAAGCGGGCGAGGCAGTCGCCCTCGCTCCGGGTGACGACCTTCAGGGTGTCCTGGAGATCGCCGTACGCCAGGTAGGGCTCGTCGCGGCGCAGGTCGAAGTCGACGCCCGATGCTCGCGCGATGGGCCCGCTCACGCCGTAGGCGTGCACGGTCTGCGGCGTCATCGCGCCCACCCCGCGCGTGCGCCCCCGGAAGATCTCGTTGCCGAGCACCAGGTCGTCGAAGACGTCCATGCGCGAGCGCACGTCGGCGACGGCGGCACGCGCGCGTGCGGTCCATCCGGCCGGCAGGTCCTCCTTCAGGCCGCCGACGCGGTTGAACATGTAGTGCATGCGTCCGCCGGAGACCTCCTCCATGACGTTCTGGAGCACCTCGCGCTCCCGGAACGCATAGAACACCGGGGTGATGCCGCCCAGCTCCAGCGGGTAGGAACCGAGGAACATCAGGTGGTTCAGGACCCGGTTCAGCTCGGCAAGCAGCGTGCGCGTCCACACCGCCCGCTCGGGCACCTCCATGCCGAGCATCCGCTCCACGGCGAGGACCACGCCCAGCTCGTTCGAGAACGCCGACAGCCAGTCGTGGCGGTTGGCGAGCACGATGATCTGGCGGTAGTCGCGCGCCTCGAAGAGCTTCTCGGCGCCGCGGTGCATATAGCCGATCACCGGCTCCGCGCGCACGATGCGCTCCCCGTCCAGCACGAGCCTGAGCCGCAGCACGCCGTGCGTGGACGGGTGCTGGGGCCCGATGTTGAGCACCATGTCGGTGCTTTCCGCGGCGCCGCCGATCCCGACCGTGGTCTCCGTCGTAGGAGTCATGGCCCCAGTTTCCCCTACGTACGCTGGCCCCATGGAAACGGGGAGCCCGGAGGAGACCGGGATACCGGGGGCCGAACTGGAGTGGCGGGGACTGCAGCCCGCCCTGATGCGGATGCGCCGACTGCTCGTGGTGGTGTGGACGGCGGTGCTCGCGGTCGTCACCGGGTTGCTGCCGGGCCTGCTCGTGGGGCCCGCGTGGGCCGCCTTCGCCCTGGTGCCCGTGGCCTGCGTCGCGTGGTGCTGGCGGCTGGTGGGGCGCAACTGGCGCTCGTGGCGGTACGCCGAGCGCGCGGACGACCTGCTGATCAGTCGAGGTGTCCTGTGGCGCGAGGAGACGGTGGTGCCGTACGGGCGGATGCAGCTGGTGGAGGTCACCTCCGGACCCGTCGAGCGGCGCTTCGGGCTGGCGACCGTGCAACTGCACACGGCGGCCGCCGCGACCGACGCCACCATCCCCGGTCTTGACCCGGCCGAGGCGGAACGGCTGCGCGACCGGCTCACCGAGCTGGGCGAGGCGCGATCGGCGGGCCTGTGACGACCCCGGGTCACGGCGAAAAGGTGACCTCGGATGACGACGAGGAGAGGACCGCGGACTACGACGAGGAGATACCGGCGCCCGCGCCGGTGACCGAGCGCCGACTGCACCCCGTCACGCCGTTCCGCCGGGCGTGGGCGCCGGTCGCCGTGGTCGCCGGATGGGCGGTGCACGACCCGAACGGGACACAGGCGCAGCTGGCGCGGCTGACCACCACCGCCCTGCTGCTGGGGCTCGCGGTGCTGGTGCCGGTGGCCGGCCTCTGCGGCTTCCTGTCCTGGTGGTTCACGCACTACGCGGTCACCGACGCCGAACTGCGCATCCGTACCGGCCTGCTGTTCCGGCGCGCCGCGCACATCCAGCTGGAGCGCATCCAGGCCGTGGACGTCTCCCGTCCCCTCCTCGCGCGCGTGGCGGGTGTCGCCAAGCTGCGGATCGACGTCGTCGGGGCCGACGACAAGGACGAACTGGCCTTCCTCGGCGAGCAGGAAGCGCGCGCCCTGCGCGCGGAGCTGCTGGCGCGCGCGGCGGGTTTCGCGCCCGAGACGGCGCGCGAAGTCGGCGAGGCGCCGGCGCGCGAGCTGCTGCGCGTACCCCCGCGCGCGCTGGCGCTCTCCCTGCTGCTGACGGGCGCCACCTGGGGCTCGTTGTGCGCCGCGCTCGTCGTACCGACCGTGCTGTGGCTCACCACCCACAACCTGTGGACGGTCCTCGCGACCGCCCTGCCGCTGTTCGGCGCGGCCGGCGCGAGCAGCGCGGGACGGTTCACCGGCGAGTTCGACTGGAAGGTGAGCGAGTCACCGGACGGACTGCGCATCGACCGCGGGCTGCTCGACCGTACGCACGAGACGATCCCGCCCGGCCGGGTGCAGACCGTGCGGATCGTGGAGCCGCTGCTGTGGCGGTGGCTCGGCTGGGTGCGGGTGGAACTGGACGTGGCCGGATCCGCCAACTCGGTGCTGGTACCGGTCGCTCCGCGCCCGATCGCCAAGTCGGTCGTCGCGCGCGTGCTGCCGGGCGTGACGGTGCCTCAGGAGCTGTCGCGGCCGCCGCGGCGGGCCCGCTGGTGCGTGCCGGTGTGGTGGCGCGGTCACCGTCTCGCGGTCACCGGCGCGGTGTTCGCCACCCGGCACGGTCTTCTGCGGCGCCGGCTCTCGCTGGTCCCGCATGCCAAGGTGCAGAGCGTGCGGCTGAGCCAGGGGCCCTGGCAGCGTCTGTGGCGGCTCGCCGACGTCCACGTGGACACCGGGGCCGACAAGACCGTGACGGCCGGTCTGCGGGACGCCCAGGAGGCCGCGCGGCTTCTGCACGCCCAGGCGGAGCGGTCGCGTACGGGCCGCCGGGACGCCCGCCCCGACCGCTGGATGACCGGATGACATCGGGCCCGGCTCCCCTCACGGGAGTCGGGCCCGGTAGTGCCTGATGCGTGGTGCGGTGTCAGGAGGCCGCGCTGCGCAGCCGCTGGACGTCGATCTGCTCGGTCTCGTCGTGGGCGGTCAGGTCGATGACCTGGCCGGCGCCGTCCGACTGCGCGCCGGCGTGCTTGAACTCGGCCTCGGCCTCTGCCTTGTGCACGGCGAGGGCCTCCGGGCCGACGACGTCGGCGAGATCCTCGTTCTGCACGGAGTCCAGCGCGGCCTTCGGTGCGTCCTTCTGGGTGCCGAAGAAGTCGAATCCGCCTTCGACCACCGGGCGCCGCGCGGGCGCGGCCGGTACGACGGCCACCGCGGTCGGCACCGTGAAGTGCCCGGCGGGCGGCCGGCCCACGGGCTTGGCGCTCTCGGCCAGAGCCATCGGGGCGGCGGCCGCACGCGCGTGCCCGTCGGCCGCCACGGGCTTCCCCTGCGCCTCGTCCTCCTGGGCGGCCGGCGCACCGGCCTCGCTCACGGAAGCACCGGCGCCGTCCGTCACGCCTTCCGCCGCGTCCTCACGGGCGCCTTCCGCCCGCGCGGCGGAGTCCCCCCCGCCCGCGTCGGTCTTGCGGACATCGGCCGTGCCCGCCGGAACAGCGCCCGCGTCGGCCCTGGCCTCGCCGGCGTGGGTCGCACCCGCCTCGGGAGCCACCGCCTCGGTGTCCCCGGAAGCCGCCTCCTCGGAAGCCACGCGCGTGGCCGTGTCCACGGAAGCCTCGGCGCCCGTCACGGGGTCCTCCGCGGCCTCGCCGTCGAACCGGGCCAGGGCCGTCAGGGCCTGCCGGTAGAGCCGCGCGCCCTCGGGCGAGAACACCGCGTACGCCGTCGGCTCGTCCCCGGAGTCCGCCCCGGCCTCACCGGCCTCAGCGACAGCCTCCACGGGCTCCTCGGCCGGCTCCAGGTCCGGCTCGGCGCGGCGCGCGGGCGGCAGCGCGGGCGAGGGCACGGTCGCCTCGATCTCCAGCAGCCGGCGCCCCTCCAGGGCGCTGGCGCGCTCGGTCTCCGCCGTGGCGTACCGGCGCAGCAGGGCCGCGTGCTCGTTGCGCAGGCCGGCCAGCTCCGCGCGCTTGGCGCGCAGCCGCTGCTCCAGCTTGGTGCGCAGCTCGCGCGACTCCTCCAGGTCGGTCTCCAGTTCGGCGAGCCGCTCCTCGTACCGCCACTCGTCACCGGCACGCGCGCGTGTGAGGTCGGCGACCTGCTTGCCCGCGTGGATGTCCCAGCGGCGCATCACGAACGCGCCCACGACCGCCGTGGCCGCAGCGGCCCCGGCCAGCGCGCGCAGCACCATGGCATCGGAGAACACCCAGGGACCCAGCGCGCAGACGATGGAGACACCGGCGATCGCCGAAGGAGGCAACAACCGATGCAATGGTGGTGAATGGCGGTGGCGTCCACGTGGCATGGCCAGAAACTTACCGCGCGTAGGCGAATCGCGGACCCCCGCCCCGTAAAAACCCGGCCACATCACCGGCTTTGCGCGGCGTCAGTCGTGCGGGGGCTCAGTGGGCGACCAGCCGTGAGCTGAGCCACTGGAGGGTGGCGGGGATCT
>NZ_JBIAEC010000029.1:0-68840 GCF_042868225.1 Streptomyces sp. NPDC007856 | reverse complement strand
AGATGCCGCGCGAACACCCCACCCAACTGACCACCAGCACCCGTCACCAACACCGTGCCCGTCGACGACCATTCGACAGCCGGCGCCTCCGCCGGGATCTCCGTCCGGGCCAGCCGCGGCACCCGTACCGCACCGTCGCGGATCAGGAGTTGGGGTTCCCCGGTGGCCAGTGCGGTGGTCAGCGCGTGCCAGGAGGTGTCGGCGCCGTCGAGGTCGGCGAGGACGAGCCGGCCGGGGTTCTCGGACTGGGCGGAGCGCACCAGGCCCCACAGCGGGGCGTGCGCCAGGTCCCGCGGGTCCGCGTCCGCCACGGGTCCGATCGCTCCGTGGGTGACGAGGACCAGACGCGCGTCGGCGAAGCGGTCGTCGGCGAGCCAGGTCTGCAGGGTGTGCAGCGCGCGGGCGGTGGCGGCCCGTGCCGTCGCGGGGAGGTCCCCGGTGATGCCGGCGGGCAGGTCGAGCAGGACCGTGTGCGGTGTGGGTGCGCCCGCTTCCACAGCCCTGATCAGCGCGGACAGATCGGTGTGGCGCTCGGCCCGCTCCGGACCGGCGGGACCGTCGCCGAGTACAGCCCACGGACCGTCGTCCGGCGTGCCGGCGGTAGCCGGTGTCAGCGGTGCCCAGTCGACGCGGAACAGCACGTCGTGGTGGGGGTCGCGAGCCGTGCCGAGCTGCTCCGGGGAGACCGTGCGCAGGGCGAGGCCCTCCACGACGGCGGCCGGGGTGCCGACCGTGTCGGCGATCTCCAGCGTCACCTCGCCGCTGCTCAAGGGCCGCAGCCGTACCCGGAGCGCGTCCGCGCCCGCGGCCGTGGCGGTGACGCCGCGGAAGGAGAACGGCAGCCGCCCGGGCTCTCCGGTGCCGGCAGCGTCCAGCCCGAGGGGGTGCAGCGCGGCGTCGAGCAGGGCGGGGTGGAGGACGAACCGGGCGCCTTCGGTGGCGGCGTCCTCGGGGAGGCGCACCTCTGCGAAGACCTCCTCGCCCCGGCGCCATGCGGCTATCAGCCCCCGGAAGACGGGGCCGTAGCCGAATCCGGATGCGGCCAGGCCGTCGTACAGGCCCGTCACCTCGACCGGCTGGGCGCCTTCGGGGGGCCAGACGGAGAGGTCGAACGACGGGGCGGGGCCGCCCTGGGCCAGGACGCCGGTGGCGTGGCGGGACCAGGATTCGCCCGTCGCGTCCTCGGGGCGCGAGTGGAGGGTGAGCGTGCGGTGGCCCGAGCCGTCGGGGTCGCCGAGTGTCAGGCGCAGCTGCACTCCGCCGTGTTCCGGTACGACCAGCGGTGTTTCCAGGGTGAGTTCCTCGACGCGGTCGCATCCGACCTGGTCGCCGGCGCGCAGTGCCAGTTCGACGAAGGCGGTGCCGGGCAGCAGGACCGTGCCCAGGACGGCGTGGTCGGCGAGCCAGGGGTGGGTGCGCAGCGACAGCCGGCCGGTGAGCACCACCGCCCCCGATTCGGGCAGCTCCACCGCGGCGCCCAGCAGCGGGTGGTCGGCGGGGCCCAGGCCGGCCGCCGAGACGTCGCCCTGTGCGGAACCGGCGTCCAGCCAGAACGGCTGCCGCTGGAAGGGATAGGTCGGCAGGTCGGTGCGGTGTGCGCCGCTGCCGTCGAAGAGCGCCGTCCAGTCGGTGGCCGCCCCGCGGGCGAACGCCTGGGCCACGGCCGTGGTCAGCGTCGACGCCTCGGCGCGTCCCTCGCGCAGTGCGGGGACGAACACGGCGTCGTCGTGGGTGAGACAGTCCTGGGCCAGTGCGCACAGCACACCGTCCGGGCCGAGTTCGACGTAGGTGGTGACGCCCTGCGCGTCCAGGGTGCGGACGCTGTCGTGGAAGCGGACCGTCTCGCGAGCGTGCCGTACCCAGAAGTCGGGGCCGGTGATCTCCTCGGCGGAGGCGAGGGCGCCGGTGAGGCCCGGGACGAGCGGGATCCGCGGCGCGCGGTACGACAGCCCCTCGGCGACCTCGCGGAAGGCGTCGAGCATCGGGTCCATGTGCGGGGAGTGGAAGGCGTGGCTGACGGCGAGGCGCTTGGTGCGGCGGTCCTGCCGGTCGAAGGACGCGGCGATGTCCGTGACAGCGTCCTCGTCGCCGGCGATCACCACGGACCGGGGGCCGTTGACGGCGGCCACGCTCACGCCCTCGGTGAGGAGGGGCGTGACCTCGTCCTCCGTGGCCTGCACGGCCACCATGGCACCGCCGCCGGGGAGTTCCTGCATCAGCCGGCCGCGCGCGGCGACCAGGGCACAGGCGTCCGCCAGCGACAGCACACCGGCACAGTGCGCCGCCGCCAGGTCGCCGATGGAGTGCCCGGCCAGCACGTCGGGCTCCAGGCCCCACGACCGGACCAGCCGGAACAGTGCCACCTCGACCGCGAACAGCGCGGGCTGGGTGCGGGCGGTCTCGTCCAGCAGGGCCTGGTCACCGGCGAACAGGACGTCCTTCAGCGGCAGTTCGAAGTGGGCGCAGACCTCGTCCAGGGCCTGCCGGAAGACCGGGTAGGCCGCGTAGAGCTCCCGGCCCATGCCGAGCCGCTGGCTGCCCTGGCCGGTGAACAGGAAGGCCACCTTGCCGTCGCCGGCCGCGCCGTGCACCACATGGGTGGTGGTGCCGTCCTCCGCCAGCGCCGTCAGGCCGCGCAGGGCCTCGTCCCGGTCCGCCGCGACGACCACCGCGCGGTGCTCGAAGAGGGCGCGGCCGGTGGCCAGGGAGTAGCCGACGTCGGCGGGTGAGAGGTCCGGACCGGCCGCCATACGGTCCCTGAGCCGCTCGGCCTGGGCGCGCAGTGCGGCAGGGGACTTCGCCGACAGCGGCAGCGGCACCGCCGGCAGCGGTCCGGCGTCGTGCGCCGCGCTGTCGTCCGCGGGCTGCGGGGGCTGCTCGACGATGGCGTGGGCGTTGGTGCCGCTCATGCCGAACGAGGAGACACCGGCGCGGCGCACCCGCCCGGTCTCCGGCCACGGCCTGGCCTCGGTGAGCAGTTCCACGGCGCCCGCCGACCAGTCGACGTGCGGGGTGGGGGCGTCCACGTGCAGCGTCTGCGGCAGGACACCGTGCCGCATCGCCATCACCATCTTGATGATCCCGGCCACGCCGGCGGCGGCCTGGGTGTGGCCGAAGTTGGACTTGACGGAGCCCAGCCACAGCGGGCGGTCCGCGGGGCGCTCCCGGCCGTAGGTGGCCAGCAGCGCCTGGGCCTCGATCGGGTCGCCCAGGGTGGTACCGGTGCCGTGGGCCTCGACCGCGTCGACGTCGGCGGCGGACAGCCCGGCGTTGGCCAGGGCCTGCCGGATGACGCGCTGCTGCGAGGGGCCGTTGGGCGCGGTCAGGCCGTTGCTCGCGCCGTCCTGGTTCACCGCCGTGCCGCGGACGACCGCCAGCACCCGGTGGCCGTTGCGCTCGGCGTCCGAGAGCCGTTCGACGAGGAGCATGCCGACACCCTCGCCCCACGCGGTGCCGTCGGCGGCGGCGGCGAAGGGCTTGCAGCGGCCGTCGGCGGCCAGGCCGCGCTGGCGGCTGAACTCGGTGAACACGTCCGGCGTGGTGATGATGGTGACACCGCCGGCCAGGGCCAGGGTGCATTCGCCGTTGCGCAGTGCCTGAACGGCCAGGTGCAGGGCGACCAGCGACGAGGAGCACGCCGTGTCGACGGTGACCGCCGGTCCCTCGAAACCGAAGGTGTAGGAGACACGGCCGGAGGCGATGCTGCTGGATCCGCCCGTGCCCAGGTAGCCCTCGACGCCTTCGGGCACCCTGTTCAGCCGGGACACGTAGTCGTTGTGCATCTGGCCGACGAACACGCCGACCTGGCCGCCACGCAGCGTCGCCGGGTCGATGCCTGCCCGCTCGAACGCCTCCCAGGAGGTTTCGAGCAGCAGCCGCTGCTGCGGGTCCATCGCCAGTGCCTCACGCGGATTGATCCCGAAGAAGGCGGGGTCGAAGTGGTGGGCGTCGTAGAAGAAGCCGCCTTCGCGGGCGTACGACGTTCCGGCGCTGTCCGGGTCGGGGTCGTAGAGGCCCTCCAGGTCCCAGCCGCGGTCCACGGGCAGGTGGGAGATGCCGTCCCGGCCCTCGGCGAGCAGGGTCCACAGGTCCTCGGGGCTGCGCACGTCGCCGGGGAACCGGCAGCTCATCGCGACGATGGCGATCGGGTCGTCCTGCGCGGCGGCGGTGGCGGCCCGGGTGGGCAGGGCGCTCGCGGCCTCGGCGCCGAGGAGTTCACCGCGCAGCCAGGCACCCAGCGAGGTGGGCGTCGGGTAGTCGAAGACCAGCGTGGCCGGCAGCCGCAGCCCGGCGGCCGCGCCGAGGCGGTTGCGGAATTCCACGCCGGTCAGCGAGTCGAACCCGAGGTCCTTGAACGCCCGGGTGGGCTCGACCGCTTCGGGCGAGGCGTGCCCGAGTACGGCGGCCACCTGGCTGCGCACGAGGTCGAGCAGGGCCTGGTCCCGCTCCGCCTCGGGCAGCCGCAGCAGCCGCTCCTTGAGCGAGGAACCGGCCGTGGTACCGCCGGCCTCGACCGCCCGGCGTGCCGGTGCGCGCACGAGGCCCCGCAGCAGCGCGGGCACGCTGCTCGCGTCGGCGTGCCGCAGCGGCGCGAGATCGAGCCGCATGGGGACCAGCAGGGCGTCACCGGCCCGGTGGGCGGCGTCGAGGAGGGCGAGGCCCTCGTCGTTCGCCAGGCCGAGCACGCCGGAGCGGGTCATGCGGGACTTGTCGGTCTCGTCCAGCTCGCCGGTCATGCCACTCGACTCGGCCCACAGGCCCCAGGCGAGGGAGGTGGCGGGCAGTCCCCGGGCCTGGCGGTGCTGGGCGAGGGCGTCCAGGAAGACGTTGGCGGCCGCGTAGTTGGCCTGCCCGGCCCCGCCGAAGGTGCCGGCGGCCGAGGAGAACAGCACGAACTCCGCAGGCTCCAGCTCACGGGTGAGCTCGTGCAGGTTGACCGCCGCGTCGACCTTGGGCCGCATGACGCGGTCGAGCCTTTCCGGGCTCAGCGATCCGACGACACCGTCGTCGAGCACGCCCGCGGTGTGCACGACGGCGGTGAGCGGGTGTGCCGCCGGGATGCCGGCCAGCAGCGCGGACAGCGCGTCACGGTCGGCCGCGTCGCACGCGGCGACGGTGACCTCAGCGCCCAGTTCCGCCAGTTCGGCGGCCAGTTCCGCGGCGCCCGGCGCATCCATGCCGCGCCGGCTGGTCAGGAGCAGGTGACGG
Organism: Streptomyces sp. NPDC007856; assembly: GCF_042868225.1. Taxonomy (NCBI): domain Bacteria; kingdom Bacillati; phylum Actinomycetota; class Actinomycetes; order Kitasatosporales; family Streptomycetaceae; genus Streptomyces; species Streptomyces sp. NPDC007856. Next base: position 63,632 of record NZ_JBIAEC010000029.1, on the reverse strand, counting down.
GCACCGCGTGCGGTGACCGCGTGCCGGGCGACGAGACCGCCCAGGGTCCCGGTGCCTCCGGTGATCAGCACGGTGCCGTCCGGGTCCCACTCGGCGGGAACGGTCAGGACGACCTTGCCGACGTGCCGCGCCTGACTCAGGTGGCGGAAGGCGTCGGGCGCCCGCCGCAGGTCCCAGGCGGTGATCGGCGGCGGGGTGAGCGCGCCGGCGGCGAACAGCTCCAGCAGCTCGGTGAGCATTTCCTGGATGCGGTCAAGGCCCGCCTCGACGAGGTCGAAGGCCTGGTAGGACACCCCGGGATGGGCGGCGGCCACCTCCTCGGGCGTCCGTACGTCGGTCTTGCCCATCTCGACGAAGCGGCCGCCGCGCGGCAGCAGCCGCAGTGACGCGTCGACGAACTCCCGGGCCAGCGAGTCCAGGACGACATCGACGCCGCGGCCACCGGTGGCCTCGCGGAACGTCTCCTCGAAGTCCAGGGTGCGGGACGAGGCGATCCGGTCCTCGGTCAGCCCGAGGCCGCGCAGCGTCTCCCACTTGCCCTCGCTCGCCGTGGCGTACACCTCGACGCCCCAGTGCCGGGCCAGCTGCACGGCGGCCATGCCCACACCGCCCGCGGCGGCGTGCACCAGCAGCGACTCCCCCGGCTGGAGGCCGGCGAGGTCACGCAGGGCGTAGTACGCCGTCATGAAGACGATCGGCACGGCCGCCGCCTCCGCGAACGTCCAGCCCTCGGGCATGGGCGCGATCATCCGCCGGTCGGCCACCACGAGCGGACCGAAGCCACCGGGCAGCATGCCCATGACCCGGTCGCCGGGGGCGAGATCGGTGACTCCGGGGCCGGTCTCCACGACGACACCGGCGCCCTCGCTGCCCATCAGGCCGGCGTCGCCCGGGTACATGCCGAGGGCGTTGAGCACATCGCGGAAGTTCAGGCCGGCCGCCCGGACCGCGACCCGGACCTCGCCCGGACGCAGCGGCCCGGACGCCTCCGGGCACGGGACGAACGTCAGGTTCTCCAGGGTGCCCTTGTCCCGGATGTCCATCCGCCAGGCGGGCTCCCCGGCAGGGGGCACCAGGTTTCCGCCGGACGCCACCCTCGCCAGCCGTGGTGCGTGGACCGTGCCGCGCCGCACCGCGAACTGCGGCTCCCCGGACGCGAGGGCGCCGGGCAGCGCCTCGTACGATCCCGCCTCGGTGTCGAGGTCCGCCAGGACGAAGCGGTCGGGATTCTCCGACTGCGCCGAGCGGACCAGACCCCACACCGGGGCGTGCGCCACGTCCCGCACGTCGGCGTCGGACTGCGTCGCCACCGCCCCGTGGGTCACGAACACCAGGCGGGACGAGGCGAACCGCTCGTCCTCGAGCCACGCCTGGACCAGGCTCAGCGTCTCATGGGTGGTCCGGCGCGCGGCACCGGCCGTGTCATCGGCGGCGGATCCGCCCATGGGCACGAGGACGTACTCGGCGACGGCGGTGCCCGCGTCGGCCGCCGCCCGCAGCGCGGTCAGGTCCGCGTAAGCGGCGTACGGCAGCGGCAGCGCGGAGTCGCCCAGTACGGCACAGTGCTCCGTGGCTTCGGGCGCCGCCTCGGGCAGCGGCACCGTGGCCCAGTCCAGGCGGAAGAGCGACTCGTGGTGCCCGGAGCGGGCACCGGCCAGCTGGTCGGCGGAGACCGGGCGCAGGGTCAGGCCGGCGACGGAGGCCACCGGCTCGCCGTTCATGTCCGCCAGTTCCAGCGTCACCGCGTCGGCGCCCGCCGGGGCGAGCCGGACCCGCAGCGCGCCCGCGCCGACGGCATGGAGGGACACGTCCCGCCAGGAGAACGGGAGACGGCCCTGTCCGTCGCCGCCGTCCTGCACGAAGGTGGCGTGCAGCGCGGCGTCGAGCAGTGCCGGGTGCAGGCCGAACAGTCCGGCGTCGGACTGCCGGTCCTCCGGCAGCCGGACCTCGGCGAAGACCTCGTCCCCGCGCCGCCAGGCCGCCCGCAGCCCCTGGAAGACCGGCCCGTAGCCGAATCCGCCTGCGGAGAGGTGTTCGTACAGGCCCGTGACGTCAACGGCTTCGGCGCCCGCCGGAGGCCATGCGGAAAGGTCGACGGAGGACCGCTGGGCGCCGGAGACGGCCAGCAGGCCGCCGGCGTGGCGCGTCCACGGCTGGTCCGCCGGCGCGTCCTGCGGCCGCGCGTACAGGTCCACCGGCCGCCGTCCGTCGTCGTCCGGCGCGCCGACCACCAGCTGCAGTTGTACGGCACCCCGCTCGGGCAGCACCAGCGGCGCCTCCAGCGTCAGCTCCTCCAGCCGGTCACAGCCGACCTGGTCCCCCGCCCGGATCGCCAGCTCCACGAACGCCGTACCCGGCAGCAGCACCGCACCCATCACCGCGTGATCCGCCAGCCACGGCTGCGTGTCCAGGGACAACCGACCCGTGAACAACAACCCGTCGGAATCGGCCAGCGCCACCGCCGCACCCAGCAACGGATGCCCAGCCGCCTCCAACCCGGCCGACACCACATCACCCACCCAGCCCGCCGGCGCCTCCAGCCAGAAACGCCGGTGCTGGAACGCGTAGGTGGGCAGATCGACACGCCGGGCACCAGTGCCGCCGTAGTACGCCTGCCAGTCCACCCCGATGCCCCGGATATGGGCCTGCGCGAGGACCGTGGTCAGCGCCTCGGCCTCGGGACGGTTCGCCCGGAGGGTCGGCACGAAGGCGTGGTCACCGTCGCCTGTGACGCAGTCCTGCGCCATCGCCGACAGGACACCGTCCGGGCCGAGCTCGACGAACGTGGTGACGTTCTGGGCTTCGAGCGTGCGGATGCCGTCGTGGAAACGGACCGCCTCACGCACATGGCGGACCCAGAAGCCGGGGTCGGTGATCTCCTCCGCGGTCGCGAGAGCGCCGGTGAGGTTCGAGACGACCGGGATGCGCGGAGCCTCGTACGACAGACCCTCGGCAACCTCCCGGAACGCCTCCAGCATCCCGTCCATGTGCGGCGAATGGAACGCGTGACTGACCGTCAGACGCTTGATCTTCCGGCCCTGCTCCTCGAAGGCGGCGGCGATCCCCAGTACGACGTCCTCGTCACCAGCAACCACCACGGAGGCCGGACCGTTGACCGCCGCGATGCTCACCGCGTCCGACAGGTACGGCGTGACCTCGTCCTCGGCAGCCTGCACCGCCACCATCGCACCACCGGACGGCAGCTCCTGCATCAGCCGGCCACGCGCGGCCACCAGGGTGCAGGCGTCCTCCAGAGACAGCACACCCGCGCAATGGGCGGCAGCGATCTCACCGATGGAGTGACCGGAGACGAAGTCCGGCCGGATGCCCCACGATTCGAGGAGGCGGAACAGCGCCACCTCGATCGCGAACAGGGCGGGCTGCGTGTAAGCGGTCTGGTTGAGCAGCTGAGCGTCATCGCCGAACACCGCCTCCTGCAGCGGCAGTTCGAATCGTGCGAAGACCTCGTCCAGGACTTGGGCGAACACGGGGTAGGCGTCGTACAGCTCCCGGCCCATGCCGAGCCGCTGACTGCCCTGCCCGGTGAACAAGAACGCCGACTTGCCCGCCACCACCGACCCGGTCACCAGGCCGGCCGCCGCACCGCGCCCCTCGGCCAGAGCCCCAAGCCCCGCCAGCAGACCGTCACGGCCACCCGCCACGACCACCGCACGCCGCTCCAGAGCAGCCCGCGTCGTCGCCAACGAATACGCCACATCAACCGGTTCGACACCGGCATCCCCCGCGACACGGTCAAGCAACCGCCGCGCCTGCGCCCGCAGCGCCTCCTCGGTCCGGCCCGACAGCGCCCACGGCACCACGGGCAGCGGTACGAGGTCGTCCTGTGTCCGCTCGGCGGTGTCCGCCTCGGAAGGCTGCTCGATGATCGCGTGGGCGTTGGTGCCGCTCACGCCGAAGGAGGAGACCGCGGCCCGGCGGGCCCGGTCGTTCTCCGGCCATTCCCGGCTCTCGGTCAGCAGCTCCACGGCGCCCGCCGACCACTCCACGTGTGTCGAAGGGGTGGCCACGTGCAGGGTCCGCGGCAGGACGCCGTGCCGCATCGCCATGACCATCTTGATGATCCCGGCGACACCCGCGGCGGCCTGGGTGTGGCCCAGGTTGGACTTGATGGAACCGAGCCACAGCGGCCGGTCCTCGGCGTGTTCCTGCCCGTAGGTGGCGAGCAGTGCCTGCGCCTCGATCGGGTCGCCCAGGGTCGTACCGGTGCCGTGCGCCTCCACCGCGTCGACCTCCGCGGCCGACAGCCGGGCGTTGGCCAGTGCCTGCCGGATGACGCGCTGCTGGGACGGGCCGTTGGGCGCGGTCAGGCCGTTGCTCGCGCCGTCCTGGTTCACCGCCGTACCGCGCACGATCGCGAGCACGGGGTGGCCGTTGCGGCGGGCGTCGGAGAGCCGCTCGACCAGGAGCATGCCGGCGCCCTCCGACCAGCCGGTGCCGTCGGCGTCGTCGGAGAAGGACTTGCAGCGGCCGTCGGACGCGAGGCCGCGCTGGCGGCTGAAGTCGACGAACGTGTCGGGCGCGGCCATGACGGTGACGCCGCCGGCCAGGGCGAGCGTGCACTCGCCGGTGCGCAGCGCCTGCGCGGCCAGGTGCAGGGCGACCAGCGACGACGAGCAGGCCGTGTCGATGGTGACCGCGGGACCTTCCAGGCCGAGGGTGTAGGCGACTCGCCCGGAGGCGACGCTGCCCGCGGTGCCGGTGCCCAGATAGCCCTCCAGCCCCGCCGGGACGGCGGGCAGGCGGGTGAGGTAGTCGTGGTACATCACGCCGGCGAAGACGCCGGTCCGGCTGCCGCGCACCGAGGCCGGGTCGATCCCGGCCCGCTCGAAGGCCTCCCAGGCGGTCTCCAGCAGCAGCCGCTGCTGCGGATCCATGGCGAGGGCTTCCCGCGGGTTGATACCGAAGAAGTCCGGATCGAAGTCGGCGGCGTTGTGCAGGAAGCCGCCCTCACGGGTGTAGCTGGTGCCCGCGCGTTCCGGGTCGTCGCTGTAGAGCGCGTCGAGGTCCCAGCCGCGGTCGGTGGGGAACGCGGAGACGGCGTCACCGCCGTCCAGGACCAGCCGCCACAGGTCTTCGGGCGTGCTGACGCCACCGGGGTAACGGCAGCTCATGCCGACGATCACGATCGGGTCGTCGTCCGCGGCGGCGGCCACCGCCGCACCGCGGGCCGCGCTGTCGGCGTCCGGGCCGAGGATCTCGGTGCGCAGGAAGGAGGCGAGGGCGACGGGCGTCGGGTAGTCGAAGACCAGGGTGGCCGGCAGGCGGACGCCGGTGGCCGTGCCGAGCCGGTTGCGCAGCTCCACCGCCGTCAGCGAGTCGAAGCCGAGCTCCTTGAACGCCCGGCTCGCATCGACCGCTTCCGGCCCCGGGTATCCCAGGACGGCGGCGACCTGGGCGCACACCAGGTCGGTCAGCAGGCGGTCGCGTTCTGCGGGGGCGAGGGCGAGCAGCCGCTCCGTGAGCCCCCCGACGGCGGTGGCGCCCGTGGCGCTCACGACGCGACGCGCCGGGGTGCGGACCAGGCCGCGCAGCATGGCGGGCACGGCCGCGGGGTCGGCGTCGCGCAGGGAGGCCAGGTCCAGGTGCATCGGTACGAGCGACGCTTCGCCCACCGCGAGGGCGGTGTCGAGCAGTGCCAGGCCCTCGTCGGAGGAGAGTGCGGCGACTCCGGCACGGGTGATGCGCTGCAGGTCGGTGTCGTCGAGGCCGCTGGTCATGCCGCTGCGTTCGGCCCACAGGCCCCAGGCGAGGGCGGTCGCCGGGCGGCCCTCGGCGCGGCGGCGCTGGGCGAAGGCGTCGAGGAAGGCGTTGGCGGCCGCGTAGTTGCTCTGGCCGGGGCCGCCGAGGGTGCCCGCGGCGGCGGAGAACAGCACGAACGCCGACAGGTCCAGGTCGCGGGTGAGGTCGTGCAGGTTGAGCGCCGCGTCGACCTTGGCGGGCAGGACCCGGTCGATGCGGTCCGGGGTGAGGGAGTCGACGACGCCGTCGTCGAGCACGCCGGCGGTGTGCACGACGGCCGTCAGCGGGTGGTCGGCGGGGACGCCGGCCAGCAGCTCCGCCAGGGCGGTGCGGTCGGCCGCGTCGCAGGCGGCCAGCGTGACCTCGGCGCCCAGTTCCCGCAGCCCGGCCACGAGGTCCGCGGCACCCTCGGCGTCGGGGCCGCGGCGGCTGGTCAGCAGCAGGTGCCGTACGCCGTGTCCGGTGACGAGGTGGCGGGCGACGAGGGCGCCGAGGGTGCCGGTGGCGCCGGTCACCAGTGCGGTGCCGTCCGGGTCCAGGGCGGGGGCGATGTGCGCGGGGTCGGCGGCGACCCGGGCGAGCCGTGGCACCGTCACGGACCCGTCCCTCAGGGCCAGTTGGGGTTCTTCCATGGCCAGGGCGGAGGGCAGGGCCAGTCGGGACGCTTCCGTGTCGTCGAGGTCGACGAGTACGAAGCGGTCCGGGTGCTCGGACTGGGCCGAGCGCAGCAGGCCCCACAGCGGTGCGTGCGCGAGGTCGGGCACGTCGCTGCCGGGCTGGGCGGCGATCGCGCCGCGGGTGACGAAGACCAGTCGGGAGTCGGTGAAGCGGTCGTCGGCGAGCCACGTCTGCACCAGGTCGAGGGCGCGGTGCAGCGCGGCGCGGACCGCGGCCGGCAGCGACTCGGGGGCGGCGGGCACCGGTTCGGTGGTGCCGGTCGTGAAGGGCACCACGACGGCCTCGGGCAGCGGCGCCCCGGCGTCCAGGGCCCGGCCGAGCGCGGTCAGGCCCGGGTGGGTGACGGCGGTCGGCAGCGCCTGGGCGAGCCCGGCGAGGAGTCCGTTGCCGGTGTCGGCGTCCGTGCCGGGCGCGGAGCCGTCGGTGTGGAGCAGCGCCCACTGGCCGGCTGCCACGGTTGTCGTGGTGGGCAGCCGCGCGTCGCTCCACTCTGCGCGGAACAGCGCGTCGTGGAAGGTGCCGCGCGCGGCGTGGGAGCGGACCTGGTCGGGCGAGACGGGGCGCAGCAGCAGCGAGTCGATGGAGGCCACCGGAGTGCCGCTGTCGTCGGCGAGGGTGACGGCGACGGTGTCGCGTCCGGCCGGCGACAGGCGGACGCGCAGGGACGCAGCCCCCACCGCATGAAGGCGGATGCCGCCCCAGGAGAAGGGCAGCCTGCCGTGTTCGGTCTCCGTCAGCAGGCTGCCGATGCCGACGGCGTGCAGGGCGGCGTCCAGCAGGGCCGGGTGGATACCGAACAGCGCGGCGTCCTGCCGGGCCTGCTCGGGAAGACGGACCTCGGCGAAGACCTCGTCGCCGCTCTGCCAGGCGGCCTTCAGGCCCTGGAAGACCGGCCCGTAGGCGAATCCGGAGTCGGTGAGGTGGTCGTAGAGTCCGTCGATCTGCACCTCGGTGGCGCCGCTCGGGGGCCACTGGGCGAGGTCGTCGGGGGCGGCCGTGGTGTCCTGGGTGAGCACACCGGTGGCGTGCCGGGTCCAGGTGGTCTCGGCCCAGGGGTCGTCGCCGTCCTCCGGCCGCGAGTGCAGGGTCAGCCGGCGGCGGCCGGTCTCGTCCGGCGCCCCGACCGCGAGCTGCAGCTGGACGCCGCCGTGTGGCGGCAGCACCAGGGGGGCTTCGAGGGTGAGTTCCTCCAGCAGGTCGCAGCCCACGTGGTCGCCGGCGCGCAGCGCGAGCTCCACGAAGGCGGTTCCCGGGAGCAGCACGGTGTCCATGACGGCGTGGTCGGCCAGCCAGGGGTGGGTGCGCAGCGAGAGGCGGCCGGTGAACAGCAGCCCGTCGGCGTCGGCGAGGGCGACCGTCGCGCCGAGCAGCGGATGGTCGGCGGCGCCGAGTCCGGCGGAGGTGACGTCGCCCACCCAGGAGGCCGGCGGTTCCGGCCAGTACAGCTCGCGCTGGAAGGCGTACGTGGGCAGTTCGACGCGGCGGGCGCCGCGACCGGCGAAGACCGCGGCCCAGTCCACGCGCGTGCCCCGGACGTGTGCCTCGGCCACGGCGGTCGCCAGCGCCTGCGGCTCGGGGCGGTCCTTGCGCAGGGTGGGGGCGAAGGCGGCGCCCTCGCGCGTCACGCAGTCCTGTGCCATGGCGGTCAGCACACCGCCCGGCCCGAGCTCCAGGTAGACGGTGACGTCCTGCTCCTCCAGGTACCGCACGCCGTCGAGGAAGCGGACCGCCTCGCGCACGTGCCGCACCCAGTAATCGGGCGCGCACATCTCCTCGGCGGACAGCGAGGCACCGATGAGGTTGGAGACGACCGGAATGACCGGGGGATGGAACGTGACACGCTCCGCAACCTCGCGGAACGCTTCCAGCATGCCGTCCATGTGCGGCGAGTGGAACGCATGGCTGACCGTCAGGCGCTTGGTCTTGCGGCCCTGTTCCTCGAAGCGGGCGGCGATCTCCAGTACGGCGTCCTCGTCACCGGCGACAACCACCGAAGCGGGGCCGTTGACCGCGGCGATGCTCACCCGGGCGGTCAGGTACGCGGTGACCTCGTCCTCGCTCGCCTGCACCGCCACCATCGCACCACCGGACGGCAGCTCCTGCATCAGCCGGCCACGCGCCGCGACCAGGGTGCAGGCGTCCTCCAGCGACAGCACACCCGCACAATGCGCCGCCGCGATCTCGCCGATCGAGTGACCGGAGACGAAGTCCGGCCTGATGCCCCACGATTCGAGGAGCCGGAACAGCGCCACCTCCACAGCGAACAACGCGGGCTGCGTGTACGCCGTCCGGTCGAGCAGCTCGGTGCCGTCGCCGAACATCGCATCACGCAGGGGAAGTTCGAACCGCGCGAAGACCTGGTCCAGGGCCTCGGCGAACGCCGGATACGTCTCGTACAGCTCACGGCCCATGCCCGCGCGCTGGCTGCCCTGACCCGAGAACAGGAACGCCACCTTGCCCTCGTCTGTGACGCCCTGGACAGCACCAGGCGGCATGTCACCGGCGGCCAGGGTGCTCAGGTCGTGCAGGAGGGCCTCGCGGTTCTCGCTGAAGAGGACCGTGCGATGGTCGAGGGCGGCGCGGGTGGTCGCGAGCGAGTGGCCGAGGTCCAGCAGGTCCAGCCCGGTGTCGTCCGCCGCGCGCCGGTGGAGCCGTTCGGCCTGGGCGGGCAGCGCCTCGGCACTGCGGGCGGACAGCAGCAGCGGCAGGGGCTGCCGGCGGGCGCCGGGCGCGGACGGCGCCCCGGCCGTGGCGGTGTCCTCGACGGCGTCCGTGGAGGCGTTCCCGACGGCGCCGGCCGCGGTGTCCTCGGCGGGTGCCTGCTCGATGACGGTGTGCGCGTTGGTGCCGCTGACGCCGAAGGAGGAGACGCCCGCGCGGCGCGGCTGGCCGGTCTGCGGCCACGGCTGTGCCTCGGTCAGCAGCGCGACCTGTCCGGCCGTCCAGTCGACGTTGGCGGACGGCTGGTCGACGTGCAGGGTCGGCGGGAGCACTCCATGCTCGATCGCCTTCACCATCTTGATGATTCCGGCGACGCCGGCGGCGGCCTGGGTGTGGCCGATGTTGGACTTGATCGAGCCGAGCCACAGCGGCCGGCCCTCGGGCCGGTTCTGTCCGTAGGTGGCGATCAGGGCCTGGGCCTCGATCGGGTCGCCCAGGGTGGTGCCCGTGCCGTGTGCCTCGACCGCGTCGACCTGGGCGGGGGTCAGCCCGGCGTTGGTCAGCGCCTGGCGGATGACGCGCTGCTGGGACGGACCGTTGGGTGCGGTCAGTCCGTTGCTCGCGCCGTCCTGGTTGATCGCCGAGCCGCGGACCACCGCCAGCACGGGGTGGCCGTTCTTCCGGGCGTCCGAGAGCCGCTCCACCAGGAGTACGCCGACGCCCTCGCCCCAGCCGGTGCCGTCGGCGCCCTCGGCGAACGGCTTGCAGCGTCCGTCGGGGGCGAGGCCGCGCTGCCGGCTGAACTGGACGAACGAGCGGGGGCTGGCCATGACGGTCACGCCACCGGTCACGGCGAGGGTGCACTCGCCGTTGCGCAGCGCCTGGACGGCCAGGTGCAGGGCGACGAGCGAGGCGGAGCAGGCGGTGTCGACGGTGACCGCCGGGCCTTCCAGGCCGAAGGTGTAGGACAGCCGGCCGGAGACGACGCTGGCCGCGTTGCCCGTCATCAGGTAGCCCTCGACGCCCTTGGGCACCTGCTGCAGGATCTCCGGGTACGTCTGGCCGTTGGTGCCGATGAACACGCCGGCCCGGCTGCCGCGCAGGGTCCCCGGGTCGATCCCGGCCCGCTCGAACGCCTCCCAGGCGGTCTCCAGCAGCAATCGCTGCTGCGGGTCCATGCCCAGAGTCTCGCGCGGGCTGATGCCGAAGAACGCCGCGTCGAAACGTCCGGCGTCGGTGAGGAAACCGCCCTCACGGGTGTAGCTGGTGCCCTGCTGGTCGGGGTCCTCGTCGTAGAGCGACTCGATGTCCCAGCCGCGGTCGGTCGGGAACCCGGATATCGCGTCGCCGCCGGAGGCCACGAGCTGCCACAGGTCCTCCGGAGACTCGACGCCTCCGGGGAACCTGCAGCTCATGGCAACGATCGCAATCGGCTCGGGTTCCCGCGACTCGACCTCGCGAAGGCGTTGCCGTGTCTGGTGCAGATCGGCCGTTACCCGCTTGAGGTAGTCGAGGATCTTGTCCTGATCCGCATCCGCCATTGGAAAAACCTCACCCATGCTTCTCGTCACGAACGACGCGCTGCCAGTGCGCGCACGCTGTAGTGCTAAATTCCGAGCTCGTTCTCGATGAAGGCGAAGACCTCGTCGGGCGTCGCCTCTTGGAGCCGGCCCGCCACCGCTTCGCCGTCCGGTGCGGACCCGGGCTCGGTCTCCTCCCACTTCGTGAGCAGGGCCCGCAGCCGCGCCGTGATGTCGGTCCGTGTCTCCGCGTCCGGGTCCAGCACCGACAGGGCGGACTCCAGCCGTTCCAGTTCAGTGATGCCGGGAGCCGCGGCCGCGCCGCCGTCCTGTGTGATCTCGGCGCGCAGGACGTCGGCGAGCGCCGCGGGGGTCGGGTGGTCGAAGACCAGGGTGGCCGGCAGGCGCAGTCCGGTCGCCGCGTTGAGCCGGTTGCGCAGTTCGAGCGCGATCAGGGAGTCGAAGCCGAGTTCCTTGAAGGCGCGTGACGCACCGACCTCGGCGGTCGAGGGGTGGCCGAGTGCCGCGGCGGCCTGCGTCCGGACCAGTTCGAGTACCACGAGGGACTGCTCCGCCCGGGACATTCCGGCGAGCCGCTGCCGGAGTGCCTCGGCCGCCGACGCCGCGCTTCCCGTGGCCTCGTCGGAGGCGCTGGTCCGCTCGAGCAGGCGTACCTCGGGCAGCTCGCCGATGAACGGGCTGCGGCGTACGGCGGTGAAGCCGGGCGCGAAGCGGTCCCACTGGATGTCGGCCACGGCGACCGTGGTCTCGTCGTGGTCCAGCGCCTGCTGCAGCGCGCGGATCGCCAGCCGCGGGGTCATGGCCGGCACTCCGCCCCGGTCGAGCCGGTCGCCGATGGCGCCGTCGGCGGCCAGGCCGCCGTCGCCCCAGCGTCCCCAGGCGATCGAGGTGGCGGGCAGACCCGCGGCGCTGCGGTGTTCGGCGAGGGCGTCCAAGTAGGCGTTGGCCGCCGCGTAGTTGGCCTGCCCGGCGTCGCCGAGGGTGCCGGCCACACCGGAGAACAGCACGAACGCGGAGAGCTCGAGATCGCGGGTGAGCTCGTGCAGGTTGCGTGCGGCGTCCGCCTTCGGTCCGAGGACGGTGGCGAAGCGGTCCGGCGTGAGGGCCTCGAGGACACCGTCGTCGAGGACGCCGGCGGCGTGGACGACGGCGGCGAGCGGCCGGTCGGCGGGGACTGCGGCGAGGAGTCCGGTGAGGGCGGTGCGGTCGGCGACGTCGCAGGCCGCGACGGTCACTTCCGTGCCCAGGGCGGTGAGTTCCTCACGCAGTTCGCCGGCGCCGGGGGCGTCGGGGCCACTGCGGCTGGTGAGCAGCAGATGCCCGGCACCGTTGCGGGCCAGCCACCGGGCCACGTGCGCGCCCAGCGCGCCGGTCCCGCCGGTGACCAGCACCGTCCCACCGGGCCGCCAGTTCCGGGCGGGTGCGGAGTCGGCCAAGGGGGCGCGGGCCAGGCGGCGGGCGAACACCCCGGTGGTGCGGACCGCGAGCTGGTCCTCCCCGCCGTCGCCGGCCAGCACGGCGGTGAGCCGCGTCAGCGATCGCTCGTCGGGGGTCTCGGGCAGGTCGACCAGGCCGCCCCAGCGCTCGGGGTGTTCCAGGGCCGCGGTGCGGCCGAATCCCCACAGCAGGGCCTGTTCCGGGTCCGTCACCGTGTCGGTGCCGCCCACGCCGACCGCGCCGTGCGTGGCGCACCACAGCGGGGCGTCGACGCCGATGTCGCCCAGCGCCTGCAGCAGGGCGAGGGAGCCGTGCAGAGCCTGCGGGTGGGGAGCGGAGGCCAGCAGGGAGAGGACGCCCGAGACGCCGTCGACGGTCTCTTCGCCGAGCCGGTCGGCGAGCACCTTGCGTTCGGGGTGGGACTCGGTCAGGACCAAGGTGCGTACCGTCGCTCCGCGTTCGGCGAGCGCGCGGCCCGCCGCCGCGGCCCACTGGCCGTCGGCCGCTGTCCCGGGCACCACCAGCAGCCAGGTGCCGGTCAGTCGTGCCGGACGCTCGTCGGCAAGCCGTGTCCAGGTGACCCGGTAGCGCCAGTTGTCGACCGTCGACCGGTCGCGGCTCTGCCGCCGCCAGGACGAGAGGGCGGGCAGTACGGGACCGAGGGGCTCTGTGTCCGCGAGCTCCAGCGTGTCGGCCAGCGCCTGCAGGTCTTCGCGTTCGACCGCTTCCCAGAAGGCAGCGTCGGCCGGGTCGACCGAGGCCACGGGAACCGTCTCCAGAGGGGAGGCCTGGGGCCAGTAGTTCTGGTGTTGGAAGGCGTAGGTGGGCAGGTCGACCCGGCGGGCACCGGTCCCGGCGAACACCGCCTTCCAGTCCACCGACACACCCTGCACGAACGCCTCACCCAACGACGCCAGGAACCGGTCCACTCCCCCGTCATCCCGGCGCAGCGTCCCCACCACGGCGGCCTGCCGGCCCGCGTCCTCGACGCTCTCCTGCACACCCATCGCCAGCACCGGATGCGCACTGCACTCCACGAACGCACCGAAACCCTGCTCCACCAGCACCCTTACGGCACCGTCGAGTTCGACCGTGCGACGCAAGTTGTCGAACCAGTACTCCGCCGCGAGCTCGGGACCCTCCACCCACCGGCCGGAGACCGTGGAAAGGAACGGCACCTGTGCGGGCCGCGGCTCGATCCCGTCCAGCAGCCGCAGCAACTCCTCACGCAGCAAATCCACCTGCGCGGAGTGGGAGGCGTAGTCCACGGGTACCCTGCGGGCCCGGATCCCTTCCGCCTCACAGGCGGCCAGCAACTCCTCCAGCGCCCGCGGCTCACCCGAGACCACCACCGACGACGGCCCGTTCACCGCCGCCACCGACACCCGCTCCTCACCCCAGACGGCGATCCTCTCCCGCACCACCGCCACCGGCAGCGCCACCGACACCATCCCGCCACGCCCGGCCAAAACCCGGCCGATCGCCTGACTGCGCAACGCCACCACCCGCGCCGCATCCTCAAGACTCAAGACGCCTGCGACACAGGCGGCGGCGATCTCCCCCTGGGAATGGCCGAGCACGGCGGCGGGCTCCACACCCGCCGACCGCCACAGCTCGGCCAGGGAGACCATCACCGCGAACAGGGCGGGCTGGACCACATCCACCCGCTCTAGCGACGGCGCACCCGGCACCTGCCGCAGCACATCCACCAACGACCAGTCCGTGAGGGGGTCCAGCGCCGCCGCGCACTCATCGATCCGGGCAGCGAACACGGGTGAAGCGTCCAACAACGCGGAGGCCATGCCTACCCATTGCGACCCCTGTCCGGGGAACACGAACACCCCCTTGCTCCCCGTGCCCGACCCCTGCACGAGCCCGGGCAGTGCTCGCTCCTGGGTCAGTGCCTGCAGTCCGCTGACGAAGCCGGCTCGGTCGCGGCCGATCACCACGGCCCTGTGGTCGAGCACGGAACGGGTGAGCGCCAGGGAGGAACCGACGTCGGCGGGTTCCAGGTCGGTGTGCTCCTCCAGATGGTCAAGGAGCCGCTGCGCCTGGTCGCGCAGCGCCGTCTCGGTCCTGCCCGACAGCACCCACGGCAGCACCGTGCCATCCGTGAGGGGCAGGGTGGTGTCGCCGTGCGGGTCGTCGGAGTGCTCCGCCTGGTCCTGCGGAGCTTCTTCGAGAACGGCGTGGGCGTTGGTGCCACTGAAGCCGAAGGAGGAGACGGCGGCTCGGCGCGGCCGGCCGGTCTGCGGCCAGTCGGTGGGCCGGGTGAGCAGCTCTACGGCTCCGGTGGGCCAGTCGACGTGCGGGGTCGGCTCGCTGATGTGCAGACTCGGCGGGAGCACACCGTGCCGCATCGCCAGCACCATCTTCATCACACCCGCCACACCCGCGGCGGCCTGCGTATGCCCGATGTTGGACTTCACCGAGCCCAGCAGCAGCGGACGGTCCTCCGCCCGCCCCTGGCCGTAGGTGGCCAGCAGCGCCTGCGCCTCGATCGGGTCGCCCAGGCTCGTACCCGTGCCGTGCGCCTCCACCGCGTCGACGTCCGCGGCCGACAACCGGGCGTTGGCCAGCGCCTGCCGGATCACCCGCTGCTGCGACGGACCGTTCGGCGCGGTCAGTCCGTTGCTCGCACCGTCCTGGTTGATCGCCGATCCGCGGACCACCGCCAGCACGGGATGACCGTTCTTACGGGCGTCCGACAGCCGCTCCACGACCAGCAGGCCGACGCCCTCGGCCGGGCTGAAGCCGTCGGCGTCGGCGGAGAACGCCTTGCAGCGGCCGTCCGCGGACAGTCCGCGCTGCCGGCTGAACTCGATGAAGGTGCCGGGTGTCGACATCACCGTGACGCCGCCGGCGAGCGCGAGCGAGCACTCGCCGTTGCGCAGCGCCTGCACCGCCAGGTGGAGGGCGACGAGCGAGGCCGAGCACGCGGTGTCCACCGTCACCGCCGGACCCTCCAGCCCGAACGTGTAGGCGACGCGGCCGGAGACGACGCTGCCCGCCGTGCCCGTGGCCAGATGACCCTCGTATCCGGTGTCGGAGGCCTGCATGACCATGGAGTAGTCGGAGCCGTTGGTGCCGACGAAGACACCGGCCTGGCTGCCCCGCAGCGTCACCGGGTCGATCCCCGCCCGCTCGAACGCCTCCCACGACGTCTCCAGCAGCAGCCGCTGCTGCGGATCCATCGCCAGCGCCTCACGCGGCGAGATCCCGAAGAACCCCGGATCGAAACGCGTCGCCTCCCGCAGGAAACCACCCTCACGCGTGTACGACGTCCCCTGCGCGTCCGGATCCGGATCGTACAGCCCCTCCACGTCCCAACCCCGGTCCACCGGGAACCCGGACAACGCATCCCCACCCGAGACCAGCAACCGCCACAGATCCTCCGGCGACCGCACATCACCCGGGAAACGACAGCTCATCGCCACAATGGCGACGGGCTCGTCGTCCGCGACGCCGGCCACGGCCGGCAGCGGGGCCGCGATCGCGCCGGTCGTACCGGACAGCTCGCGGCGCAGATGCCCGGCCAGAACGGTGGGGGTGGGGTAGTCGAAGACGAGGGTCGGCGGGAGCTTCAGCGCGGTGGCGGCCCCGAGGCGGTTGCGCAGTTCGACGGCGGTGAGCGAGTCGAAGCCGAGCTCCTTGAAGGCCCGGCCCGACTCGACCGCCTCCGGACCCGCGTAGCCGAGGACGGACGCCACGGCCGTGCGCACCAACTCCAGGATCGCGCGCTCCTGTTCGGCTTCCGGCCGGCCCGCGAGCTGCTGGAGCAGCGCGCTGCCGCCGGCCCCGTCGGCCTCGGTGTCCGCACGCATGCCGTCCATCACGGCGCGTGCCTCGGGCAGGTCGCCGAGCAGGGGGCGCGGCCGGCCGGAAGTGAAGGCGAGGACGAAGCGCTTCCACTCCATGTCGGCGACGGTCAGTGCCGTCTCGTCCCGGTCCAGGGCCTGGCCCAGGGCGGTGACCGCGAGTTCGGGCGCCATCTCGAGCACGCCGTGGCGGCGCATACGGTCGCCCACCGCGCCTTCGGCCATGCCGCCGTCGCCCCACGGTCCCCAGGCCACGGACGTCGCCGTGAGCCCGGCGTCGCGCCGGTACTGGGCGAAGGCGTCGAGAAAGGCGTTGCCGGGCGCGTAGTTGCCCTGGCCGGGGGCGCCGAAGGTGGCGGCGAAGGAGGAGAACAGCACGAACGCCGACAGGTCCAGGTCCCTGGTCAGTTCGTGCAGATGCCGGGTCGCCTCCACCTTGACCCGCAGCACCCGGTCCAGCTGGTCCGGCGTGAGTGCCTCGATGACACCGTCGTCGAGTACGGCCGCGGTGTGCACCACGGCCGTCAGCGGCCGGTCCTCCGGTATCGCGGCGAGCAGTTCACCGAGGGCGGTGCGGTCGGCGACGTCGCAGGCCGCGACGGTCACTTCCGTGCCCAGGGCGGTGAGTTCCTCACGCAGTTCGCCGGCGCCGGGGGCGTCGGGGCCACTGCGGCTGGTGAGCAGCAGGTGCCCGGCACCGTTGCGGGCCAGCCACCGGGCCACGTGCGCGCCCAGCGCGCCGGTCCCGCCGGTGACCAGCACCGTTCCCCCGGGCCGCCAGTCACGGACCGCCGGGGTGCGGTCCAGCGGGGCCCGCACCAGCCGTCGTACGAACACTCCCGCGGGCCGCAGCGCGAGCTGATCCTCGTCACCGGCCGCCGCGAGCACGTCCGCCAGACGCTTCAGCGACCGTTCATCGGCCTCGTCACCGGCCGCGGACGGCAGGTCGAGCAGACCGCCCCACCGCTCACCGTGCTCCAGGGCGGCCACCCGGCCCAGGCCCCACACCAGCGCCTGCTCCGGGTTCTCCAGCCGCTCGGAGGGGCTGACGGAGACCGCGCCGCGGGTGGCGCACCACAGCGGTGCCGTGACCTCCGCGTCGCCGAGGGCCTGGACCAGGGCGAGGGAGCTGTGCAGGGGCTGCCCGGCGTCCAGGGCGAGCAGCGACAGCACCCCGCTGACTGGCTCCCCCTCGCCGAGCTCCTCGCGCAGCAGGGCAGCCAGCGTTTCCCGGTCGGCGGACTTGACCACCAACTGCTGTACTTCAGCGCCTCGTTCGGTGAGGGCCTGGGTCATGCCGGTCGCCAGTGATCCCTGGCTGTCCGGGGACGTCAGCAGCAGCCAGGTTCCGGAGAGGCGTGGGGCCGTCGAGTTGTCCGGCAGTGGTTTCCAGGTGACCCGGTACCGCCATCCGTCGAGGGTCGACGTCTCACGGCTCTGCCGCCGCCAGGACGACAGCGCGGGCAGCACCTCGCTCAGCCGCTGGTCCCCGTCGACCGCCAGCTCGGCGGCCAGCGTCTCCCAGTCCTCCCGCTCCACCGCCTCCCAGAAGCGGGTTTCGACGGAGTCGCTGGGGATGGTGTCCTGTGCGGCCGGGGCGGCTCCTGATTCAAGCCAGTAGTTCTGGTGTTGGAAGGCGTAGGTGGGCAGGTCGACCCGGCGGGCACCGGTCCCGGCGAACACCGCCTTCCAGTCCACCGACACACCCTGCACGAACGCCTCACCCAACGACACCAGGAAACGCTCCACTCCCCCCTCGTCCCGGCGCAGCGTCCCCACCACGGCGGCCTGCCGGCCCGCGTCCTCGACGCTCTCCTGCACACCCATCGCCAGCACCGGATGCGCACTGCACTCCACGAACGCACCGAAACCCTGCTCCACCAGCACCCTTACGGCACCGTCGAGTTCCACCGTGCGACGCAAGTTGTCGAACCAGTACTCCGCCGCGAGCTCGGGACCCTCCACCCACCGGCCGGAGACCGTGGAAAGGAACGGCACCCGCGCGGGCCGCGGCTCAATCCCGTCCAGCAGCCGCAGCAACTCCTCACGCAGCAAATCCACCTGCGCGGAATGCGACGCGTAGTCCACCGGCACCCTGCGGGCCCGCACCCCTTCCGCCTCACAGGCGGCCAGCAACTCCTCCAGCGCCCGCGGCTCACCCGAGACCACCACCGACGACGGCCCGTTCACCGCCGCCACCGACACCCGCTCCTCACCCCAGACGGCGATCCTCTCCCGCACCACCGCCACCGGCAGCGCCACCGACACCATCCCGCCACGCCCGGCCAAAACCCGGCCGATCGCCTGACTGCGCAACGCCACCACCCGCGCCGCATCCTCAAGACTCAAGACGCCCGCCACACACGCGGCGGCGATCTCCCCCTGGGAATGGCCAAGCACGGCAGCGGGCTGCACACCCGCCGACCGCCACAACTCGGCCAGGGAGACCATCACCGCGAACAGGGCGGGCTGGACCACATCCACCCGCTCCAGCGACGGCGCACCCGGCACCTGCCGCAGCACATCCACCAACGACCAGTCCGTGAGGGGGTCCAGCGCCGCCGCGCACTCACCGATCCGGGCAGCGAACACGGGTGAAGCGTCCAGAAGCTGCGCAGCCATGCCCGCCCACTGCGAACCCTGTCCGGGGAAGACGAACACCGTCTTGCCCCCCGCGCTCACCCCCTGCACCACACCCGGCGCCACCGAACCCGCCTGCACGGCAGCAAGCCCCGCACGCAACCGCGAAGCCTCACCACCCACCACCACCGCACGATGCTCCAGACCCGCACGGCCCACCGCCAGCGACACACCCACATCCACCGCACGCACACCCTCATGCGCATCCACCCACGCCAGCAACCGCCCCGCCTGCTCCCGCAACGCCGCCGCACTCCTGCCCGACAACGCCCACACCACACACCCACCAGCCACCAGACCCGGCTCCCCCACCGACCCCGACCCCGGCTCCAACCCCTCCTCCACCGGCGCCTGCTCCACCACCACATGCGCATTCGTCCCACTGAAACCGAAGGAGGAGACGGCGGCTCGGCGGGGTTCGCCGGTCTCCGGCCAGGGAACGGTGTCGGACAACAGTGAGACCGCGCCGGCCGACCAGTCGACATGGGGTGTCGGCTCGTCGATGTGGAGGGTCCTGGGGAGGACGCCGTGGTGCATCGCCTGGATCATCTTGATGATTCCGGCGACACCCGCGGCGGCCTGCGTGTGGCCGATGTTCGACTTGATGGAGCCGAGCAGGAGCGGCCGGTCCGCGGGCCGGTCCTGGCCGTAGGTGGCCAGCAGCGCCTGCGCCTCGATCGGGTCACCCAGCGTCGTACCCGTGCCGTGCGCCTCCACCGCGTCGACCTGGTCGGCCGACAGCCGGGCGTTGGTGAGTGCCTGGTGGATGACGCGCTGCTGCGACGGCCCGTTCGGCGCCGTCAGGCCGTTGCTCGCACCGTCCTGGTTGACGGCGCTGCCGCGCACCACCGCCAGCACCGGGTGGCCGTTGCGCCGGGCGTCCGACAGCCGCTCCACCAGCAGCATGCCCACGCCCTCGCCCCAGCCGGTGCCGTCGGCGGCGGCCGCGAACGGCTTGCAGCGGCCGTCCGCGGCGAGGCCGCGCTGACGGCTGAACTCGGTGAAGGTGGCCGGGCTCGCCATGACCGTGACACCGCCGGCCAGCGCCAGATCGCACTCGCCGGCGCGCAGCGCCTGCACCGCCATGTGCAGGGTGACCAGCGACGACGAGCACGCGGTGTCCACCGTCACCGCCGGACCCTCCAGCCCGAAGGTGTAGGCGACGCGGCCGGAGGCGATGCTGCCGGAGCTTCCGGTGCCGAGGAAGCCCTCGACGCCTTCGGGGATCTCGTCCAGGCGGGCCGTGTAGTCGTGGTACATGACTCCGGCGAACACGGCCGTACGGCTGCCACGCACCGATGTGGGGTCGACACCGGCCCGCTCGAACGCCTCCCACGACGTCTCCAGCAGCAGCCGCTGCTGCGGATCCATCGCCAGCGCCTCACGCGGCGAGATCCCGAAGAGGGCGGGGTCGAAGTGGCCGGCGTCGTAGAGGAATCCGCCTTCGCCGACGTAGCTGGAGCCCGCCTTGTCGGGGTCGGCGTCGTAGAGGGAATCGACGTCCCAGCCCCGGTCGGTGGGGAACGGCCCGATGGCATCGGTGCCGTTCAGGACCAGCTGCCACAGGTCCTCCGGGGTGCGTACACCTCCCGGATAGCGGCAGCTCATCGCCACGACGGCGATGGGTTCCTGGTTGCGCTCCTCGACCTCGCGCAGCCGCCGGCGGGCCTGACGCAGGTCGGCAGTGGCCCGCTTGAGGTAGTCGCGGAGCTTGTCCTCGTTCGCCATCGCGTCGGGTCCTTTCTCAGGACGAGCCGAGCTCGTCGTCGAGCAGGTCGAAAAGCTCGTCATCTGTGGCTGTTTCAAGATCGTTGTCTGGGTCGGCGGCGTCGTCCGCCGGCCCCTGGGCGTCGTCCCACCTGGCCATCAGGGCCTGCAGGCGCATGGTGATCCGCGAACGGGTGACGCTGTCCGGTGCCGTCTCGCCGGAGCTCAGTCCGGCCAGTGCGGCTTCGAGACGGTCGAGGTCGCCGAACACGGACGGGGCACCATCCGGCTGCGGGAGCCGCGTGCGGAGGTGACCGGCCAGGGCGCCGGGCGTGGGGTAGTCGAAGACCAGGGTGGCGGCGAGCCGCATTCCGGTGGCCCCGCTCAGGCGGTTGCGCAGTTCCACCGCGGTCAGCGAGTCGAAGCCGAGTTCCTTGAAGGCTGCGTCCGGCTCGACCGCGGCCGCCTGCTGGTGTCCGAGCACGGCGGCCACCTGGGTGCGTACCAGATCGAGCAGGATCCGGTCCCGTTCGGCCGCGGACAGTCCGGCGAGGCGTTCGGCGAAGGTCCGCGTGTCGGAGTCGCTCGTGCCCGCGGCCGTACGGCGCCGGGGGGCACGGACCAGTCCGCGCATCAGCGACGGCACTGTCCCGGCGCCCCCGCCGGCCGCGGCCGGCGGACGGCCGAGGTCGAGGCGGGCGGCCACCAGCAGCCCCTCCTCCAGCGCACCGGCCAGGTCGAACAGCGCCAGGCCTTCGTCGGTGCCGAGGGCGGACATGCTGCCCCTGCTGATCCGCTGCCGGCCGACCTCGTCCAGCGTGGCCGCCATGCCGTCACCCTCGCCCCACAGCCCCCAGGCGACGGACACCGCCGGAAGTCCCTGGGCACGGCGGTGCAGGGCGAGCGCGTCGAGGAAGGTGTTCGCCGCCGCGTAGTTGGCCTGCCCGGGGTTGCCGAAGACGCCCGCTGCGGAGGAGAACAGCACGAACGCCGACAGGTCGTGACCGCGGGTCAGCTCGTGCAGGTTCCAGGCCGCGTCCACCTTGGGCCGCATGACACGCTCGACGCGCTCGGAGGTGAGCGCTTCGACGACACCGTCGTCCAGCACGCCGGCGGAGTGCACGACGGCGGTGAGCGGATGCTCCTCCGGGATCGCGTCCAGGACGGCGGCCAGGGCCTCGCGGTCCGCCGTGTCACAGGCCGCCCAGGTCACCGTGGCTCCCGTCTCGCCCAGCTCGGCGGCCAGTTCACGGGCGCCGTCGGCCGCCGCGCCGCGCCGGCTGACCAGCAGCAGGTGCCGCACTCCGTGCGCGGTGACGAGGTGCCGGGCCAGCAGGCGGCCGAGCGTTCCGGTGGCGCCGGTGATCAGCACCGTCCCCTCGGGGCCGAGGTCCGGTCGCGGCCGGACCTCGGTGGACGGGACCCTGGCGAGCCGCGGCACGTGGACCGAACCGGCGCGCACGGCGAGCTGTGCCTCGTCGGACGCTCCGGTCAGGACGCCGGCCAGCGCCTGGAGCGGGCCGTCCTCGCCGTCGAGGTCGAGCAGCAGGAACCGGCCCGGATGTTCCGCCTGCGCCGACCTCACCAGTCCCCACAGGGCCGAGTGGACCAGGTCGTCGACGTCCTCGTCCGGGCCGACGGCGACCGCGCCGCGCGTCACCAGGGCGAGCCGCGTGCCCGCCAACGGGCCGAAGGAGAAGCGGTCGTCGGCGAGCCACTCATGGACCAGCCCGAGCACCGCGCCGGTCGCCTCGCGGGCCGCGGCGGCGACACCGGCGGTGCGGGCCAGGTCGGGTACGCAGGAGGAGAACACGATCTCCGGTGCCGGATCCCCGTCGGCGACGGCGTCGGCGAGCGCCCGCAGGTCGTCGTACGCGGCGACCTGTCCGCCGGCTCGCTGCAGGGCGGCACCCAGCTTCAGGTCGTCGCCGCCCACGACGGCCCACCTCGGCAGGCCGTCCGCGGCGGGCGCGTACGCCTCACCGGCTGCGGGCAGCGGCGTCCAGTCGAGGCGCCACAGGGCGTCATGGTGACCCCGACCGGCGTGGTCGGCGACGAGCGGGCGCAGCACGAGCGAGTCCACCGAGGCGACCGGTGCCCCGGTCTCGTCGGCCAACGTCAGGGAGACGGCGTCCGTACCGGCAGGCGACACCCTCACGCGCACCGCCGTCGCGCCCTCGGCGTGCAGCCGTATGCCTTCCCAGGCGAACGGCAGCCGGGTCGTGCGAGGTTCGGCCGTGTCCTCGTCCGCCGGGAAGAAGTCGCCCAGCCCGATGGCGTGCAGGGCCGCGTCGAATAGCGCCGGATGGAGCCCGTAGGCACCGGCCTCGTCCCGCTGTTCCCCGGCGAGCGCCACCTCGGCGAAGACTTCGCCGTCGGCCCGCCAGGCGGCGCGCAGACCCTGGAAGGCCGGGCCGTAGCCGAGTCCCAGGGCGGCGAGATCGTCGTACAGCCCGTCGACGTCGACGGTCTCGGCACCGGGTGGCGGCCACTCGGGTACCGACTGCGCGATGGCAGGCTCCAGCGGGGCACCGGCCAGGACACCAGCGGCGTGCCGTGTCCACGGCTCGTCGGCGGACGCGTCCTGAGGGCGCGAATACAGCCCGAGGGAGCGGTGTTCGGACTGGTCCGGCTCCCCTACGGTCAACCGCAGCTGGAGCGCGCCCCGTTCGGGCAGCACCATGGGAGCTTCGAGGACGAGCTGTTCGACCAGGTCGCAGCCCACCTGATCCCCGGCGCGCACTGCCAGCTCGACCATCGCGGCGCCCGGCAGCAGCACGGCACCCGACACCGTGTGCTCCGCGAGCCAGGGGTGCGTGTCGAGGGACAGCCGCCCGGTGAACACGAACCCTTCGCGGTCCGGCAGTTCCGCCGCGGCACCGAGCAACGGATGCCCGGCCGCCTCCAGCCCGGCCGACACCACATCACCCACCCAGCCCGCGGGCGCCTCCAGCCAGTAGCGCTGGTGCTGGAAGGCGTAGGTGGGCAGGTCGACGCGTCGGGCGCCGGTGCCGGCGTAGTACGCCTGCCAGTCCACCGGGATGCCCCGGGTGTGGGCGTGCGCGAGGGCCGTGGTCAGGGTTTCCGGCTCCGGACGGCCCGCGCGGAGCACCGGTACGAACGCATGGTCCTCGCCGGTGACGCAGTCCTGGCCCATCGCCGAGAGCACACCGTCCGGGCCGAGCTCGATGAACGTGCTGACGTTCTGGGCCTCCAGCTCCCGGACTCCGTCGTGGAAACGGACCGCCTCACGGACATGGCGGACCCAGAAGCCGGAGCTGGTGATCTCCTCGGCGGTCGCGAGAGCGCCGGTGAGGTTCGAGACGACCGGGATCCGCGGGGCCTCGTACGACAGACCGTCGGCAACCTCCCGGAAGGCCTCCAGCATGCCGTCCATGTGCGGCGAGTGGAACGCGTGGCTGACCGTCAGACGCTTGATCTTCCGGCCCTGCGCCTCGAAGGAAGCGGCAATGTCCAGTACGGCGTCCTCGTCACCGGCGACCACCACGGAGGTGGGGCCGTTGACGGCCGCGATGCTCACGGCGTCGGTCAGGTACGGCGTGACTTCGTCCTCGGTCGCCTGCACCGCCACCATCGCACCACCGGACGGCAGCTCCTGCATCAGCCGGCCACGCGCGGCGACCAGCGTGCAGGCATCCTCCAGCGACAGCACACCCGCACAGTGAGCGGCCGCGATCTCACCGATCGAATGACCGGAGACGAAGTCCGGCCTGATACCCCACGATTCCAGCAGCCGGAACAGCGCCACCTCCACCGCGAACAACGCGGGCTGTGTATACGCCGTCTGGTCGATCAGCTGAGCGTCATCGCCGAACACCGCTTCCCGCAGCGGCAGTTCGAACCGAGCGAAGACCTCGTCCAGCGCCTCGGCGAACACGGGGTAGGCGTCGTACAGCTCCCGGCCCATCCCCAGCCGCTGGCTGCCCTGCCCGGTGAACAGGAACGCCGACTTGCCCGACGCCACCGACCCGGTCACCAGGCCGGCCGCCGCGCCGCGTCCCTCGGCCAGAGCCTCAAGCCCCGCCAGCAGACCGTCACGGCCATCCGCCACGACCACCGCACGCCGGTCGAACGCGGCCCTGTGGGCCGCGAGCGAGTAGCCGACGTCCACGGGGGCATACTCCTCGCCGGCGTCGAGCAGGTGGGCGCGCAGTCGTTCCGCCTGGGCCCCGAGCGCGTACTCGGTCCGGCCGGAGAGCACCCACGGCACCACCGGCGGTGCCGCCTCGGGAACGGGCTTGTCCGTGGCCGCGGGCGGCTGCTCGATGATCGTGTGGGCGTTGGTGCCGCTGAAGCCGAACGAGGAGATGGCGGCCCGGCGCGGGCGGCCGGTCTCCGGCCAGTCCCGCGCCTCCGTCAGCAACTCCACCGCGCCCGCCGCCCAGTCCACGTGCGGCGTCGGCTCGTCGACGTGCAGGGTCCGCGGCAGCACACCGTGCCGCATCGCCATCACCATCTTGATGACGCCCGCCACACCGGCCGCGGCCTGCGTGTGACCGATGTTCGACTTGACCGAGCCCAGCCACAACGGCGTGTCCTCGGCCCGCTCCTTGCCGTAGGTGGCCAGCAGTGCCTGCGCCTCGATCGGGTCACCCAGCGTCGTACCCGTACCGTGCGCCTCCACCGCGTCGACATCGGCGGCGGACAGCCCGGCACTCGCCAGCGCCTGCCGGATCACCCGCTGCTGCGACGGACCGTTCGGCGCCGTCAGACCATTGCTCGCACCATCCTGATTGATCGCCGAACCCCGCACGACCGCCAGCACCGGGTGACCGTTGCGGCGGGCGTCCGACAGGCGCTCCACCAGCAACACACCCGCGCCTTCGGACCAGCCGGTGCCGTCCGCGTCCGCGCCGAACGCCTTGCAGCGGCCGTCCGCGGCGAGCCCGCGCTGCCGGCTGAACTCCACGAAGGGCGCCGGTGTCGCCATCACCGTGACACCGCCCGCCAGTGCGAGCGAGCATTCACCGTTGCGCAGCGCCTGGACCGCCAGGTGCAGGGCGACCAGCGACGAGGAGCAGGCCGTGTCGACCGTGACGGCCGGGCCCTCCAGGCCGAAGGTGTAGGCGAGCCGTCCGGAGACCACGCTGGCGGCGTTGCCCGTGCCCAGGAAGCCCTCGACTCCCTCGGGCAGGGCCGACAGCCGGGACGCGTAGTCGTGGTACATCACACCGGCGAACACACCGGTCCGGCTGCCGCGCAGCGAGGCCGGGTCGATCCCGGCCCGCTCAAAGGCTTCCCAGGAGGTTTCCAGGAGCAGCCGCTGCTGCGGGTCCATCGCCACGGCCTCGCGCGGGCTGATCCCGAAGAACGCGGCGTCGAAGTGCGCGGCGTCGTCGACGAAGCCACCACGGAGGGTGTAGCTGGTGCCGGTGCGGTCGGGATCGGTGTGGTAGAGCGCGTCGAGGTCCCAGCCGCGGTCGTCCGGGAACTCCCCGATGGCGTCATGGCCCTCCGCCACCAGGCGCCACAGGTCCTCGGGGGTGCGTACTCCGCCCGGGTACCGGCAGGCGAGTCCGACGATGGCGATGGGGTCGCCGTCGCCGGACGCGGCCGTCGCGGTGTCCGGCGTGGCCGTCGCGCGGGGGTCGGTGCCGAGCAGCTCTCCGTACAGGAACTCGGCGAGGACCACGGGCGTCGGGTGGTCGAACACCAGGGTGGCGGGCAGCCGCAGACCGGTGGCGCTGCCGATCCGGTTGCGCAGTTCGACCGCCGTCAGCGAGTCGAAGCCCAGCTCGCGGAAGGAGCTGTCCGTCTCGATCAGGTGTGCGGCGTCGTAGGCCAGCACGGCGGCGACCTGGGCTCGGACGAGGTCCAGCAGCACGCTGTGCCGTTCCTCGTCTGGCAGTCCGGTGAGCCGCTGGGCGAGCGAGCCTGCGCCGGGCTGTCCGGTGCTCTCCGTGCTGCGACGCGGGCGGGCCGGGACCAGGCCGCGCAGCAGCGGCGGTACGTCGTCCGCGTGTGCGCCCAGTGCGGCGGTGTCCAGCCGTATCGGAACGAGCAGCGGCTGCTCGCCCGGTGCGAGCGCGGCGTCGAGGAGGTCGAGTCCCTCCTCGGTGGTGAGGGCGGTGACACCGCCGCGGCTCATCCGGTCCAGGTCGGCCCGGTCCAACTCGCCAGTCATCGCGCCGGGTTCGGCCCACAGCCCCCAGGCGAGGGAGACGGCCGGGAGACCCTGGGCGCGGCGGTGGTGGGCGAGGGCGTCGAGGAACGTGTTGGCGGCGGCGTAGTTCGCCTGGCCCGGGCTGCCGAACAGGCCGGCGGCCGAGGAGAACAGCACGAACGCCGACAGGTCGTGGCCGCGGGTGAGTTCGTGCAGGTTGAGGGCGGCGTCGGCCTTGGGGCGCAGGAGCCGTTCGACGCGTTCCGGGGTCAGCGATCCTATGGTCCCGTCGTCGAGCACCCCCGCGCAGTGGATCACCGCGTTGAGCGGATGCGCCGCGGGGACGGTGTGCAGCAGGGCGGCCAGCGCGTCCCGGTCGGCGGCGTCGCAGGCGACGAGCCGGACGGTGGCTGCGCCCGAGTCGTGCAGGTCGGCCAGGAGGTCTGTCGCCCCCTCGGCGTCGGTGCCGCGGCGGCTGGTCAGCAGCAGGTGCCGTACGCCGTGCTCGGCCACCAGGTGCCGGGCCACCAGGCGGCCCAGGGTGCCGGTGGCCCCGGTGAGCAGGACGGTGCCGTCCGGGTCGAGGCGGGAGGTGTCGGTCGTCGCGGTGGCGCGGGCCAGCCGGGGTGCCAGCAATCGGCCCTTGCGCAGGGCCAGTTGCGGTTCGTCCGTGGTGAGGGCGGCGGGCAGTGCGGGGTGGGCGAGGCCATCGGAGTCGATCAGCAGGAAACGGCCGGGGTGCTCCGACTGGGCCGATCGCACCAGGCCCCATACGGCGGCGTGCGTCAGGTCGGTGACGTCCTCGCCGGGCCCTGTGGCCACCGCGCCCCGGGTGACGAAGGCGAGGCGGGACGCGGCGAACCGCTCGTCCGCCAGCCAGACGTGGACGGCGGCGAGGGCCGCGACGGCGGCGCCGCGCACGGCCTCGGCGCGGTCGGTACCGGCGGGGGCGGGAGGGGTCAGGGGGAGGATCACGGTCTCCGGCGCGGGTGCGCCGGAGGCGATGTCGGCCGCCAGGGACGCGAGATCGGCGTGTACGGAGGCGTGGATGCCGAGGCTCCGCAGGTCGTCGTCGGTACCGACGACGGCCCGGTCCCCGGTGGACGAGGCCGCCGGCACGGCGACGGGTGTCCAGTCCAGGCGGAACAGCGACCGGCGGTGACCGGCGCGGATGCCCTCGGCCGGGAGCGTCCGGAGCACCAGGGAGCCGACGGACGCGACCGGCCGTCCGGTGCCGTCGGCCACGTCCAGGGCGACGCCGTCCGGGCCGGCCTTCGTCAGCCGCACCCGAAGCGTGGAGGCACCCCCCGCGTGCAGGGTCACACCGCTCCAGGAGAACGGCAGCCGTGCCGTGCCGTCCGCGTCGTCGGCGGCGAGGGAGCCGCCCAGTCCGACGGCGTGCAGCACCGCGTCCAGCAGCGCCGGGTGGACACCGTAGTCGCCCGCCTGTGGCCGTTCGTCCTGCGGCAGTTCGACCTCGGCGAAGACGTCTTCACCCCGCACCCACGCGGCCCGCAGCCCCTGGAACGCCGGGCCGTAGTGCAGACCGGCGGCGGCCAGGTCCGCGTACCGTCCCTCCAGCGCGACGGGGGTGGCGTGCGGCGGCGGCCACGCCGCCAGGTCGAAGGAGGCCGCGTCGGCGCCGGTGGCCAGGGTGCCGTCGGCGTGCCGGGTCCACGGCTCCTCGGCGCCCGCGCTCTCCGGGCGCGAGTGAACGGTGACCCGGCGCCGGCCGGTGTCGTCCGGGGCGCCCAGCACGAGCTGCACGTGCACCGCGCCGTGCTCCGGCAGGATCAGCGGTGCTTCGAGGACGAGTTCCTCCAGCCGGTCGCAGCCTACCTGGCCGCCGGCGTGGGTGACGAGTTCGACGAACGCCGTGCCCGGCAGCAGCACCGAGCCCGACACGACGTGGTCGGCGAGCCACGGGTGGGTGCGCGGCGACAGCCGGCCGGTGAACACCGTCCCGTCGTCGTCGGCGAGTTCCACCGCCGCGCCGAGCAGCGGGTGCCCGGCCGCCGCCAGTCCGAGCACGGCCGGGTCGCCCCCGGCACGGCCGGCCGGCGACGGCCAGTACCTGCGGTGCTGGAAGGCGTAGGTGGGCAGATCGACGCGGTCGGCTCCGGTGCCCGCGAACACCGCCTCCCAGTCCGGCTGTGCGCCGTGCGTCTGGGCGAAGGCGAGTGCGGCCGTCAGGGTGCCGGTCTCCGGCCGGTCGCCGCGCAGGGTGGGGGCGCAGGCGGTGCCCTCGCCGGTGACGCACTCCTGCGCCAGCGCGGACAGTACACCGTCGGGCCCGAGTTCGACGAAGGTGGTGACGCCCTCGTCCTCGAGGGCCCGGACGGCGGCGCAGAAGCGGACCGTCTCGCGCACGTGCCGCACCCAGTGGCCCGGGGTGCGGATCTCCTCCGCGGTGACGAGGGCGCCGGTGCGGGTGGACACGACGGGGATGCGCGGGGCATGGAACGTCAGGCCTTCGGCGACCTCGCGGAAGGCGTCCAGCATGCCGTCCATGTGCGGGGAGTGGAAGGCGTGACTGACCGTCAGCCGCTTGGTCTTGCGGTCCCGCTCCTCGAAGGCCGCGGCGATGCCGAGCACGGCGCCCTCGTCGCCGGAGACGACCACGGACGCGGGGCCGTTGACCGCGGCGATGCTCGCGGCGTCGGTCAGGTACGGGGTGATCTCGTCCTCGGTGGCCTGGACGGCCACCATCGCGCCGCCGGACGGCAGTTCCTGCATCAGCCGGCCACGGGCGGCGACCAGCGCGCAGGCGTCCTCCAGCGACAGCACCCCCGCACAGTGGGCGGCCGCCAGCTCGCCGATGGAGTGCCCGGCGAGGAAGTCGGGGGTGAGCCCCCACTCCTGGAGCTGGCGGAACAGTGCCACCTCCAGCGCGAAGAGTCCGGCCTGGCTGTACGCCGTCTGGTCCAGGGGTTCGCGTTCGGTGCCGAACAGGACGTCCTTCAGCGGGTGTTCCAGGTGCCGGTCCAGCTCCGCGCAGACCGCGTCCAGGGCTGCCGCGAAGGCGGGGTGGGCGGCGTGCAGCTCGCGGCCCATACCGGGGCGCTGGCTTCCCTGGCCGGTGAACAGGAACGCGGTACGGCCGCCCGAGGCTGCGCGGCCGCGCAGCAGGCCCGCCGCCGGTGTGCCGTCGGCCAGCGCGGTCAGGCCCGCGAGCAGGGTGTCCCGGTCGTGGCCGACGACGGCGGCACGGTGTGCCAGTGCGGCGCGCCCGGCGGCCAGCGTGTATCCGACGTCGGCCGGCCGCAGTCCGGGATGGGCGGCCAGGTGGCCGCGCAGCCGGTCGGCCTGGGCGCGCAGGGCGTCCTCGGTCCCGGCCGACAGCGGCCAGATCAGGTCCGGTGCCCGGACGGGCTCCGGCTGGGGGTGTGCGCGCGCGACGGCCACCGGGGCCTGCTCGATGATGGTGTGGGCGTTGGTACCGCTGATGCCGAAGGACGAGACCGCGGCGCGGCGGGGCCGGCCGGTCTCGGGCCACGGGCGGGCCTCGGTCAGCAGTTCCACCGCGCCCGCCCGCCAGTCCACGTGCGGCGAGGGTTCGTCGACGTGCAGGGTCCGCGGCAGGACGCCGTGCCGCATCGCCATGACCATCTTGATGATCCCGGCGACACCCGCGGCGGCCTGCGTGTGACCGAAGTTGGACTTGACGGAGCCCAGCCACAGCGGCCGGTCCTCGGCCCGCTCCTGCCCGTAGGTGGCCAGCAGCGCCTGCGCCTCGATCGGGTCGCCCAGGGTCGTACCCGTGCCGTGCGCCTCCACCGCGTCGACCTCCGCGGCCGACAGCCGGGCGTTGGCCAGCGCCTGCCGGATCACCCGCTGCTGCGACGGCCCGTTCGGCGCGGTCAGGCCGTTGCTCGCACCGTCCTGATTCACCGCCGTACCGCGGACCACCGCCAGCACGGGATGGCTGTTCTTCCGGGCGTCCGACAGTCGCTCCACCAGTAGCAGGCCCACGCCCTCGGACCAGCCGGTGCCGTCCGCGCCCGCAGCGAACGCCTTGCAGCGGCCGTCCGCGGCGAGGCCGCGCTGACGGCTGAAGCCGACGAAGGTGCCGGGCGTCGCCATGACGGTGACGCCGCCGGCCAGGGCGAGCGTGCACTCGCCGGAGCGCAGGGCCTGGACGGCCAGGTGCAGGGCGACCAGCGACGACGAGCAGGCCGTGTCGATGGTGACCGCGGGGCCCTCCAGGCCGAAGGTGTAGGACACCCGGCCGGAGGCGATGCTGCCGGTGGCGCCCGAGCCGAGCGAGCCTTCGGCGACGCCGGGAGCCTGCTCCAGCAGCGAGGCGTAGTCGTGGTACATCACGCCGGCGAAGACGCCGGTCCGGCTGCCGCGCAGGGACGCCGGGTCGATGCCCGCGCGTTCGAAAGCCTCCCAGGCGGTCTCCAGCAGCAGTCGCTGCTGCGGGTCGGTGGCGAGAGCCTCGCGCGGGCTGATGCCGAAGAGCGCGGGGTCGAAGTCGCCCGCGTCGTGCAGGAAGCCGCCCTCGCGGGTGTAACTGGTGCCGGGGTGGTCGGGGTCGGGGTGGTAGAGACCGTCGACGTCCCAGCCCCGGTCGGCCGGGAAGGGGGTGATCCCGTCGAGGCCGGCGGCGACCGCCTGCCACAGGTCCTCGGGGGTACGGACCCCGCCCGGGTAACGGCAGCTCATCGCGACGATCGCGATGGGCTCGTGGTCGTCGGCGACCACCGCGGCGGCCGTCTCGGCCGTGCGCGTGCCGATGATCTCGGCGTGCAGGTGCCGGGCGAGGACGGCGGAGGTGGGGTGGTCGAAGACCAGGGTGGCGGCGAGCCGCAGTCCGGTGGCCTCGCTCAGGCGGTTGCGCAGTTCCACCGCGGTCAGCGAGTCGAAGCCGAGTTCCTTGAAGGCCGCGTCGGGATCGACCGCGCGCGGGCTGTGGTGGCCGAGGGTCGCCGAGACATGCGTGCGCACCAGGTCCAGCAGAAGGCGTTCCTGCTCGGCCTCGCCGAGGCCGGCCAGGTCCTGCGCGAGCGAGGAGGCACCGGTGCCGGTGCCGTGGGGCTCGGCGGTCCGGCGGGCGGGGACCCGGACCAGGCCGCGCAGCAACGGCGGAACGGGGCCGGCGGCCGCGTCGGCGCGCAGCGCGGTCAGGTCGAGCCGGGCGGGAACCAGCAGGGCTTCGGAGGACGAGGCGGCCGCGTCCAGGAGCCGCAGGCCCTCGGCCGCGGGCAGGCCGCGCACCCCGCCGCGGTTCATCCGCTCGACGTCCGAGGCGTCCAGGCCGCCCGCCATGCCGCCGTCGGCGTCCCACAGCCCCCAGGCGAGCGACACCGCGGGCAGGCCCAGGGCGCGCCGGTGGTGGGCGAGGGCGTCCAGGAAGGTGTTGGCGGCGGCGTAGTTGGCCTGGCCGGGGCTGCCGAAGACGCCCGCGGCCGAGGAGAACAGCACGAACGACGACAGGTCCATCTCCTGTGTCAGCTCGTGCAGATGGAGTGCCGCGTGCACCTTGGGGCGCAACACGCGCCCGAGCCGCTCGGTGGTCAGCGAGCCGACGACACCGTCGTCCAGCACCCCGGCGGTGTGCAGGACGGCGGTCAGCGGATGTGCCTGGGGAACGCCGGCCAGTACGGCCGCAAGCGCGGCGCGGTCGGCGACGTCGCAGGCGGCCCAGGTGACCTGGGCGCCCGCCTGTTCCAGTGCGGCGGTCAGCCCGGTCGCGCCGGCGCCGCCGCGGCGGCTGACGAGCAGCAGGTGGCGTACCCCGTGCTGGGCCACCAGGTGGCGGGCGACGAGGCCGCCCAGTGTGCCGGTGGCGCCGGTGACGAGGACCGTGCCGTCGGGGTCGTAGGGCCGCGTGCTCGGGTCGGTGACGGCCGCGCGGGCCAGCCGCGGTGCCCGCAGCCCTCCCCCGCGCACGGCGATCTCCGGCTCGCCGCAGGCCAGGGCGGCCGGAAGCGCGGTGGAGGAACCGTCCAGGTCGACGAGGACGAAGCGCTCCGGGTGCTCCGACTGCGCCGAACGCACCAGCCCCCACAGGGCGGCGTGCGTCAGGTCGCCGGCCGTCTCGCCGCTGCCTGCGGCCACCGCGCCACGGGTGACGAAGACCAGCCGGGCGTCGGCGAACCGTTCGTCGGCCAGCCAGGACCGCAGCAGGCCCAGGGCGCGCCGGGTCGCCTCGGTCACCGCCTCGGCGCCGGTGTCCGCGTCCGGGGACGTGAACGTGGCCAGGACCGTGTCGGGCACGGTGGCCGAACCCGCGTCGAGGGCGGCTCGCAGGCCGTCCAGGTCCGCGTACCGATCCGCGTCGGCGACCGGTCCGGCCTCTCCGTCACCCAGTACGGCCCACCGGCCGGCGGGGATCACCGGGGGCACCGGGACGGCCGCCCACTCGATCCGGAAGAGCGACTCGTGGTGGCCGGTGCGGACCTGATCCGGCGACACCGTGCGCAGCGTCAGCTCGTCGACGCGGGCGACCGGCCGGCCGACGGCGTCGGCGACGGTCACGGACACCGCGTCCGGCCGCCCGGTGCCCGCCAGCCGCACGCGTGCGGCCGACGCGCCGACGGCCTGCAGCGACACTCCGCTCCAGGAGAACGGCAGCCGGCCCGGGCCGTCGTCGGCCACCACTCCACCGAGCCCGAGGGCGTGCAGCGCCGAGTCCAGCAGGGCCGGGTGCAGCCCGTAGGAGCCGGCCTGCGGCCGCTGGCCGTCGCCCAGTTCGACCTCGGCGAAGATCTCCTCGCCGCGCCGCCAGGCGGCCCGCACGCCCTGGAAGTCGGGTCCGTACACGAGGCCCGCGTCGCTCAGCCCGTCGTACAGACCGTCGAGGGGCAGCGCGACCGCGCCTTCGGGGGGCCAGACCGTCAGGTCGGCGGTCCCGGCCGGCACGGTCCCCGTGGTCAGCACACCCGCGGCATGCCGGGTCCACGGCGCGTCGGCGGGCGCCTCCTCGGACCGCGAGTACACGGACAGCGAGCGCCGGCCCGACCCGTCCGG
This sequence comes from Streptomyces sp. NPDC007856, assembly GCF_042868225.1. Classification (NCBI taxonomy): domain Bacteria; kingdom Bacillati; phylum Actinomycetota; class Actinomycetes; order Kitasatosporales; family Streptomycetaceae; genus Streptomyces; species Streptomyces sp. NPDC007856. The sequence continues at coordinate 30,291 of NZ_JBIAEC010000029.1, read as the reverse complement.
CGGGCCGACCCACAGCTGGATCTGGACCCCGGCCGTCGCGGGCAGGACCAGCGGCGCCTCGAGGGTGATCTCCTCCAGGTGGTCGCAGCCGACCTGGTCACCGGCGCGGAATGCCAGTTCCACGAAGGCAGAGCCGGGCAGCAGCACCGAGCCCATGACCGTGTGGTCGGCGAGCCACGGGTGGGTGTCGAGCGCCAGCCGGCCGGTGTAGAGGAAGCCGTCGGTGTCGGCGAGGGCGACGGCCGCCCCCAGCAGCGGGTGGTCGGCCGCGCCGAGCCCGGCCGAGGTCACGTCCCCGAGCGGGTAGCCGCTGTCCAGCCAGTACCTCTCGCGCTGGAAGGCGTAGGTCGGCAGCTCGACCTGGTGCCTCCCGGCCCCGGCGTACACCTCGCTCCACGCGATCGGCACACCTCGTACGTGGGCCTGGGCCAGAGCGGCGGCCGCACTCTCGGCCTCCGCCCGTCCCTGGCGCAGCACGGGGACGAAGGCGTGGCCGTCACCGCTGACGCAGTCCTGCGCCATCGCCGAGAGCACACCGTCCGGGCCGAGCTCGATGAACGTGCTGACGTTCTGGGCTTCGAGCGTGCGGATGCCGTCGTGGAAACGGACCGCCTCACGCACATGGCGGACCCAGAAGTCGGGGCTGGTGAGCTCGTCCGGGGTCGCGAGGGTGCCGGTGAGGTTGGAGACGACCGGGATGCGCGGGGTCTCGTAGGTCAGGCCCTCGACGACCTCACGGAAGGCCTCCAGCATGCCGTCCATGTGCGGCGAGTGGAACGCGTGACTGACCGTCAGGCGCTTGGTCTTGCGGCCCTGCGCCTCGAAGCGGGCGGCGATCTGCAGTACGGCGTCCTCGTCACCGGCCACGACCACGGAGGCGGGGCCGTTGACCGCCGCGATGCTCACGGCGTCCGTCAGGTACGGCGTGACCTCGTCCTCGGTCGCCTGCACCGCCACCATCGCACCACCGGACGGCAGCTCCTGCATCAAACGGCCACGCGCGGCGACCAGCGTGCACGCGTCGGCCAGCGACAGCACACCCGCACAATGCGCCGCCGCGATCTCGCCGATCGAGTGACCGGAGACGAAGTCCGCCTTGATACCCCATGATTCGAGGAGCCGGAACAGCGCCACCTCCACCGCGAACAACGCGGGCTGCGCGTAAGCCGTCTGATCCAGAACTCCGGGCTCATCGCCGAACACCGCTTCGCGCAGCGGCAGTTCGAACCGCTCGAAGACCTCGTCCAGCACCCGGGCGAACACGGGATGGGCGTCGTACAGCTCCCGGCCCATCCCCAGCCGCTGACTGCCCTGCCCGGTGAACAGGAACGCCGTCTTCCCTGCCCTGGCCCGGCCGTGGGCCACGTTCGGGAGGGGGTGGCCGGCCACCAGTGCGTCGAGTCCGGCGAGAAGTGTGTCGAGGTCGCGGCCGACAACGACCGCGCGATGGTCGAAGGCCGCGCGGCCGGTCGCGAGGGTGCGGCCGATGTCGGCGGCGGTCGTGCCGTGGTGGGCGGTCAGGTGCGCGCGGAGCCGTTCGGCCTGGGCCCGCAGTGCCTCGGGCGTCCTGGCCGACAGCGGCCACAGGTGCGGTACGGAACCGCCGTCCGGCCGGTCCTGTACGGCGCTGTCGTCGGGCCGGTCCTCGGGAGCCTGTTCGAGCACCGTGTGGGCGTTGGTGCCGCTGATGCCGAACGAGGAGACCGCGGCCCTGCGCGGACGGCCGGTCTCCGGCCAGGTGCGCCGTTCGGTGAGCAGGGAGACCGCGCCCGCCGACCAGTCGACGTTGCGGGTCGGCTCGTCGACGTGGAGGGTCCGGGGCAGCACTCCGTGCCGCATCGCCATGACCATCTTGATGATCCCGGCGACGCCCGCGGCGGCCTGGGTGTGGCCGATGTTGGACTTGACGGAACCCAGCCACAGCGGGCGGCCGTCCTCCCGGCCCTGCCCGTAGGTGGCGAGCAGCGCCTGCGCCTCGATCGGGTCGCCGAGCGTCGTACCGGTGCCGTGCGCCTCCACGGCGTCGATGTGGGTGGGCGACAGCCGGGCGGCGGCCAGGGCCTGGCGGATGACGCGCTGCTGCGAGGGGCCGTTGGGCGCGGTAAGGCCGCTGCTCGCGCCGTCCTGGTTGACCGCGCTGCCCCGGACGAGGGCGAGCACCCGGTGGCCGTTGCGCTCGGCGTCGGACAGGCGCTCCAGGAGCAGCATGCCGGCGCCCTCGCCCCAGCCGGTGCCGTCGGCGGCGTCCGCGAAGGACTTGCAGCGGCCGTCGAGGGCGAGGCCGCGCTGACGGCTGAACTCGGTGAAGGTGCCGGGCGTCGACATGACGGTGACACCGCCGGCCAGGGCGAGCGTGCACTCGCCGGAGCGCAGCGCCTGCGCGGCCAGGTGGACGGCGACGAGCGAGGAGGAGCAGGCCGTGTCGATGGTGACGGCGGGGCCCTCGAGGCCGAAGGTGTAGGCCACCCGGCCCGACGCGATGCTGCCGGAGCTGCCGTTGCCCAGGAAGCCCTCGACCTCCTCCGGCACGGCGAACAGGCGGGCTCCGTAGTCGTGGTACATCACGCCGGCGAACACGCCGGTGCGGCTGCCGCGCAGTGTCGTCGGGTCGATCCCGGCCCGTTCGAACGCCTCCCAGGAGGTCTCCAGCAGCAGCCGCTGCTGCGGGTCCATCGCAAGCGCCTCGCGCGGCGAGATGCCGAAGAACGCCGGGTCGAACTCGGCCGCGTCGTGCAGGAAGCCGCCCTCGCGGACGTACTCCCTGGGCCGGCCGTCGGTGTCCGGGTCCGGGTCGAAGAGGACGTCGGTGTCCCAGCCGCGGTCGGCGGGGTAGGCGGAGACCGCGTCGCCGCCGTGGGCGACGAGCTCCCACAGGTCCTCGGGGGTGTGCACCCCTCCGGGGTATCGGCAGCTCATCGCCACGATGGCGATCGGCTCGGCGTCCCGCTCCTCCACCTCGCGAAGCCGTCGTCGGGCCTCGCGCAGATCGGTCGTCGCCCGCTTGAGGTAATCGAGGTACTTCTCCTCGTTCACCATGTACGCCGTCCCCGTGGTGAGAGTGGTGGGATGTGTGCGAGCCGGAAAGCGCGGGCTCGGTGCGCGTGGGTCAGGAAAGGCCGAGCTCGTCGTCGAGCAGGTCGAAGATCTCGTCCGCGGTGGCGGAGTCGATGTCGCCGCTTCGGGTGCCGTCGGTTGCACTGTGCGTGTCGTTCCACTTGGACAGGAGCTCTCGCAGGCGGGCGTCGATGCCGGGTCGTTCGACGTCGTCGGGGCCGACCGCGGAGAGGATCGCCTCGAGCCTGTCGAGTTCGGCGTGCACGCCGTGGGCGGCCGGGGCGGCGCCGTCGCCCAGCTCTGCGCTGAGGTGACCGGCGAGCGCCGTGGGGGTCGGATAGTCGAAGATCAGCGTGACGGGCAGGCGGATGCCGGCGGCCGCGCCGAGTCGGTTGCGCAGGTCGACGGCGGTGAGCGAGTCGAAGCCCAGGTCGAGGAAGCCGCGGCCCGGGTCGACCGCGTCCGGCCCGGCGTGACCGAGCACGGCGGCGACCTGGGTGCGTACCACGTCGAGCAGCAGGCGTTCGCGGTCGGTGCCCGTCAGTCCGGCCAGGCGCTGCTCCAGGGAGGCCGCCGTGGGTGCGCCGACCGTGCCCGGCCCGGCGGCGGCGCGCGCCGCCGGGGTGCGGACGAGTCCGCGCAGCAGCGGGGACAGGGTGCCGGCGGCGGCCTGGGCGCGCAGTCCGGCGGCGTCGGTGCGCATCGGCACGAGCAGCGGGTCCGGGCGCGTGCCGGCCGCGTCGAACAGGGCGAGGCCCTCGGCCACGGCCAGTGGCGCGACGCCGGCGCGAGCCATCCTGGTCAGGTCGGCCTCCGTCAGGGCGCCCGCCATGCCGTCGTCGGTGGCCCACACGCCCCAGGCGAGCGAGGTGGCCGGCAGGCCCTGGGCCGCACGGTGCTGGGCGAGCGCGTCGAGGAAGGTGTTCGCCGCCGCGTAGTTGCCCTGCCCGGCGGCGCCGAACAGGCCGGCGACGGAGGAGAAGAGGACGAACGCGGTCAGGCCCAGGTCGCGGGTGAGTTCGTGCAGGTTCCATGCCGCGTCGGTCTTGGGACGCAGTACCCGGTCGATGCGGTCCTCGGTGAGGGAGTCGAGGACACCGTCGTCGAGGACACCGGCGGTGTGGACCACCGCGGTCAGCGGGTGTTCCCCCGGTATCGCCGCGAGCAGCCCGACCAGCGCCTCCCGGTCCGCGGCGTCGCACGCGGCCCACGAGACGCGGGCGCCCGACGCCGCCAGTTCGGAGGTGAGTTCCGCGGCGCCTTCGGTGGCCTCGCCGCGACGGCTGGCCAGCAGCAGGTGTCGTACGCCGCGTTCGGCCACCAGGTGGCGGGCGACCAGCCGGCCGAGGGTGCCGGCCCCGGTGATGAGGACGGTGCCGGACGGGTCGAGTTCGGCGGCGGCAGTCTCCGCGGTCACCGCGGCGCGGGCCAGGCGGCAGGCGTGTGCGGTGCCGGAGCGCAGGGCGAGTTGGGGTTCGCCCGAGGCCAGGGCGGCGGCCAGCACCCGGCGTGAGGCGTCGGTGCCGTCGGTGTCGAGCAGCGTGAACCGGCCGGGGTTCTCCGACTGCGCGGCGCGGACCAGACCCCAGACCGGTGCGTGGACGAGGTCGGTCACGTCCTCCGTGGGCCGGGTTCCGGTCGCACCGGTGGTGACGAACACCAGGTGTGCCCGGCCGAGGCGGGCGTCGGCCAGCCAGGTCTGAACCGTCCGCAGGGCCTCGCGGGTGGCGGCCCTTGCGGCCTCGGCGGTGCCGCCGGTCCCGTTCCCGGTCCCGTTCCCGGTCCCGTCGCCGGCGGGCAGCGGGACGAGCACCACATCGGGTACGTCGTCGGCGGCGGCGAGCGCGGGCAGGTCGGGGTAGTGGACGAGTCGTTCGCCGCAGAGGGTGTCCGCGTCCTCGGGGCGGCCCAGCACGGCCCATCGTTCGCCGGCCGGAATGCCCTCGGCCGGCACCGGTACCGGGGTCCACTCGACCCGGAACAGCGAGTCGTGGCCGGCGGCGCGGGACGCGGCGAGCTGTCCGGCGTTCACGGGGCGCAGGATCAGCTCGTCGACGGAGGCGACCGGGAGTCCGGTCGCGTCGGCGACCTGCAGCGCGACACCGCCGGAGGCGCCCGGGGCGAGACGCACCCGCAGCGAGTCGGCGCCGGCGGCGTGCAGCCGGACACCGGTCCAGGCGAACGGCAGGCGGGGGCCGCCCGCGGTGCCGTCCTGGTCCGGGAGGAGTCCGCCCAGTCCGATGCCGTGCAGGGCGGAGTCGAGCAGTGCCGGGTGCAGCCCGAAGGCGGTCGCGTCGGTTCCGGGGCCGTCGGGCGGCCCGATCTCGGCGAACAGGTCGTCGCCGCGCCGCCATACGGCTCGCAGGCCCTGGAAGACGGGGCCGTAGCCGAGTCCGGACGCGGCGGCGGCCTCGTACAGGCCGTCGGTGCGGACCTCGACGGCGCCCTCGGGCGGCCAGACGGCCAGGTCGAAGGGTTCGGCTGCGGGCGCGGTGGCCAGCAGGCCGGCCGCGTGCCGCAGCCACGGCTGTGCGTCGGCCGCGTCCTCGGGGCGGGAGTGCACGGCGAGGGTGCGCCGGCCCGAGTCGTCCGCCGGTCCGACGGTCAGACGCAGGTGGAGTCCGCCGTGGTCGGGCAGGACCAGGGGTGTTTCGAGGGTGAGTTCCTCGACGGTGTCGCAGCCGCTCTGTGCGGCGGCGCGCAGCGCGAGTTCGACGAAGGCCGTGCCGGGCAGCAGCACGGTGTCCATGACGGTGTGGTCGGCGAGCCACTGCTGGGTCTGCAGAGACAGTCGGCCGGTGAGGACGAGGCCGCCGGACTCGGGCAGTTCGACCGTCGCGCCCAGCAGGGGGTGGTCCGCCGCGTCGAGGCCGGCCGCCATCACGTCCTCGGCGGAGAAACCGACGTCGAGCCAGTAGCGCTGCCGCTGGAAGGGGTAGGTCGGCAGCTCGACGCCGCGCGCGCCGGTGGCCGCGAAGAACGCCGTCCAGTCCACCGCCGTGCCGCGCACGTGCAGCCCGGCGAGCGTCGTCGTCACCGACTCGGCTTCCGCCCGGCCGCCGCGCAGCAGGGGCAGGAACGCGCCGTCGGTGACGCTCTCCTGTGCCAGCGCGGAGAGCACCGCGTCGGGTCCGAGCTCCACGTAGGTGGTGACGCCCTGCTCCTCGAGCGCGCGTACGCCGTCGGCGAAGCGGACGGTGTCGCGCACGTGCCGCACCCAGAAGTCGGGCAGCGTCACGTCCGTCTCGGTCAGGGGGGCACCGGTGAGGCAGGAGACGACCGGGATGCGCGGCGCGTGACAGGTGAGGCCCTCGGCGACCTTCCTGAAGTCGGCCAGCATGCCGTCCATGTGCGGGGAGTGGAAGGCGTGGCTGACGGTCAGCCGGCGCGTCTTGCGTCCCCGCACCGCGAAGGCGGCCGCGATGTCCAGTACCGCGTCCTCGTCGCCGGAAACCACCACGGACTGCGGTCCGTTGACCGCCGCGACGGCGACACCGTCGGGAAGGGTGATCTCCTCCTGCGTGGCCTGGATCGCCACCATCGCGCCACGCTCCGGAAGGTCCCGCATCAGCCGGCCGCGGGCGGCCACCAGGGTGCAGGCGTCCGCGAGCGACAGCACACCGGCACAGTGCGCGGCGGCCAGCTCGCCGACGGAATGACCGCACAGCACGTCGGGACGTACGCCCCATGCCTCGACCAGCCGGAACAGCGCGACCTCGAGGGCGAACAGGGCGGGCTGGGTGTAGTCGGTACGGTCCAGCAGTTCGCCGTCCGCCGCGAAGAGCACGTCCTTGAGCGGTTCGTCCAGGTGGCGGTCGAACTCGGCGCAAACCGCGTCCAGGGCCTGCGCGAACGCCGGGTACGCGGCGTACAGTTCGCGGCCCATGCCGGCACGCTGGCTGCCCTGCCCGGTGAAGAGGAAGGCGGTCGTGCCGTCCGTGGCCGTGCCGCGCAGCGCCGTACCCTGCGCCTCGCCGCGCGCCAGCGCCTCCAGGCCGCGCAGCGCCTGGTCGCGGTCGGCGGCGAGCAGGGCCGCCCGGTCGTCGAGGGCGGCACGGGTCGTGGCCAGGGAGAAGCCGAGGTCGGTGAGGCTGCCGTCGGGGTGGGCGAGCAGGTGGGAGCGCAGCCCGTGCGCCTGGGCCTGCAGGGCGTCCGTGCCCCGTGCGGACAGCAGCAGCGGGACGACCGGCAACCCGGTGTCCGGCGCGGTGCCCGTCGGCTCCGTGGTGGCGGGAGCCTGCTCGAGGATGACGTGTGCGTTGGTGCCGCTGATCCCGAAGGACGACACGCCCGCCCGGCGCGGTCCGGACCCGGCCGGCCAGGCGCGGCCCTCGGTGAGCAGTTCCACCGAGCCCGCCGCCCAGTCGACGTGCGGGGTCGGCTCGTCCACGTTCAGGGTCGGCGGCAGCATGCCGTGCCGCATCGCCAGCACCATCTTGATGATGCCCGCGACGCCTGCGGCGGCCTGGGTGTGGCCGATGTTCGACTTGATCGACCCCAGCCACAGCGGGCGGTCCGCGGACCGTCCCTGGCCGTAGGTCGCGATGACCGCCTGCGCCTCGATCGGGTCGCCCAGCGTCGTTCCGGTGCCGTGGGCCTCGACCACGTCGACCTGCGAGGAGGATACGCGCGCGTTGGCGAGGGCCTGGCGGATGACCCGCTGCTGCGAGGGGCCGTTGGGGGCGGTCAGGCCGTTGCTCGCACCGTCCTGGTTGACGGCGCTGCCGGCGACGAGCGCCAGCACCCGGTGGCCGTTGCGGCGGGCGTCGGAGAGCCGCTCCAGGAGCAGCATGCCGGCGCCCTCGCCCCAGCCCGTGCCGTCGGCGGCGGCCGCGAAGGACTTGCAGCGGCCGTCGGCGGCGAGCCCCCGCTGCCGGCTGAACTCGATGAACGTGCCCGGTGTGAACATCACGGTGACACCGCCGGCCAGGGCCAGCGAGCACTCCCCGTTGCGCAGCGCCTGCGCGGCCAGGTGCAGGGCCACCAGGGACGAGGAACAAGCCGTGTCGACGGTGACCGCCGGCCCTTCCAGGCCGAAGGTGTAGGCCACGCGGCCCGACACCACGCTGCTGGAGCTGCCGGTGCCCAGATAGCCCTCCACCTCGTCGGGGACGGCGTGCAGCCGGGCTCCGTAGTCGTGGTACATCACGCCGGCGAACACCCCGGTCCTGCTGCCGCGCAGGGACAGCGGGTCGATCCCGGCCCGCTCGAAGGCCTCCCAGGAGGTCTCCAGCAGCAGCCGCTGCTGCGGGTCCATGGCCAGCGCCTCGCGCGGGTTGATCCCGAAGAACGCCGGGTCGAACTCCGCGGCGTCGTGGAGGAACCCGCCTTCCCGGGCGTACGAGGTGCCCTGGTGGTCCGGGTCCGGGTGGTAGAGCGCGTCGAGGTCCCAGCCGCGGTCGGCTGGGAACGCCGAGACGCCGTCAGCGCCCGCGGCGAGCAGCCCCCACAGGTCCTCGGGGGTGCGCACACCGCCCGGATAGCGGCAGCTCATCGCGACGATGGCGACGGGCTCGTCGTGGCCCGCCGCGGCAACGGGCGCCGGGACGACGGCGGAGCTCGCGGTGCCGGTCAGCTCGGAGCGCAGATGGCGGGCGAGTACGGTCGGATCGGGGTAGTCGAAGATCAGCGTGGCGGGCAGGCGCAGCCCGGTCGCCGCGTTCAGCCGGTTGCGCAGCTCGACCGCGGTGAGCGAGTCGAAGCCGAGCTCCTTGAAGGCCCGGCCCGACTCGACGGCCTCCGGGCCGGCGTGGCCGAGTACGGCGGCCACCTGGGCGCGGACCAGGGCGAGCAGCGTCCGGTCCTGCTCTTCGGCTGGGCGCCCGGAAAGCCGCTCGGCCAGGGCCTCTTCGGCACCGGCGGCGGCCGCCTCGGCCACCCGGCGCACGGGGATGCGGACCAGGCCGCGCAGCAGCGGCGCCAGGGTGCCGGTGGCCGCCTGGGCGCGCAGGGCAGCGGGGTCCACCCGCATCGGCACCAGGGCCGGCTCGCCGAGCGTCCGGGCGGTGTCGAACAGCGCCAGCCCGTCCTCGACGGTCAGCGGCGGCAGGCCCGCGCGCCGCATCCGGGCGACGTCGGTCTCGTCCAGGCCGCCTGCCATGCCGTCCGCGACCGCCCACAGGCCCCAGGCCAGCGAGGTGGCGGGCAGTCCCTGGTCCGCGCGGTGCCGGGCGAGTGCGTCGAGGAAGGCGTTGGCCGCCGCGTAGTTGCCCTGACCCGGGCCGCCGAAGACGCCGGACGACGACGAGAACAGAACGAAGGCGGACAGGTCGAGGTCGCGGGTCAACTCGTGCAGATGCAGCGCCGCATACGCCTTCGGACGCAGCACCTCCTCCAACCGCTGCCCGGTCAGGGACCCGATGACGCCGTCGTCGAGCACACCGGCGGCGTGCACGACGGCGGTCAGCGGATGCTCGGCGGGCACGGCGGCGAGCACCGCCTCGAGTGCCTCGCGGTCCGCGACGTCGCAGGCGGCCCAGGTGACCTGGGCACCGAGCGCGCCGAGTTCGGCGGTGAGTTCCGCCGCTCCCTCGGCCGCGTCGCCGCGCCGGCCGACCAGCAGCAGCCTCCGTACGCTCGCCTCGGCCACCAGGTGACGGGCGATCAGCCGTCCCAGGGCTCCGGTGGCGCCGGTGATCAGCACGGTGCCCGCGGGGTCGTACGGCCGCGTCTGCGGCTCGGCCCCGACGGCGGCCCGGGCCAGCCGCAGCGCCCGTACGGTGCCCCGGCGGACCGCCAGTTGCGGCTCACCGCACTCCAGCGCCGCCGGCAGGGTCTGCCACGAGCCGTCTTCGTCGTCCGTGTCGAGCAGGACGAACCGGTCCGGGTTCTCGGTCTGCGCGGAGCGGATCAGACCCCACAGCGCGGCGTGCGCCGGGTCGTCCACCGTCTCGCCGGGCTCGGCGGCCACCGTCCCACGTGTGACGAAGACGAGCCGGGACGCGGCGAACCGCTCGTCCGCGAGCCACGCCTGGGCGGCGTCGAGGGCCGCGACCGCGGCCCGGCGCACCCCGTCCTCGGTCGGGTCGCCGGCCGGCGAGCAGGGCAGCAGGACCACGTCCGGGACCTGGGCGCCGGCGTCCACGGCGGCCGTCAGCGCGGCCAGGTCCGGGTACGCATCGGCGCGGAGACCGCCCGGTACTCGTCCGGCCGCCTCGCCGTCCGTGCCGAGCACCGCCCACCGTCCGGCGGTGTCGCCCGCGGTCGTCGGCGCGGCGGGCAGCGGGGTCCACTCGTGCCGGAACAGCGCCTCGTGGTAGGTGCCGCGGGCCTGGCGGAGCGCATCGTCCGAGACCGGACGGAGCCCGAGTGCCTCGACGGCGGCGACGGGCACGCCGGTCACGTCGGCGATCTCCAGCCGGACCGCCTCGGCGCCCGCCGCGACGAGCCGGACGCGGACCGCGGCGGCGCCGCCGGCGTGCAGCGACACTCCCGTCCATGCGAACGGCAGCCTGCCCCGTCCGTCGGAGGCGCCCAGTCCGTCGAGTCCGATGGCGTGCAGGGCGGAGTCGAGCAGCGCGGGGTGCAGGCCGAACCGGCCCGCCTCCGCCTCGGCGTCGCCCGCCAGACTCACCTCGGCGAAGAGCTCGCCGTCCCGCCGCCAGACCCTGCGCAGCCCCTGGAAAGCGGGCCCGTAGGCGAAGCCGATGGCGCCGAGCTGCTCGTAGCGGCCCGCGACGTCCACCTCGGTGGCACCGGCGGGCGGCCAGACAGCCAGGTCGAAGGAGGCCGCCGGCCGGCCGCCCGAAGCCAGCACACCGCCGGCGTGCCGGGTCCACGGCTCCTCGGCGGGCGCGTCCTCGGTCCGTGAGTGCAGGGCGAGCGGCCGGCGCCCCGCGCTGTCGGCCGCGCCGACCACCAGCCGCAGCTGAAGCCCGCCGTGTTCCGGCAGGATCAGCGGCGCCTCCAGCGTCAGCTCCTCCAGGTAGGCGCAGCCGGCCTGGTCGCCCGCGTGCAGCGCCAGCTCCAGGAAGGCGGTGCCGGGCAGTAGGACCGAACCGCCGACCGCGTGGTCCGCGAGCCACGGGTGGCTGTGCAGCGACAGCCGCCCGGTGAGCAGCAGCCCGTCCGAGTCGGGCAGCTCCGCGCAGGCACCCAGCAGGGGATGTCCCGTCTCCTCCAGTCCGATGGCGGCGACGTCACCCGCCAGGTAGGCGGGCAACTGGGGCCAGTAGCGCTGGTGCTGGAAGGCGTAGGTGGGCAGGTCGACGCGTCGGGCGCCGGTGCCGGCGTAGTAGGCCTGCCAGTCCACCGCGATGCCCCGGGTGTGGGCGTGCGCGAGGGCCGTGGTCAGGGTTTCCGGCTCCGGACGGCCCGCGCGGAGCACCGGTACGAACGCATGGTCCTCGCCGGTGACGCAGTCCTGGCCCATCGCCGAGAGCACACCGTCCGGGCCGAGCTCGATGAACGTGCTGACGTTCTGGGCCTCCAGCTCCCGGACTCCGTCGTGGAAACGGACCGCCTCACGGACATGGCGGACCCAGAACTCGGGGCTGGTGATCTCCTCGGCGGTCGCGAGAGCGCCGGTGAGGTTCGAGACGACCGGGATCCGCGGGGCCTCGTACGACAAGCCCTCGGCGACCTGACGGAAGGCCTCCAGCATGCCGTCCATGTGCGGGGAGTGGAACGCATGGCTGACCGTCAGGCGCTTCGTCTTGCGCCCCTGCTCCTCGAAGGAAGCGGCAATGTCCAGTACGGCGTCCTCGTCACCCGCGACAACCACCGAAGCGGGGCCGTTGACCGCGGCAATGCTCACCCGGTCGGTCAGGTACGGGGTGACCTCGTCCTCGGTCGCCTGCACCGCCACCATCGCACCACCGGACGGCAGCTCCTGCATCAGCCGGCCACGCGCAGCCACCAGCGTGCACGCGTCCTCCAGCGACAGCACACCCGCACAGTGAGCGGCCGCGATCTCACCGATCGAGTGACCGGAGACGAAGTCCGGCCTGATACCCCACGATTCCAGCAGCCGGAACAGCGCCACCTCCACCGCGAACAACGCGGGCTGCGTGTACGCCGTCCGGTCGAGCAGCTCGGTGCCGTCGCCGAACATGACGTCCAGGAGCGGCCGTTGCAGGTCCCGGTCGAGGTAGGCGCAGGCGCCGTCCAGTGCCTCCGCGAAGACCGGGTACGCCTCGTACAGCTCCTGGCCCATGCCCGGCCGCTGGCTGCCCTGCCCGGTGAACAGGAACGCCGGCTTCCCGGCGACGGGGGTGCCCTCGACCAGTGCGGCAGTGGCCTGTCCCTGGGCCAGGGTCTCCAGCTCCGCCAGGAGCCTGTCGCGGTCAGCGGTGATCAGTGCGGCGCGGCGCTCGAAGTGGGAGCGTCCGGTGGCGAGCGAGAACGCCACGTCCGCGAGGTCGAGCGAGGGGTGGCGGGACAGGTGGGAGCGCAGGCGTCCGGCCTGGTCGCGCAGGCCGTCCGTGGTCTTCGCGGAGAGCAGCAGCGGCGCCGCCGCGACCGGTCGTGCCGGGCGGACCGCGCTCTCGTCCGCGGCTGCCTCGGGGGCCTGCTCGAGGATGGTGTGCGCGTTGGTGCCGCTGATGCCGAACGAGGAGATACCGGCCCGCCGGGGACGGCCCTCGACCGGCGTCCACTCCTGGGAGTCCGTGAGGAGGGCGACCGCGCCGCTCGCCCAGTCGACGTGCGGGGTCGGCTCGTCCACGTGCAGGGTCGGCGGCAGGACGCCGTGCCGCATCGCCATGACCATCTTGATGATCCCGGCCACGCCGGCCGCGGCCTGGGTGTGGCCCAGGTTGGACTTGACGGAGCCCAGCCACAACGGCCGTCCGTCCGGGCGCTCCTGCCCGTAGGTGGCGAGCAGCGCCTGGGCCTCGATCGGGTCGCCGAGCGTCGTACCGGTGCCGTGGGCCTCGACCGCGTCGACGTCGGCGGCGGACAGCCCGGCACTCGCCAGGGCCTGCCGGATGACGCGCTGCTGGGAGGGGCCGTTGGGTGCGGTCAGGCCGTTGCTGGCGCCGTCCTGGTTGATGGCGCTGCCGCGGACCAGGGCGAGGACGGGGTGGCCGTTGCGGCGGGCGTCGGACAGCCGCTCGACGAGCAGCACGCCCACGCCCTCGCCCCAGCCGGTGCCGTCCGCGGCGGCGGCGAACGCCTTGATGCGTCCGTCGGCGGCCAGGCCGCGCTGCCGGCTGAAGTCGACGAACGACGCGGGAGTGGACATCACCGTGACACCGCCGGCCAGCGCCATGGTGCACTCCCCGGCGCGCAGCGCCTGGATCGCCCAGTGCAGCGCGACGAGCGAGGAGGAGCATGCAGTGTCGACGGTGACCGCGGGGCCTTCGAGGCCGAGGACGTAGGAGACGCGGCCGGACAGGACGCTGGCGGCGTTGCCGGTGCCGAGGAAGCCCTCGACGCCCTCAGGGGCGGCCAGCATCAGGGACAGGTAGTCCTGCCCGTTGGTGCCGGCGAAGACGCCGACGCGCTCTCGGCGCAGCGTCGTCGGGTCGATCCCGGCCCGCTCAAAGGCTTCCCAGGAGGTTTCCAGGAGCAGCCGCTGCTGCGGGTCCATCGCCAGCGCCTCACGCGGCGAGATACCGAAGAACGCCGGGTCGAACTCGGCGGCGCCGGCGAGGAATCCGCCGTCGCGTACGTAGGTGGTGTTCTCGCCCCGGCCCTCCGGGTCGTGGAGGGCGTCGACGTCCCAGCCGCGGTCGGCCGGGAAGCCGGTGATCGCGTCCTGCCCGGCCGCCAGCAGTTCCCACAGGTCTTCGGGGGCGCGCACTCCGCCGGGGAAGCGGCAGCTCATCGCCACGATGGCGATGGGGTCGTCGGCGTCGTCGGCGGAGGTGCGGCGGGCCGGTCCCGTGGTGTCCGGGGCAGGCGCGCCGAGCAGGGCGCCGCGCAGGAAGTCGGCCAGGGCGAGCGCGTTGGGGTGGTCGAACACGAGGGTCGCGGGCAGCCGCAGCCCGGTGAGCGACCCCAGCAGGTTGCGGATCTCGACGGCGGTCAGCGAGTCGAAGCCGAGGTCGCGGAAGGCGCGTCCGGGCTCGACGGCTTCCGGCCCGGGGTGGTTGAGGACGGCCGCGACCTGGGTGCGGACGAAGTCCAGGACGAGCCGCTCCCGTTCGCCTTCCGATGCGTCCGTGAGGCGGCGCCGGAAGGACGACGGGTCACCCGAGGCGCCGTCGGTGCCGGCGACACCTTCCAGGGCGCGCCGTGCCTCGGGCAGGCCGGTGATGAACGGGTTGGAGCGCACGGCGGTGAGTCCGGGTGCGAGCCGCGCCCAGTCGATGTCGGCGACGAGCGAGAACGTCTCGTCGAGCGCGAGCGCCTTGTCGAGTGCGGTGAGTGCCAGCTCGGGGTCCATCGGTGCCAGCCCGGCCTGGCGGAGCCGCTGGGACACCACCTGGTCGGTGGCCATGCCGGCCTCGGCCCAGGCGCCCCAGGCGAGCACGGTGGCGGGCAGGCCCTGGGCCCTGCGGTGTTCCGCCAGCGCGTCGAGGCAGGCGTTGGCCGCGGCGTAGTTGCCCTGGCCGGCACCGCCGAAGGTGCCCGCGAACGAGGAGAAGAGCACGAACGCGGACAGGTCGAGGTCGCGGGTCAGCTCGTGCAGCACCGTCGCGGCGGCCGACTTGGGCCGCAGGACGGTGGCGAGCCGCTGCGGGCTCTGGCCGTCCAGCACTCCGTCGTCGAGCACACCTGCGGCGTGTACGACGGCGGTCAGCGGGTGCCGCTCGGGAACCGTGGCCAGCAGCCGTGCCAGGGCGGCGCGGTCGGCGACGTCGCAGGCCGCGACGGTCACCTCGGCACCCAGTGCGGTGAGTTCGGCACGCAGTTCGGCGGCACCGGGAGCGTTCGCGCCGCGGCGGCCGACCAGCAACAGGTGTGCGGCGCCGTTGCGGGCCAGCCGTCGGGCGACCCGGGCGCCGAGCGCGCCGGTTCCGCCGGTGATCAGGGTGGTTCCGGTGCGGGGCCAGGGGTGCGCCGTCGTGTCGGCCGGGTCCGTCTGCCCGGCGCGGGCGAGGCGGCGTACGAAGATGCCCTGAGAGCGTACGGCGAGCTGGTCCTCGTCGCCGAAGCCGCCCGGGTTCGCCGGGGTGCCCATGCCACCGAGGATGTCGGCGAGCCGGGCGAGCGCGCGCTCGTCGGGCGTCTCCGGCAGGTCGATCAGTCCGCCCCACCGCTCCGGGTACTCCTGGGCGGCCGACCGGCCCAGCCCCCACACGTGTGCCTGGCCCGGGCTGCGCAGCAGGTCGGAGCGGCCCACGCTGACCGCTGTCCGGGTGACGCACCACAGCGGCCCCTCGACGCCCGCGTCGCCGAGGGCCTGTACGAGCGCGGTGGTCGCCGCCAGGCCCGTCGGCACCGCCTCGTGGGTGGCGTGCGGCCGCTCGTCGAAAGCGAGCAGGGACAGCACGCCGCTGACGTCCGCGGTGCCGCCGTCGAGTGCGGCGCGGATCCGCTCGGCGACCGCCGAACGGTCGTCGGCCGCGGTGTCGAGCGCGCAGTGCCGTACGGTCACACCGCTGTCGGCGAGCATGCGTCCGGCCGCGCTCACCCAGGCGTCGTCGGCGAGCCCGGCGGGCGTGACCAGCAGCCAGGTGCCGGTCAGCGGCCGGTGCACGGTCTGTGTCAAGGGCTGCCAGGTCACGCGGTAGCGCCAGCTGTCGACCGTGTTGCGGTCGCGATTGCGCCGGTGCCAGGCGGACAGCACGGGCAGGACGTCGCTGAGCGGCTGGCCGGCGTCGACCCCGAGGGTTTGCGTGAGCGCCGCGAGGTCCTCGCTGTCCACGACCTCCCAGAACCGCGCGCTCACCGCGTCGAGGGCCTCGGCCGAGAGGGCCTCCGGCTGGGAGAACGGGTCACGTGGCCAGTACACCTGACGCCGGAAGGCATACGTGGGCAGGTCGACGCGCCGGGCACCGGTGCCGGAGAAGAAGGCCTCCCAGTCGACCGCGACACCGCGGGCGTGCAGCCGTGCGGCGGCGGTCGCCAGCGCCTGCGGCTCGGGGCGGTCCTTGCGCAGGGTGGGGGCGAAGGCGGCGCCCTCGCGCGTCACGCAGTCCTGTGCCATGGCGGTCAGCACACCGCCCGGCCCGAGCTCCAGGTAGACGGTGACGTCCTGCCCTTCCAGGTACCGCATGCCGTCGAGGAAGCGGACCGCCTCGCGCACGTGCCGCACCCAGAACTCCGGCGAGCACACCTCGTCGCGGGCCACGATCGTGCCCGTGAGGTTGGAGACGAGCGGGATGCGCGGGGCCTCGTACGACAAGCCCTCGGCAACCCGGCGGAAGGCCTCCAGCATGCCGTCCATGTGCGGCGAGTGGAACGCGTGACTGACCGTCAGGCGCTTCGTCTTCCGGCCCTGCGCCTCGAAGGCGGCGGCTATGTCCAGTACGGCGTCCTCGTCACCGGCGACCACCACGGAGGCGGGGCCGTTGACGGCCGCGATGCTCACGGCGTCCGTCAGGTACGGGGTGACCTCGTCCTCGCTCGCCTGCACCGCCACCATCGCACCACCGGACGGCAGCTCCTGCATCAAACGGCCACGCGCAGCGACCAGCGTGCACGCGTCCTCCAGCGACAGCACACCCGCGCAATGCGCCGCCGCGATCTCACCGATCGAGTGACCGGAGACGAAGTCCGGCCTGATACCCCACGATTCGAGGAGCCGGAACAGCGCCACCTCCACAGCGAACAACGCGGGCTGCGTGTACGCCGTCCGGTCGAGCAGCTGGGTGCCGTCGCCGAACGTCGCGTCGCGCAGGGGAAGTTCGAACCGCGCGAAGACCTGGTCCAGGGCCTCGGCGAACGCCGGATACGTCTCGTACAGCTCACGGCCCATGCCCGCGCGCTGGCTGCCCTGACCCGAGAACAGGAACGCCACCTTGCCCTCGGTGGCCGCTTCCGATGCGCTCGTCATCTCTCCGGCGGCCAGCGCGGTGAGGCCGGTCAGCAGTTCCTCGCGGTCGCTCGCGACGAGCACGGCCCGGCGGTCGAGCGCGGGGCGGCTGACGGCCTGGGAGTAGGCGATGTCGGTGAGAGGCACTTCCGGCCGGGTTGCCAGGTGAGCGCGGAGCCGGCCGGCCTGAGCGCGCAGCGCCGCCTCGTCCTTGCCGGACAGCACCACCGGTACGTGCGGCAGGCGCCCCGCCCCATCGGCGGCCGGCGCCGCGGTCCCGGTGGTCTCCTCGGCCTCTTCCAGAATGGTGTGGGCGTTGGTGCCGCTCATGCCGAACGACGACACGCCGATGCGCCGCGGGCGGTCGGTGCGCGGCCACTCCCGCGCCTCGGACAGCAGCGACACCTCGCCCGCGGACCAGTCGACATGCGGCGTCGGCTCGTTCAGGTGGAGCGTCCTGGGCAGCACACCGTTGCGCAGTGCCATGACCGACTTGATGACGCCGGCGACGCCGGCGGCGGCCTGCGCGTGCCCGATGTTGGTCTTCAGCGAGCCGAGCCAGAGTGGCTGGTCCTGCGGCCGGTCCTGGCCGTAGGTGGCAATCAGGGCCTGGGCCTCGATCGGGTCGCCGAGTGCGGTGCCGGTGCCGTGCGCCTCGACGGCGTCGACCTCCTGCGGGGTGAGCCGTGCGTTGGCCAGGGCCTGCAGGATGACCCGCTGCTGGGACGGGCCGTTGGGTGCCGTGAGTCCGTTGCTGGCACCGTCCTGGTTGACAGCGGTGCCGCGAACCACGGCCAGCACCGGATGCCCCTTGCGACGGGCGTCGGAGAGCCGTTCGACCAGCAGGATGCCCACGCCCTCGGCGAGGCAGAAGCCGTCGGCCGCGGAGGAGAAGGCCTTGCAGCGGCCGTCCATGGCCAGGCCGCGCTGCTTGCTGTAGTCGATGAAGGTGCCCGGCGCCGACATCAGGGTCGCGCCGCCGGCCAGCGCCATCGAGCACTCGCCGTTGCGCAGCGCCTGGACGGCCAGGTGCAGGGCGACCAGCGACGAGGAGCAGGCGGTGTCGACGGTGAGGGCGGGCCCCTCGAGCCCGAAGGCGTACGACAGCCGGCCGGAGGCGACGCTGGCGGCGTTGCCGGTGCCCAGGTAGCCCTCGAGATCCTCGGACGAGCTCAGCAGCGCGGTCAGGTAGTCGTGGCTGCTGGTGCCGACGAACACGCCGACCTGCTTGCCGCGCAGGGTCGTCGGGTCGATGCCGGCGCGTTCGAACGCCTCCCACGACGTCTCCAGCAGCAGCCGCTGCTGGGGGTCCATGGACAGCGCCTCACGCGGACTGATGCCGAAGGGGCTGGGGTCGAACCCGGCGATGTCGCGGACGAACCCGCCCTGCTTGACGTAGCTGGTGCCCGGGTGCTCGGGGTCGGGGTGGTAGACGGTGTCGAGGTCCCAGCCGCGGTCGGCGGGAAACTCCGTGACGACGTCCACTTCGTCGGTCACCAGCTGCCACAGGTCCTCGGGAGAGGTGACCCCGCCGGGGTAGCGGCAGCTCATCGCCACGACGGCGATGGGGTCCTGGTTCTTCGCCTCGGCCTCACGCAGGCGCTGACGGGTCTGATGCAGATCCGCCGTCACCAGCTTGAGGTAGTCCCGCAGCGTCTCTTCATTCGCCATTTAAACGCAACCCATTTACGGCAGACGGCATCGGAAAAAGGAACCAGAAATAAATCGGACCGAGAAGTGATTCAACCCGCTTCTCGTGGGCAGGCTATGGTCGCCCAAATGTCCTCGACAACCCCTGACCGCCCCCTACCCACCCCTGAGCGACCGGGGGTGAACAGGGGGGAGGGCATGAGGTCCCGGCCCGCGGAAGGGTCGGGAAAAGAACCGCGGGATCAATTTCACCGCGGTTCTCGACCGAGAAGTCTGACGGACACCGAGGAAATCCGTCAATGCTCACGGGCCATACTTGGTGAAAGGCGAGTCAGGCCCTGCCGAGGCCCTCGTTGATGAACGCGATGAGTTCTTCGTCGCTCGCCGCCTCAAGCTGTGACACGTCATTGATGCCACCGCCCTGCGCGGACGGGGCCTCGGCGGCCGGCGCGTCGGTGCCGTTCCACTTCCCCAGCAGCGACTGCAGACGCATGGTGATACGGGCCCTGGTCACGCTGTCCGGGCTGGCGCCGGCGAGCAGCGACTCAAGCCGGTCGAGCTCTTCCAGCACCGGTGCGCCGCCGTCCGCCTCCGGCACCACCCCGCCGCGCAGGTATCCGGCCACCGCGGACGGCGTCGGGTGGTCGAAGATCAGGGTGGGCGGCAGTTTCAGCCCGGTCGCGGCGCCGAGCCGGTTGCGCAGTTCGACTGCGGTGAGCGAGTCGAAGCCGAGTTCCTTGAAGGCCCGGTTGGCCTCCACCGCGTCGATGCCGGCATGCCCCAGTACGGCGGCGACGGCGCCGCGCACCAGGTCCAGCAGCAGGCGTTCCTGCTCGGTGGCCGACAGGCCCGCGAGCTGCTTGGTGAGCGGTACCGCACCCGTGGGGTCGTCCGCGTGGTCGGGTTGTGCGTTCTCGATGACTTCCCGGGCCTCCGGCAGGTCGTCCAGCAGGGGACGCGACCGGTCCGCGGTGAAGGCGAGCGCGAAGCGCTTCCACTCCATGTCGATGACGGTCAGTGCCGTCTCGTCCCGATCGAGGGCGTGGCCCAGGGCCGTGACGGCGAGGTCGGGCGCCATCTCCAGGATGCCGTGCCGGCGCATACGGTCGCCCACCGGGCCGGCGACCGCACTGCCGTCGCCCCAGGGTCCCCAGGCAAGCGTGGTGGCCGTCAGTCCCTCCGCCCGCCGCTGCTCGGCCAGTGCCTCCAGGAAGGCGTTGCCCGGTGCCTGGTTGCCCTGGCCGGGGGCGCCGAAGGTGGCGGCGAAGGAGGAGAACAGCACGAACGCCGACAGGTCCAGGTCCCTGGTCAGTTCGTGCAGATGCCGGGTCGCCTCCCCCTTGACCCGCAGCACCCGGTCCAGCTGGTCCGGCGTGAGCGCCTCGATGACACCGTCGTCCAGTACGGCCGCGGTGTGCACCACGGCCGTCAGCGGCCGGTCCTCCGGTATCGCGGCGAGCAGTTCACCGAGGGCGGTGCGGTCGGCGACGTCGCAGGCCGCGACGGTCACTTCCGTGCCCAGGGCGGTGAGTTCCTCACGCAGTTCGCCGGCGCCGGGGGCGTCGGGGCCACTGCGGCTGGTGAGCAGCAGATGCCCGGCACCCTTGCGGGCCAGCCACCGGGCCACATGCGCGCCCAGCGCGCCGGTACCACCGGTGACCAGCACCGTCCCCCCGGGCCGCCAGTCACGGACCGCCGGGGTGCGGTCCAGCGGAGCCCGCACCAGCCGTCGTACGAACACTCCCGCGGGCCGCAGCGCGAGCTGGTCCTCGTCACCGGCCGCCGCGAGCACGTCCGCCAGACGCTTCAGCGACCGTTCGTCGGCCTCGTCACCGGCCGCGGACGGCAGGTCGAGCAGACCGCCCCACCGCTCACCGTGCTCCATCGATGCCACCCGGCCCAGGCCCCAGACCAGCGCCTGCTCCGGGTTCTCCAGCCGCTCGGAGGGGCTGACGGAGACCGCGCCGCGGGTGGCGCACCACAGGGGTGCCGTGACCTCCGCGTCGCCGAGGGCCTGGACCAGGGCGAGGGAGCTGTGCAGGGGCTGCCCGGCGTCCAGGGCGAGCAGCGACAGCACCCCGCTGACGGGCTCCCCCTCGCCGAGCTCCTCGCGCAGCAGGGCGGCCAGCGTTTCCCGGTCGGCGGACTTGACCACCAACTGCTGTACTTCAGCGCCTCGTTCGGTGAGGGCCTGGGTCATGCCGGTCGCCAGTGATCCCTGGCTGTCCGGGGACGTCAGCAGCAGCCAGGTTCCGGAGAGGCGTGGGGCCGTCGAGCTGTCGGGCAGTGGTTTCCAGACGACGCGGTACCGCCATCCGTCGAGGGTCGACGTCTCACGGCTCTGCCGCCGCCAGGACGACAGCGCGGGCAGCACCTCGCTCAGCCGCTGGTCCCCGTCGACCGCCAGCTCGGCGGCCAGCGTCTCCCAGTCCTCCCGCTCCACCGCCTCCCAGAACAAGGCGTCCGTACGGTCCGTCGGCGATGCGGGCAGTGCCGCACGGGCAGCGGGCTCGGGCCAGTAGTTCTGGTGTTGGAAGGCGTAGGTGGGCAGGTCGACCCGGCGGGCACCGGTCCCGGCGAACACCGCCTTCCAGTCCACCGACACACCCTGCACGAACGCCTCACCCAACGACACCAGGAAACGCTCCACTCCCCCCTCGTCCCGGCGCAGCGTCCCCACCACGGCGGCCTGCCGGCCCGCGTCCTCGACGCTCTCCTGCACACCCATCGCCAGCACCGGATGCGCACTGCACTCCACGAACGCACCGAAACCCTGCTCCACCAGCACCCTTACGGCACCGTCGAGTTCCACCGTGCGACGCAAGTTGTCGAACCAGTACTCCGCCGCGAGCTCGGGACCCTCCACCCACCGGCCGGAGACCGTGGAAAGGAACGGCACCCGCGCGGGCCGCGGCTCAATCCCGCCCAACAGCCGCAGCAACTCCTCACGCAGCAAATCCACCTGCGCGGAATGCGACGCGTAGTCCACCGGCACCCTGCGGGCCCGCACCCCTTCCGCCTCACAGGCGGCCAGCAACTCCTCCAGCGCCCGCGGCTCACCCGAGACCACCACCGACGACGGCCCGTTCACCGCCGCCACCGACACCCGCTCCTCACCCCAGACGGCGATCCTCTCCCGCACCACCGCCACCGGCAGCGCCACCGACACCATCCCGCCACGCCCGGCCAAAACCCGGCCGATCGCCTGACTGCGCAACGCCACCACCCGCGCCGCATCCTCAAGACTCAAGACGCCCGCCACACACGCGGCGGCGATCTCCCCCTGCGAATGGCCAAGCACGGCAGCGGGCTCCACACCCGCCGACCGCCACACCTCCGCCAGCGACACCATCACCGCGAACAGGGCGGGCTGGACCACATCCACCCGCTCCAGCGACGGCGCACCCGGCACCTGCCGCAACACATCCACCAACGACCAGTCCGTGAACGACTCCAGCGCCGCCGCGCACTCACCGATCCGGGCAGCGAACACGGGTGAAGCGTCCAGAAGCTGCGCAGCCATGCCCGCCCACTGCGAACCCTGTCCGGGGAAGACGAACACCGTCTTGCCCCCCGCACTCACCCCCTGCACCACACCCGGCGCCACCGAACCCGCCTGCACGGCAGCAAGCCCCGCACGCAACCGCGAAGCCTCACCACCCACCACCACCGCACGATGCTCCAGACCCGCACGGCCCACCGCCAGCGACACACCCACATCCACCGGACGCACACCCTCATGCGCATCCACCCACGCCAGCAACCGCCCCGCCTGCTCCCGCAACGCCGCCGCACTCCTGCCCGACAACGCCCACACCACACACCCACCAGCCACCAGACCCGGCTCCCCCACCGACCCCGACCCCGGCTCCAACCCCTCCTCCACCGGCGCCTGCTCCACCACCACATGCGCATTCGTCCCACTGAAACCGAACGCGGACACACCGGCCCGCCGAGCGTGACCGGTCTGCGGCCAGTCGGTGGGCCGGGTGAGCAGCTCGACGGCTCCGGTGGACCAGTCGACGTGCGGGGTCGGCTCGCTGATGTGCAGGCTCGGCGGGAGCACACCGTGCCGCATCGCCAGCACCATCTTCATCACACCCGCCACACCCGCGGCGGCCTGCGTATGCCCGATGTTGGACTTCACCGAGCCCAGCAGCAGCGGACGGTCCTCCGCCCGCCCCTGGCCGTAGGTGGCCAGCAGCGCCTGCGCCTCGATCGGGTCGCCCAGGCTCGTACCCGTGCCGTGCGCCTCCACCGCGTCGACCTGGTCGGCCGACAGCCGAGCGTTGGCCAGCGCCTGCCGGATCACCCGCTGCTGCGACGGACCGTTCGGCGCCGTCAGGCCGTTGCTCGCACCGTCCTGGTTGACGGCGCTGCCGCGCACCACCGCCAGCACCGGGTGGCCGTTGCGCCGGGCGTCCGACAGCCGCTCCACCAGCAGCATGCCCACGCCCTCAGCCGGACCAAAGCCGTCGGCGTCGGCGGAGAACGCCTTGCAGCGGCCGTCCGCGGACAGTCCGCGCTGCCGGCTGAACTCCACGAACAGGCCGGGCGTGGCCATCACATGGGCGCCGCCGGCGAGCGCGAGCGAGCACTCGCCGTTGCGCAGCGCCTGCACCGCCAGGTGGAGGGCGACGAGCGAGGCCGAGCACGCGGTGTCCACCGTCACCGCCGGACCCTCCAGCCCGAACGTGTAGGAGATACGTCCGGACATCACACTGGCGGCGTTGCCGGTCCCCAGGTGGCCGGCGAAGTCGTCGTCGGCTTCCAGCAGGGCGGAGAGGTAGTCGGAGCCGTTGACGCCGACGAAGACACCGGCCTGGCTGCCGCGCAGGGTCCCCGGGTCGATCCCCGCCCGCTCGAACGCCTCCCACGACGTCTCCAGCAGCAGCCGCTGCTGCGGATCCATCGCCAGCGCCTCACGCGGCGAGATCCCGAAGAACCCCGGATCGAAACGCGTCGCCTCCCGCAGGAAACCACCCTCACGCGTGTACGACGTCCCCTGCGCGTCCGGATCCGGATCGTACAGCCCCTCCACGTCCCAACCCCGGTCCACCGGGAACCCGGACAACGCATCCCCACCCGAGACCAGCAACCGCCACAGATCCTCCGGCGACCGCACATCACCCGGGAAACGACAGCTCATCGCCACAATGGCGATGGGCTCCCGGGCCCGGTCCTCGATGTCCCGCAGCCGCCCGTACGCCTCGTCGAGATCCGTCGTGACTTTCTTGAGGTATTCGCGGAGCTTTGCTTCGTTCGCCATGGGCGCTTCACCTATTCGGATGGTCGTCGAGATCGTGGCGGTGGTGGGTGCGATGCGATGGCCGGCTCATGGCTTCAGCTCGCGCCGAACCGCTTGTCGATGAAGTCGAACAGCTCGTCGTCGCTGGCGTCTTCGAGGACCGCCGTGGTCTCACCGCCGCCCTGGCCACGGCGTGCGTCGTTCCACTGCGCCAGAAGCGACTGCAGGCGTACCGCGACCCGGGCGTGTGCCGCGTCGTCCGCCATCAGCGCCGCCAGGCCGTCGGTCGCCGGCGAAGAGAACGCGTTCTCCAGCCGGTTCAGCTCGTCCAGCACGGACACCTCCGGCTCGGCCGCCTCGGGCGCGACCTGCCCGAGCAGGTGCTGCGCGAGTGCGGCCGGTGTCGGATAGTCGTAGACGAGCGTGGCCTGCAGGCGCAGCCCCGTCGCCGTGGCGAGCCGGTTGCGCAGTTCGACCGCGGTCAGGGAGTCGAAGCCCAGTTCGCGGAACGCCTGTCCGGCGCCCACCTCGTCGTGCGAGGTGTGCCCCAGGACGGCGGCCACTTGCCCGCGTACCAGATCGAGCACCGTCTGTTCCCGCTCGGCCGCCGACAGCCGCGCCAGCCGCTGCGCGAGTCCCTCGGCGCCGTCTCCGCCGCCGGTGTGGCCGGCGCCGGAGCGGCGGCGGACCGTCGTGCGCACCAGGCCGCGGAACATCGGCAGGAGGTCGCCGCTCACCGCGGCGGCGCGCAAGGTACCGAAGTCGAGCCCGAGCGGCACCAGGACGGCCTCGCCGGACGCGGTGCTCGCCTGGCAGGCGGCGTCGAACAGGGCGAGTCCCTGGTCCGCCGACAGCGGCAGTACGCCTCCGAGTGCCGCACGGGAGCGGTCGGCGGCGGCCAGCCTGCCCGCCATGCCGCGTTCCTCGGCCCACATGCCCCACACCAGGGACAGAGCGGTCAGTCCGCGGGCGCGGCGGTGGCGGGCCAGCGCGTCGAGGAATACGTTGGCCGCCGCGTAGTTGGCCTGCCCGGCGGCGCCGAGCGTGCCGGCCGCCGCCGAGAACAACACGAACGCCGACAGATCCAGGTCCTGGGTCAGGTCGTGCAGATTGAGCGCCGCGTCGACCTTCGCCCGCAGCACCCGGGCGACACGCTCGGGCGTGAGCTTGTCGACGACACCGTCGTCCAGTACGGCCGCGGTGTGCACGACGGCCGTCAGCGGATGCTCCGCCGGCACCGTCGCGAGGAGTTCGGCGAGCGCCGCGCGGTCGGCCACGTCGCAGGCCGCCACCGTGACCTGTGTCCCCCACCGGCCGAGTTCCTCCCGGAGTTCGGCCATGCCCTCCGCGGCGGGTCCGCTCCGGCTGACCAGCAGCAGACGGCGGGCCCCGTGCTCCGCCGCCAGATGCCGTGCGAGCAGCCGCCCCAGCCCACCGGTGGCCCCGGTGATCAGGACGGTCCCCTCAGGATCGAACGCCGGAGCCGTCCGCTCGACGACCCGCGCCGTACGGGCAAGGCGCGGCACGTACGCGGAACCGGACCGCAGGACGAGTTCCGGCTCCCCGGACATGACGGCCCCCGCAAGAGCGCCGTAGGAGGCATCGGTCCCGTCGGTGTCGAGCAGGACGATCCGGTCGGGGTTCTCCGACTGCGCGGACCGCACCAGGCCCCACACCGCCGCGTGCGCCAGGTCCGCGACGTCCTCTCCCGGGCCGGTGACGACCGCGCCGGCGGTGAGGACCACCAGCCGAGTGCCGGCGAAGCGGTCACCGGCCAGCCAGGACTGCAGGGCGCCGAGTACCCGGGTGACGGAAGCACCGACCTGCGCGGCCAAGCGGGACCTGTCGCCGTGGTGGCCGTCACCGCCGTCGCCGTGCCCGCCGTGCTCGCCGTGAGCGGCGCGCGGTCCGGATACGCACGGCAGCAGGATCACGTCCGGAACAGCACGGCCCGCGCCGACGGCCGTCTCCAGCGACGACACGTCGTCGAAGACCTCGGCCCGGATGCCCGCCGACATGAGCGACGCCGTCACTCCTGCGTCGTCCAGTGCGCCGATGACGGCGTAGCCGCCGCTCTCGGATCCGGCGACGGATGCGACGGGCATGCGCAGCCACTCGAGGCGGAACAGCGAGTCGTGGTGGGCACTGCGGTCGCCCATCGCCGCTACGGTGGCGGCCACCTGCTCGGCGGTGAAGGAGCGCAGGACCACGGACTGTGCCGTCACCACCGGGGCACCGGCGGAATCCGTCGCGGTCAAGGCCACGGAACCGTCGCCCGCGGAACCGACCCGCACCCGCAGCACGGAGGGAGCCGGGGCGTGCAGCACCACCTCCCGCCAGGCGAGGGCCAGATCACCCGCCCTGACACCGCCCGGAGCACACCGGTGAGCCGCCAGGAGCGCCGCGTCGAGCAGCGCGGGAGGCAGGGTGAACCGCTCAGCGATTCCTCGCTGGCCGCCTTCCCCCCGGTCGCCCTCCTCGTGGTCCGGAGCGAGTCGCACCTCGGCGAAGACCACTCCGTCGCGCACCCACACCTGCTGCAGCGTCCGGAAGGATGCGCCGTGCACGACCCCCGCGGCAGCCGACGCCTCGTACAGCGTGTCGACCGGCACCGCTTCGGCACCGGCCGGCGGCCAGACCGCCAAGTCGGCCGCGCCGGGGAGGCTGTCTCCGGCACCCGGGGCAGCGGTGAGCGTGGCGCTCGCGTTGCGGGTCCACGGGAGGTCCGGCCGAATGCCGTCACCGGCACCGGCACCGGAAGTCGCCCGCTCGGGCCGCGAGTACACCGTCAAGGTGCGGCGGTCCGACCGGTCCCTCGTGCCGTCGTCAGGTCCGGACTCGCCGACCTGCACCCGCAGTTGGACGCCGCCGTGCTCCGGCAGCACCAGCGGCGTGTGCACGTCCAGCTCGACCGGCACCGGGCAGCCGACCTGGTCGCCGGCGTGGATCGCCAGCTCCACGAACGCCGAGGCGGGCAACACCACTTGCCCCATGACCGTGTGATCGGCCAGCCAGGGATGTGTCTGCAACGACAGCCGCCCCGTGAACAGGCAACCGTCCGAGTCGGGCAGCTCCACGGCGGCACCCAGCAACGGATGGTCCGCCGAGCCGATGCCGACGGACGTCACGTCGTCGGAGCCGGTGAAGACGTCGACCCAGTAGTGCCGACGCTGGAAGGCGTAGGTGGGCAGGTCGACGCGTCGGGCGCCGGTGCCGGCGTAGTAGGCCTGCCAGTCCACCGCGATGCCCCGGGTGTGGGCGTGCGCGAGGGCCGTGGTCAGGGTTTCCGGCTCCGGACGGCCCGCGCGGAGCACCGGTACGAACGCATGGTCCTCGCCGGTGACGCAGTCCTGGCCCATCGCCGAGAGCACACCGTCCGGGCCGAGCTCGATGAACGTGGTGACGTCCTGGGCTTCCAGGGCGCGGATGCCGTCGTGGAAGCGGACCGCTGCACGGACGTGACGGACCCAGAAGTCAGGGTTGGTGATCTCCTCCGGGATTGCGATCGTGCCGGTGAGATTGGAGACGACCGGGATGCCAGGGGCCTCGTACGACAAGCCCTCGGCGACCTTGCGGAAGGCGTCCAGCATGCCGTCCATGTGCGGCGAGTGGAACGCGTGACTGACCGTCAGGCGACGGGTCTTGCGCCCCTGCTCCTCGAAGCGGGCCGCGATCTCCAGTACGACGTCCTCGTCACCGGCCACGACCACGGAGGCCGGGCCGTTGACGGCGGCGATGCTCACCCGGTCGGTCAGATACGGGGTGACCTCGTCCTCGGTCGCCTGCACCGCCACCATCGCACCACCGGACGGCAGCTCCTGCATCAGCCGGCCACGCGCGGCGACCAGCGTGCACGCGTCCTCCAGCGACAGCACACCCGCACAATGCGCCGCCGCGATCTCACCGATCGAGTGACCGGAGACGAAGTCCGCCTTGATACCCCATGATTCGAGGAGCCGGAACAGCGCCACCTCCACCGCGAACAACGCGGGCTGCGTATAAGCCGTCCGGTCCAGAACTCCGGACTCATCGCCGAACACCGCCTCACGCAACGGCAGTTCGAACCGAGCGAAGACCTCGTCCAGCGTCCGGGCGAACACGGGATAGGCGTCGTACAGCTCCCGGCCCATCCCCAGCCGCTGGCTGCCCTGCCCGGTGAACAGGAACGCCGTGCGGCCCTCACCGACCGTTCCCCGGACCACCTGCGACCCCGGCTCCCCCGCCGCCAGTGCGGCGAGCCCGGCCAGCAGGACGTCGCGGTCCCCACCGACCACCGCCGCCCGTCGCTCCAGCGCGGCCCGCGAGGTGGCCAGCGAATAGGCGACATCTGCCGGCCTCGCATCGCCGTCTGAGGCGATCCGCGCCCACAGGCGCTCGGCCTGAGCCCGCAGCGCCCCGTCGGACTTGGCGGAGAGAACCCACATGGTGCTCAACGGTGCGGCCTGGTACGGAAGGGTCTCCGTCCGGTCCGCATCTTCTGCCGGTGGCTGCTCGAGCACGGTGTGGGCGTTGGTGCCACTCACACCGAAGGACGACACGCCCGCCCGGCGAGGGCGGCCGGTCTCCGGCCACTCCCGCGCCTCCGTCAGCAACTCCACCGCGCCCGCCGACCAGTCCACGTGCGGGGTCGGCTCGTCCACGTGCAGGGTCCGCGGCAGCACACCGTGCCGCATCGCCAGCACCATCTTGATCACACCGGCCACACCGGCCGCGGCCTGCGTGTGACCGATGTTCGACTTGATCGAGCCCAGCCACAACGGCGTGTCCTCGGCCCGCTCCTTGCCGTAGGTGGCCAGCAGTGCCTGCGCCTCGATCGGGTCACCCAGCGTCGTACCCGTACCGTGCGCCTCCACCGCGTCGACATCGGCGGCGGACAGCCCGGCACTCGCCAGCGCCTGCCGGATCACCCGCTGCTGCGACGGACCGTTCGGCGCCGTCAGACCATTGCTCGCACCATCCTGGTTCACCGCCGAGCCGCGGACCACCGCCAGCACCGGGTGACCGTTACGGCGGGCATCGGACAGCCGCTCGACCAGCAGCATGCCCACGCCCTCACCCCAGCCGGTGCCGTCCGCACCCGCCGCGAACGCCTTCACCCGGCCGTCGGCAGCAAGACCACGCTGCCGGCTGAACTCGATGAACGCGCCGGGTGTCGACATCACGGTCACACCGCCGGCCAGCGCCAGATCGCACTCACCACTGCGCAGCGCCTGGGCGGCGAGGTGCAGGGCGACCAGCGACGAGGAGCAGGCCGTGTCCACCGTCACGGCAGGCCCTTCGACACCGAAGGTGTAGGCGAGACGCCCGGAGACGACGCTGGCCGAGTTGCCGGTGCTCATGAAGCCGTCGGTGGCCTCGGGCGAGTTGAGGACCAGGGACAGGTAGTCCTGACCGTTGGTCCCGATGAACACGCCCGCCTGGCTGCCGCGTACGGACGACGGATCGATTCCGGCGCGCTCGAACGCCTCCCACGACGTCTCCAGCAGCAGCCGCTGCTGCGGGTCCATGGCGAGCGCCTCGCGCGGGCTGATCCCGAAGAACGCCGGGTCGAACTCGGCCGCGTCGTAGAGGAAGCCGCCCTCATGCGCGTACGACGTGTTCGTCGTACCGGAAGCGGGAGAGCCGGTGGTGGGCAGCGCGTCCGACCGGGAGCCGTACAGCGAGTCGAGGTCCCAGCCGCGGTCGGTGGGGAAGCCGGAGATCGCGTCCCGCCCGGAGGCGAGGAGCTGCCAGAGGTCTTCCGGCGACCGTACGCCACCAGGGAAGCGGCAGCTCATGCCGACGATCGCGATCGGGTCGTCCGTCGCCTCCGCCGACCGCGACACCGGGCCGCCGGACACCGCCTGCGTGCCGAGCAGTTCGGTCCACAGGTGATCGGCCAGCGCGGACGGAGTCGGGTAGTCGTAGATCAGCGTGGCGGGCAGCGGCAGCTCTCCTGCGGCCCCCAGGCGGTTGCGAAGCTCGACCGCCGTCAGCGAGTCGAAGCCGAGCTCCTTGAACGCGCGGTTGGCGCCGACGGTCTCGGGACCGGCGTGGCCGAGCACGGCCGCGACGGTCTCACGTACCAGATCCAGCAGCAGGCGCCGCTGCTCCGTCTCGGGGAGACGGGACATGCGCTGTGCGAGGGAGGACGCGGGGACCTTGTCCGTGCCGGAATCGGCGGCGGATTCGGCGGGTGCCAGGGCCCCGCGTACTTCGGGGAGTTCCGCCAGCAGGGGGCTTCGGCGCACGGCGGTGAAGCCTGGTGCGAACCGCTGCCAGTCGACGTCCGCAACGGCCACCACCGTGTCGTGCGAGTCCAGTGCGTGCTGCAGCGCGTCGATCGCGGCCGAGGTGGTCATCGGCGGTACGCCGCCGGCCCGCATCCGCTGCGCGAGGGTCTCGTCGGCGGCCATGCCGCCTTCGGCCCAGGGGCCCCAGGCGATCGAGGTGGCGGGCAGTCCGTCGGCGCGCCGCTGCTCGGCGAGCGCGTCGA
>NZ_JBIAEC010000028.1:29410-69406 GCF_042868225.1 Streptomyces sp. NPDC007856 | reverse complement strand
CCCGCTGGAACAACTCCCACAACTCATCCGGCACCATGCGCTCGACCATCACCACACGGTGCAGACTACCCAGCACCCCAAATGAGACGACGTCTTAGCGCGCTTGGCCTTCTTCCGGGCCATCTCCGCCTTGCGCGCGGCTTCCTCCGCCTCCGCCTTCCGCTGGAGCGGGACCAGCTTCGCGGTGGCCTCGGCGGCGCTCTTGCCGACGTGGGGAGGACGCTCTGGTAGATGTCCCGCGTGACCCGGGTATCGCTGTGCCCGAGGGTGTCCGACACGATCTTCACGTCGATGCCGGCGGCGAGCATGAGCGTGGCCGCGCCGTGCCGTAGGTCGTGCAGCCGGATCGGCGGGAGGCCGGAGGTGGTGACGAGTCGTTCGAAGAGGTCAGTGACCTTGCCGGGGTGCAGCCATGAGCCGTCTTCCTGGGTGAAGACGAGGCCCGTCTCGACCCACGCCGACCCCCATTCCTCGCGATCCGCCTCCTGCTGCTTGCGGTGCCGTTCGAGGACGCCGACGGTGTCGTCGTCCAGGGCTACGACGCGGAAGCCACTGTCGGTCTTCGGTTCGGATGCCTCGACCTCCCACCCGTCCTGGACGAGTTGGCCGGTGACGGTGAGGGAGTGCCGGTCGAGGTTGGTCTCGGACCAGGGCTGGCCGCACGCCTCACCGCGACGCAGGCCGCGGAAGGCGATCAGATGCCACATGGCGTACAGCCGGTCATCGGCCACGAAGTCGAGGAAGGCGCCGGTCTGCTCCGGCGTCCAGACCCTGGGAGCCACTGGTCATCGTCGCCGACCTGGCCGCCGGGCCCTGGCCCCGTCGCGCCCGCGAGGCGTGCGCGCGGATGGTCACCGCCGAGGTCGAGGTCGAGGAGGAGCAGCCCGGTGGGGCACGGATCCTCGCCGACATCCGACGGATCTTCTTCGCCCAAAGGGAGGTCGACAGCCTCTCCACAGAGGAGCTGCTGCACCATCTGCTGCAGAACACCGAGAGCCCGTGGGCGGAATGGGGACGCCACGGGCTGACGTCCCGCAACCTGTCGGACATGCTGCGGCCGTTCGACATCAGGCCAGGCAACGTCCGCCTCGCCGACGGAACCCAGCGCAAGGGTTACATGCGCAACAAGTTCCTCGACGCCTGGAGGCGCTACTGCCCCACTGTCCACCCAGTGGACACCGAGCCTGCCGCCCCCGCCGCAGACTGAGCCCCGCACCCCCGGTGGGCGTCCCTGCCGTCCCTGCCGTGATCCCGCAGGTCAAACGGCATGCAGGCAAGACGGCAACCGGGGACAAGACGGCAACTCGATCATCGTGATCGCTGCCGCCGGGAAGACGCCGCCCGGATCCGTCTTGTGCCGTCCCACGCGTCCCCGCCGTATCACCGCAGGTCAAAGCCCCGCCGGTCAGGACGGCACCACGTAGCAGTGCCGTCCTGACCGGCAGGGGCACGCCGAGAGCAATCGGCCGATCGCCCGCCGTCAGGCCGCACCGCACACGCGGGAAGAGCCCGAACGCCGCCGGTACGGCACATCCACGCCCCTGCCGTACCGGCCCTGACCTGCGCTTGCAACGGCCAAGACGGCAAGACGGATCACACCGGCAACACCCAGGAGCACCCCGCTTGGCCCTCACCACCCCCACACCCACACCCACACCCACCCGTCGGGGACACCACCCCGACGGAGGACGGCTGTCGATGACCAAGCAGGACATCGAGCGGTACACGTTCAGTGCGGCCGGAGTCGTCATCGTCGCCCTCACCATCAGCGGATTCTGGCTGTCGTACGCACACCTCGCCGAGGTCGCCGGACAGCACGGGCTGCGCAGCTCTCCCACCCGCCGCTGGGCCTGGCCGGCGACCCTGGACGCCTTCATCGTCGCGGGCGAACTGCTCATGCTCCGCGCGGGCCTGCGCCGGGTGACCGACAGGTGGGCGATCGCCCTTACAGCCACCGGATCGGTCGGCTCCATCGCGCGCAACGTTGCCGGAGTCAACGGCACCGGCAGCGCGGGCACCGTGCCACTGCTCGACTACGTGGTCGCCGCGGTCCCCCCGACCGCAGCCCTGCTGGCCTTCGGCGTCCTGATGCGGCAGATCCACCAGCTCGTCGACCAGCCTGCGGGCCATCCGGAACCCGCACCGGCTCCGGTGCCAGAACCACCGGTCACCGTCCCCGCCACGCTCGCCGAGCCACCGGCCGAGCCCGCCCAGCCGACCATGCCACCGACCGCCGTTGCCGAGAACAGGCCGCGCGGCGGCCGCCCGCCCAGCGCCACGCTTGACGAACTCGTGGAGATCGGCCGGATCGCCCTCGCCGAACACGGCACGCTCACCCGGTCACTACTCCGAAAGGCCGTTAAGGCCAAGGGGCTGACGATCAGCAGCGAACGGCAGACCGACGTGATGGACATCCTCCGGACCGAGAGCGAAGCCGCCGCCGAGACCGGTCCGGACAGCAGCTGACCGGAATCCCCACGGGGTGACCGGAACCCTTCCGGTCACCCCGGCCAGTCGGCCACCCGTCTCGCTCGCCGCCCGCTTATCCACATCTGTGGACGAGGCGGTGACCGCCCCCACTCCGCCGCCCCCTCCTGCGGAACTGCCCGCCTTCCCCACCTCTCCCGGAGCACCGCCCGTGACGCACGACCCGCACCGCCCCAAAGACACTCACGACGTGCCCATACCGCTGACGAAGTCCCCTACGCTGATGAACCGTCTGCGGCGTGCGTTCGGACGGGATGCCCCCGGCGGAGCCAGTAGTACCCCGAGTCCGACTCAAGGCCGGTCTTCGGGGGTCTCCGCCCCGGGGGTGGCGGAGACGGCCCAGCGCCAGGGGGCGCAGGACCAGGAGGGCGGGGCCGAAGGCAGCCCCGGCCCGGACACGCTCCATGCCGCCCAGCGCGAAGTCCTTCGCCCCGTCCATGCCGCCGAGACCACAGTCGGCGAGCCCGCCGTGCAGAAAGTGCAGCCCACGATCCGCCGCTTCACCGGCACCAAGCGCGTCGTCCGAGTCGGCCCCCTGCGCTTCACCGACGACGAGCACACCCAGCTTCAGGAGG
This sequence comes from Streptomyces sp. NPDC007856, assembly GCF_042868225.1. Taxonomy (NCBI): domain Bacteria; kingdom Bacillati; phylum Actinomycetota; class Actinomycetes; order Kitasatosporales; family Streptomycetaceae; genus Streptomyces; species Streptomyces sp. NPDC007856. Next base: position 66,344 of record NZ_JBIAEC010000028.1, on the reverse strand, counting down.
CAGCGACCCAGCACGGCTACAAGGGCGAGTCTGGTTTCGCCGCCGACATCGTCCTCGCCTTCGTCACCGGACGGTTCACTGCCAATCTGCCCCTGTCCGAGGACCGCCGCCGCACCCACGTCTTCCGCGCTCAGGTCCTGCGCCAGCTCAACCGGATCGGCGTCAACGTCAACCAGATCGCCCGAGCCCTCAACAGCGACCAGACCCCGCCCGACATCCGCCAGCGCCTGACCGAGCTCCACGACCTGCTGGAGCTGATCGCCGAGGCCCTGCGCCAGCCCGCCGATCCGGAGACGGAGGCAGCCGCGTGATCGCCGCCATCAAACCGTCCGGAGCCAACACCCGCGGCCTGCTCGCCTACCTCTACGGCCCCGGCCGCAACGACGAACACCTCGACCCGCACATCGTCGCCGGATTCGCCATACTCGGCATGCCCGACCCCGGCCGCGACGAGAACGCCACCCTCACCGAACTCGCCCGACACCTCGACGAACCCGTACGCCTGCGCAACAACGAGTTCGGCCAGAAGGTCACCGACCACGTCTGGCACTGCCCCGTCCGCGCCGCCCCCGAGGACCGCTACCTCTCCGACGTCGAGTGGGCCGAGATCCCCCAGCGCATCGTCGAGGCGGCCGGCATCGCCCCCGCCGACGACGACCTGGCCTGCCGCTGGATCGCCGTACGCCACGCCGACGACCACATCCACATCCTCGCCACCACCGTCCGTGAAGACGGCCGCCGCCCCAAACTCCACGACAGCGGCCTGCGCGTCGGTGACGCCTGCCGCGAGATCGAGAAGGACTACGGGCTGCGCCGGCTGAAGAAGGGCGACCGCACCGGTGCCCGCCGGCCCACCCAGGCCGAGATGCACAAGGCCGAACGCCTCGGCTGCGAACAGACCAGCCGCGAGTGGCTCCAGGACCGCATCCGCGCCGCCATCCCCCACGTGACAGGCGCCGAAGAATTCATCGCCTACCTGGAAGCCGATGGCATCGAGGTTAAGGCCCGGCGCGGCCCGTCAGGAGACCTCCTCGGTTACGCCGTCGGCCGCCCCGGCGACCTCAACGAGAACGGCGAACAGATCTTCCACTCCGGAGGCAAGATCGCTCCCGACCTCTCCCTGCCCAAGATCAAGGCCCGCCTCGAATACAGCCAGCCCGAAGAGCACCCCACCGCCCGCCGCAACCGCCCCAACACCCCCTGGCACCAGGCCACCGACGCACTCGACACCCTCCACGCCGACCTCGCAGAGGACACCCACGCCCAAGCCCACCTCGCAGCCCTCGGCGAACTGATTGAAGCCACCGCCCAGAAGGCACCCGCCAACCTGCGTGCCGAACTCCAGACCGCCTCCAAGGCGTTCGCCCGGGCCCAGCGCTCCCGGATTCGCGCCGAAGACCGCGCCGCCCACGCCCTGCGCCTCGCGGCCCGCGACATCGTTTACACCGCCACCGGCCCCGACGGCAGCGCACTCGCCGCCCTGCTCGCTGGTCTCGTCTGGGCCACCATCGTCGCCGGACGCTGGCACGAAGCGAAGAACCACGCCCACCAGGCCGAAGCGGCCCGCCAGGCCGTCCAGCACCTCCAGACCGCAGCCGACCACGCCCTCGCCCCGACGCTCACCGAACTCGCGGCATGGCCCCCCAGGGAGCAAGCGCGTGGCGTCCTGGCCAGCGACGTACGAGCGGCAGTCCCCGTCCACGCCGAGCGGATCCTCACCGACCCGGCCTGGCCGGCACTCGCCACCGTCCTCGCCGACGCCGAAGCCCGCGGCCATCAGCCCCACCAGCTCCTCAAGGATGCCGCCGCAGAGCGAGAACTGACCACCGCCCGCCAACCCGCCCGCGTCCTCATCGCCCGCATTCAGCACACCGGCCGAAACCCGGCACCCAACCGCCGAGCCGAGGCAGCCCGCCGACGCTCGACCATCGCTGGCTCGGTCCCCGCCCAGCAGGGCCCCAGCCCCCAGACCACGGCTGCGGCAACGATGCCTATCGGACAGCGGCACCGACAGCGTCGCTAGGGGTCGACACGGCCTGCGGTCTACCGCCATAGCCGTCAGTCTGATGCCCTCGCTCCCTGCTAGTGACGAGGGCATCAGCGATTCCCGGGTCTTGCCGCCCTAGATGATCAATTCCAAGGGGTGCCTGCGGAGGGTGCGGGGCGGGCGGTCAGGCGGCGGGGTCGACTTCGGGGTGTGTGAACCGCACGGGCTTGCCCAGCGACCGGGCGTAGGCAATTTCGGCTCGGGTGCTGTCTCCGATGTAGTCGCCGACTACGAGCACCTCATCAGCGAGCCGGATCTTCGCCCGGTGTAGATCGTCGAGCCGAACCTTCAGCGCCTCGGCCTCGACAGGATCGGACCAAAGTTCGTGCGGCGACTTCATGTCGCAACCCGGCTTGACGACAATCTTTCCGGCTTTCGTCTCCCGCAGATCGGCCTCGGTCATCTCGGTCATGAAACGGGTGGAGCCGCAGATCACGACGATACGCGGGAGGCTCAACAGCTTCTTCGCGTCGGCGAGTTTCCCCTCGGGGGTGAGCGGTTGCGGGTATGACATTGATTCCTCCTGGTGGTGTGTTCCAAGGGGTGCCTGCGGAGACGAGCGACGACCGACGACATGCTTAAAGAGCATCGCCTACGATCACTGACCCCTTGGAATAGATCGTCTAGGCGACCCTCGCTTCACATGAGACATCTGGGGCATCAGCCCGTGCGACGGGCAACAGGGCTGCACAAGCCAAGACCTCGACCAAGTGCTCTGCCAGGAGCCCGACGTGCGGGTCCGGCTGGACGAGGGCGGTGACATGGCCACGGGCGGTGCGCTCCCTGGCCCATTCGTGGTCGAGGTTGGTGAAGTCGTCGTCGATCCAGATGGCGGGCGCGTCGCCGAGCCAGGCGTCGAGGTGGTCGCGTTTCCACAGGTAGCCGTTGGGGTGGCTGGTCGTGATCTGCGGACGTGGCAGCTCGACGTGTGGCAGGGGCGGGAGGCCGAGGAGCGGGCCGATGAGCGTGGTGGCGTCCTGCCGCCAGCTGGTGCACCAGACGGGGGTGACCAGGCCGGTTCGGATCACGTGCATGAGCAGGGGACCGTGGGCTGGGTTGAGCCAGATGGTGACTGGGTTGTCGGCGGTTCGGCCGGTGGGTATGACGTCGTGGCGGGTGTGGGTCTCGGGGCCGGTTCCTTCTGCGTCCGGGAAGGGGATGAGGACGCCGTCGATGTCGAGAAGTAGGTAGGGCGGGCGCATCGGGTTCTCCCAGGGGGCCGGGGGCTGGGGTCAGAGCTTGCGCGCGGTGATCAGCAGGGTGGTGGGCCAGAGGCCGTGGCGGGCGTCGTGGAATTCCTGGGCCGAGGCGAGCCAGAGACCCGCTCGTCCGAGGTGCTTCTCCCAGCGTTCCGCGTCGAACTCCCAGCGCGCGATGGGCAGGCGCGTGCGGTCAGGGAGGGTGACGTAGTCGCGGCCGGGCCGGTCATCGGTGGAAGGGCGCCTGCCGCCCCGCTGAGGGTGGGGGACGGAGAAGGCGAGGGTGCATCCGGGTTTGAGGTGCTGGGCGATGGCCGGGAGCAGAAGCTCAGGGGCAACGAGGCCGATCGCTCCGAAGACGGAGTAGATCGCGTCGAAGCGCTCGTCGGAGGCTTGCAGGTAGTGCAGGGCGTGTCCGGCGACGAAGGTGAGGTTGTTCAGCCGTCCGTAGTGGGAGCGGGCTCGGCGGACCTGTAGGCCGACGAGGTCGACGCCGGTGACGTGGGCGCCGTAGCGGGTGGCGAGGTGGGCGGCGTTGTGGCCGGGGCCGCAGCCGAGTTCCAGCAGTCGCTTGCGGCGCAGATCCGGTGCGAGGATTTCGGCGCCGGGTCCGCTGCCGCGCCGTGTAGTCCATTCCATCCGCCCGGGGACGGACAGGGGCTCGGCGGGGGTGGCCGTGGTGCGCTGGAGCGCGTGGACGTACCAGGGGGACGCCTCGGCAAGCACGTCAGACCTCCAGGAGGTGGAGGACGTCGGTGAGGTGCCGGCGTACGGCCTTGATGTAGGCGGGGTCTGTGGCCGGGTCGTTGATCCAGCGGATGGACAGCTCCATGAACCACTCGACGGCCCAGACGCGGTGCCAGCCCAGCGCCCACTTCTCCGCCGGAAGCCCGCCACGCTCGGCGAGGGCGTCAGGGGTGCCACCCTCGGTGACGTACGTCTCCAGGAAGACGCGCAGACGTACGGGGTCGGGGTCGTCGATAGTCCCGTGCCAGCTGGCGAGGTCGAGCAGGCCGGGGCCGGTGAAGGCGCGTGCGAAGTCCAGCAGCCGCCAGCCGCGCCGGCCGATGTGGAGGCTGGTGGGGTGGAACTCGGAGTGCACCCAGCCGAACGGGCCGACCGTGGCACCGGCCGAGCGCGCCTCGGCGGCTTGGGCGATGCGGTCGAGAGCGTCCTCGATGTCGTGGGTGTCGTCCCACCGGTCGGCCTTGCGCAGGTGGCCGAGGTGTTCCAGGGCACGCGCCGGGAGGCCGCGCAGACCTTCCTGATCGAGGACCGGCAGGGCCGCGGCTGTGCGGGTGCGGTGCAGGACCACGGCTGCGGCGGCGCCGTCGAGGTCGTCGGCTTCGCGGATGGGAGCGCCGAGGTCTTCCAGCAGCATCCCGAGCCAGCCGTCCAGGACTGCGGAGGCGTTAACGGAGGGAACGGGGACGCCGAGCGTTTTTGCCAACCGGAGTGCCTGGTCCTCCCTGTCGAAGGGACTCCTGGCGTACTTGAAGATGGCGGTGCTGCCGTCGGTGAAGGTCAGTCGCTCGACGCCGGACATGGACCAGACGCGCACCTGGTCACGCGATGCGCAGGTGCGGTTGGCGAGGATCAGTAGGTTGTCCAGGAGATCGGCGTTGAGGGTCGCGTCCATGAAGGGCTCTCCAGTGCGGTGGTGGCGTCCGGGGCGGGCGAGAAGTGCCTGCCCGCCCCGGAGCCTGGTGTGCGGTGCGGGTGCTACGCGGCAGGGCTGACGCGGTGGGCGTAGACCTGCTCGATCCAGCCGGCCTTGAAGGCCGCGAGGTCGTCGCGGAAGGCGGCCATCGACGCACCGTAGGGCGCGACGACGCCGCCGGACTGGTCCGGCACGGACTGGCAGCCGTGCACGAGCCGGCCGCCAAGGGCGGCGTGGGCCTTGATGGACTCAATGCGGCGGTGCTCGTTGAACCAGCCGCCGTGGTAGACCTCGTCCAGCATCCCGCCCATCTCGTCGTCCAGGTCGAAGACGACCGAGGTGGCGGCCGGGAAGAACCAGCACGGGCCGACGTTGGCGATGTGCCCGTCCAGCTCGACCTTGTTGAGCGCCATCAGCGTGGCCGCCTCGCGCAGCATCCGCAGGTGCTCGGCGGTGATCTGGGGCAGGCCGAGTCCGGCGAGGTGCTCGTCGCGGAACAGGTAGGCGTACACCTCGTAGGCGGTGGCCAACACGCGGGCGGCGTCCGAGGTGGACTCGGCGTGGGCCTTGATGAAGTCCAGGGCGAGCTGCTCGACCGCGCTCTCGGTGGTCTCCTCTACGTCCAGGAGCTTGGACTTGACCAGCTCCCAGTCGGCGACGAGCCAGGTGTTGGACTCGAAGCGGAAGAAGTACTGGGCCGGGTCGATCGTGATGCGCCGGCCGTCGACCTGGATGCCCGGCAGGCGGCACCAGCGTTCGTCGAACGCCTGGGGCAGCTCGACCGTGATGGCCGTGGTGTCGATGGTGGTCACCGTGTCTCCGTCTCTGATCGGCCGGGTTCGGGCACAGGCATGCCCGAACCACGAGAGGGCGTACGGAACTTCGGGGAGCCGCCCGGCCGAAGGGGGGAGCCTGGTCACGGTGTCGGACCGTGCCGGGCGGCTGATATTCAGTGAACACGCCGTCACGCACAGTGGGTACGGTGAGAGGCAGTTGAAGCGGTATACGCGGTTACAGCTCCGGAGCGGAGGCGATCGTGGCAGCGCAGAGAGAACCCAACTCCCGCCTGCGCGAGACCATCGAGGCGACGGGCTGCACCTTTGAGGCTCTAGCGAAGGACATCCGACGCATCGCTGCCGAGAACGGCCAGACCCTCCAGACCAACAAGTCGGCTGTCTCCCATTGGGTGAACGGCAACCGGCAGCCGACCGGCCGGACCGCCCGGTACCTCGCCGAGGCACTGTCCCGGCGAGCAGGCCGCACGATCACTGAAACGGAGATTGGTCTCCGCGGAGGCGAGGCACCGACCGAGCAGGCCGATCCCGTCCTCGCCGCGACCGACCTGGGCCGTGCCGATGTCGAACGCCGACGCTTCCTGGCCGTGGCCGCCTTCACCGCAGCCGGCGTCGCCATGCCCCTTGCCTATGACCACGAAGCCACGGCCCGCATGCTCCGAGCCCGGACCGGTAGCTCCCTGGTCGGTGCGGAGGACGTGGACGTCGTACGCCAGATCACCGCAGCTTTCAGCGCCGCCGACGAGCGTCTCGGAGGCGGCCATGGACTCACCACCGTCACCGCGTATCTCGCCGACACCGCCGCCCCCATGCTCCGCGGACGGTTCCCGAACGAAGCCTTACGCCAGGCAGCCTTCGGAGCGGTCGCAGAACTCGCCTATCTCGCGGGCTGGAAGCACCACGATCTCGGCCAGGAAGGTGCCGCCCAGCGCTACTACCAGGTCGGCTACCAACTCGCCTGCGAGGCCGACCCGCATGGTCACGCCGCCTGGATGATGCGCGCCCTCGCCCACCAGGCTCTCAGCCTCAAGCAACCCCACCACTGCGTCGACCTCGTCGAGGGCGCACTGACCCGCGGCCTGGGCCGCGTCGACGGCCAGACCGAGGCGCTGCTCCACATTACCCACGCCCGCGCGTACGCCGCCGTGGGCGAAAAGCCCGCAGCGGCCCGCGCCCTGCTCGCCGCCGAAGATGCCCTCCTACGCGACGACGGCCCACAACCGAGCTACTCCCGAGTCAGCGGCCCGGCCGCCGGCACCGTCGCCAGTCACACCGCCCGCACCTTGACCGACCTCGCCGACCACGTCGGCACCGAGCAGCAGCACCGCGACGCCCTGGTCCGCTGGGACCCGCAGAAGTACAAGCGGGTCCACGCCCTCACCTACGCCGACCTCGGCGACAGCCTCGCCGCCCAAGCACGAGCCGACGAAGCCGTCGCCGCCTGGTCCCAGGCCCTGACCCTCATGGAGGGCATGACCTCAGACCGCACCCGCAAGGCGATCACTTCACTCCGTTCCACCCTCGCCATCTACCAGCGCCGCAGGGTGCCAGGGGCGGCCGAACTGGCCCGTCGCGCACGCGAAGCACTGGCCTAAGCTGCCCATCAACCGGCCGACGAAGGGACACCAACCGTGGCTCAGCCGAACACCGACGATCAGCCCAAAGCCCTGCCGCCCGCCCTCGAATCCATGACCCTGCTGGTCGCCGCCGTCATCGTCCACGACAAGGCCACCAACCGCGTCGTCCTCCTCCAGCGCAGTCAGAACGCCAAGTTCGCCCAGGGCATGTGGGACCTGCCCGTCGGCAAGAGCGAGCCCGGTGAGCCGATCACTGATACCGCGGTGCGCGAGCTGTACGAGGAGACCGGCCTGACCGTGAAGCCGGAGTCCCTGAAGGTCGCCCACATCATTCACGGTGCCTGGGGGGTCGAAGCTCCCAACGGTTTCCTCACCGTGGTCTTCGTTGCCCACGAATGGACCGGCGAACCCGAGAACCGCGAGCCGCGCAAGCACGCACAAGTCAGGTGGGTCGATGTAGGCGCTATCCCTGAGGAGTTCGTCGATACGACAGAGAGCGCCCTCCGACGCTACCTGTATGGCGGTCCGGAGGTTTCATTGGATGGCTGGCAGAATCCGTAAATGCGTGGTGCTAGATGCAATTAATCTCTTTTGGTGTTGCTGTCTCGGTTGAGGCGCGATGGCAGGCTCAAAACCCGTATGGGAATCTGTGATGAACAGGATTTGGAGCTATCCTTTGGGCGAGTAGGTATCGACGTCCTGCATCCGTCGCTGCTCGACATCGGCCACGGAACAGGCAGAGCCGGGGTTGTGCGTCCGGAGATAAGCACAAATGGTTTGTCGGTCGTCTTGCGTATCTTATTGGATGGACACCCGACGCTACTGCTGCCCGGAGATCTTGACGCGATGGGTCTCGAAAAGATGCTGGTTCGACCCAAGGACGCGACGGCCGATGTTTTGGTTTATCCCCATCATGGCGGACATAGCGGCGCAGAGTCTGAGCGGGAGCTCGCCAAGCGATTGTGTGAAGTTGTAGAGCCTTCTGTCGTAGTTTTTTCAATGGGGCGCGGTTCGTTCAGAAACCCATTGCGTGAGGTGATTGACCAGATTGGTGTGTCGCTGCCCGGAGCGCGAGTCGCTTGCACGCAGTTGTCGCCAAATTGTCACGCCGGTGAGGTGCCTGTAGTTCCAGCAAATCATCTACTCAAACGGCCGTCTGCTGGCACATATGGAAATCGCTGCTGTGCTGGATCCCTACGTATAACCGTGCGGGATAACAAGGTTTCGGTCGATCCCGCTCCAGACGATCATGCAGCTTGGATTACGAGTAACGTAGACGATCCCATGTGTAATCCTGGCGTACATGTTCCGGGGCCTCGTCGGCCGTAACGGTCGTACGAAGTCGCACCGGATCGGACCGTCGCTTGGTTGAGCTCTTATCTGGTTCTCAGGGCGGCCGGCGCCAGGCCGCGTAGCTGGATCGTCCGGTTCTTGGGCAACAGGGAAGGTCTGCTGGTCAGCGGGGGTGCTTGCGTGAGCGATGCGTGAGCGGACGCTGCGGCACGAGGCGTCACTGAGCGGACTCTGCAAGCCTCGACCTATGGCCTGACCAGGTGGTTCCGGACAGCGGGGTGCCGTCCGGGACAACTCGGCACACCTCGACCAGGACTTTTAATCCACTGGTTGTGGGTTCGAGTCCCACAGGGCCTACTGGAGGTAGGCGAGGGTACGGCCCCCGACCTGCTCAACAGCGTCCGGGCGGCTTCGGTCGGCTCGGGCGCTATTTCGTTCGGTCTCCGTGCGCTCCCCGGTCTGGCCGGGGTAGGTGTTTGCCTACCTCAAAAGTGGGTTTCAGCCCATGGTGCTTGCTGGTCCCGCGCAGCAGCATGATCTCCAGGCCACAGCGCGTGGCCTGGATGACGAGACGGGGGGCGGATATGTGGCCGTTTCCGGTGCACGGGGCGGCGCCTTGGCCGGCGGGCGTGCTAGTGACGTTGACCGCGGTCTGCGCTGTGCTGGCCTTCAGGGCTGAGCAGGCACGGGACCGGCCGACGCGTACGGCGCGACCGGCCGGGCGGATTGGCTGGCCCGTCGTGGCAGGGCTGGTGGGTACGGCCGCGTACGGCAGTGTGCCGGCTCTGCTGCTCGCCCTGCACAACTCCACCGGAGGGGCCGGCTACGTCGTCACCGTGCCGGAACTGGAACCAGGCGGGCTGCTCCCGGCGGCACTGCTGATGGCCGGCCTGCTGGCCACCGTGCTGCTCCGCTCGGCGCGCGCCCCCAGGCGGTGGGTGCTGCCCGTGGTCGCGGCGGTGACCGGGGAACTGCTGGAGTGGACGTACTGGCTCACGCATTCCTCTGCTGGCTATGGGCCGACATTGCTGAACGTCCTGGTGGGCTGTGTGAGCGTCCCGGTACTCGCCGCCTTCGCCGGTGCGGCTTTGCGCTGGCTGGCGAGCGGCAGGCCCGCGCGTCTGGCCGCAGCCGACGCGTCGAGGTCCGCGCGCTGGGCCCTGCTGCTGCCCGCCGTCGTGGTGATGACCGGTGACCTGCTCGGCCTCGATCTGTGGCAGTCCGCGTCGCCGGGCACCGGGATCGGGCCGTCAGTGCTGGGTTACCTAGTGGGGCTGGCGCTGTTGGCTGCCGTCGTGGGCGGGCTGGTGCGGTGGCCGAGGGCGGCGGCGGATCTGGCGACCCTGGGGCTGGTGGGGATCGGGGTGTACGACGTCGCTCAGAGCGGGTTCGGGCAATCCCTGGTGGTGGTGCAGAAGTTCGGCTCCCCGCGCGGGCCGGCGCCGTTGCTCCCCGTGGAGACGGCCCACCATGCGTCGGTCCTCGGCGGGATCCAGGGGGCAGTGCTGCTGGCCCTCGGGCTCTGGCTGCTGCCGCCGACCGTGTTGCCGGATGCCAGGCGGCTGTTGGGGCGGGGTCCGGATCCGGCGCTGACCCGGCGGGTACGGGAGCTGACGGAGACGCGGGCCGATGCGGTCAGCTCCGCGGCCGCGGAGCTGCGCAGGATCGAGCGGGACCTGCACGACGGCGCGCAGGGGCGGCTGGTCACCATCGGGATGAACCTCCGGGTCGCCGAGGAGATGATCCTCAGCGATCCGCACGAAGCCGCCGCACTGGTCGTGGAGGCCCGCGTCGCCTCGGCGGCGGCACTGGAGGAACTGCGCGGCCTGATCAGAGGGATGCACCCGCCGATGCTGGCCGACCGGGGCCTGGGCGAGGCGGTCCGGGCACTCGCACTGGACCTGCCCCTGCCGTGCGATACCGAGATCGATCTGCCCGAACGGCTCTCCGCACCGCTGGAGTCGGCCTGCTACTTCGCCGTCGCCGAGGTGGTCACCAACGCCGTCCGGCACGCCTCGGCGCACGGCCTGCAGGTCCGCATGACCCACACGGACGGGCTGCTGCGCATCGAGGTGGTCGACGACGGGGTGGGCGGCGCGGATCCGGCCCGGGGCACCGGGCTGGCCGGGGTGGAGCGACGGCTGGCGGCCTTCGACGGCATCCTGGCGGTCAGCAGCCCGCCTGGGGGGCCGACGATCGTGGTCATGGAGGTGCCGTGCGCATAGTCGTCGCGGAGGATCTCTTCCTGCTCCGGGAGGGGCTTGTCAGGCTCCTCAAGGCGCGTGGGTTCGAGATCGTGGCGGCCACCGACAGCGCGCCGGGCCTGCTCGGTGCGCTGCTGGAGTTCCGGCCGGACCTGGCGATCGTGGACATCAGGCTGCCGCCCACCCACACCGACGACGGGCTGCGTGCGGCGCTGTCCGCCCGGGAACGGATACCCGGGCTGCCGATCCTGCTGCTCTCGCAATACGTCGAGCAGATCTACGCCCAGGAGTTGCTCGCCGACCAGGCCGGAGGGGTCGGTTACCTGCTCAAGGACCGGGTGTTCAGCGACGACCAGTTCGTCGACGTGATTCGTACGGTCGCGGCGGGTGGCACGGTCATGGACCCCGAAGTGGTCACCAAACTGCTCGGCCGCCGCAGCCGTGGCGAACGCGAAACCCTCTCCAGGCTTACCGAGCGGGAACGCCAAGTGCTTGAACTCATGGCCGAGGGACGCTCCAACAGCGCCATCGCGAACCGGCTCTTCATCAGCGAGAAAGCCGTGTCCAAGCACAGCACCAGCATCTTCGCCAAGCTGGAGCTCGCCCCCTCCGACGACGACAACCGCCGCGTGCTGGCCGTGCTCGCCTACCTCATGTCCGCGCCGCGTGAAGGCCGCCTTCCGCCAGGCCACTGAGCTGATCCAGACCGAAACATTGCCGGCACGGGCCGACGTCCCAAGCGCCGGGCGTAGCCCAGTGCTGCCCAGAAACCCCAGGGAGGGACCATGACAATCACGCCGTTCATGACCCAAGAAGGAATGACACGCCGCCGCATGCTCGGAGCCGCGCTGGCGGTCGGGGCCGCCGTGCCGATGGGCGTCGCACGCCCGGCGTGGGCGGCTTCGACCGGGCCGGGCCCGGTGCAGCTCACTCTGCCTGTGCCCACCGGACCGTACCCGGTGGGCACGGTGCCCCTGCACCTCGTCGACGCTTCCCGTCCGGATCCCGTGGCCGGCCCGGGGCATCACCGTGAGTTGATGGCCAGCCTCTGGTACCCCGCACGCAGGGCGGAGGACCTGCCGCGTGCCCCCTGGATGGCTGAGGGCGCGTTGCGGGCGCTCCTGACGGACGCCGGCTTCACCCTCGACCCCGCCCTCGGCCCGCTCACCGCCGGGCGCGTGGGCGCGCCCGTGCACCGTACGGGCCAGCGCCTGCCCGCCATCGTGTACTCGCACGGCTCGGGCAGCCACCGCGGCGACCACACCATCATGGTCCAGGAACTCGCCAGCCACGGCTACGCCGTGGTCACCGTCGACCACACCCACGACACGTTCACCGAGTTCCCCGACGGCCGGGTGGTCACCCCGGGCGACGTCCCGATGTTTCCGAGGGACTTCGCCGCGGACCTCCGGTTCCTGCTCGACTGCGTGGAGAGGCTCGCCGCCGGGCGCAACCCCGACGTCGACGGCAAGCCACTGCCCCAGGGCTTGCTCGGCGCCCTCGACCCGCGGCGCATCGGCGCGTTCGGCTGGTCGAAGGGGCGGCACCGCCACCGCGCTCACCATGCTCGCCGACCGGCGCGTCCGCGCCGGGCTCAGCATCGACGGCCCGATGCAGCCGACCATCACCGCCGACCTGGACCGGCCGTTCATGATGATGACCGCCGTGTTCACCCGGGCCGCCATGCCGGACGTCGCCGAATTCTGGACGCACCTTCGCAGCTGGCGGCTCGACATCCAGGCCGACGGGGCCATCCACAACTCATACGGCGACAACGCGACGCTGATCCCGCAGGCGGGCAAGATCCTCGGGATGACCGACCATCAGATCCAGGACTGGATCGGCACCCTCGACCCGGCCCGGGCCGTACGGATCCAGCAGGCGTACCCGCTTGCGTTCTTCGACCTGCACCTGCGGCACCGGGGGCAGGGGCACCTGCTCGACGGCCCGTGCCCGGCCTTCCCGGAGGTGAAGTTCATCCCGTGAAGCGACGGCCGCGTCACTCCCGGTCGACTCGCCACCATGACAACCACCATCTCCTGTTGTCGCGGACTCCCCGTCGGTATTCGTGCACGGTCGGGTCCTGCTTTGGGGCGGGTATGTGTACTGGTCAAACCCACGGTCTGCGTGAGCGATGCGTGAGCGGATGGTGCGGCACGAGCCGTCACGAGCCGCACCGCGCATCACAGCGCACATACTCTGACCAGGCAAAACCGGATCGATCGTGATCAAGGATCACCACCCGTCACGACTCGTAATGCGTAGGTCTCGGGTTCGAATCCCGAAGGCGGCTCCATGATGAACCCCAGGTCGCCTTTGACCTGGGGTTTCTTGTTTCGGGTGACCTTGGAATCGGCGTAAATCGGGGTGCCGGTGGTCTGTGCATCGTAATGCGTAGGTCGGAGGTGTGGTTTCCGTGACCGCATGGGCGGCCTGAGTCCCTGAGCTGGGCTTTTGCCCGTCTGGGAGGGTCGAGCCAGGCATGCGCAGTCGGTTTCGGTGACAACCGGTGGGCAGGTGTGCGTGACACTCCGTCAGGGTCCTATCGCCTCCTTTTGGCCGACGGCTGAAATGCGGCCATTGTCGATGGGGCGCTCGGTCGCGGCGGAAATGTCCGGTCCTGACAGGTGTCACTCCCGGCTTGTCCTGACGTTGATCACGGGTGTGAGCACGCGAGCGATTCCGCTCCCGGCCGGGGATCGTGGCCGGGGGCTGGCGCGCCGAGTACGGGGCGGGTGCCGATCTACGCGCCCTGACCGGGTCACCGACTGGTCGGGGAGGTCTCCGCGGGCATCGCCGGGACCTGGGCCGCCGCCTGGTTCGGGCAGGAGGTGACCGCGTTCGGCACCTACGTCGGCATCGGAGTCGACGCCGCCTTCCTGCTCGCCCGCAGGCTCAAGCGCGGCACCTTCGGCCCTGAACTGGAGGAGATCGCAGGCATTTGGCAGAACCAGGAGGCCGCGCTGTACGTCCTCCGGAAGGGTGTGGTCGGCTGCGACGCGCAGGGTCGCATCACCGTGATCGATAGCGCGGCACGTCGGTTCCTCGGCCTGCCCGCGGAGGGACTCGAAGGGCGCCTCGCCGAGATCGGGCTCGATCCGGCCGGGAGCGACACGCTGACGCCGGGGCAGGAAGTCCGGGACGGCCCTGATCGGTCGGCGACCGGCTGCCGGTGGTCAACAGCTCGCCGAGCGTGCGCCGTTCGGCGAGGACGACCTGTCGTTTTCGCGGACCGCGGCCCACTCCGCGTCCGTCATGCCGGTCGGATACCAGCGTCAGCCGCTCGGGTTGTCCGCGGCGTTGCCGTACGTGTGGGTGCAGCGGTCACACTCCCGCATCTCCGAAACGGACTGTTCCCCAGCAGGCCGATACGACTGCGCAACAGGGCCTCCCGGTAAGCAGTGGCATAGACACCCTCTGTGCTACTGGGAGGCCCTGCCCTCATGCCCCCTGCAGGGCCGCAATCACCTGGACGGCACACCCATACTGAACCCCCAGCCTCACACCCGGTTTCGGGAAGCCCTTTCAGCCGGCTCGGATGAACTCCATATTGATCGAGTACATGAACTGGCCGACGCCCACGCACTTCCAGCCGACGGCTTCGACGGATCGCACGACCAGGTCGATCTCCTTGCGGATCTTCTTCATGGGGTTCCTGACCCGGGCCATGCCCCGGGGGTCGATGTCGATGGACGCTTCGAAGGTGTGGTCGCCTTGCGCGTGGGCGCGCCTGGCATCCGCGACGAGCTTCTGCATCCGGATCGCGTGCAGTATTCCCACGTGTGCCTCCCGCTCTGGGCTGCCGTGGGCCCGTTTGCCTTGCCAATTGTCGTACGGGCCCGTGTGATTGATGACGGAATCGCCTGTTTGGACAGTTGCATGACGGAAGCGCCGAGCAGTGTGCGTGCTCCGTCAAACGTCAGCTGCTCGTGCCGCGCCCTCGATGCCACGGCATGCAAGGGCGCGGGCCGGGTTCGGTGCAGCCGCCGGACCAGCGATACCCTGCTCAGGGGCTCGAACTCGTCGGCCACTCTCCCCGAATGAGCAGTAGCTCGATCCGGAGGGTCCTGCGTGCTATGGCTCCGGCCGACAGGCCGGAAATGATCAGCTCACAGGTAGATGCGATCAGTGACGTCAGCTTCAGGAGGCGTCGGGCCGACCGTCACAGGATTGACGTCGGGTTGATGCCTGCCGTCCTTCCCTCCCTAGGTGTACACCGGGGCGTGCCTGGACGGACAAGGACCCGACCCCCGAGCTCCATGCCCTGCTCGGCGCGGTCACCACTGGACGCGGCCTTGACCTCTGCCGCCCGTTTAACGAACTACCGGTGGCCGTGGCCGTGGGGCTGGGCAGGTAGGTGGGTGAGGTCGGGGGCGGGCGGTCTGGTGACGGCGCCTCGGAGGCGCGGGAGCGGGTGTGGGTCGGGTGCACGGTCGGTGTCGGGTGAGAGCTGCCGCTGCCTCCGTTCGCCGAGGTGCCGAGGAGGTTGCCCGTCGCCTCGACCGCGGCGCCGCAGACGAGCAGCGCTGCGGCCAGTGCGGTCAGACCGACGGAGGCGCGCAGTGTCCGGGACACCGTGGAACGCGGGTCGACGTCCGTCATCAGTCCACGTATTCCTGGGCGACCTCGACGTACTTGAAGCCCTTGACGTCGGTGGCGATCTGCATCTGACCGGTCTTCGACGAGGCGATCAGGGTGTTGAGCAGACCGGTGATCGCCGCGCTCAGCGCGGACTCGGTGTCCGAACCGTCGGCGATGAACAGCGCCTTGGTCGCCACCTGTTCCAGCACGTCGCGCCTCGCACCGCCGAAGCCGTAGGCGATCACGTGCGGGTGGCGCGGCCAGTCCCTGTCCACGAGATTGCGGAAGGAGTCCTGCCAGTGCGCGTCGGTCGGACTGCCGTCGGTCAGGAAGAAGATCGTCGGCCGTAGCACGTCGAGGTTCTGCATCCTCAGGTTGCTGACATCCTGTTCGATGCACTCCCGCACCCGGTCGAAGGTCTTGCCGTACTCCGTGCGCCCGCCGCAGATCACCTCGGGCATGGCCGGCACCTGCTCCATGTCCGACATCGGGATCACCACGTGCACATCGGTGGAGAAGGCGACCACGCAGACTCGGGCGAACTCCGAGACGCGGGGATTTGTCGCCAGGTTGTAGTGCAGACGGGAGAGGGTCGCGTTGAGCACTGCCTCGTGCTCCTTCATCGACGAGGACGCGTCGATCACCACGTAGGTGGGCAGGCAGAGTGACATGGTGCACCTCTGAGCTAGTGGTTGGAGGCGATGACGAACAGCAGGATCACGGCTATGACGAGTACGAGAATCCAGCCGGTGTGCGGGCCGGGCTGAGGCGCTTTGGGGGGCGTCGGCTCGGGTTCCTTCACGGGCTTATCGGCGCCGCCGGGGGACTGCGGGATCGGCTGCGGGGGCAACGGGGGCAGCGCGGTGCGTGTCGGACGTGGCGTGGTCCTGAGATAGGGACCGCTGTTCAGCGCCTGGTTCAGCTGAGCGGCCGAGGGCCGTCGCTCGCGGTCGGTCGCGAGCAGCATGTCGAGCAGTACTTCGGAGACGGCGGGCTGGTTCTGCCAGGGGGACGCGGCGACGGTGTGGAAGGCGTGCGCGTCACGCCGGCCCGTCATGCATTTGGCGACGAGCAGTCCGAGCCGGTAGCGGTCGGTGTACTCGTCCGCGTCGGTGCCCGGCGGCGTGAGCGGGTCGGCCCAGTTCGGCTGGTGGATGTCAGGCATCTTCTTCGGCTGACAGCCGTCGACGTCGATGAGGTAGACAGAGCGCTGATCCGGGCTCCAGAAAGCGTTGGAGAACGACCAGTCCGAGTAGACCAGGCCCAGGCTCTCCAGGATCGCGGCGAGCTCCGTCAGTTGGCGACAGGCGGACAGCCTGCCCGCGAAGCCGGGGGGCGGCAGTCCGACGCCCCGGATCGACTCGTCGGACTTCGCCAGCCAGTCGATCTCCACGAAGCGGCGATCGCTGAACCCGCCGCGCCGCAGCTCGCAACGGTACTGCTCGGGCGCCATGGGTATCACGCAGCCGACGGCCGGGTTGCCGGGCTCGTGGATCCGGGCCGCGGGCCAGCAGGTGCCGGCGTACAGGAGCGCACGATCCGCCTCCGGCAGCGTGCCCGGAGCCGAGATCAGCAGGTCGAGCCGGCCGGCGTCCTCCGGGTGCTGGTCCGGCCGGTAGAGCTTGGCCAGCCAGCCCGGATGGTTCGTCAGTGGCTTTACGGCGATGGCCTGGCCGTTGTGTTCGGAGATCGGCTCGGCCAGTGGTCCGAGATCGCTGACGCTCACGGCCCGTGGCAACGCCCAGCCCCGCGGATCGGCCGCCGGGCCGCCGCCGACACTGTCATCGGTGCCGTCGTTGATATGGGGTTCCGTCATGCACGGTCACCGTTCCACATCACGACCGCGGTGCGGTCGTCAAGGCACTGCGGTGCGTCGAAGCCGACGTCGGCGGTGAACCGGGTGGCCGGGACGGGCGAGCGCCAGGCGTTCGCGAAGTACTCGTTGACGTTGCCCGCCGGGTCCGCCCACGCGTCGCCGATCCCGTCCGTGACGAGGGCGAGGGCGGCGCCGGGAGCCAGCGTGACGTAGTGGTCCCTGGCCAGTTGCGGTGTGTCCGGCAGACGTCCGGCGACCTCGTTCGAGACCACCGCGGCCGCGCGGTCCTTGGCCTCGCCGGCGGAGAACCGCCACAGCGGGACGTGCGGGTCGAGCGTCCAGGCCGAACTGTCGCCGAGCCACGCGACCCAGGCCTTCGCAACGCCGTTCGCGTCCGGCTCGGCGAGCACCGCGGTGATCAGCACGGTGGCCATGTGCGAGGTGCCGACGCCGCGGCCGGTCGCGTGCGCGGCGATCGATTCCGCGATCCGCCCGTACAGCTCCTTGACATCGAGTCCGCCGAAGCCCACTGTCTCGATCTGCTCGCGCAGCAGGGTGACGGCCTGGCTGGAGGCCGTGGTGGCCCCGGCGTCGGACCAAGCCGCGCTGGACAGGCCGTCGGCCACGGCCACGATCGCGTGCCGGCTGTCCCGGCTTCGCCCGATCCGGTAGGAGTCCTGGCGCGGCTCGGCGGGTTGGCCGCAGCGGTGGCCGGGCCCGATGACGGAGGCCGCGCGGATGGTGAAGGCACCGACAGTGGCCTCGTCGGCGGCGATCCCGTTCTGTACCGTGCGCTCCGGCAGCAGCCAGGGGTAGCCCTGGGCACGGGCGCCGTCGCCGAAGCGGGGGACGCTCAGGTCGGTCGGCCGCTCGCGCAGGAACGGCCGGGGCCTCGGGGGCTGGGCCTGCGGCGTCGCCGGTCCGGTGACGTAGCGGCAGATCGGAACCGTTGAGCTGGGCTGGGGTTCCTGCGCGAGCCGATCCCGCTGCCGGGCTGGCGTCGCGGCGGACTCGGACCCCAGCACGGCCGCCGCGCCGACGACACCCACTGCCGCGAGGGCGAATACGTCCACCAGCGGGCCATACCGCCGATGCGGCGTGCTGACCTCGATGAAGGCCCCGATGACGACGGCCACGAACAGCACCGCCCGCAACCGTCCGTCCATGAGGCCGTCTCGCCGGCTGTCGTCCCGGCTCACGGCCGGTCCCCGGAATCGCGGGATTTCGGCCCGGAGGCAAACTGCTGAGTGCCGTGCTGCACCGCGAATACCTCACCTGAATTGGTGGCGGAATTGACCTGGATCACGATGTCCGGCCTTTCCGGGGTTCGCAGCGAAGCCAGGGCCATGACGTCCTGGGCGAGATCCGGGTTCCGGTCGAGCAGCTGAGACAGGGCCTCGGTCCAGTAGTCAACGGCCCCGGCGTCGACCGCTCCCCTCGTGGCGGTCGACTGCCGGTTCAGCGCGACGGACAGCTCGTTGCGGCGGCTGCCGCGAGCCTGTGCGAGGACGCGGCTCATCAGCCTCTTCGCCTCCTGCCAGAGATCGGTGCCCATTGCGGAGACCAGAGCGGTGGCGCCGCTCGCGGCCAGCTCGGCGAGTTCCTCGTTCATCAGCGCGTATCAACCTCGGTCGTTGTGGCGGATGTACTGGTCGCCCCGGTGCACGGCGAAGACCGTGCCGTTTCCTGTGGCCTGGACGAGTTGCTCCACGGTCCGCGGCTCGGGCTGCGCAGGCTGCTCGGCGGAGTCGGAATCCCGGCCGGAACCGACCCGCGGCCCGACGGGGCTGCCCGGGTACCAGAGCCAGGCCCGCGCGGCGTATTCCTTGACCCGGACGTCG
Organism: Streptomyces sp. NPDC007856; assembly: GCF_042868225.1. Taxonomy (NCBI): domain Bacteria; kingdom Bacillati; phylum Actinomycetota; class Actinomycetes; order Kitasatosporales; family Streptomycetaceae; genus Streptomyces; species Streptomyces sp. NPDC007856. Next base: position 47,332 of record NZ_JBIAEC010000028.1, on the reverse strand, counting down.
GCCGCGGTGAAGGCGTCGGCTTCGAGCCCCTCGTAGCCGTGCCCGACTGTTTCCTCGTAGAAGTGGTGCGAAAGGATCGCGGCCAGCGGGGTGCCGCCGGTACCGGCGAGGGTCGCGTGCCGCAGCGGGGCCGAGTCGAGCAGCCGGGCCAGCGCCTCGAAGGGGGCGCCGGAGACGGTGCCGTCCGGATCGAGCCGGATCTCCCCCGCGTGCACCGCGGCCCGCACCCGCAGCCGGGTGTCCGCGCCGGCGTGCCGGTTGTGCTCACGGATCCGTGAGCCCAGCTCCGGGAGCAGCGGGAACAGCAGTCTGGCCTTGGGCAGTGCGGCCGGGGCGACGAGCCGGCAGCCGTCGCCGGTGTCGACGTACGCGAAGTCCCGCGCGTCCAGATCCGCGACGCCCAGGGCGTCGGACAGCGCGGAACGCAGAATTCTGCGGATCTCCTGCAGCCGCTGCTCGCCGCGGCCCGCGGAGCCCGCGATGTCACACGCCAGCAGGGCTCGGTATTCGTACCTCGGATTCACTATTCCTCCGCGATCACGACGGGGGCAGGCAATTCGAAGATCGATTTGCTGTCGTCCCGGTCATCCGGTGTCGACAAGATGATTGACGAGACGGTAGAGGAGGGGTCCCCGGGTAGAACGGCTACTAATACGGCTTGTGCGGCTTCGGCCGCACGAGGAAGAGAGGTGTGGCCGATGAGCAACACACGGGTTCGCGGGGCCGCGGCCTACTGGCCGCCGGCCGGGCTGCTCGGCCGGGTCGACGAGGCCGACCGCGGAATCCTCATGGGACTCGGCCACGGCGTGGCCTACCCGGCTGGCCAGATCACCATCCGCGAGGCCGACACCTCGGACTTCGCGCTGCTCCTGCTCGGCGGCATGGTGAAGGTCACCGCGCACGCGCAGGACGGCCGCGAGGCGCTGCTGGCCGTGCGGATGGCCGGGGACCTGGTCGGGGAGTTCGCCGGGATCGACGGCCAGCCGCGCGTCGGCACTGTGACCGCCTGTGGCAGGGTGCTGGCCCGCTACATACTGCGTTCCGAACTGCTGGAGTGCACCAAACAGCACCCCACCATAGGACTTGCGCTCAGCGCGAGCGTGGTGGCCAAGCTGCGTACGGCGACCGGCCGGATCGTCGATTTCACCGGTTGTGACGTGCTCGGACGGCTGGCCAGGATCCTGCACCACCTGGCCGTCACCTACGGGCGTCCCGGCCGGAACGAAGCCCAACTCCCGCTGTCGCAGCCGGAGATGGCCACCCTGGTCGGCGCGGCGGAGTCGTCGATCCACAAGGCCCTGCGGGTGCTGCGGGAGTCGGGCGCAATCGTGACCGGCTACCGCAGGATCACGATCCTCGACCTGGATCACCTCGCCCGGCTCGCCGTCGCGGCCGGGCCCGCCGGATTGCCGGCGATCTCGCCGAACACGTAAAAACGCCGGGTTCGCACGACGGTTCGGCGCCAGCCTGACCGAGTGGCGGGACCCGGGCGTTGGAGAGGACGGGGGAAGAAGATGTCGGAGAACAACGGTGTTCCGGACGATTCAGGGCGGATCCGGGCCGGCGACGTGTCCGGAACGATGGTCGTAGGCAGCCACAACACCGTGAGCAACCTGAAGATCACCGCCGAGTCCGGTTCGACCGTCACCGTGCACGGGGGACCGCTGCCGGATCCGGTCAAGCGCCCGTCGATCTCCCAGCTGCCGCGGTCCGCCGCCGAGCCGCTGATCGGACGAGCGCGGGACGTGCACGCACTGCGAGAGGCGATCGAGACACGTCAGTTGGTGCAGGTCTGGGGCGCGTCCGGGGTCGGCAAGAGTGCGTTGCTGCGCCACCTCGCGTGCACGATGGCGCGCGGGCCCGAAGGCGCGGCCTATATCGAAGCCGGCGGACGTACGGCTGATGACATCGCGCAGGCGATATTCGACATCAGCTTCGACGCGCCGAACTACAAGCCGTCGTTGGAGGTGCTGAAGGAGCATCTGAAGGCCCTGCGGCTGCGGATCTACCTGGACGACGCGGGGCTCGACGAGAAGGACCTGCGCCGGCTCTTCGACATGGCCGAGCAGTCCACGTTCGTCTTCACCTCGCAGCAGCGGTCCGCGGTCGACGGTGTGCACGCGATCCGACTCGAAGGACTGACGGCCTCGGCGGCGGCGGAACTGGTGGCGGCACTGCTGTCCCGCGAGCTGCGGCCCGACGAGGCGCCGATCGTGGACGCGCTGTGCGACGCGGTGGACGGCAACCCGCTCCGGCTGCGGCGCATCGCCCTGTCGGCCGCGACCGGCAAGGGCCTGCCGGGCATCGCCGATCTTCCCGAACTGCTTCCCGCGCTGCTGAACAGGCTCCGGCCGCAGGAGCGCGACCTGCTGTACCTGCTCGGTTCGCTGTCCGGCGCCGAGTTGGCCCCCCGGCATCTCAATGATCTGCTCGGCCGGCCGGACACCGGCGCGCTCGCCGACGGCCTGGTGCGACACGGACTGCTGCTCGCCTCGGAGACCGGCTACAGCTGTCCGCCGGATGTTTCCGAGTGTGTGCTGAACATGCGGAAGACGGAGTTTCCCGCCGATCGGCTCTGCCGGGCGCTCACCGCCTGGGTCGAGGCGAGGGACACCACTCCGGACGACGTCGCGGCGCACTTCCAGGCCCTGGATGTCGCGGTGCTGCGAGCGGAGCAGAGCGGACACGCGCAGCTCGGCGCGGGGCTGGCCCGTGCCGCCTCGCCGAAGCTGGCGCTGTCCCGGCAGTTCGACGCGTGGGGCAGCCTGCTCGGAGCCGGTTGGGCAGCGGCGAAGAGCGCGGGGGACAAGGAGGGTGAGGAGTTCTTCCTGCGCGAGGCTCGCACCCGCCGGAAGGCGATCGGGCGGGCCGCACAGACGACGGCCCTGGTGCTCGAGGCGGAGGTGCTGTGGCGGGAACTCGCCGCCCTGCACGCGCATTCGGCGGCCCATCGAGTCGCCGACGCGGCGTCGGTCACCGCCCCGCCGACCACCACACCGCCGGTCCACCCGGTTACCCCGACGCACAGTGCGGTCAACACGCAGGCCATCACCCACTCGACCGTCCCCACCTCCGCCCCTTCGGCTCCCGCGCACACAGCCCTGCCCGCACACGCGGCGAGGCCGGTGGTCGACCTGTCCCACGCCTCCGCACAGCCGCACGTCGCCGCCTACGCGGCCGGCGCACACTCAGCCGTACCGACACCCCCGCGGATCGACCTCTCGGCGGCGCATTCTTCCGTCACCCCGTCGACGCACGCCGCGAGCACCACGACGACCTCGGCGAGCACAGGCCACACGGGGCTCGTCGGCGCCGGTGCGACAGGTGCCAAGGGTGGACTATCGGCACTCGCCCTCGCCTGCACGCTCGGCCTCGCGGCCGTGCTGGGCGTGGGTGCCATGGTCTACGCGAACGACCAGCCGAACTCGTCTCAAGCCGTCACGTCGAGCCCTTTCAGCACGCCGAACCTGAGCGACGACACCTTGCCCACCGACGACACCTCGCCGACGCCCACCGTCGATCCCTTGTGCGCGACCGTGATCTCCGAACTGTCGTCAGAGACCCAGCAGTTCAACACCGACGCCGCCATCGCCTCCGCTGCGGTCGACACGTACAACAGCGACATGGCCTCCTACAACTCGGGCGCCACGTCCACCGTTCCCGACGACAGCACGTTGCTCTCCGACGTCAGCACCGTCATCAGCGACCTGAATTCCCTCGAGTCCACGTTGCAGGAGGCCGTCTCGCAGGCCCAGGACAGCTCCGTGGCATCAGACCTCAACGGCATGCTGACCGCCACTCAGCAGATGCAGAGCATGTATCAGTCGTACGAGAACGATCCGAAGAATTCCCAGGTCGACCCGTCGAGTCAGGCCTCGGCGATGAACTCGGCATCGGACAGCCTGCAGACCGACTGCGGCGCCTGACCCTCCCTGAGACCAACCAGTAGAAAGGCCGGCCATGCCCGCGGAATCCACACACGGAGACATCCACACCGGGGACGTCTCCGGCACCTTCGTCGTAGGAGACAACAACCGCGTGACGAACACGACGCGTGACCCCGAGCAGCCGCAGCCGCAGCCGCAGCCGCAGCAGAGCTCGGCGGAGGACCAGGCAGCCGCCTTCGCAGTCCAACGCGGCACCATGCACGTCACGTACAACGCCGCAGCCGAGCGTGAGGCGGAAGGCTGAGAAACGCCGCGTCCCAGGCCGACGATCGGCCGGGGCACGTACCCTGCGATCCGCTCAGTCCTTGTCGGCCAGCAACTCCAGGTCCTGAGCACTCAGCGTCGCCGTCTTCAGCAGTTCCCTGATCAGGTTGACACTGAGTGTCGAGCCGACCGGTTCGCCGACCTCGTCGCGCAGCAGTCCGCGCACGCCCCGGCGGTGCAGCCGTTCGCGCACGTCCTCGACCGTGTTCGCGACCGACTTGTAGGTCCAGGACTTGGTCGCGTACGGGGAGGCGTTGACCAGGCGGGCCGTGTCCTCCCAGGCCAGCGGGAGCGGGAAGGCGTCGTGGCCCTCCAGGTAGCGCCGGGCGAGTGCGGTGAGCACCAGCCGCTCCTGCGGGGAGAGTTCGTAGACCGTCTCGGGATCCACGGTCTCCGCACCGCTCGTGGAGCGGGGGTTCCGGTCGTCCTCGTCGTCCACGACGCGGACCTCCACCAGGTGGGAACGCCGCTTGGACGAGTTGATCACCAGCGGGGTGTACCCGGACTCGATGAGCCGCTTGTGGCCGGTGAGCATCAGCACCCCGTCGGGCAGTTCGATCGGCAGATTGCCGGTGTTGACCAGCCACCAGTCGCCGTCCGTGGCCGTGCAGGTGAACACGCCGTGCCGACGGCTGACCGTCGGGTCGTCGACACCGACGGGCACATGTACGTCCTCGCGGTCGCGCCCGAACAGCAGCGTGTACCGGCGCGGCGGCACGGCGTACCCGCCCTCCGGACCCAGTACGAAGATCGTCCCCGGCGGCGCCGAGGGCACCCTGTCGGAGGGACTACCCGGCGGCAGCATCTGGGGTGGGAAGTTTCCGTACGCCATATCACATACCTCCGGCTCGGCTCGCGTCAGTGTATGAGCGCACCGCGAGGACCGGTCCTCCCACAGATGCGTACGCTGGGCAAGGCGCGTTCGCCGCCAACTCGTGTTGCCTTGCCCTCACTTGCTCGATAGCCTGCCCGCCGTGAGCGCGAGCGGCCGGGGCACTGCTGATGATGGATAGCACGATCGCCGAACCGCTCGGCGCGGACGATCCGCAGGAGATCGGCAGCTTCAACATCATCGGTCTGCTCGGCGTCGGCGGCATGGGCGAGGTCTACCTCGGGGCGTCCGACAAGGGCTACGCCGCCGTCAAGCGCGTCCGGCCACGGTTGGTCTCCAGCGAGCGCTTCGAACGCGAGGTCGGCATCCTCTACCGTGTGCCGACCGGGGTCGGGCCGCGGGTGCTGGCGAGCGACGGCACCGCGGAACGTCCCTGGTTCGCCACCGAGTACGTGCCCGGACTCACCGTGGACGAGGCGGTCCGGCTGCGCGGCCCGCTGCCCGCCGAGGCGCTGTGGCTGCTGCTGGCCGAGGCGGCCACTCACCTGTCGGCCGTGCACGCGTTCGAGATCGTGCACCGTGACGTCAAGCCCGGCAACGTCATGCTGGTGCGGGACGGCGTGAAGCTGATCGACTTCGGCATCGCGCGCGCCGCGGACCAGGCGAGGCTCACCAAGAGCGGTGGCAGCTACGGTACGCAGGGATTCTCGGCACCGGAACAGCAGGCCGGGGACGAGGACGTGGACGCGCCCGCGGACGTCTACTCGCTCGGGGCGCTCGTGCTCTACGCGGCTTCGGGCCGCACGCCCGGTGTCGTCGCCGACGTCGAGCCGCTGCGTGCCGTGGACGCCGACCTCGCCGCCGTCATCGGGTCCTGTCTCGCGACCGGCCCCGGAGCCCGCCCCACCGCCGGAGAGGTGGTGGAGGCGGCCCGCGCACACCTGCCTGTTCCTCCTCCCTCCTGGCCTTCCGAGGTCATGTCACGCATCGCCTCGCGACGTGCCTTCGCCGCGACGCCGGTCGGCAAGCTGGAGACCGTCCCGCCGCCGGACCTGGATGCGGATCCGACGCCTGAGACCGCGCCCCCGTCCGCCGCGTTACCTCGCCACCCACGCAAACGCCTGCTCCTGCTCCCGATCGCCGCAGTGATCGCCCTCGGCGCCGTCGCAGCGTTCGTACTCGTCCCGTCCGCTTCCCGGCACAACGGCGCTGCGCATCCGTCCGACAGCGCGTCGGTCAGCGTCGAGCCCGTGGCCGGGGCGACACGGACGTCCTCCGCGAGCCCAAGCCGTTCGGCCTCGCCCACCGCTGAGTCCGGGCGCCCGACCCCGGTCGTCCCGGCCGGCACGGACACGGCCGTCCCGCCGAGCGCGTCCAGCGCGCGTTCGCCCTCCGGCCCCGCCGCGACCGCCGCATCCTCAGCAGCCGCCACCCGCGTCACCTCGTCGTCGATCAGTGGTATCAACGGCAGCGATGACCCGCAGCAGGTCAAGGGCTCCGAGGCGGACACCTCCTGGTTCGGCAACGATGCCGCCTGCTCCGCCTGGCTGGACGACAGCGGCTCCGGCGAACTCGCAGGCGTGCTCAACACCTCCCTGAACCAAAGCTGTGGCGCCGAGCTCTACCGCAGCGACGGCATCGCGTACACGTTCCGGGCCTCCTGGGGCGCCGCGAAAACAAGTTTCATCTCAGACGTCGGCCACACGATGTGGATCTGCGTCTGGAACGCGAGCGACCGATCCGACGAGCAGTGCTCCGCCCGCTTCGCCATGAACGGCGACACCCCGGTCAAGGAGTGAAACAAACGGCACAACCCGTGGGCCTCCCGAGCCGCAAGGGAGGCTGGCGCGGCTCATGTGCGCGGGCTGTTTGAGTCCGCGGGCGAGCGTGTGGGACTACTGCCACGAGGCTTGACCATCCGGACGGATCCGCTCCGCTCCGGCTCACGGCAAGGGGAGCGCCCGAATCTGATCGGGGCGCGGCGGACGCCAAGGCCAGACCCAGTGCGGCGACAACTAGGAACCCCACAGACCGTGCATGGGTTGTGGAGCCGCGCGCGTTGGTGCCGCTGAGGTCAGGTGCTGGGTGCCTCGAAGGTCTCGATCGGGCAGCGTGCTGCCCCGCTGCGCTCGATCCTGGCGTCGCTGGTGATCAGCGGAATACCGAGGCTCTCGGCGAGGGCCACGTAATGCGCGGCGTAGACGGAGAGGTTGTTCGACAGCTCGCGTACGCGCTGCCACAGGACCAGTGTGGGGTGCAGGTCGAGGGCGAGGGCCTGGTAGTCGGTGATCGCCTTCAGGGCTTCCTTTTCCGTGATCTTCGGCTTGCCCCCTCGCCGACCGCGGGCCAGTCCGAAGGCGGCCGAGGTGATCTCGTAGTCCAGCAGGCCCGGGGCTGCGAGAGTGTCGGCGCGGCCCACCCGCTCACGGATCGCGGTCCCGGTCTCGCCGTGGTCGAGGAGGAAGTGGACGAGGCTGGAGCAGTCAATGACGATCAACGTCGGTCCCGCGCGTCCTCGATGGCGTCGAGGATGTCGGTCGTACTGAGCTCGGTGCGGGTTTCACGCTCCAGGCGTGCGGCCATCTCCGCCAGGGTGGGCTTGGCGGCTTCCCGGGAGAGAAGGTCCAGGGCGTATGCCTGGAGCGACTTGCCCGCCTGTGCGGCGCGGACCTTCAGGGCGTTGACCGTGTCGTCCGGGACATCACGGATCGTAATGGCGGTCATGCCTTCATTTTAGCAGCGGTGCAGGCAATATGCAGTCGTCAGGGGCTGGTCGTACTGCACGCCGGTGCTGACCCAACCGTGCGGCGTGCGACTGCCCCTTCCCCGCCGCTGGCCGGATGGTGACCCACACTCGGCAGGGCCGCCTACGTACGGCCAGCGCCTCTGGCCGAACAGCTGGACTGGGGTTTCTTGTGTGCTGGGGGAGAAACGGGCTCCCGGTGCCGATCGCGGCACGCCCGCCCGGAGGGGGTGCGGCCGGTGGACGGGGGATGCCGTCACCGCTCGGTTTCCATGCCCGGACAAACGCGGAGCAAAGGGGCTGCAAAGTGAATCGGGGTCTGGTGAACCCGCGGATCTGAGGCAACATCTTGGTGAACGGCGGGCGCCGCGCGGTCAGGGCGCGGCGCCGCCGGCGGCCGGATGGGGTGAGGGACGTGGTGGAGCCGAGGATCGCCGTAGCCGTGGTGACCATGGGCAACCGGCCCGCCGAGGTCGACGCCCTGCTGGAGTCCGTGGCCAAGCAGGACCTCGCCCCCGCCCGCATCGTGATCGTCGGCAACGGCTGCCGGCTGCCCGAGTTCGCGCGCCGGCTCTCCCTGCCCGGCGAGGTCACCACCATCGACGTGGAGGAGAACCTCGGCTGCCCGGGCGGCCGCAACGTCGCCCTCGCCCGCCTGCGGGAGTACGGCGACGTCGACGTCGTGGTGGAACTGGACGACGACGGCCTGCTCGTCGAGGCCGACGTGCTGCGGCGCGTACGGGACCTGTACGCCGCCGACCCGCGCCTCGGTATCGTCGGCTTCCGGATCGCCGACGAACACGGCGAGACCCAGCAGCGGCACGTACCCCGCGTGGGCAAGTCGGATCCGCTGCGCGGGGGTTACGTCACCGGGTTCCTCGGCGGCGGGCACGCCCTGCGCATGGCGATGCTGGCCGAGACGGGGGACTGGCCCGCGGAGTTCTTCTTCGCGCACGAGGAGACCGACCTCGCCTGGCGCGCCGCCGACGCCGGCTGGAAGATCCTCTACGCCCCCGAGCTGCTGCTCCAGCACCCCAAGACCTCGCCGGCCCGACATGCCATCTACTACCGCGTCAATGCCCGCAACCGCGTCTGGCTCGTGCGGCGTCGGCTGCCGCTGCCGCTCGTCCCCGTGCACCTCGGCGTCTGGACGCTGCTCACCCTCGCCCGCACGCGCTCTGCGGCGGGGCTGAAGGCGTGGTTCGGCGGGTTCGAGGAAGGGCTGCGGAAACCGGCCGGTGAGCGCCGGCCCATGCGCTGGCGGACGGTGTGGCGGCTCACCCGGCTGGGGCGCCCGCCGGTGATCTGAGGTGCGGGGCGCCGGACGGCGGGTGGGGGTCCTTTTCGGTGGGTGTCCGCGTCCGCGGGAGCCGTCATCACTGGGAGCAGTCATCGGTGCGATGGGCTGGGCGCCTTCGTCGATCGCCTGGCCGGCCTGAAAGGGACTGGGGCAGGGAACGGGACGGGGCCCCGGGCGTTCACCTCCGCCGACCGGGGCCCCTTGCGTCCCCGGACCCGGCCTACGGCGACACTCCCCCGAGTTACGCGACATGCGCGCGCGCCGTCGGACCAGATCCGATGGAAATGATCACATCAGGATTCGCCAACGGATCGCTAACATGTGGCCAACGGTTCGTCGGCCGATGGCGGGCCCGTTGGCCGGAATTCGCCGACGGTATCCGAAACAGGCCGTAGGGCAGGCCGATCCGCGGCCGGTCCGGCCGGCAGAAGGTGGCGGGAAACCGTTGTGAACAGGGCGGAATTCCGCCAGGGAACCGCGGGCACAGGCTCGCAGGGAACGGCGGGCACGGGCCCGTCGCGGAGCACGGTCGGTCCCGACCGCGCGGGAAGGCAGTGGGGCGGCGTGATGCGGCGGTGCGAGCTGCGGTTCGGACTGCTGGGGCCGCCGGTCCTGTACGACCGACAGCCGTTCGGGATCTCGTACGAGACTCCCGACGCCCTTCCCGGCAACTCTCCCCACGACGGCACCAATACCGACAACGGCGTCCGTGCCATCGGCAGCCCGAAGGTGCGCGCGCTGCTGGCCGCACTGCTGCTGGAGCCGGGCCGGGTCGTGTCGGTGGAGTCGCTGAAGGACGCCCTGTGGGGCGGGGCGCCGCCGGTCTCCGCGCAGGCGTCCCTGCACAACCACGTCACCCGGCTGCGCCGGCTCCTGGACGACCCCGACCGGCTCAGGGCCGTACCGCCGGGATACGTGATGCGCGTGAATCAGGGCGAGTTGGACGTGCATGTCTTCGACGCCCGGGTCGCCGAGGCGCGTGCCGCGCATGCCCGGCGGGACTGGCCGGGTGTCGTACGGGCCTGTACGGCCGCGCTCGCGCTCTGGCGCGGCGCACCGCTCAGCGGGCTCCCCGCAGACCTCGGCGGTTATGCCCTGGTGCAGCGGCTGGAGGAGGCCCGGCTGCTCTTGCTGGAGTGGCGCTACGACGCCGAACTAGCCCTGGGTGGAGCGCGGTTGGCCGGAATCTTCCCGGAGCTCGCCGCGCTGGTCGCCGAGTATCCGCTGCGGGAGGCGTACCACCGTCAGCTCATGCTCGCCCTGCACCGTAGCGGCCGTCAGGCCGAAGCCCTCGCCGTACACCGCGATCTGCGCGCCCGCCTGATCGAGGAACTCGGCATCGAACCCGGTCCGGCGGTCCGCGAGGCCCATGTCGAGGTGCTGCGGGGGAGAGGCGGGGAACGAAAGGGGACCGAGGAGGAGCGCGAGGGGCGACGGCGGGACGTGGCGGGCGACCACCAGGCCGTGGGCGCCGGTCACTTGGGCGGTGCCGTCGAGGAAGCCGAAACGCCGGGCCCGCACGAGGGCGGTGCCGCGCCGGACGCCCGGCAGACCCCGCGGCCCGCGCAACTCCCGGCGCCACCGGCGCACTTCACCGGTCGCGTCGAGGTCCGCCGCGAGCTGCGGCGCGCGCTCACCGAGCCGCCCGCCCCGGCTCCGGCCGTCGCCGTGATCAGCGGTATGGCGGGCGTCGGCAAGAGCGCGCTCGCCCTGGCGGTCGCGCATGAGCTGCGGGAACGTTTCCCCGATGGGCAGCTGTACGTCAATCTGCACGGCGCCACCCCCGGCATGGCCCCGCTCAGCTCCGTCCAGGCGCTGGCCGCGCTGCTCCGCGACCTGGGCGCCGAGCCCCGCAGCATCCCCGAACACCCGGACGCAGCCGCCGCGTTGCTCCGCTCGCTGCTCGCCCCTGCCCGCGTTCTGCTGGTGCTGGACGACGCGGCGAACGCGGCCCAGGTGCGGCCCCTGCTGCCGGCCGGGCCCGGCTGCGCGGTGATCGTCACCAGTCGCTCGCCGCTGACCGCGCTCGACGGCGCCCGGCGCTTCCCGCTCGCCCCGCTGACCGGCGAGGACAGCGCGGCGCTGCTGCGCGCCGTGAGCGGCCGCGAGGGACTGGACGCGGGTCACCCGCTGGTCGAGCTGACCGGCCGGCTCCCGCTGGCGCTGCGCGTCGTGGCCGCCCGGCTCGCCGCCCGCCGCGCCCTGACCCCAGACGTGCTGGCGGGCCAACTCGCCGAGACGGGCGGCCGGTTGCGCCATCTCGAGTACGACGACCTGAGCGTCCGGCGTTCCCTGGCCGTCGCTCATGACGCGCTCGCCGCCGCCGAGCGCGAGGAGGACCGGGACGCGGCCCTCGCGCTGCGCCGCATCGGCGCGCTGGACCTGCCGACCTACGGCGCACCGCTGATCGCCCGCCTCACCGGCACCGACGCGCGGCGCGCCGAGGCGGCCCTGGACCGCCTGGTCGACGTCGCCCTCCTGGAGGAGACCGCCTACGGCCGTTACGCCCCGCACGACCTGGTCCGCGACTTCGCCCGTGAACTGGCGGACACGGGGAAGGACACCGGCGTGGGAGCGCCGAGCGGCCTTCCGGACACGGACAGCGAGCGGATCCCGGGCACGCGGGGCGAGGCCGGCCGGCGGACCGACCTCGCCGCCGTGCCCGCCCCCGACCTGATCGCCCTGCGCTGGTACGCCGCCGTGGCCGAACGGCTGCTGGAAGCGATCGCGGAGCCCGGGATCGACCAGGAGGACCGGCGCCGGCCCACCTCGGCGCAGCCGCCGGAGCACGCTGCCGACGTGGCCGCGCTGGCTTCCTTCGAGTCCGCCGAGCAGGCCTTCGGCTGGGGCGAAGTGGAGCTGGAGAACGTCGTCGCCCTGGTGTCACGCAACGCGGGTGTGTCCGACCCGCGCCGGGCCGCGCACCTCTCGACGCTCGCACGGCTGCTCTTCCCCTACGTCCAGCGCGGCGGCCGGGTCGCCGAGATGGAGGTGCTGGGGCGGGTCGCGCTCGGGGCGGCGACGCGGCTCGGGGACGCGGCGGCCGAGGCGTACGCCCTCGGCGATCTGGCGGGCCTGCACTTCCTGACCGGCCGGCAGAAGGACGCCCTCGCTCTCACCGACCGGTCCCTGGAGATCTGGCGCCGGCTCGGTGTCGTCTCCCGGATCCGGCGCTGCCTGAACAACCGGGGCCTGCTGCTGGAGGGGCTCGGGCGGTTCGCGGAGTCCGGGGAGGCGCTGCGGCAGAGTCTCGCGTACTCGCGGCAGCTGAACGACCCCTACGGAGAGGCCGTCACCCACAGCCATCTCGGCAACCTCTACGAACACACCGATCCGCGTGCCGCCATCGAGCAGCACCGGCGTTCGCTGGCGATCGGGGACGCGATCGGCGCGGTCATCGTGCAGCACTCGGCGCACTGCAACATCGGCTATGCCCATCTCACCCTCGGCGAACCGGCAGCCGCGGCGGAGCATTTCGAGGAGAGCCTGCGCATCCTCGGCGGGCACGGCGACTGGCACGGGGAGTCCCAGACCCGGCTCGGCCTGGTCCGCGCGCTGCGGCAGCTGGGAGAGACCGAACGGGCGGGTCGCGAGTGCACCGAGCTGCTGCGCCGGGCCGACGCTCGCGCCGACCGCTACATGGGTGGCCTGGCCCGGCACCAGCACGGGCTGCTGCTGAGCGCGCGGGGGCGGCGGGCGGAGGCGTACGACGCCTGGCGCGCGGCACTCGCGGCGCTGGACGGGACCGACGAGCAGGCGGTCGTGGCGGAACTGCGGGAGCTTCTGGCGGAGTGAGCGAACGGCTGCCGAACAGCTCGCACGCAGTGGCCCAAGGCTTGGGGTGCAGCTCGCGCGGAGTGGCCGGCAGAGGTGCGAGCAGCGCTTGCGAAGTGGCCGAAGTGCGCCCGCGCGGCGCTCACTTGGCGTCGGCATAGCACTCCACCACCGCCGTGGTGAACGGGAACCGCACCGGTGTCTCGCCGAACGCCAGCCGGCCGGCGAGGTCGGCGGACGCGCGGATGGCCTGGACGACCGCGTCGGCCTCCTCGGCGGGGCAGTGCACGATCACCTCGTCGTGCTGGAAGAAGACCAGCTCCGCCTTGAGGTCCGCGCAGGCCCGGCGGAGCCCGGCGAGCATCAGCAGGGCCCAGTCGGCGGCGCTGCCCTGGACGACGAAGTTGCGCGCGAAGCGGCCCCGCGCCCGGGAGTTGCTGGAGGCGTAGCCGGGGACCCAGGCGGTCTGGCCGTCGGTCTGCGTCTCGGCGTCGTCGTCCCCGACGGGGATGCCCGCCTCGTCTGCCGCGTCCTCGCCGGATCCGGCGGCCGGCGGACAGGTCCGGCCCAGCCAGGTGCGCACGAGCCGGCCCTCCTCGCCCGCGCGTGCCGCCTCGTCGACGTAGGCGACGGCCTTGGGGAAGCGGCGACGCAGCGCGGCCAGGTTCTTCAGGCCGTCACCCGAGGTCTGGCCGTAGATCGCGCCCAGGACGGCGACCTTGGCCTGGTCGCGGTCGCCGGAGAAGGCGCGGTCGGACACGGACTGGTAGAGGTCGCTCGCGCGGCCGGCGACCTCCATCAGCCCGGGGTCGCGGGAGATGGCGGCGAGCACGCGCGGCTCCATCTGGTCGGCGTCGGCCACCACCAGCCGCCAGCCGGGGTCGGCGACCACGGCCCGGCGGATCACCTTGGGGATCTGCAGTCCGCCGCCGCCGTTGGTCACCCAGCGGCCGGTGACCGTGCCGCCGGCGAGGAACTCTGGGCGGAAGCGGCCGTCGCGCACCCAGTCCTGCAGCCAGGACCAGCCGTGTGCCACCCAGATGCGGTACAGCTTCTTGTACTCCAGCAGGGGTTCGACGGCGGGATGGTCGACGGACCGGATCTCCCAGCGACGGGTGGACTTCACCTTGATCCCGGCCTGCGCGAAGGCCTTGATCACGTCGGCGGGCAGGTCGGGGCGGACCCGGCGGCCGAAGGCGGCGGAGACCTCGTCGGCCAGCTCGGCCAGGCGGCGCGGTTCACCGCCGCCCGCGTACCGCTCGCCCAGCAGGTCGTGCAGCAGGCGGCGGTGGACCTCGGCGCTCCACGGCAGGCCCGCGTGGTTCATCTCGGCGGCCACCAGCATGCCGGCCGACTCGGCGGCCGTCAGCAGCCGCATCCGGTCCGGGAGGGCGGTCCGCTGGTGCCGCCGGAGCTGCTCGGCGTAGACCGCGAGGAGGTCGGTCAGGGGCAGGTGGCTGCCCGTGGGTTCGAACAGCGGGGACTGGGCGCCCGGTTCGGCCGAGCGCTGGGGCGGGTCGGGCGGTACGGGGCCGCCCCGGAGGCGGGCCAGGGCGGCGGCGGCCGAGCGTGGCTCGCCGTACCGGCCCTCGTGGCCCAGCAGGAGTGTCTCGGCGTCCTCGATGTCGTAGCACCGCTCCACTCGCACCCCCGTGGCGAGCAGACGCGGGTAGACCTCGGGGGTGGACCGCCACACCCAGCGCGTCACCTCCGGGCGGCTCCGCACCGCCCCGGCGAGATCGCTCTCCCGCCGCACCGGCCCGGCGGGCAGCCCGTCCGGGCCGAGGGGGGCGATGTCCACGCCTGAGTCCTCGGCCGGTGCGAGCGCCCACCGGTCGGTCATGACTGGAGTGTGGCAGCCGGGTCTGACAATCGCTGTGACCTGCTGTTCAGTCCTGCGATGCGGTGGCATCGCCCGCCCCGGCCGCCGGGAACTTCTGCTCCGCCAGCAGCGAGAGCGTCCTGGCGATGTACGCCTCCGCCGCGGACTTGGTGATGCCGAGGCCGCTGAGGACGCCCTGGCCGTTCTCCTGCTCGAGGAGCGCCAGCAGGATGTGCTCGGTGCCGATGTAGTTGTGGCCGAGCCGCAGGGCCTCGCGGAAGGTGAGTTCCAGGGCCTTCTTGGCGTCGGGGCCGTAGGGGACGAGGTCCGGGACCTCGTCCGCGGCGGGCGGGAGCGCGGCGGACGCGGCCTGTCGTACCGCGTCCAGCAGGACGCCCTGCTCGGTGATCGCCTTGGCCCCGATGCCCTCGGGCTCGGCCAGCAGCCCGAGGACCAGGTGCTCGGGGCGGCCCTCCGGGTTGCGGGCGGCCACCGCCTCGTTGTGCGCGGCCATGACCACGTTCCGCGCGCGCGGGGTGTAGCGGCTGAAGTCGCCGGCGTCGAGGCCGCCGGACTCCTTCGACACGAAGCGCTTCTGCGCCGCCTGCCGGGTCACGCCCATGCTCCGGCCGATCTCGGTCCAGGAGGCGCCCGAGCGCCGTGCCTGGTCGACGAAGTGGCCGATCAGGTGGTCGGCCACGTCACCGAGGTGGTCGGCGGCGATCACCGCGTCCTGCAGCTGTTCGAGGGGCTCGTTGTGGGCCTTCTTGATGGCCTCGATGAGGTCGTCGAGGCGTACGGATGCCGTGATGTTCGGGTTGGTCGCCATGTGTCAACCGTAGGTTGCGCCCCGAGGTGTGTCAACCGACAGTTGACAGTCCAGTTCTCCTGCTCGGTCACTTCGGTACGACCGCCAGACGCACCGCGAGCCCGGCGAAGACCGTCCCGCTGAAGTAGTCCAGGCCCCGGGCGACCCGCCGGCTGCGCCGCAGCAGCGAGGCGAGCTTCCCGGAGAGCAGCCCGACCGAGCCGTCCACCACCACGCCCATCGCCGTGATCGTGAAGCCCAGGACGAGGAACTGCTCGCGCACGTGGCCCAGGCCGGGGTTCACGAACTGCGGCAGGAAGGAGACATTGAAGAGGATCACCTTCGGGTTGAGGAGATTGGTGACGGCGCCCCGCCAGAACGCCCGCCGGTGCCCGTTCCCCGGTGCCGCCTCGGCCTCGATCGGGCCGCCGTCGCCCCGGAACGCCCTGACCGCGAGGAACAGCAGGTAGGCCGCGCCCGCCCAGTGCAGTGCTTCGTAGAGCGTCGGCAGGGTCAGGAACAGGGCTGACAGGCCGAGCGCCGCGGCGACCGTGTGCACCAGCATGGCGCAGGCGACCCCGAGGGCGGCCGCGAGCCCCGTCAGGGGGCCGCCCCGGCCGCCCACCGCCACGATGAACATCATGTCGGGGCCGGGAGTGACGCAGAGTGCGAAAGCGGCGATCAGGAACGCCGCGTAGAGAGACGTGTCCACCATGCCGCCATGCTTCGCTCGCTCCCACGCTCGCGTGGCGAATTCCAGGGACTGAGACGGTATGGCGGCCAATCGGTCGGCGGTCGGCGGCGTTGAGGTTCGGGACCCTCGGCGGGCAGGCTCTCCGGTCCTGTTGACCAGGGCCGCCACCCCTCCCGCCATCCGGGGGAGCCCTTCATCCACAGCCTGTGGACAAAGCTCGGTCCGCTGTCGGTGGGGCATGGCACGATCGACGATGTGACCAGCACAGCCAGCACGGTCGAGAGGGCCTTCAGGGCCGCCCTCTACGACGACACCGACACCGGCCTCGACACGGGCGCCTCCCTGCTCGCCGCCGATCCCGCCGCGGACGCCGAACTCGCGCGGCGGGGCGAGGAGTTCGTGGCGACGGCCTGGCAGCGCGGCTGGCAGCCCGCCGATGTCGTACGGCTGGTGCGGCGCGAGCTGGAGGACGCGCATGTGCGCCTGGCCACCACCCTGATCCGCGCCCAGGCCGGGCGGGACCGCCCGCGCGGGCACCGCTGGGCCGCCCAGTTGGCGGAGCTGCCCGCGGCGCCCGGCCGCGAGGCCGACCGCTTCGCGCAGGCCACGACCACGCTGGAGCTGTACCGCCTGCTGCTGCGCCTGCCCGCCCTGGAGCCCTTGGAGGAGGAGCGTCGGCGCGCCCCCGGCCCGGCCGCCTCCCGCATGCTCGCCCGGATCCGCGCGCTGCTCGCCAAGGCCGAGGCGACCGGGTATCCGGAGGAGGCGGAGGCGCTCAGTGCCAAGGCACAGGAGCTGATGGCGCGGCACAGCGTCGACGAGGCGCTGCTCGCCGCCGAGGCGCCCGCGCCGGACGCGCCCGGCGCGTGCCGGATCGGGGTCGAGCCGCCGTACGAACAGGCCAAGGCGGTGCTGCTCGACGCCGTGGCCGGCGCGAACCACTGTCGCGCGGTGTGGAACGAACCGCTCGGTTTCTCCACGGTCGTCGGCTTCGAGGCGGACCTGGAGGCGGTCGAGCTGCTCTACACCTCGCTGCTGGTGCAGGCCACGCACGCGATGACCAAGGCGGAGGCCGCGCAGAGAGCCGGCGGGCGGAAGCGGACCAAGACCTTCCGGCAGTCGTTCCTGGCCGCCTACGCCCACCGCGTCGGCGACCGGCTCGCGGCCGCCGCCGAGACGCAGGTCAGCCAGGACCTGCTGCCGGTCCTCGCCACCAGGGAGATAGCCGTCACCGACCGCCTGGAGCGCATGTTCCCCGAGACCACGACCACTCGCCTGCGCGGCGTGAGCGACGCGGCCGGCTGGACGGAGGGCGCAAGAGCCGCAGACCGAGCCCAGGTCAGACACCGCCCCAGACTGGAGTGAGCCCGGCCCAGGCGGAGAGAGCCCACCGACACCGGACATCGGCCCGCCCGAAGCCGACGAGAGCCCGCGGGGTCGGCCCGCCCGAGGCCGGCGGTGAGTTCACTCCAAGCTGGAACCGGCCGGCCTGAAGCCAACAGCCGGAGCCGGCCCGCTCGAAGCCGACGTCAGCCCGCCCGGGCTGACGAGCCCGCCCGAGGCTGGAGCCGGCCCGCTCGAAGCCGACGTCAGCCCGCCCCGGCTGGACCGAGCCGGCCCCGGCTGGACTCAGCCTGTCCGAAGCGGGGTCGGCCCGCCCGAGGCCGGCGGTGAGTTCACTCCAAGCTGGAACCGGCCGGCCTGAAGCCAACAGCCGGAGCCGGCCCGCTCGAAGCCG
>NZ_JBIAEC010000028.1:0-29311 GCF_042868225.1 Streptomyces sp. NPDC007856 | reverse complement strand
GACGTCAGCCCGCCCCGGCTCGACCCAGTCAGCCCGAGGCTGGAGCCGACCCGCTCGAAGCCGACGTCAGCCCGCCCCGGCTCGACCCAGTCAGCCCGAGGCTGGAACCAGCCCCGTTTGAAGCCGATGTCAGCCCGCCCGGGCTGGAGTCAGCCCGCCCGGAGCCCGTCCGGACCCTCCTCAGCCCGGACCCAAAACCCTCCCCAACTCGTCGAGCCGCTCAGTCGCCCACCTGCTGGAAGGCCGTCACGGAGGCGTTCGGGGCGGTGTTCGCGGGCTGGGTGGCGACGGGGCCGTAGGACCAGGGGAAGCTTCGGGAGGCGGTGGTGCCGGGCAGGGTGATCTTCACGGTCTTGGGGTCCAGCGCGGCCTTGTCGCCCGTCTTGCCGCGCACGTAGGCGATGGTGAAGGACGCCGAGTCACCCTTGGCGAGCTTCAGCTTCTGGGCCTTGGCGCCCTTGAGGGCGGGCACCTTGACCTCGGTGCTGCCGGCGCTCAGGGCGACGCCCGCGAAGTCGTCCAGGGTGCAGGGCTTGCTCTGGTTGGTGATGCTGACCGGAATCTCGCCCGTGTCGCCTGCCTTCGGCGCCACGCTCGCGGACCCGATCTGCACGGAGACCCCGCCGATCTCGCAGGCCGAGCTGTTCTTGCTGCTGCCCTTGCTCCCGCCGCCGTTGCAGGCGGTGAGCAGGAGGGCGGCGGCGAGGGCCGTGACGGTGAGCGGAATGGCGCGCATGAGCAGGTCCCATCGAGGTCGTGACGGTGCCCCTGCATCATGGCGCCTGCGCCTGGACCGGGTCCGCCGACCCCCGGTGGAATCACCGCTTCAGGTGGCACTCCTCACCGGACTCACACCTGACGCCGCTTCAACGCTTCAACTTGGTCGGCAGCGCCGAAGGCAGCTTGCCGCCATCCGCCTTGGTGTACGTCTCCTTGCCGGTCCTGCCCGACCAACTCACCGTCAGGCCCTTGGCGTCCACCGAGTCGACCATGCCGGTGACCCGGTCCTTGTTGCCGTCGGGGCAGGTCAGATGGATCATCTGCATCCCGGACTCCTCGCCCGCGGCGCCCTGGCACCAGGCCTTCCGGCCGGTCACGAAGAGCCCGGCCTTCTTGCCGGTGATCACCAGGGCCACGATCTTGCCGCCGCTCGTGGTGATCCAGCTGCCCTGGAGCTGGCCGGAAGCCCCCTTCGCGGCCCCCGAGCCCGAGGGGGAGGCCGACGCGCTGATCGCGCTCGGCGTCGAGGAGGAGGCGGTCTTGTCGCCGTCGCCCCCGCCCCCGCTGCACGCGGTCAGCGCGGCCAGCGCGCCCACCAGGCCCGCGGCCACGGCCGCGGTCCGCACCCTTGCCCTCGCAGCACTCGCAGCACTCGCAGAAGTCACCGGAAAACTCCCAAGCTCGTAGCGGCCGGCCGTCCTCGGCCGGACGGCCCGCAGCAAGCTACCAGCAGTGACCATGGGCACTTCCGGACGCCGGGCGGGAATCCGTTGTGAACGCGCTCGCGCGGCGTCACCCCGTACTGCCGGCGCCGGCCGAGATGCATGGGTAGGCGATTCCCTACGCTTGACTCGTAGGGAATCGCCTACCTATCGTCGTACCCATGAACATCACTCACGCCTCCTTCGTCACCCTGCCCGTCACCGACCAGGACCGCGCCCTGCGCTTCTACCGAGACGTTCTCGGCTTCGAGGTCACCGCCGATCTGCAGATGCCGCCCGGGCGCTGGCTCCAGGTCGCGCCGAAGGGCGCGCAGACCGTCTTCACGCTCTCCGGGCCGGACATGGGCGGTTTCGAGCCCGGCTCGGCACGGGGGATCATGTTGGTGACGACCGATGTCGACGCCGACTGCGCGCGGCTCGCCGAGGCGGGCACCGAGGTGCGGGGTCCGGAGGAGTACCCCTGGGGGCGCATGGCGTCCTTCACGGACCCCGACGGCAACGGTCTGATGCTGCTGACGGAGAAGGAAGGCTTCTGAGCGCGCCATGAGCACTGGGACCGGGACGGGTACCGCCGCCGAGGACCGCGTCTTCGCCGCGCTCGCCAACGTCACCCGCCGCGAGGTGCTGCGGCTCCTGCGCGAGCGAGGACCACAGCCCGTCCAGGCCCTGGCCGACCACTTCGACATGCGCCGCCCGAGCCTCTCGGAACACCTCAAGGTGCTCCGGGAGGCCGGCCTCGTCTCCGAACAGCGCTCCGGGCGGCAGCGTATCTACCGCCTGGAGGCCGCCCCGCTCGCCGAGGTGCAGGACTGGCTCCACCCGTACGAGCGGTTCTGGCGTGACCGCCTGAAGGGTCTCGGCGACCTGCTCGACCGTCTGCCCGACGATGACCAGCCATGAGCACCGAACCCGGCAGTGACGCGGACGACCTGACCACCATCCGCGTCGACCAGTTCTTCCCGCACCCGCCCGCCAAGGTCTGGCGCGCCCTCACCGACCCCGCACTGCTCGCCCAATGGCAGATGCCCGGCGCCGAGCGCTTCCGGCTGGAGGTCGGCCACCGGTACCGGATGACCTCCGTCCCGCGTCCCAACGCCCGTTTCTCCGGGGTCGTGGAGGTACGGGTGCTGGCCTACGACATCGAGCGGATGCTGTCCGTCCGCTGGGCCGACGCCGATCCGGCCAATCCCGCGGACTGGACCATCACGTGGACACTGGAACAGGAAGGGCGCGGTACGCGTCTTTTCCTGGTGCACGAAGGTTTCGATCCGGACGATCCGGCTCAGCTGATGGCACGGAAGATCATGGACGGGGGTTGGCGGGGGCATGTCCTGCCTGCTCTGGGGCAGACGCTGGAACGGCTTGGCTGACGCAGGCGTCTCCCCGGTGAGTAAAGCGGACGTCAAACCTGTAACCGCGGGGCCACCCCTTGTGCACGTGCATTTGCTCATGCATCTGCACGTGAACGGGGTTATGATCCGGGTCAGTTGACCACGGCATCTATGGCCACACCAGCCAGTGCACCAGCGGGGAGCGACCTGTGGACCGCGACGTTGACGGCGTGTACGGGGGGTACGACGTGTACAACGGCATTGCTGCCGCGCAGCTGGTCGGAGTGGCCTGGCAGAAGAGCAGGCACAGCAACTCGCAGGGTTCCTGCGTGGAGTTCGCGCGGTTGCCGGGCGGCGACGTCGCCGTACGCAACTCGCGTTTCCCGGACGGCCCGGCGCTCGTGTACACACGCGCGGAGATCGAGGCCATGCTCCTCGGCATCAAGGACGGCGAGTTCGACCACCTGATAGTGAGCTGACGCCCGGCGGCGCGCGGCGGGTCTCCATCGGGGGTCATGGCAACGATGTCAGACCTGGAAAGCTGCGGCGACGCGCGTAGACACCGCGCGTCCGTCGATGTCGTACCGCGTCAGCCGGCCGACTGGAGCCGGAACAGCGCCCAGACCACCTTGCCGTGGAGCGTGCCCGCGAGCGGGTGCCAGCCCCAGCTGTCGGCGAAGGAGTCGACCAGGAACAGCCCGCGCCCGGACTCGGCGGAGAAGTCGTCCGAGTCGCGCGGCGCCGGCGTCTCGTGGCTCGGGTCGCGCACCGCGCACACCAGCCGCTCGGTCCAGCGCATCAGGTGCAGCCGCACGGCCGGGGCGTGTTCGGGGCATGCCACCTCGGACGGCAGGCCGTGGCGCAGGGCGTTGGTGACGAGTTCGGAGACGACGAGGCATATGTCGTCGAAGCGGTCGCCGATGTCCCACTGGTCGAGGGTGCCGCGGGTGAAGCGCCGGGCCTCGCGCACCGCTTCGTAACGGGCAGGCAGGGCGCAGGAGGCGGCATCGGACACGGCCGCGGGATCCAACGGCGGAAGGCCCTGCCGTAACGGCTTGAGCATGGTCGATCCATTCGTCCCCATGCGAGGCACTCCCGGGAATTCGCGGTCGTTGCGATGCAGCGGTGGCGCGGCACCATGGTTTCGGATGCGCAGAGCAGATGCAAGGGCAGATGCACGTGCACGTGACCGAAATGGCCCTGCCCGTACCGCTTCTTGGCCATTTTTTCCGCCATCTTCTCGGCGGTTCCCGCCAGAGGTCCTGACCTCTTCCCGGAACCCGCAGGCGGAAACGGCCCGCCTCTTTCCGTTTCCGTAATCGGACGAGTACTGCTCGGAGTGTTTTAGTGGCAGACTGCGGGCCCTGAGGACGGTTGGGGAGGCTGGCGAACGTGAGCGCGGGAGAGCCCGGATCGGTGGTGCGGCGGATGCTGCTCGGCTCGCAACTCAGGCGACTGCGGGAAGCGCGCGGCATCACGCGTGAGGCGGCGGGGTACTCCATCCGCGCCTCCGAGTCGAAGATCAGCCGGATGGAGCTGGGCCGGGTGAGCTTCAAGACCAGGGACGTGGAAGACCTGCTGACGCTGTACGGCATCACGGAGGAGACAGAGCGCGAATCGCTGCTCTCCCTCGCCCGGGAGGCCAACGTGGCCGGCTGGTGGCACAGTTACACCGACGTCCTGCCCAGCTGGTTCCCCACCTATGTGGGCCTGGAGGGCGCCGCGTCCCTCATCCGCGTCTACGAGGTGCAGTTCGTCCACGGCCTGCTGCAGACCGAGGACTACGCCCGCGCGGTCGTGCGGCGCGGTATGAAGGGCGCGAGCCCGGCCGACGTCGAACGCCGGGTGGCGCTGCGCCTGGAGCGGCAGAAGCACCTGTTCGCGTCCGGCGCCCCCGAGTTCCATTTCGTGCTCGACGAGGCCGCCCTGCGCCGCCCCTACGGCGACCGCGAGGTGATGCGCGGCCAGCTCCAGCACCTCATCGAGGTCTCCGAGCGGCCCAACGTACGGCTGCAGATCATGCCGTTCAGCTTCGGCGGGCACTCCGGCGAGAGCGGCGCCTTCACCATCCTCAGCTTCCCCGACGCCGATCTGTCCGACGTCGTCTACATGGAGCAGCTCACCAGCGCCCTCTACCTGGACAAGCGCGAGGACGTCGCCCAGTACGAGCAGGCGCTGAAGGAACTCCAGCAGGACAGCCCGGGCCCCGACGAGAGCCGGGACCTTCTCCGAGGTCTGCTCCAACTGTCCTGACTGCGCCTCCAACTCGCTTTGAACGCAAGTACGATGACGTGTGATCAGACCGTGACCAGGATCTGGCTCCGCTAGTGATTGAGGGATCACATGTCGTCCTACTTCAGCGACCTGGCCCAGCAGTACATCGACGGAGAATGGCGACCGGGCACCGGCTCCT
Organism: Streptomyces sp. NPDC007856; assembly: GCF_042868225.1. NCBI lineage: Bacteria > Bacillati > Actinomycetota > Actinomycetes > Kitasatosporales > Streptomycetaceae > Streptomyces > Streptomyces sp. NPDC007856. The sequence goes on along the minus strand of NZ_JBIAEC010000028.1, from coordinate 24,125 downwards.
GGGACGTCATCGACTTCAACCCCTACGACGACGAGAAGCTGGCCTCGATCACCGTGGCCACGGTGGACGAGGTCGACCAGGCCTATCGGGCCGCCGCCCGCGCCCAGAAGAAGTGGGCCGAGACCAACCCCTACGCCCGCCGCGCGGTCTTCGAGCGGGTGCTTCGGCTCATAGAGGACCGTGAGCAGGAGATAGCCGACCTGATCATCGCGGAACTGGGCGGCACGCGCGTGAAGGCCGGTTTCGAGCTGCACCTCGCCAAGGAGTTCCTGCGCGAGTCGATCCACCTGGCGCTGCGCCCCGAGGGCAGGATCCTGCCCTCCCCGGTCGACGGCAAGGAGAACCGCGTCTACCGGGTGCCGGTCGGTGTCGTGGGCGTGATCAGCCCGTTCAACTTCCCCTTCCTGCTGTCGATCAAGTCGGTCGCCCCGGCGCTCGCGCTCGGCAACGCGGTGGTCCTCAAGCCGCACCAGAACACCCCGATCGCCGGCGGCACCCTGATCGCGAAGCTCTTCGAGGAGGCCGGGCTGCCCGGCGGCCTGCTCAACGTCGTCGTCACCGACATCGCCGAGATCGGCGACGCGTTCATCGAGCACCCGGTGCCGAAGATCATCTCCTTCACCGGCTCCGACAAGGTCGGCCGGCACGTGGCCACCGTCTGCGCCGCCAACTTCAAGCGCTCGGTGCTCGAACTGGGCGGCAACAGCGCGCTGGTGGTCCTGGACGACGCCGACATCGACTACGCGGTGGACGCGGCGGTCTTCAGCCGGTTCGTGCACCAGGGCCAGGTCTGCATGGCCGCCAACCGGGTCCTCGTGGACGCGTCCGTCGCCGAGGAGTTCACCGAGAAGTTCGTCGCCAAGGTCAGGACCCTGAAGGTCGGTGACCCGCGCGACCCGGAGACCGTCATCGGCCCGGTGATCAACTCCCAGCAGGCGAACGCGGTCTCCGGCACCGTCGAGCAGGCGCTCGCCGAGGGCGCCACCGCACTGGTGCGGGGCGGCACGTCCGGCAACCTGGTCGAGCCCAGCGTGCTCACCGACGTCCCCGCCGACTCCGGGCTGCTCCAGCAGGAGGTGTTCGGCCCGGTTGTCTTCCTCATCCCGTTCGACGGCGAGGAGGAGGCGCTGCGCATCGTCAACGACACGCCGTACGGCCTCAGCGGTGCCGTCCACACGGGCGACATCGAGCGGGGTGTGGCCTTCGCCAAGCAGGTCGACACCGGCATGTTCCATGTGAACGACGGGACGGTCCACGACGAGCCGATCGTGCCGTTCGGCGGCGAGAAGCACTCCGGCATCGGCCGCCTGAACGGCGAGACGACGCTGGAGTCCTTCACGACCGTCAAGTGGATCTCGGTGCAGCACGGCCGCAGCGGATTCCCCTTCTAGCCCGCTTCTTCGGCTCGCGGGCCATTGCGGACACGAGCTGACCGCAATGGCCCGTAGCGTCGTCGGTGTCAGGGGGCGAACGGCCCCGACGACGGTGAAGAGAGGCGGTCGGCCATGGTCCAGCACGTACCGGCGGAGGCGCAGGGCGACGAGCGCGGGGCGCTGCTCGCGTTCATCGAGGAGCAGCGCGGCGGGATCCGCCGGGCCCTGCTCGGACTGACCGAGGAGCAGGCGCGCTCTTGTCCCAGCGCCAGCGAGCTGTCGCTCGGCGGCCTGCTCAAGCATGTCGCCGAGGTCGAGCAGATCTGGATCGCACGGGCCAGGCATGAGCCCCCGGCCGTCAAGCGCGACGAGTCGAACTGGCACGAGAGCTTCCAGCTGGTCGGCGAGGAGACGGTCGCCTCGCAGCTGGCGTACTGGGAGCAGGTCGCCGCCGAGACGGAGAGGTTCATCCGGTCCGCGCCGAGCCTGGACGACACCTTCCCGCTGCCGCCGGACCCCTGGTTCCCGCCGGAGGGCCGGGTCAGCCTGCGCTGGGTGTGTCTGCACCTGATCCGCGAGACGGCGCGGCACGCGGGCCATGCCGACATCATCCGCGAGTCCCTGGACGGCAGGACGGCCTTCGAGCTGGTGGCGCAGCAGCAGGGCGGCTCCTGGGGCTGATCGGGGGAGGGCGGCCGTACGGCCATAGCCTGGACCTCATGTCAGCTATCCGTCTCCTCGTGCTGGGCGCGGTCCGCCGGCACGGGCGGGCCCATGGCTACCAGGTGCGCGGCGATCTGGAGTACTGGGGCGCGCACGAGTGGTCCAACGCCAAGCCGGGGTCGATCTACCACGCCCTGAAGCAGATGGCCAAGCAGGGGCTGCTGCACGCGCACGAGATCGCACCGTCGACGGCCGGCGGCCCGCCGCGCGTCGAGTACGAGATCACCGACCGAGGCGCCGAGGAGTACCTGCGGCTCCTGCGGGACGCCCTGGTCGCGCGCGACTGCAGCATCGACATGCTCTCCGCGGCGATCGGCTTCATGGCCGACCTGGAGCGGGCGGAGGTGGTGTCGCTGCTGCGGGAGCGCCTGCGCGCGCTGGCCGAGTGGCGCGACTCCGTCACCGGGCACTATGTGCCCGAGGGCGGCCCCGAACAGCTCGGCCACATCGGCGAGATCATGAAGATGTGGATGCACGCGGCCGACAGCGAGGCCGAGTGGACCCGGGGCCTGATCGGGCGCATCGAGGCGGGCGCGTACACGTTCGCGGGCGAGGGCGAACCGTTCGAGGGCATCCTCACCGAGGGACAGGAGAACCCGTACGCGACGGGGGAGCGGCACCCGGAGGACGACCACTGACCCACTGCCGCCCTCCACGACGGCTGAGCAACTGCTGCTCTCGCGATGGCTGGTCGGCCGCCGTACCGCGATGGCTGGTCGGCTGCCGCCCCCAAGGCCTCTGACCGGCTGCCATCCCCCCCACGCCCGCGAGCAACTCCCCCTCATCGGCGCCGAGCTCAGCCGCCGTTCGGCCTGTTGCCTCCCCGTTCTCCGAAGAGCAGTTGGAGCGCCACCTCCCGGTAGTGCCGTACGTGCCGCGGGGACAGTTCGCCCACCGCGTCCACGGCACCGGCAGCGATGGCGTCGTACAGCTCCCGGTGCTCGTCCCACAGCGGACCGGGGTCGTCGATCTGCTGGAACAGCCAGCGCAGTCGGCCCTCCAGGGAGGCCGTGGTCGAGCTGAGCAGCTCGTTGTCCGCGAGTTCCACGATGTGGTGGTGGAAGGCGGCGTTGGCGCGTGAGACGCGGTCGGGCCGTCCGGAGAGGGTGGCGCGCCGCGCGGTCTCCAGCTTCTTCTCCAGCTCGCGCAGTTGGGAGCCGTCCGCGCGTTCCGCGGCGCGCCGCACGTCTGACGTCAGGTGGGCGCCCGGGCAGGAGGCGGCGGTCAGTGGTGGAACCCCGTCGCCGCCTCCTTGTCCCGGGTCAGCGGATGCGGCTGCCGGCGCAGTTCGGGCAGCAGACGGGTCAGGTCGGCCAGGAACAGGTCGGCCAGGTCGTGGGAGAAGCCGTTGCGGCACACGACCCGCAGCACCGAGAGGTCCTCCCGGTTCGCCGGGAAGGTGTACGCGGGCACCAGCCAGCCGCTCTCGCGCAGCCGCCGGGAGACGTCGAAGACGTCGTACGACGTCACCTCCGGGACCGTGGTGAAGGCGAAGACCGGCAACTGGTCGCCCCGGGTCAGCAGCCGGAAGTCGCCCAGCTCCGCGATCCGCCCGGCGAGCGAGGTCGCCACGTCCCGCGTCGACTGCTGCACCGCGCGGTATCCTTCGCGGCCCAGCCGCAGGAAGTTGTAGTACTGCGCGACCACCTGGGCGCCGGGCCGGGAGAAGTTGAGCGCGAAGGTCGGCATGTCGCCGCCCAGGTAGTTGACCCGGAAGACCAGCTCCTCGGGCAGCGCCTCGTTGTCCCGCCACAGCGCCCAGCCGACGCCCGGATACACCAGTCCGTACTTGTGCCCCGAAGTGTTGATCGAGGCCACGCGCGGCAGCCGGAAGTCCCACACCAGGTCCGGGTCCAGGAAGGGCGCCACCATGCCGCCGGACGCGCCGTCCACGTGCACCGGGACGTCCAGCCCGGTGCGCTCCTGGAGGGCGTCCAGGGCGGCGCACAGCTCCGCGATCGGCTCGTAGGAGCCGTCGAAGGTCGAGCCGAGGATGCCGACGACCCCGATGGTGTTCTCGTCGCACAGTTCGGCGGCGGCCTGCGGGTCCAGATGGAAGCGGTCGCCCTCCATGGGCACCAGCCGGGCCTCCACCTCCCAGAAGTTGCAGAACTTCTCCCAGCAGACCTGGACGTCGATGCCCATGACCAGGTTGGGGCGGGCGCCCGGGTAACGGTCGGCGTTGCGCCCCGCCCACCGCCGCTTGAGGGCCATCCCGGCGAGCATGCACGCCTCGCTCGACCCGGTCGTCGAACAGCCCACCGCGGCCGACGGGTCCGGCGCGTTCCACAGGTCGGCGAGCATCGCCACACAGCGCCGCTCCAGCTCGGCGGTGCGCGGGTACTCGTCCTTGTCGATCATGTTCTTGTCCTGGCACTCCGCCATCAGCACCCCGGCCTGCGGCTCCATCCAGGTGGTGACGAACGTGGCCAGGTTCAGCCGGGAGTTGCCGTCCAGCATCAGCTCGTCGTGCACCAGCTGGTACGCCGTGGACGGGGCCAGCGGCGCGTCCGGGAGGCGGTGCGTGGGCGGGGCCTCGGTCATGCCGCCGGCCGGATTGGCCTCCCCGTAGAACGGGTTGACGGAAATCTTCCGCTCTTCGTGTTTCTCGGGACCTTTGTGCAGGGCCATGAACGTGCCTCCAGGGATTCCATAAGAGGGTTTTCAGCGGATCGGGGTGCCGTCCTCGCCCAACTGCATCTGCGGGCGCCCCGTCACCAGCAGCCAGGTCGGCAGCGACGCGATGCACAGCACGGCGATGATGGTGGGCGAGGCGACCAGCACGGCAGCGGTGAACAGGCTCACCCAGCCCTGCCGGGTGATCGCCAGGAGCATGCCCAGGACACCGGTGGCCACGCCCAGCGCCGGATGCACGGCCGGGACCAGCGCGTGGGCGCACAGCCCCAGGGCCGCGCCGACGAAGACGGACGGGAAGATACGGCCGCCGCGGAAACCGCAGGCCGCGGCGACGAGCAGCGCGGTCAGCTTCACCACCGCCATCCCGGCGAACTGCCCCGCCGTCCAGCCGTCCGGGTGCCGGGCCAGCTCCCCGACCTCCGACAGCCCCTTGAAGAGCGTCAGATGGCCGCCCAGGGCTCCCAGAGCGCCCAGTACGACCCCGCCGGCCGGAAGCATCAGCATCGGGTGCCGCAGCCGCCGGAAGACCCCGTGGACGAACGGGAAGGCGTAGACGGCGCCCATGCCGAGCAGCGCGGCCGCCGGGGCGATCACGAGCGCCGCCAGAATGTCCTTCGGGTCCGGGTGGCCCATGGGCGGCAGCCCCAGATCGAAGGTCGGATGCGCCACCAGGTTGGTCGTGACGGCCCCGCACGCGCCGGCGGTCAGCGGCGCGAAGAGGTTGTCCCACAGTCGCCCCCGCATCGGACGCCCGGCCAGCGCCTCGGAGATCACCAGCGCCGCCGCCACCGGCGTGCCGAACAGCGCGCCGATCGTCGCCGACTCCGCCAGCACCGGCCACAGGGTGCCCGGCGCCCGGGGCGCCAGGCGCGCGCCGAGCAGGACCGCGATGCCCACGTTCACGGCGATGATCGGGTTCTCCGGGCCGAGGCTCGGGCCGCCGGCCAGCATCAGCCCGCTCGCCAGCACCAGTCCCGGCAGCACGACCGGCGGCATCACCGGGGCGTTCAGGCCGAGGGTGGCCGGGTCGGGACCGGCATGCCCGGGCACCTTCCACACCACGAGGCCGACCGCGAGGCCCGTGGCGGTCAGCATCACGAACATCCACAGGACCGAGTAGCGGCCCACCCCGAGCGCGTCCGGCAGCGGCCCCCACAGCACGTGCTGGAGCCGCTCCGCCGCCGTGCTCACCCCGACGAACACCAGGCTCGCCACCACGCCCACGGCCACGGCGGGCAGGATGAACGGCAGCAGGGCCCGCGCCGGCGCCGTAGGGGCGGTCGGGGGCGCCTGCGGCGCGTCGGTTTCCTGAGCCACGGGCTCACCATAAGCGGACAAAAAGCACACAACATCCTGAATGTCCCGAACGGAAACCGGCTTGCACCTCACGCGACGTGAGGCCTCAGCGTGGAGGGCGTACCGACGACAAGGAGCGGAAAAGTGAGCTACTCCGTGGGACAGGTCGCGGGGTTCGCCGGGGTCACGGTGCGCACCCTGCACCACTACGACGAGATCGGCCTGCTCGTGCCCGGCGCGCGCACCCATGCCGGGCACCGGCGCTACACCGACGCCGACCTCGACCGGCTCCAGCAGATCCTGTTCTACCGGGAGCTCGGCTTCCCGCTCGACGAGGTCGCGGCCCTGCTCGACGACCCGGACGCGGACCCGCGCGCACACCTGCGCCGCCAGCACGAACTGCTGACCGCCCGGATCGAGAAGCTGCAGAAGATGGCCGCGGCCGTGGAGCACGCCATGGAGGCACGCAAGATGGGCATCAACCTCACGCCTGAGGAGCGGTTCGAGGTGTTCGGGGACAAGGACCCCTTCAACGAGGAGTACACCGAGGAGGCGGAGCAGCGCTGGGGCGACACCGAGGCCTGGGCCGAGTCCCAGCGCCGCGCCGCGCGCTACACCAAGGAGGACTGGAAGCGGATCAAGGCCGAGGTCGACGACTGGCAGGAGCGGTACGCCGCCCTGGTGGCCGCGGGCGAGCCGCCGTCCGGTGAGGCGGCCATGGACATGGCAGAGGAACACCGGCAGCACATGACCAGGTGGTTCTTCGAGGTCCCGTACGAGATGCACCGGTGCTTCGGGCAGATGTACGTCTCCGACGAGCGCTTCAAGGCCTACTACGACTCCATGGGGCCCGGTGTCGCCGAGCACCTGCGCGACGCGATCCTCGCCAACGCCGACCGTCAGACCTGCTGAGCGCTCCCGGCCCGGGAGTGCGCGGGGTTCACTCCCGGGCCAGGACCACCGCCGTGCCGTAGGCGCACACCTCGGTGCCCACGTCCGCGGCCTCGGTCACGTCGAACCGGAACGCCAGCACCGCGTTGGCGCCACGCGCGCGCGCCTGCTCCACCAGGCGCTCCATGGCCTGGTTGCGGGTCTGCACGAGCGTCTTGGTGAGCCCCTTCAGCTCGCCGCCGATCATCGACTTCAGGCCGGCGCCGATCTGGCTGCCGAGGTGGCGGGAGCGCACGGTGAGTCCGAAGACCTCGCCGATCATTTCCCGCACCTGGTATCCGGGCACGTCGTTGGTGGTCACGACCAGCACGTCCGGCTGGGGCCCCTGGCCGCCGCCGTAGTCATCGAGTCCCATGAGTCACACCTTTCTCCCAGTCATCCCACAGTGCATCCTGGAGACACCGGTGGAACCTGGGGCGGTCACATCACGTTGATAGCTTTGTGCGGCCTTAGCTCGAAGACCAACCCCCGTAGCCGCCTTCACCCCTTCAGGAGCCCGGACCCGTGATGACACTCGCCCTCGGCCCGAGCTGGCTGGATCCCAACTATCTGCTCGACACCTACGGCATCTGGGGCCTGCTGCTCGTCGTCTTCGCCGAGTCCGGCCTGCTCATCGGCTTCTTCCTGCCGGGTGACTCGCTGCTGTTCACCTGCGGCCTGCTGATCACCTCGCATCAGATGCACTTCCCGCTGTGGGGCGCGATCGGCCTGATCTGCCTCGCCGCGATACTCGGCGACCAGGCGGGCTACATGTTCGGCAAGAAGGTCGGCCCGTCCCTGTTCAACCGCCCCGACTCCCGCCTGTTCAAGCAGGAGAACGTCACCAAGGCGCACGAGTTCTTCGAGAAGTACGGCCCGAAGTCCCTGGTCCTGGCCCGCTTCGTGCCGATCGTGCGGACGTTCACGCCGATCATCGCCGGCGTCAGCGGCATGAGGTACCGCTCGTTCCTGATCTTCAACGTCATCGGCGGCACCCTGTGGGGCGCGGGCGTCACCCTGCTCGGCTCCTGGCTCGGCAACATCGACTTCGTCAAGAACAACGTCGAGGCGATCCTCATCCTGATCGTCCTCGTCTCCGTGGTCCCGATCGCGATCGAGTTCCTGCGGGCCCGCGGCAAGGGGAAGAAGGCAGCCGCGCAGCCGGCACCGGAGGCGTCCCGCCCGGCCCCGGTGGTCATGGACGACGCCACGACCAGGCTCCGTCGCGTCGAGGCGGACCAGCCCTACGGCCGGCCGTACGAGGAGCCGTACCAGCAGCCTCAGCAGCCCCAGCAGCAGGACTGGAACCAGCAGCAGGAGCAGTACTGGAACCAGGGCTACGACCAGCAGTACCCGCAGCAGCAGTACCCGCAGCAGCAGTACCCGCAGCAGCAGTACGACCAGAACCAGTACGACCAGAACGAGTACCCGTACGGCTACCGCAACCACTGAGGGGCGCGGGTAACCGCCCGCCTAGAAACCCCTGGTCCGCTTGGCAGCCCGCCGCTTCCCGGCGGACCCCACCCTCAGGAACAACCGGAAGATCTCCGACCCCAGATTGACCCCGATGGCGATGGCCATGGCCAGCGACGCCGCGTTGGCCAGCGACACCAGCCCCTTGTTCACCTCGTTCTGGGCCATGTTCAGCAGCCCGAAATACGTGGCGGAGCCAGGCAGCAGCGGTCCGATCGCCGCCGTCGTGTACGGCAGCGCCGAAGCGAATCGATAACGCGACAGCAGCTGCCCGAACAGACCGACCAGCCCCGCGGCCACGGCCGTCGACGCCACCGGCGAGATGTCGGCGACATAGTGCATCGCGCCGTACACCGTCCACGCCACGCCGCCGTTGAGCGTCACCCACAGCACGGTCGACCGCTCCTGCTGGAGCAGCACCGCGAAGGTCAGCGAGAGCAGCATGGAGGCCGCGATCTGGATCAGCGGCCGTTCGTTGATGACGAGCGCCGCGTCCGGGTTGAGCTTGCCGCCGACCTTCACCCCGAAGTACAGGACGACCAGCACGCCGGCGACGATGCCGACGAAGAAGTACAGGACCTCCAGCAGACGGGCCGACGCGGTGATGTAGAAGCCGGTCAGACCGTCCTGGACGCCCGCCACCAGCGCCCGCCCGGGCAGCAGCGCGAACAGTCCACCGGTGACGACGGCGGACGCCTTCACGTCGACGTGCGCCAGCGCGAACGCCACCCCGATGGCCGCGGGCGGCATCGCGGCGACCGTGAACTGGTAGAACTCCGGCAGCCCGCGCCCCGCGCACAGCCAGGCCAGCCGGTCGCCGAGCATCGCGCCCAACGCGGCGGCGACGAACACGATCAGGTCACCGCCGACCAGCACGGAGGCCGCACCCGCCAGCAGCCCGCTGGCCAGCGTCAGCGCCCAGCCCGGGTAGGGGTGCCGGTTGCGGCGGATCTCCGCCAGCCGCCGGTAGGCCTCCTCCAGGGAGACATGGGTCTCCGGGTCGGTCAGATCGTCCACCAGCCGGAACACGGCCGCGAGCCGGGTGTAGTCGGTGCCCCGCCGCCGTACCGTCCGCGAGGCGGTCACCGGGTCCTCCACCAGCGACGGCTGGTGCGAGATCGACAGCAGCGTGAAGGTGACGTTCGGCTCGCAGCGGTCCAGGCCGTAGGAGCGGCACACCGCGAACATCGCGGTCTCCACGTCCTCCGCGCCCTCGCCGCCGGCCAGCAGCAGCTCGCCGATACGCAGGGTCAGGTCCAGCACGCGCGGGACGGCCGGGCCCTCCTCCTCCACCCGCTGCACCAGCTCGGGTGCCGGCCGCTCGGCCACCGGCATCCGCAGCATCGTGCGCATCCGGTCCTGCCAGGGCGCGTCCTTGATCAGGCTGACCAGCGGCACCCCGGTGGCCGGGGTGAACGCCGTCAGGGAGTCCTTGGCGTTGTAGGCGCTCGGCGGGCTGAACGCCGACGCCTCCGGCTCGGCACTCGGCGGATGCGGCGTCTCCAGGCCCTTCGGCAGAGCGAACTCGGAGGTGGTCTCCGGCTCACCGCCGCCCTCGGGGACCTCGATACCCGCGGGAATGGCGAACTCGGACGTGATCTCCGGGTCGTACCGCGCCTCGTCCGACCGGGGCTTGCGGTCCTCCGCCTCCGTCACCTCGCACCGCTCCCTGAACGACACCTTCCGTATGGCTCAGTATGCGCACAGGACCCGGACGGGTCGTACGCGCGCGTGGACGGGAACGGGCCGCACGCGTGCGCGTACGACCCGTCCACGAGAAGGGCGGGGCTCAGTGGCCGCCCTGCTCCTTGAAGCGCTTGTAGGAACGCTCGATCTCCGCCTCGGCGTCCGTACGGCCCACCCAGTTGGCGCCCTCGACGGACTTGCCGGGCTCCAGGTCCTTGTACACCTCGAAGAAGTGCTGGATCTCCAGGCGGTCGAACTCGGACACGTGGTGGATGTCGCGCAGGTGCTCCACACGCGGGTCCGTGGCCGGAACGCACAGCAGCTTGTCGTCGCCGCCCGCCTCGTCCGTCATGCGGAACATGCCGATCGCGCGGCAGCGGATCAGGCAGCCCGGGAAGGTCGGCTCGTCCAGGATGACCAGCGCGTCCAGCGGGTCGCCGTCCTCGCCGAGGGTGTTCTCGACGAAGCCGTAGTCGGTCGGGTAGGCGGTCGAGGTGAAGAGGCGACGGTCCAGGCGGATCCGACCGGTCTCGTGGTCCACCTCGTACTTGTTGCGCGAACCCTTCGGGATCTCGATCGTGACGTCGAACTCCACCGGTGGCTCCTCCATGATCAGCACATAGTTCTGGTGGTTAAGTGTCCCTCACGCAGGTGTGTGATCGCGAAAGGGGCTGGTGGTCGTGCCAGAGCTGAGGCCTTGGCGGGCCGCGAGACCGCAGGTGGAGCGGATCGCGAACGCCGTACGACCGCGTCTGGCGCGGGCCGGGGCGGCCGCGAGGCCGCAGGTCGCACGGCTGACGCGGGCCCTGCGGTCCCGGCCCCTGGCCCTGCCGCGGCCCGTGAAGACCTGGCAGTACACCGCGGGCGCCGCCACCGCCGGCCTGGTGCTGGCCGCCGGTGTGGTGACCGCAGCCGGCCCCTGGGACGCCAACGGTCAGCGTACGGCCGAGCGTGACCGGGCCGCCGCCCTGGAGCGGACAGGTGGCGCAGATCACGGCCGGTCCGGTACGGCTGTCGGGGCGCCCCGGCCCGCACCGAGCGCCGAACCCGTCCTGATGGGCCTGGACGGCTCGACGAGCGCCGTCGACACCAAGAAGGCCCCGCCGGGCGGAAAGGTCTTCTCGGACGTCCTCAAGCCCCTCCTGGACGCCTCCGCGCTGGGCGGCACCCACGCGGCCGCCGTCGTCGACGTCGCCACCGGCAGGCGCCTGTACGCCGCCGACGCCGACAAGGCCCTCACCCCCGCCTCCACCACCAAGATCGCCACCGCTGTCGCCGCCCTGTCCGCGCTGGGCCCCGACCACCGCCTCACCACCCGTGCGGCCCTCGAACCCGGCACCGGCGAACTGATCCTTGTCGGCGGCGGCGACCCCACCCTCACCGCCCGCACGCAGGCTGGGGGCACCTCCGGCTCGAGCGAAGCCGAGAGTGGGGAAGGCTGGGCGAGCCTGCGCACACTGGCGGCGGACACCGCGAAGGCCCTGGCCAAGCGCGGCATCCACAAGGTCACGCTCTCCTACGACACGACCCTGTACTCCGGCCCCGCCGTGCACCCCATCGGCGTCAACGACAACCTCGCGCCGGTCAGCGCCCTGAGCGCCGACGAGGGCCGCACCAACGGCTCGACCAGCGGCCCGGCGCCCCGCGTGAGCGACCCGGCGAAGGACGCGGCGAGCAAGTTCGCGGCCTTCCTGAAGAACGCGGGCATCACCACCACACCACCCGGCCCCTCCAAGGCGAGCACGCTCGCGCAGACCCTCGCCACGGTCTCCTCGCCTCCACTGGCCGACGTGGTCGAGCGCATGCTGACCAACAGCGACAACGACATCGCCGAGGCCCTGGCCCGCCAGACCGCCCTCACCAGCGGCCAGCCCGGCAGCTTCGACGGCGGTGCCAGGGCGATCTCCGCACGGCTGACCAAGCTGGGCCTGCCGATGTCCGGCGCCTCCTTCCACGACGGCAGCGGCCTCGACCGCGACGACCGGCTCACCGCCGACCTCCTCACCGCCCTCCTGGTCACCGCCGGCGACCCCGGCCGCCCCGGCCTGCGCCCCGTCCTCACCGGGCTGCCCGTGGCCGGCTTCACCGGCACCCTGGCCGACCGCTACACCGACAGCGCGGCAGGCGTCGTACGCGCCAAGACCGGCACCCTGACCGGCGTGAACACCCTCGCCGGCACGGTCGTCGACGCCGACGGCCGCCTCCTGGCCTTCGCCTTCATGGCCTCCGGCACGACAGACCCCGTGCAAGCCGAGTCGGCCCTGGACAAGACGGCCACGGCACTGGCCGGGTGTGGCTGCGGATAGCCGCGGCCGGCCGCACCAGGTGCCCGTCCGACGCCCTCAGCCCCCACCGACCCTCATGGCCTGCCCCAAGCGGGAGCGGTCCCGTACGGTTGACGACATGACTGGCTTCGGTGGCACCACATCTCCCGGGATGGTCGACTGGAACCTCGCGGTGGCAACCGCGACACGGCTCGTACGGCCGGGCCCCGACGTCAGCCGTGACGAGGCACGCGCCGTCGTCGCGGAGCTGCGCCGGCACGCCAAGGCCTCGGAGGAACACGTCCGGGGCTTCACTCGTATGGGCACCGACGAGATCCACGACACCCCGGTCCTGGTGGTCGACCGGCCCGGCTGGGTCCGCGCCAACGTGGCCGGTTTCCGCGAGATCCTCCGGCCGCTGCTGGAGAAGATGCAGGAACGGCGCGCCGGCAGCCCCGGCAGCGCGGTCCTCGGCACCGTCGGCGGCAAGGTCACCGGCGTGGAGCTCGGCATGCTGCTGTCGTTCCTGTCCTCCCGCGTCCTCGGCCAGTACGAGACCTTCGCCCCGGCCACCCGCGACCTCCCGGCCGGTGAGAACGGCAGCGGTCGCCTCCTGCTCGTCGCGCCCAACATCGTCCACGTCGAGCGCGAACTCGACGTCCAGCCGCACGACTTCCGCCTGTGGGTGTGCCTGCACGAGGAGACCCACCGCACCCAGTTCACGGCCGTGCCCTGGCTGCGCGACCACCTGGAGGGCGAAATCCAGTCGTTCTTGGCGGAGACCGACGTCGACCCGATGACCTTCCTGGAGCGCGTCAGGGAGGCCGCCCAGTCCCTCGCCGGCGGCCGTCCCGAGGGCGAGGAGGAGGACGGCGGCCGCTCCTTCGTGGACCTGGTGCAGACCCCGGCCCAGCGCGAGATCCTCGCCCGCCTCACCGCCGTCATGTCCCTGCTGGAGGGCCACGCCGACTACGTCATGGACGGCGTCGGCCCCAGTGTCGTACCGACCGTGGCGGAGATCCGCGAGAAGTTCCAGCAGCGCCGCGCCAAGGGCGCCTCCCGCCTCGACCTCGCCCTGCGCAAACTGCTCGGTCTGGATGCCAAACTCAGGCAGTACCGGGACGGCGAACGGTTCGTGCGGGCCGTCGTCGAGCAGGTCGGCATCGACGGCTTCAACCGCGTGTGGACCTCGCCCAACACCCTGCCCACCAAGGCGGAGATCGCCAAACCGGCGGACTGGGTCGCGCGGGTGCACCGCAAGGCCGAGTCGTGAGCGGCATGGACACGTCGTGAATCGAATCCGGCCGACGGCAGGCGAACGCCTCTCCAATCACCCGTCCGAGGGACCGTGAGCCATGCGTAGGCGTGCAATGCTCGGGGAACCGCCCGCTTCTGTCACCATCTACACACTCTGAGTGACCGGACTCGGGCTCACCCCCCGAAAACTTCATGAAGGGAACCGGACATGGGTCCCCATCCTGCGGTCGCGGCGATACGCCTGGCGGTCCGCCGCGCCCTCCACGACATCCTCAACAACCACCACGCCTCCGGCGGTCCCGGCCGGCAGGCCTTCGGCACGCCCCAGGACCGGACGGCCGAGCGGCTCCCCTCCCCGCTCGTGCTGGTCGCCTGCTCCGGCGGCGCCGACTCCATGGCCCTCGCCTCGGCCCTCGCCTTCGAAGCGCCCAAGCTCGGCGTCCGCGCCGGGGGCGTCACCGTCGACCACGGCCTCCAGCCCGGCTCCGACCTCCGGGCCGACGAGGTCGCCCTGCGCCTGCGCGAACTCGGCCTCGACCCGGTCGAGTCCGTCGCCGTGACCGTCGGCCGCGCCGGCGGACCCGAAGCCGCCGCCCGCGACGCCCGCTACGCCGCCCTCGACGCCGCCGCCGAACGCCACGGCGCCACCGCGGTCCTGCTCGGCCACACCCGCGACGACCAGGCCGAAACCGTCCTGCTCGGCCTCGCCCGCGGCTCCGGCATCCGCTCCCTGTCCGGCATGGCCGCGGTCTCGGGGGCCGGTGGCCGTTACCGGCGCCCCTTCCTGGGACTCGACCGGCAGACCGCCCGCAAGGCCTGCATGGTCCAGTCCCTCCCCGTCTGGGACGATCCGCACAACACCGACCCCGCCTACACCCGCTCCCGGCTGCGGCACGAAGGCCTGCCGGCCCTGGAGAAGGCCCTCGGCAAACGCGTCGTGGAGGCACTCGCCCGCACCGCCCAGCTCTCCCGCGACGACGCCGACGCCCTCGACGCCTGGGCCAGCCAGGCCGAGTCCTCCGTCCGTGACGCCGCAGGCCTGCTGGAGTGCGCCAAGCTCTACGCGCTCCCGCCCGCCGTACGCCGCCGCATCCTGCGCCGCGCCGCCATCGAGGCGGGTGCCCCGGCCGGTTCGCTGTTCGCCCGCCACATCGAGGAAGTCGACCGTCTGATCACCGGCTGGCGCGGCCAGGGAGCCATCAATCTCCCGGGCAAAGTCGTCGCCCAGCGCCAGGGTGGCAGACTGGTGATTCGGCAAGGCTGAATCCCGACCCCGCGGAGCGACCCTCCGGCGGCCGGTACGGGCAGCCGGTGGCCGTGCATGCGGCCGTAAGTGCGGGACGACCGAAAGTGATGCGGGTGGACGCGAAAGACATGGGTGCCGACCTCCAGCAGGTGCTCATCACCAAGGAAGAGATCGACGCGAAGCTGGCTGAGCTGGCCGCGAAGATCGACGCGGAGTACGCGGGCAAGAACCTGCTCATCGTCGGCGTCCTCAAGGGCGCCGTGATGGTCATGGCGGACCTCGCCCGGGCGCTGTCCACCCCCGTCACCATGGACTGGATGGCCGTGTCCTCCTACGGCGCGGGCACCCAGTCCTCCGGTGTCGTGCGGATCCTCAAGGACCTGGACACCGACATCAAGGGCAAGCACGTCCTGATCGTCGAGGACATCATCGACTCCGGCCTGACCCTGTCCTGGCTGATCAACAACCTCGGCTCCCGCGAGCCCGCCTCGCTGAAGGTGTGCACGCTGCTGCGCAAGCCGGACGCCGCCAAGGTCGCCATCGACGTCGAGTGGGTCGGTTTCGACATCCCGAACGAGTTCGTCGTCGGCTACGGCCTCGACTACGCCGAGAAGTACCGGAACCTGCCGTTCGTCGGTACGCTCGCGCCTCACGTCTACGGTGGCTGAGCCGTACCGGGTGATGTGAGCCACTCGGCTCAAGCCTTGTAGGACGATCGGGAACCCCGGCGGGTTCCAGGGCGTTGAAGCATGCAGAGACGGGCTCCCCGGCCGTCCGAAGCGGACTTCGTGCGGCTTCGGACCACCACACTGGGGTACCGTCAGAAGAACTGTCTTATCAAACTCACTATGGCAGGAGGGACGGGGCGGCACCGCTCCGTATGGATGGACGTGAAGCGATACTTCCGTGGGCCGGTCATGTGGATCGTGCTGGCCGTCCTTGCCGTGGTCGTGTTGATGCAGGTCGTCGGCTCGTCCGGCGGCTACAAGACGGTGGACACCGGCCAGGTCGTCGCGGCGATCAATGACAACAGGGTCCAGTCGGCCAAGCTGACCACCGGCGACGAGCAGACCATCAAGGTCACCCTCAAGGACGGTCAGAAGATCGACGGCAGCTCGAAGATCCAGGCGAGCTACATCGATCGTCAGGGCGAGACCGTCGCCGGCATCCTGCAGACCAAGTACCAGGACAAGCAGATCCCGGACGGCTACACCGTGTCGCCGTCCAAGCAGAACCCGTTCGTCGGCGTCCTGCTCTCCCTGCTGCCCTTCGTCCTGATCGTCGTCGTCTTCCTGTTCCTGATGAACCAGATGCAGGGCGGCGGCTCCCGGGTGATGAACTTCGGCAAGTCCAAGGCCAAGCTCATCACCAAGGACACCCCGAAGACGACCTTCTCCGACGTCGCCGGCTGCGACGAGGCCGTCGAGGAGCTCCACGAGATCAAGGAGTTCCTCCAGGAGCCGGCCAAGTTCCAGGCCGTCGGCGCCAAGATCCCCAAGGGCGTGCTGCTCTACGGCCGCCCGGGTACCGGCAAGACGCTCCTCGCCCGCGCCGTGGCCGGCGAGGCGGGCGTCCCCTTCTACTCGATCTCCGGCTCCGACTTCGTCGAGATGTTCGTCGGTGTCGGTGCCTCCCGGGTCCGTGACCTGTTCGAGCAGGCCAAGGCGAACGCCCCGGCGATCGTCTTCGTCGACGAGATCGACGCGGTCGGCCGCCACCGCGGCGCCGGCCTCGGCGGTGGTCACGACGAGCGCGAGCAGACCCTGAACCAGCTGCTCGTCGAGATGGACGGTTTCGACGTCAAGGGCGGCGTGATCCTCATCGCCGCCACGAACCGCCCCGACATCCTCGACCCGGCACTGCTCCGCCCCGGCCGCTTCGACCGCCAGATCGCGGTCGACCCGCCGGACCTGCAGGGCCGCCTGGAGATCCTCAAGGTCCACCAGAAGGGCAAGCCGGTCGCGCCCGACGTCGACCTGGCCGCCGTCGCCCGCCGCACCCCTGGTATGACCGGCGCCGACCTGGCGAACGTCCTCAACGAGGCCGCGCTGCTGACGGCCCGAGGCGACCAGAAGCTGATTGACAACCGAGCGCTCGACGAGGCGATCGACCGCGTGGTCGCGGGCCCGCAGAAGCGGACCCGGATCATGTCGGACAAGGAGAAGAAGATCACCGCGTACCACGAGGGCGGTCACGCCCTGGTCGCGGCGGCCTCGCCGAACTCCGACCCGGTCCACAAGATCACGATCCTGTCCCGCGGCCGCGCCCTCGGCTACACGATGGTCCTGCCCGACGAGGACAAGTACTCGACCACGCGCAACGAGATGCTCGACCAGCTCGCCTACATGCTGGGCGGCCGCGCCGCCGAGGAACTGGTCTTCCACGACCCGACCACCGGCGCCGCGAACGACATCGAGAAGGCCACCAACCTGGCCCGCGCGATGGTCACCCAGTACGGCATGACCGAGCGGCTCGGCGCCATCAAGTTCGGCGGCGACAACAGCGAGCCCTTCCTCGGCCGTGAGATGGCTCACCAGCGCGACTACTCGGAAGAGGTCGCCGCGCTGGTCGACGAAGAGGTCAAGAAGCTCATCGAGACCGCGCACAACGAGGCCTGGGAGATCCTGGTCGAGAACCGCGACGTGCTCGACCAGCTCGTCCTCCACCTGCTGGAGAAGGAGACCCTGGGCAAGGAGGAGATCGCCGAGATCTTCGCCCCGATCGTCAAGCGCCCGCCGCGGCCCGCCTGGACCGGCTCCTCCCGCCGCACCCCGTCCACCCGCCCGCCGGTGCTCTCCCCGAAGGAGCTGGCACTGACGAACGGTGCGAACGGCGCGACGGCCGCGATCAGCACGGTCAAGTCCACCGCCGCGGAGCCTGCCCCGGCGACGGACAAGACCCCGGAGGACCGCCCGGAGAACTGATCGCGTTTCGGCCAAACGGCCTGGAATGAACGCCGCGCCCATCAGGTTTTAGCCTGGAGGGCGCGGCGTTCGTATGTCCGCACACAGACGCGTGGCCGCCGCCACGCGCGCGAGGTACAGGAGCGAGGAACCAGATGACCGACCCGGTGACGCTGGACGGCGACGAGGCCCCCATCGGCGAATTCGACGAGAAGCGCGCCGAAAATGCCGTACGGGAATTGCTGATGGCGGTCGGCGAGGACCCGGACCGGGAGGGCCTGAGGGAGACGCCGGCGCGAGTGGCGCGGGCCTACAAGGAGATCTTCGCGGGCCTGTGGCAGCGGCCCGAGGACGTGCTGACGACGACGTTCGACCTCGGGCACGACGAAATGGTGCTGGTGAAGGACATCGAGGTGTACTCGACCTGTGAGCACCATCTGGTCCCGTTCCGGGGCGTTGCCCACGTCGGCTACATCCCGTCCGTCACCGGGAAGATCACCGGCCTGTCCAAGCTGGCCCGTCTGGTGGACGTCTACGCCCGCCGACCGCAGGTGCAGGAACGACTCACCACGCAGATCGCGGACTCCCTGATGGAGATGCTGGAGCCGCGGGGCGTCATCGTGGTCGTCGAGTGCGAGCACATGTGCATGTCCATGCGCGGCATCCGCAAGCCGGGCGCGAAGACCATAACGTCCGCCGTGCGCGGGCAGCTGCGGGATGCGGCGACGCGGAACGAGGCCATGAGCCTGATCATGGCGCGCTGAACCCGTGCTTGCCGAAACCGGCCGTCACGCGGCCGGTTCCGCTCCCGGGGGGTTCTGGTCCTCGTCCTCCGGGAGTTTGCACACCCGCTCCAGGAACAGGGCGGCCGCTATGACACCGATGCCGGCCAGGACCGAGAAGCCGGCGTAGACGGCCTGGTCGCGGCGCGCGGGGATGTCCAGCAGCTCCAGCAGGAAGACGCCCGTGCCGCCGTACATGCCGGCCACGAGGGCGGCGACCAGGGCGCTGGCCTGGCCGAAGACCACCGCGCGGGCGGCCATCAGGGGGTCGACGCCCTTCGCGCCGGGGCGGCGCTCGCGCTGGGCCTTGAGGCGGGCGCGCAGCGACAGCGCCGTCGAGAGCAGGACCACCGCGATCAGGGCGAGCACGATGGGGGCGGCCAGGGGGACGCTGGGCAGGGTCCCGATCGAGTTCCAGAGGCGGGCGCCCGCCCAGGACAGGATCCCGGCCACGACGAACACGCCCGCCAGCACCCTGATGCGCAGCTCTCTCACGGTGTCCCTTCAGCTCCCCCGGACCGGTCCGGACTGCGGTCGGCTCGACCTTGTCGTTCGAGTCGTCTTGACCTTAACGACTATTCAGGCAGTCGGAGTTCCAGGTCCGCGCGGGGCTCGACGCCCGCACGGGTGACGGCCGACAGCAGTTCGGCCACCGGACCGCGGCCGGGCAGCTGGGCCTGCGGGTCCACGTCGTGCCAGGGGGCGAGCACGAAGGCGCGCTCGTGGGCGCGCGGGTGCGGCAGGGTGAGCCGGGGGTCGTCGGAGATGACGTCGGCGTAGGCGACGATGTCGACGTCCAGGGTGCGTGGCCCCCAGTGCTCGTCGCGGACGCGTTTGTACGCCTCCTCGATGGCGTGGGCCCGCTCCAGCAGGGAGGCCGGGGGGAGGGTGGTCTTGAGGACCACGACCGCGTTGAAGTACGACGGCTGGCTGCCGGGTGCCACGCCCCAGGGCTCGGTCTCGTACACCGGGGAGACGGCCTTCACGCGGACACCGGGGGTGTCCTCCAGCGCGTCGACGGCGCCCTGGAGGGTCTCCAGGCGGTTGCCGAGGTTGGAGCCGATGGAGATGACGGCCCATTTCGGGTTCTGGAGGGTCGTGTCGGCGGCGTCCACCTTCTCGACGACCGAGGCGGGCACCGGCTGGACGGTCGGGTCGCTGTGACCCTGCAGGAAGGATCGGGTCATACTCGGCTCCGGGTGATGGTGACGGTCACGTCGTCGAAGGGGACGGTGATCGGCGCGTCCGGCTTGTGGACGCAGACCTCGACCTCGTGCACCCCTTCGTGCTTCAGGCAGGTCTGGGCGATCCGCTCTGCGAGGGTCTCGATGAGGTTCACCGGTTCACCCTCGATCACGGCCACGACCTCCTCGGCCACGATGCCGTAGTGGACGGTCTTCGCCAGGTCGTCGTCGGTCGCCGCCGGCCGGGTGTCCAGCCCCAGGACGAGGTCCACGATGAAGGTCTGGCCCTCCTCGCGCTCCTTGGGGAACACACCGTGGTGCCCGCGGGCCTTGAGGCCGCGCAGCGCGACACGATCCACGCGAATCACTCCTGCAATCGTCGGGAAGGACCGGTCCGTACCACGTGCGGGCGGCACGCCGTCCTCAGACGAATCTACCTGCGTGCACTGACAAAGCCGGGCCGCGGGGCGCTGGCCCGGGCCGGGATCACGAGGGTTCATCCCGGGTTTCCCCGGGGAAACCCGGCCGTGTCATGGGCTGGTAGCGGCTCCTACCCGGGGGGAGGTGATTCCAACCACTTCTCGCCCCATGGAGCGTCCACCCGCTCAGGCGAGGGGTCCGTCGTCCGGGTTCACGCCGTCGGCGCCGGGCTCCTCGTCCTCGGCGGTCTCGGCCAGCACGGGGGAGGCGTGGTGCGACCAGAGTTTCCAGCCGGCGGGTGTGCGCCGGAACACGTTCGTGGCGACGACGAGCTGACCGACGAGCGGTCCCAGCTCCGCGCCGTCCTCGGGGGCGGGGCCGCCGCTGAGGATGTTCTCGGTGCAGGTGACGAGCGCGGTGTCGCCGGTGACGGAGACATGCACGTCGGTGAGGAAGAACTGGATGTAGTCGGTGTTGGCCATGATCAGGGCGTACGACCTGAGGACCTCGCCGCGGCCGGTGAGCACCGGCCAGCCGGGGTGTACGCAGGAGACCACGCCGGTGTCCGCCGGGTCGTGGTACTCCTCGTCCACGCCCAGGTCGGCAGGGGTGAGCCAGAGGGACGACAGCTCATCGAAGTCACCGCGTTCCATCGCCTCGTAGAAGGCGGTGTTGGCGGCCTCCACCTGTTCGACATCGGTATGAGGGGCGCTCACCGGGCTCCTTCCGCCCCTTGCTCATCACTGGTGCCGGGCGTGCGCCCACTGCCGCACACCCCGGGCTCGCGCTCGGCGCTCGGAGTGTTTCCCGCTTCACGCGCCCCGCGCTCGCTGAGCGCGTCCGGCGCTGAGCCCGCCGTACGCGCTCCCTCCACGGCGCGTGCGACCCGGACCGCGTCCGCGGTGGCGCGTACCTCGTGTACGCGCACCGCCCACGCGCCGGAGTGCGCCGCGAGTGCGGAGACGGCGGCGGTGGCGGCGTCGCGCTCCCGGGCCGGCGGGGGCGCGCCCTCCGGGCCGGCGAGGACCCGGCCGAGGAACCGCTTGCGGGAGGCGGCCACGAGCAGCGGGTGGCCGAGGGCGCGCAGGCGGTCGAGGTGGGCGAGGAGGGTGAGGTCGTGTTCGGCCTCCTTGGAGAAGCCGAGGCCGGGGTCGACGACGATGCGGTCGGGGGCGATGCCGCCGGCCAGCACGGCCTCCACGCGTGCGTGCAGTTCGTCCGCGACTTCGGTGACGACGTCCTCGTAGGCGCCCTTCACGTTGCCGCCGTGCAGGAAGCCGCGCCAGTGCATGACGACGAACGGGGCACCCGTGTCGGCGACCACCGGGATCATCGCGGGATCGGCGAGCCCGCCGCTGACGTCGTTGACGAGGGCGGCGCCGGCCGCGAGGGACTGTGCGGCGACGGAGGCGCGCATGGTGTCGACGGAGACGACGACGCCTTCGGAGGCGAGGCCCCGGACGACCGGGATGACGCGCCTGAGTTCCTCGGCCGCGTCCACCCGGGTGGCGCCGGGGCGGGTGGACTCGCCGCCGACGTCGACCAGGTCCGCGCCCTCGGCGACGAGGTCCAGGCCGTGCTTGACGGCGGCGGTCGTGTCGAACCAGCGGCCGCCGTCGGAGAAGGAATCGGGGGTCACGTTGACGACACCCATGACCGCGCACCGGTCCCATACCGGAAGGCCGGCGACCCGGCCGCGCCCGCTGAGGTTGTTCATACGTTCAGCGTAGGCCCAGGAGGGCGCCTGGAATGCGAGGCGGCCCGGGCGGGAGCCCCCCGGTGCTGGAGGGGGTGGGGCGCCCGCCCGGGCCCGTCCTCGGCCGGACCGCTCTGTCCTGCGGTCCTGATGTCGTCCCGCGGCGCTCAGGCCGCGCGGACGTCCCGTTCCGCCACGGCGTGCGCGCAGGGGCGCTCGGCGGCCGCCCTGCGCCGGCGCAGGAAGCGCGGGAGCGGCAGGGCGATGTTGACGAAGCCCTCCGCCTGCATGGCGGCGAAGCCGATGCGGGGCAGGTCGGCGTTGTTCCGGTAGACCACGAAGCGGGGTTCCCACCGGGGCTGGAACTTGGCGTTGAACTTGTACAGCGACTCGATCTGGAACCAGCGCGAGAGGAAGACCAGCAGCCCGCGCCAGGCGCGCAGCACCGGGCCGGCGCCGATCTTCTCGCCGCGTGCGAGGGCGGAGCGGAACATCGCGAAGTTCAGCGAGACCCGGGTGATGCCGAACTTCGGTGCGGCCTGGAGGGCGGCGACGATCAGCAGCTCGTTCATGCCGGGGTCGGCGCTGCGGTCACGGCGCATCAGGTCCAGCGAGGCGCCGTCCTCGCCCCAGGGCACGAAGTGCAGGACCGCCTTCAGGTCGCCGTACTCGCCGGGTTCGTCGTCCTGCTTGTGGGCGGTGGCGATCAGGCAGTCGCCGTCGGCGGGGTCGCCGACGCGGCCGAGCGCCATGGAGAAGCCGCGTTCGGTGTCGGTGCCGCGCCAGTCCTCCGCCGCCCGGCGGATGCGTTCCAGTTCGGCGTCGCCGAGGTCACGGATGCGCCGCACCCGGGTTTCGTAGCCGGCTCGCTCGATGCGCTTGACCATTTGCCGTACGTTGCGCATCGCGCGTCCGGCGAGCGAGAAATCCGCGACGTCCACCACCGCCTCGTCGCCCAGTTCCAGGGCGCCCAGGCCGGTCTCCCGGGTCCACACCTCGCCGCCGGTCTCCGAGCAGCCCATGACGGCGGGCGTCCAGGAGTGCGCCTTGGCCTCGTCCATGAAGCGCTCGATGGCGCCGGGCCAGGCCTCGACGTCACCGATGGGGTCGCCGCTGGCGAGCATCACCCCAGAGACGACGCGGTAGGTGACCGCCGCCTTGCCGCTGGGCGAGAAGACGACCGCCTTGTCGCGGCGCAGCGCGAAGTGGCCGAGCGAGTCGCGCCCGCCGTGCTTCTCCAGCAGGGCGCGCAGCCGGGCCTCGTCCTCCTCGGTGAGACGGGCGGCCGGGTGCTCGGGGCGGAGGGCCAGGTAGATCGTGGTGGCGGCGGTGATCCAGCCGAGGGCGCCGAGGGAGAAGGCGACGGTCCAGGACGTGTTGCCCTGGTAGTCGACCGGGCCCTCGAAGCCGAACAGGCCGTAGACGACGTGTGTCAGCCGGTCGGCCAGGCTCGGGTCGCCGATGGTCCGGTGCGGGTGGACGCTGACGATGATGAGTCCGAGGACGAGAGAACTGGCGCTCATGAGGATGAAGTTCGCGAGCGCCCGCCACCTGCTGCGCGGATCGGGCAGCGCCGCGAACTCGTCGCGGTGGACCAGCAGGGGCACGAGCAGTGCCACCGCGATGAGCATGCCGACGACCGAGTGCCGGTACGCGAACTCCGCCGCCGCGCCGGCCGGCAGCAGCGCGACCGCGGCCCGCCACGCCCGGCGCTTGCGCCGTTTGAGCCCGTGCGCGAGCAACAGCAGCAGCACACCGGCGCTCAGCGAGAGCGCGGCCGCGAAGGGCCCGAACGAGCCCGGCAGCACCTCGGCGATGGCGTGCATACGGCTGTGACGAAAGCGCGGGAACACACCCGCCGCAATGTCCAGGACGCCCACGAGGGCGGCCGCCCTGCCGACGAGCACGGGGACGGCCTCGGGACGCGGGCCGCGCAGTATGCGCCGCGCCCGGCTTGATCGGCTCGGAACCCCGCCCGACATTTCCCCATCTATCCTGACAGACATCGCATCCCGTAGTTCTGCGAGAGACCTTGAACCCGGGCCCGATCGGGCATCCGGCGACATTGCGCCCTCTAGGACGGTGTCTTGGGGAGAGAGGTTCACTCCCCACCGGAAAGTCGGGTCAAAGGCCAAGGAAAGCCCCGGGCAAGCCCTCGCAACGAAGCGCGGGCGGCGCCGGGCGGAGAGCGCAGGCAGGTAACAGCCCATGGATCTCACGAGCAACAAAGTGCTGATGCTGGCGATCGTTCTCGC
>NZ_JBIAEC010000027.1:0-83758 GCF_042868225.1 Streptomyces sp. NPDC007856 | reverse complement strand
CGGCGGTGTCCCGCTCGGTCCGGCCGGTGTGTCCCGGCGACGACAGCAATGTTTACGGGCCGGTTGAGCGCGACGCAATGATGTGACGTACTACCTAACTCCGTAGCAATGTCCGAAATGAGCTGTTAAATGGTGACTTCCATGCAGGTCGGCTGAGTGGAGCTGGTACGGCCCTCGCTAGGATGTGATCTGGCTCCTATGGGTGGCATCACACGCAGAGCCCCTCCGGCGGGGCTTCGGAGTCGACTCGCGAGGGGTAAATCGGGGTCTCACGATGGAAGACCCAGACCATCGACCCCTTGGATGGCACCATGTCCGTGACTCCCCCCAAAGGCTCCGCGAGGGCCCGGCGCCGGATCATCGTGGGGAGCGCGCTCGGCAGCCTGCTCCTCGCCGGCGGTCTCGTCGGCTGCGGCAACGGCGGGAGCGCCGGCTCCGCGACCCCTGCCGGCACTCCCCGTACACCGAACGTCTCGTCGTTCTCCGGTGCGCCACCGTCGGCTCTGGCGTCCTCGGCCTCCTCGGCGATCGGCTCGGCCCGGGCGTCCGCCTCCGCCGCGGCATCCTCCGCCTCGGCTCGCGCCTCCGAGTTCGAGGCCTCGGTGGACGCCGAGACCCAGCGCAGGAGTGCGGCGGCGGAAAAGGAGCTGAAGAACGTCAAAGGCCGGGGCAACGCGCTCTCCGAGGTAGCCATGACGGGCATCCCCAGGTCACGGACCGGCGGAGTGCTCGCCGTCCTGGTCACCATCACCAACAAGACCGGCAGCGCGGCCTCCTACGCGGTTCAGGTCGACTTCAAGGACGCGGCCGGCAAGGTGGTCGAGACGCGGTACGTCGGGGCGGAGCACCTGGAACCCGGGAAGAAGGACCAACCCATCGCCTCCAGCCACCAGCCACCGGAGACGAAGCTGACAGCAGCCCTCGCCAAGGCCCAGCGTTACTGACGTCGGGCGGCTCGTCCGGATGCCGCAGTGAGGAATTCGTGCGCGCTGGGCGAGCGGGGGCGGGCGACCGGGGGGGACTGTCCGGCGCAGGAGGTGCTGACCGGGTCACCCGCCACCACGCCGCGGGAAGGGCCGTCCGCGCGCGACACTCCACCTGACATGGGTGTGGCACAGCCCGCCGCAGCCAGGATCTACACTCAGTTGGTAGCCGCAAGCAACGGAACGTGCGTGTCGACCGTCTCACCCGTCCGCTGCCGCGCCTCGACGACGATCCGGTCGACCGCACCCACACAGAGTCTCGAAGCCGGGCCGGGCCCGGCCGGCGAGGCGAGGCAAGGAGATCCGCACGCATGACCACGTCCGCATCCCCGGCTCGTGGGGGAACCGAAGCGATATCCGCGTCGGCGCCGGCCGGCAGGCTGACGCACCGTCAGATCATGACGATCCTCAGCGGCCTGATGCTGGGCATGTTCCTCGCGGCGCTCGACCAGACCATCGTCAGCACCTCGATCCGCACGATCGCCGACGATCTGCACGGGCTCAGCGCGCAGGCGTGGGTCACCACCGCGTACCTGATCACCTCCACCATCAGCACGCCGCTGTACGGAAAGCTGTCCGACCTCTACGGCCGCAAGCCCTTCTTCCTGGCGGCCATCACGATCTTCATCGCCGGCTCGGCGGCCTGCTCGTTCGCCACCTCGATGACGGAGCTGTCCGCCTTCCGGGCCTTCCAGGGCATCGGCGCGGGCGGTCTGATGTCACTGGCGCTGGCGATCATCGGTGACATCGTGCCGCCCCGTGAGCGCGCCCGGTACCAGGGCTACATGCTCGCCATGTTCGGCTCCTCCAGCGTGCTCGGCCCGCTGATCGGCGGTTTCCTCGCGGGCCGCAGCAGCATCCTGAGCATCGCCGGCTGGCGCTGGGTGTTCCTGGTCAACGTGCCGGTCGGCATCATCGCGCTGTTCGTCGTCGCCAAGGTCCTGAACCTCCCGCACACCCGGCGCGAGCACCGCATCGACTGGTGGGGCGCGCTCACCATCGCCGTCGGCGTGGTGCCGCTGCTGCTCGTGGCCGAGCAGGGCCAGAGCTGGGGCTGGACCTCCCCGAAGGCCTACGTCTGCTACGCGGTCGGCGCGGTCGGCCTGCTGGTGTGGGTCCTCGTCGAACGGGCCATGGGCGAGGAGGCCCTGATCCCGATGCGGCTGTTCCGCGGCGCGGTGTTCAGCAAGATGAGCCTGATGTCCGTGCTGATCGGCATGGGCATGTTCGGCGGGATGATGATGATCCCGCTTTACCTGCAGATCGTGAAGGGTGTCAGCCCCACCAGGTCGGGCCTGCTGATGCTGCCGCTGATGGTCGGCATGATCGCCGGGACCATCGTGGTCGGACGCATCATCCAGAAGACCGGCAAGTACAAGGTCTTCCCGGTCATCGGCACCCTGCTGATCATCGCCGCCATGCTGCTGTTCCACTACCGGGTGGAGTGGAACACGGCACTGCCGCAGACCATGGCCTACATGGCCCTGTTCGGCATCGGCCTCAGCGGATGCATGCAGATCCTGACGCTGGCCGTGCAGAACGCCGTGGAGCCCAAGGACATGGGCGTGGCGACCGCGTCGGCCACCTTCTTCCGGCAGATGGGCGGCACCGCCGGCACCGCGGTCTTCCTCTCCGTGCTGTTCAGCACGGTCGGCGACAAGATCAGCTCGGCCTTCCGGTCCGCCGCGCAGACGCCCGCGTTCCAGGCCGCGCTCCATGACCCGGCCGTACGGCACAACCCCGCGAACGCGCCGGTGCTGGAGATGTTCAAGCACCCCGGCGCGGGCGGCGGGAGCGGCTCGGGCGTGCTCGACGACTCCTCCTTCATCCAGCAGCTCGACCCGCGTCTCGCTCAGCCGTTCAAGGTCGGCTTCACCGACTCGATGCAGCTCGTCTTCCTCATCGCGGCGGCCGTGATGGTCCTGGCCTTCCTGGTCGCGGTGTGGACCAAGGAGGTGCCGCTGCGCAAGGTCTCCGGACTGGAGGCACAGGCCGCCGAGGAGAGCGCCGGCCCCGCCCCGGAGCCGGCCGAGACCACGGCTGCCGGGCCCGCCTCGACCCCGGCCACCGAGCCGGCCGCCACGGAGCGCACCACCGCCGAGACCGCCGCCGACGCCCCGGCCGGAAGGACGCAGCCCGTCACCGAGCCGGCCGATCGGTTCGCACCCGTCCCCGGCGCCCCGTCGCACGGCGTCCACGGACGGGTGCTGGACGGCGCGGGCGCGCCGGTGTCACAGGCCGTCATCACCCTGATCGACGTCAACGGACGGCAGTTCGGCCGCGCCGTCAGCGGCGCGGACGGAGACTACGCGATGTCCGTCACCGGCCCCGGCACGTACGTGCTGATCGGCGCCGCCGGTGCCCGGCAGCCGCAGGCGGTCACGGTCCTGGTCGGCGACGAGCCGGTCGAGTGCGACCTCGTGCTCAGCGGCACCGTCGCGCTCACCGGGACGGTCCGGGAGGCCGTCGAGGGGCGCCCGCTGCCGGGAGCCCTGCTGGTCGCCACCGACGTGCGCGGCGAGGTCGTGTCCTCCGGCACCTCGGCCGCCGACGGCGCCTTCGTGCTCACCGATCTGGTACCCGGCGGCTACACGCTCGTGGTGAACGCGCCCGGACACCGCCCGGCCGCCCTCCCGGTCGATGTCACCCCGGGCGGCGCCGACGTCTGCGAGATCCGCCTCGAACCCGGCGCCCGGCTCCACGGCGTCGTCAGCACCGCGACCGGCCGGCCGCTCCACGACGCCAAGGTCACCCTGCTGGACTCGGCCGGGAACGTGGTCGGCACCACGATCACCGGCTCCGACGGCGCCTACGGATTCACCGACCTCGACGGCGGCGAGTACACCGTCATCGCCGGCGGCTACGCCCCGGTCGCCGCGTCGGTGCGCCTGGACGGCAGCGGCGTCACCGGCTTCGACGTCGAGCTGTCCCACCAGGAGGAGTCCCGGTAGCGGCAACGGCCCGCTGCGCCATGGAACACGGGGGTGGCGACGCCGCGGTCGCGGTGCTAGATCAGCCGGCCTCTCGGCCCTGGGGAGTCCAGGCTCAGACACCAGCCGCACCAGTCACACATAGTGGTCAGGCGCTGTCTGGGACGGTGGGAGGGCGGGACTGCCGGGGCAGGACGCGTCCGCCAGAGCCTGCGCACCGCCTCCGGCTTCTGCGATGCGGTGGGCGCCGTCTGGTCCGAGCCGCCGCCGCGGCTGAGGTGCATACCGATCGCCGACGTCGCCAGGCTCACTACGGCGGCTGCGCACCGGGCGATCCGGAAGTCGTGACGTGAGGTGGCACCGACGTGGGAGCCGACCACCGCGACCAGGACGGCGAAGCCGATCGCGGCGGAGATCTGGCGGCATGTCCGGGCACGTCGCGCGATGCGCGGGCGCGGCGCGCAGGAGCCGGGCGCAGTCTGGATGGTGGAGGTGGGTTGCCGTGGCGCACAACGAAGCCATTTCGCCCGTCGAGGGTGCGGCAGTACTGGAAGCTCTGTTCCACCAATCCCCGACTGGCCTGATGGTCCTGGACACGGAACTGCGGATCCTATGGATCAAGGTCAACACGCCGGTCCTGAAATCGGGTCCCCCTGAAGAGATCCTGGGCCGGCACTTCACCGACGTATATGACCTTTCCGCGCCCGGTGAGGTCGAGGCGATGCTGCACGGCGTGCTGGAGAGCGGCGCGCCCGCCCGGGGGCGACGAGTGGGGGTGCGTCCGAAGGGCGTGCCGGGCCCGGAGTACCGGTTCTCCGTCTCGGCATCTCGTCTTGAGGACACGCGGGGCAGGATCTTGGGAGTGCTGACGGAGATACTTGGTGTCACCGAGTGCGAGAAGGTACGCGCCCGTCTGCGCGTCCTCGGCTCGGTGCGCGACCGCGTGGGACAGACCCTCGA
Organism: Streptomyces sp. NPDC007856; assembly: GCF_042868225.1. Classification (NCBI taxonomy): domain Bacteria; kingdom Bacillati; phylum Actinomycetota; class Actinomycetes; order Kitasatosporales; family Streptomycetaceae; genus Streptomyces; species Streptomyces sp. NPDC007856. The sequence continues at coordinate 78,885 of NZ_JBIAEC010000027.1, read as the reverse complement.
CGTTGTGGCCACCTGCGAGGATTTGGTGCAGGCGGTGGTGCCGGACCTCGCCGACATCGCTGTGGTGGAAGTGGTGGAGGCAGTGGCGCGTGGCGAGGAACCTCCGCCGAGTCCTCTCGGCCGGGAGGTGCCGCTGCGCCGTGCCGCCTTCGCCAGCAGTGGCGGCGAGGACCAGGTCCAGGCACATCCGGTGGGTGACGTGCGCGCTCTGCCGTTCCCGACGCCCTACGCCCAGACGCTGACCGACCTCAAGCCGCGCCTCGTCGCCCTGGGCCCCGAAACACCTTGGCTGGCGGCCGTCCCGCAGCACGCCGAAGCGATCCGCGCGTCCGGTGCCCACAGCCTTATCACCACTCCCCTGACCCTGCGGGGAAAGGTGCTGGGACTGATGAGCCTATACCGCACCAACCAGGGCGACGTCTACGACCAGGGCGATGTCACCCTCGCCGACGCAGTGGCCGCTCACGCCGCACTGTGCATCGACAACGCCCGCTGTTACACCCGCGAACACACCATCGCCCTGACGATCCAGCGCCACCTGCTGCTTCCCGAGGTTGCGACGCAGGCGACCGTTGAAACCGCGCACATACTGGTGCCTTCTGAAACCGGCGGAGGCGGCGGGTTCGTCACATTCGGCCTGTCCGGCGCCCGCACTGCACTGGTGGTCGGCGAAGTAGTCGGCCAAGGCATCCATGCGGCCACCACCATGGGACAGATAGGGACCGCCGCCCGCTCCCTGGCCGCGCTCGACCTGGAGCCCGACGAGCTCCTCGCCCGCCTCAACGACACCGCGATCAGCCTGGCCCAGGAACGCGCGGCTCTGCCGCCCGGCGACCCCATGCCGCTCACGGGAAGCTGCGCGTACGCGGTCTACGACCCGATCGCTGGGACCTGCACCATCGCACTGGCCGGCCACCCCCCACCCGTCATCGCCCATCCCGATGGGAGCACCGAGATCCCTCACCTACCGAGCGGACCTCCCCTGGGCAGGACCGAAGGACCCCCCTTCGCTGCCACCACGGTCTCTCTCCGCGACGGCAGTGTCCTCGCCTTCTACACGCCATCCCTCCTGCATACCTCCCAGTCCCCGGAGACCCTCCAACGGGTGCTGGCCCACACTGACCGGCCACTGCAGGATCTGTGTGACGACGTGCTTTACCGGCTGCGGAACGACACCCGCCACGGCGACGTCATCCTCCTCCTCGCCCGCACCCACACATTCCCCGCGGACCAGGTGGCCGCATGGCATCTCGACCCCCACCCCAAAGCCGTCGCCACGGCGCGCACCCACACCCAACACCAGCTCAGCCATTGGGGAGTGGACGAGGAAACCGCCTACACCACCGAAATGATCGTCAGCGAACTGGTCACCAACGCCATCCGCTACGGCACACCGCCTGTGCAGTTGCGGCTCATCAAGGACCGCACGCTCACCTGCGAAGTCCACGACTGCAATGCCGTCGCGCCACGGCTGCGCCACGCGAAAACCATCGACGAAGGCGGGCGCGGCTTGTTCATCATCGCCCAACTCGCACAGAACTGGGGCGTCCGTTACTCCCTCGACGGCAAGACCGTCTGGGCCGAGCAGACTCTCCCGCCCGCAACCTCGCCCCGTCCCCAACAGCGGTCATAGCGACACCGAGGGCGCCCGGATTGTCGTCGGCCGGCCGTGCCGGCGAGCCCCGGCGGGCCAGGGCCAGATCACACTGGCCACCCTGCGTTCCCTGCGCGCGCACTGGCTACGGTGTGTAGCGATCAGTTGTGGGGGAGGGAGTTGTGGTTGGGGGATTTCGCCCGGGCCGGCCCAAGACCGACAAGCTGGACGCGGTCTGGCTGGCCAAACTCGCCGAACGCGGCATGATGCAGGCCTCGTTCGTCCCGCCGCAGCCCGTGCGGCAGCTGCGGGACCTCACCCGCGCCCGCACCGTGTTCACCCAGGAACGCACCCGCCACAAGCAGCGGGTCGAGAAGCTCCCGGAGGACGCGCAGATCAAACTGTCTACTGTCGTCTCCGACCTATTCGGCGTGTCGGGCCGGGCCATGCTCGACGCCCTGATCGCCGTCCAGCGCCCCCCGCACCCTCGCAGACCTCGCCCGCGGCCGCATGGCCAGCAAGAAACCGGCTCTGATCGAGGCCCTCACCGGGCAGTTCGAAGACCACCACGCCCGCCTGCTGCGCGTGCTGCTGACCACCGTTGACCACCTCACCACCCAGATCAGCGAGTTCGACCAGTTGATCACCCAGGCCCTGGGCCGGCTCACCGACCCGCCTCCTGACGGGGTCCGCCCGCCCGGCACGGACACCGACGGCACCAGCCACACCGCGCAGCAGCTGGTCGAGAGGCTGGATGCCATCCCGGGGGTCGGGCCGGCCACCGCCCAGATCATCCTCGCGGAGATCGGCACAGACATGAGCCGCTTCCTCACCCCCCAACACCTCATCTCCTGAGCCAGGTTGCGCCCTCGCACCATCCAGTCCGGCGCGAAGAACAGCACCGGTCCGGCCGGGAAGGGCAACCCGTGGCTCAAGGGAGCCCTTGGCGAGGCAGCAACCAGCGCCGCCCGCACCGGCACCTTCCTCGGCGCCCGCTACCGCCGCATCGTCAAACGCCGCGGCCACCCCAACGCCGTCGTCGCGGTCGCCCGGTCCATCCTCGTGATCACCTGGCACCTGCTGAACGACCCCGACGTCCCCTGTCACGGCCTCGGCGCCGACTGGCACCACCGTCACCTCAACTCCGCCCGCAAGACCCGCGATCTCGTCCGCCAGCTCCAGGCCCTCGGCCACCAGGTGACGCTCGCCCCCGCCGCACCCCAACCACACGCACGCCCCCGACATCCGGTCCGCAAGCGGCCCGGATGCTGCCGCCTGCCCTCCCGAAGAGAGATTTTCCGTTCAGCGAACGTCTTTCATGGCGCTGTGGCCGTCGCGTCCCTTCCCCTCTGGCTGCGCGCATGACCTGCCAGGGACTCAGCCCTTCTTCTGTTTGTACAGTTCAAGATCCCTGTTCACGAACAGATGCACATAGCCGCAGTTCCAACAGATCAGGCCGGTTGCCGACTCGTTCGCCCAGCCCAGGTTCATGAACTCAAGGCCGGAGCTGTTGAGCTTCACCTCGCGGTCCCTGAACAGGTCACCCCGACAGAAGTTGCATTTGATCCACACGCCCCGTAGAGCCGCGCGAACAGGTTTGGCCATGTCTCCACCTTTCGTATAAGCCGTCGTGGTAGTGCGCCCGTCTCCCGCGCGAACTGCGTGGTGGGCAGCGCAATCAGGTCCCCAACCGGGCCATGCCACGGCATCGGCCCAGTGACCACCCGATCACGAAGACGTCGATGGGACGCTCTTGGAATCAGACGATGCTCGGCCGGCGCTGGGCGTCGCGGCGACCGATGAGGAACCAGAGCAGGCTCCCGAGGAACGGGGCCATGAGGGCGAAGACGAGCCAGACCAGCTTCATCCCTCCGGTGAGGTCGGACCTGACGATGCCGAGCAGAGCGCCGAAGTACAGCGCGAGAGCACTGGCGACCACAGCAGCTCCGGCGCAGGCGATCACGACAGTGCCGGTAGGGGCAAGAGCTATCTGGTGTGCGAGCTGTCCTTGCATCGTTCGTTCCTCGTGTTGGTGCGGGAATTCTTGGGGTGCCCGGTCCGGGGCCCCGGTTCATGGCGGTCCAGCCGTTTCGGGGTGCCGGCCGTGTCCAGGTAGAGCCCCTGTCACGACGGGTGCTGTGCGGACCGCAGCAGGTAGACGGCGGCGGCGACCGGGAGCAGCGGGACGATCAGGAGGACAAGGACGAATACTCCGAGGCCGAAGTTCAGCGTCCCCGCGGAGAGCACCCACTGCGACACCGCGAACAGCAGCGGCACGAGGGCCGCCGCCGTCGCGATCGCCCTGTCCCGGCTGCGCCACTGCGGCGCGGTCCACAGCCACCAGATCGCGCCGATCAGGGCAGAGACGCCCAGCAGGGGTGCGAAGAGCGTCAGGGGGCCGGTCGCCGCCAGCAGTACCAGCAGGGCGCGGGTGCGTCCTCGGCCCGTTTGCCGGGCGGGGGGCTCGTCACCGAGTGCGGTTGCCGCGATGGTGCGCGGGTCGCCGAGGCGTGTGAGCACGGTGCGGACCGCGTCGTCGCCGGATGCGGACTCTTCCGCGAGTGCCACGGCGATGTGCTCCTCCAGGTCGGCCAGCAGCTCGTTCCGGCGCTCCGGGCTGAGCCCGGCCGTTTCACGCGCCACGGCGGCCAGGTAACTCTTCACCAGCGGGTGCTCGGTGATCGTCACGACGGTCTCCTGTCAGTCGGTGATGAAGTGGTCGACCGCGTCACGGAAGTGCGGCCAGATGGCGGTGAACTCCTTCAGCGCCGCATGCCCCGACGGTGTCAGCTCGTAGTAGCGCCGCGGGGGCCCGCTGGGGGACTCCTGCCAGCGGGTCTCCACCAGTCCGTCACGGCGCAGCCGCGACAGCAAGGGATAGATGGTCCCCTGGCTCGTGACCATGACGTTCACCGCGCCGAGGGTTTCGAGCAGCTCCACGCCGTAGCGCGGGCCCTGGCGCAAGATCGCAAGCACGCAGTACTCCAGCACCCCCTTGCGGAGCTGGCTCTCCGCCTTGCCCGCGGCCGGCTTACCTGCGATGTCAGGTTCCATGCATTGCACAGTACCTGGTCATCCCTGGAAGTCCAAAGATGATGTCCGTGCACTCGGGATTCGGTCGGACCTCGACTCACCAACGCTGGCAGCCCTCGATCCGGGACATAGAGCCGACCGCACACTGACCCATCGGACAGGCCCTAGCTAGGTCCAACGCCTGATCGCAAGGTACCGTTCTTACTGCCAGTGTGCACCTGCATACGAGTTGCAATAATAGGGAGGGTGTTGGACATGGCGCTTTACACGCTCTCGGAACTTCCGTACGACTACTCGGCGCTCGCCCCGGTCATCAGCCCGGAGATCATCGAGCTGCACCACGACAAGCACCACGCGGCGTACGTGAAGGGCGCCAACGACACGCTGGAGCCGCTGGCCGAGGCGCGGGAGAAGGAGTCGTGGGGCTCGATCAACGGCCTGGAGAAGAACCTGGCCTTCCACCTCTCGGGCCACATCCTGCACAGCATCTACTGGCAGAACATGACCGGCCCGAAGGACGGCGGCGGCGAGCCTCTGGCCCAGGACGGCGTCGGTGACCTGGCCGACGCGATCACCGAGTCCTTCGGCTCCTTCGCCGGCTTCAAGGCCCAGTTGTCCAAGGCCGCGGCCACCACGCAGGGCTCCGGCTGGGGCGTGCTCGCCTACGAGCCGCTGAGCGGCCGGCTGATCGTGGAACAGGTCTACGACCACCAGGGCAACGTCGGCCAGGGCTCCACCCCGATCCTGGTCTTCGACGCCTGGGAGCACGCCTTCTACCTCCAGTACAAGAACCAGAAGGTCGACTTCATCGAAGCCGTGTGGCAGGTCGTCAACTGGCAGGACGTGGCCAAGCGCTACGCCGCCGCCAATGAGCGCGGCGACAGCCTGCTGCTCAAGCCGTGACGCCGTAACACACCTCAGACGTCCTGCCTCGTGATCGTCTTCTCACCCTTCACGTCGGCAGGCGGCACAACGGAGGGCTCCCGCGAGGACATGTGCCCGCGGGAGCCTTTCTGCTGCCGGCGCAGGGACGCACCGGTGCGCGTCGGTCGCCGGCTCAGCGGCTGTGTCGTCAGCCGGTGTCGGCAGTGCGGGCGCTCCAGCGTTCCTCGACCCTGGCCAGCCGCCAGTAGCCGATGGCCACGACCCAGACGACCACGAACAGGCCGACGATGACGTAGCCGACGTTGTCCAGGTCCAGGCCGGCGATCCAGCCGGAGACGTCGTCGCTCAGGCCCAGCTTGTCGTGCAGCACCCCGACCAGCTCGATGGTGCCCACGAAGAAGGCCACCGCGATGGACAGGCCGGTGATGGTGAGGTTGTAGAAGACCTTGCGGACGGGGTTGGAGAAGGCCCACTGGTAGGCGAAGTTCATGAAGGTGCCGTCGAGGGTGTCGAACAGGCTCATACCGGCGGCGAAGAGCAGCGGCAGGCACAGGATCGCGTACCAGGGCAGGCCGGCGGCGGCGCCGTTGCCGGCCAGGGCGAGAAGCAGCACCTCGGTGGTGGTGTCGAAGCCGATGCCGAAGAGGAAGCCAAGCGGGAACATCTGGCCGGGGCGGCGGATGGACTTGGTGAGCCGGCCCAGAATGCGGTTCATGAAGCCGCGCGAGTCGAGGTGGGCCTCCAGCTCAGCCTCGTCGTACTGCCCGGCCCGCATCGCCTTGAAGACGCGCGCGATCCCGACCAGGGCGACCAGGTTCAGGGCGGCGATCAGGTACAGGAAACCGCCGGAGACGGTGGTGCCGACGGTGCCGAGGACCTGGTGGGTGCGGGAGTCGTCGTTCATCAGGCTGCCGGCGAGCTTCGCGCCGCCGGCGACCAGCGCGGCCATGGCGACCACCACGCTGGAGTGGCCGAGCGCGAACCAGAAGCCCACCGACACCGGCCGCTTGCCGTCCGCCATCAGCTTGCGGGTGGTGTTGTCGATCGCGGCTATGTGGTCCGCGTCGAAGGCGTGCCGCATGCCGAGGGTGTAGGCCGTGATGCCCAGACCCACCCCGAATGCCTTGGTTCCGACCTCGTAGTGGCGCGGGACCACCAACAGGAAGAGGATGCCGAAGGCGACCACGTGCAGAGCGACGATGACGGCCAGGAGGCCGGCGGTGCGGACGGTGTCCTCTCGGCGCCAGCGGAAGGAAGGAGCGACGGCGGTTTCGGGCACGCCTTCGGGCAGGGTCATACGGTCACGCTCCAGCACCTCGTGGATCAGCTTCGTGCTGCCGTGGCCGGTCTCCTGGCTGACGGGTCATCGCGCCCGCCCCTGCCTTCCCAGCCGTGAGGCCAGTGGCAACGCATGGGGCGGGAACTCCCCGATCACAGTGGCGAGGGCCGCTCCGGACTGAGCCCCTGAGGGACTGTCACCGGTCTTCCCGAACACCACGGCCCGCCCACCCTAGAAGGCCGCTGGCCGAAGCTGCAAGGCTGCACAACTGATCAGGTATGGAGGCGGGCGCCGGTGACTGCGATGATGGGGCCATGCATCTCGTCCCCGCGGAACGTGCCGGGCAGCGGACCATCGACGGCCATCGGGTCTGCGACGCCATCGCAGCCGTCGGCGAACCCGAGCGTGTACGCGCCTGGGCCGACCGCTTCTCCCTCCTCTCCGACCCCGGGCGCCTGGCCCTGCTGTTCGCCCTCCACGAGGCGGGCCCCATCGCCGTCTCCGACCTCGCCGTCGCCACCGGGATGCGGGACACCGCCGTGTCCCAGGCCCTGCGCCTGCTGCGGGCGGCGGGCGCCGTGGAGGGCGAGAAGGACGGCCGGGTCGTGCGCTACCGCCTCGTCGACGGCTCCCTCTCGGCATTGCTGAACCACTGCACGTCACACGATGCAAGCCCCGACAGCACAATGTCGCGAGAAGCAAGTGGCGCAGGACGACGGTGAGGATCGCAGCTGCGCGCGATTGCCGCCGGCCTCGGACAGGACCAACAGCGGCTCCTCGCCCGGTGTCGTCACTCCGGTTTTTCCGGCCGGGGTTTCCGTGCTCTCTGGCTTCACCGGGCAGTTGGAGGTTTCCTTCACGTTCAGGGCCGGGTGGTGCCGCCTTGCGCTGCGCGTAGGCGCAGAAGCCGCTGCATATCGGGCGACGTCCATCGAGGACGACTTCTTCACCGACCTCGTTGAGGCAGTGGCACGGATCGCCTCGGGTGCGATCGTGGCGTCGGTCTTGTGGGGTGACGAACCGGGAGGAGTGTTCCTCGATATCGCGCGGTCGGGACCTGACCACGCTTCCATCGTCGTGCACCAGCTCGGCCTCCCCGACTGGCTCACCCCGGCCGACCCGCCCTGGGCGCCGGTACGCGGGGACGCTCTCGTCATGGCCCGGCTTCCGATGGTGACCTTCCTGACCGCATTCGCAGAAGCCTTTTCCGCTGTCCAGCAGTCGGCACCAGAAGGACGCATTCCAGGCTGGGGCGGCGAATTTCCTGCTGCAGCTTTCGCCAACCTGCGGCGTGAATTGGGCAAGCGACGGTCCTTCTAGGCAGGTGCGGCCGTGGACGAGTTGGTCCTTGTTCGCCTGCCCCTCACGGAACTCCTCCCTGCGGCGTCGTGCGGCGTGGGCTCGTCGGTCGGGCCGGTCGGTTCAGGCGTGAGCGTGCTTGGTGCGGCGCCGAGAGATTCGGCCGAGGAGGAGGTCCACGACGAGGAAGGCGGAGAGCGGGATCCCGAGCAGCGGGACGTAGTAGCCGACGACGGCGACCGCCGCGACGCAGGGCATCAGCACGTACACCGGCACCTGTCGCCAGGCCCCGCGGGGGAGCGGGCGGCCGAAGGCGGAGCCGCGGCCGCGCTGCCACCACATGCGGTAGCCCCAGAGGATGAGGAGGATCAGGGCCAGGGCGAGGCCGGCCAGCACGATCTGGTTGGCGAGGCCGAACAGGGTGCCGGTGTGGGCGTCGATGCCCCACCGGGTGAGCTTGGCCAGCAGCGGGTAGTCGGCGAAGCGCAGGACGTCGGTGACCTTGCCGGTGGCCGGGTCGACGGCGATCGAGTCCTGCCTCTCGGGCCAGCTGCGCTGGATCTGCCGTACGACGTAGGCGGAGTTGGAGTCCGCGGGCGGCACGATTTCCACCGGGTCGGACAGGCCCTCGGCGCGGGCCGTCTTCAGGACGGCGTCCAGTCCCACGTCGGAGCGTGCGCTGGGGTGCGAGCCCATGTCCTTGCCGTTCATGTCCATGCCCGCCATGGCGCCGTGTCCCTCGTGCCCGCTGCTCACCGTCGCGGTGACGGAGGGGGTGGACTGGCCGAGGGCTTCGCGGAGGTCGCCGATGTTCGCTCCGGCGTAGGTGGACCAGGTCAGGCCGGTCGCCGACAGGAAGAACAGGCCGCCTGCCGCCCAAACGCCGACCGTGCCGTGCAGGGTCAGGGAGCGCCGCCGCCCGGTGGTGCCGCGCACCTTGCGGCGGGCGCGGCGCCGTCCGAACCACAGCACCAGCCCGCCACCTGTGATCACCCACAGCCAGCTCGCGGCGAACTCGCTGTACAGGCGGCCGGTGTCGCCCAGGTGCAGGTCGCGGTGGAGTTCGTCGATCCAGGTGCGCAGCGGCAGGGCGCCGGTGGAGCCGTACTGCTCCAGCGCGCCGCGTACCTTGCCGGTGTAGGGGTCCACGAACACGGCGAGTGTGCGGTCGGCGGGTATGCCCTTCACCCCGGACAGCAGTACGCGTGTGGTCGCATCCGGCTGCGGTGACGGCCGCACGGCGGCGATGGTGCCCTCGGGGTGGGCCTTGCGGGCGGCGGCCACCTGCTGGGAGATCGGCAGCTTGTGGTCGCCGACCGGGACGGTCAGCTCATGGGCGTACACGATCTTCTCGGCCTGGAAGGAGCCCGCGTACAGCAGTCCGGTGACCGCCGCGACCAGCAGGAACGGCGCGACGAGCACGCCCGCGTAGAAGTGCAGGCGCAGCACCAGCGGGCGCAGCGTTCGCAGGACCGAGGGAGCCGCCGCGGAAGCAGGTCCCAGGGCCAGCTCACCGGCATCGCTGGCCGTGCGGGGTGGGGCGGTGATGGGCGGTTCGACGGACATGGGCTGCTCCTGCGGCGTACGGGTGTCACGTCAGCTGTCGGCTGAGCGGAACGGTGAGTTCCAGGCCGTTGGTGTGATGTGAAGCACCTGGTCGGCCGCGAGGGTCGGGCGGCCCGGCGTCATGCAGCGACTGGAGCAGGGAGTCGCCGAACGTGGGCCGCCTTCGCGTTGCCCTGCGGCGGTCGGTCAGGCGATGCCGTCCAGCTTGCCTGCCTTGGCGTCGGCGACGATCGATGAGAACTGGTCGGCGCTCATCTGGACCTGCTGGCCGAAGTCGTCGGTCAGGACGATGCGGCGGTCGGTGGGGGCGGCCGGGTCGACGAACAGCTGGGGACAGCCGCAGTTGCAGTTGCCGCAGAAAGTGGCGACGGGTTGCAGCCCGCTGGTGTCGGTCATGCTGTTCCACCTCCGTGGACATGAGGTGCGGCACTCGAGTGGTCCGACGGATCGGACCGGGCGGTGACCGCGGGGGACTGTCCCGGGGATACCCGGCGCGGATGCGACGGACGCGCGGCCCCGTCGTGTGCAGGGGGCGCGGAGGTGGCGGGTATGCGCTCGTGCTCCTTGGAGTGCTACCGGTGCTTCGATCTCGCCAAGGTGGCCGGGAACTGAACGGAACCCGCGTCCGACTCGTAAGGAGGAGGCAGGTCGACCAGGTGACAGGTCCGTGGGTGGTGATGCGTATGCCCGGGCCGGGGGAGAGATCCTTTGGGCGCGTGGCAGCATCAGGTGCCGTGAGTGTGTCCCTGACGGTGCGGAGCGTGCGCGCGGCGGTGTTCGCCGTGCTGTGCGTGCTGCTCGCTGCCGGAGGGCATGCCATGGCCACGGGCATGGCGCCGCCTGTGTGGGTACAGGTCGCCTCGTTCGTGCCGGTCTTCGCGGCGGGCTGCCTGCTGGGTGGCCGCGAGCGGTCGCTGGCCGCCATCGGCACGGGGACGCTGGCCGCCCAGGGCGGGTTGCACCTTGTCTTCCACGCCGTCGAGCCCCAACACGCCTCGATGGTCATGCACGGCATGCGGATGGTCCAAGCGCCCCATGCGCTGACACCGCATGCCACCGCCGCCCACGTCGGGGCGGCCCTGCTGCTGACCTGGTGGCTGCGGCGCGGTGAGGCGGCACTGTGGTCGCTGCTGCGGTGGGCGGTCGCGTTGGTGCCGGGCCTTGCCGCCTGGTGGCAGGTGGCCGGCGGGGCGTGGCGCGCACCGGCCGGGCCGGGGCTTGTGCGTAGGGCCGCCGGCGAGCCGTGGGTGTTGCGGCAGGTACGGCTGAGGTACGCCGTTCACCGGCGGGGGCCGCCGATGGAGATTTCGTACGCGATCTGAACCCGACATCCCTTCTTCCGTACGGAGATCCCTCACCTCATGTCCAGGACCCGCACCTCCCTGCGCCGCGCGGGCGCCGTGACCGCCCTGACCGCCGCCGGACTCCTCGCTGCGGCAGGCGTCGCCTCCGCGCACGTCACCGTCCACCCCGAGAGCTACGCCAAGGGCGCCACGGACGGCGTGCTGACTTTCCGTGTCCCCAACGAGGAGGACAACGCCTCCACCACCAAGGTCCAGGTCTTCCTGCCCACCGACCACCCCGTCCTTGGCGTCCTGGTCCATCCGCAGGACGGCTGGTCCGCCCAGGTCACCAACACCAAGCTCAAGACGCCCGTCAAGACCGACGACGGCACCATCACCGACGCCGCCTCCGAGATCACCTTCACCGGCGGGAAGATCGCGCCGGGCCAGTACGAGGACTTCGACGTCGCCTTCGGCCAGCTGCCCGACGACACCGGCCAGCTGGCCTTCAAGACCCTGCAGACGTACTCCGACGGCAAGATCGTCCGCTGGATCGAGGAGGCACAGGGCGGCCAGGAGCCGGAGAACCCGGCACCCGTACTCAAGCTCACCGCCAAGGGCGCGGAGGACGGTGGTGGCACCTCGACCGCTTCGACGGCGAGTTCGAAGGGTTCCGAGAGTGCCAAGCCGACCGCATCGGCCGGCGACTCGACCGCCCGCGGTCTCGGCATCGCCGGGCTGGTCGTCGGCGTGCTGGGCCTGGCAGCGGCGGGCTTTGCCGTCGTGCGCGGCCGTTCCGCCGGGTCCCAGGCGGAGTAGCGCAACCTGCCCTGCTGACGGTAGCCGTCGGCAGGGCACCGTTCCGTCGCCGCGACCCCCGGCACAGTTGTCCCTCACGTGACGCGGACCACAATGTTGCTCCGGAACTCGCCCCCCGGCGGCTCCGACTCCTGATGCAGTACGGCGCGATCCGACCGACGCCGTACGACGTGATCTGGAGACGCCTTTTATGGATGAGTCCCGGCAATCCTCTTCCTCCGGCGCGGGTGCGGTGTCGCGGAAGCTGGTTCCTCCGCCCGCCCTGTGCGGATTCCTTCTCCTGCTGGCGCTGGTGTTCACGGTGTTGTACGCCGTCGGTGCCGCCGCAGGACCCGTCGCGCCCGGCATGCACGGCACCGGCACGAGCCGGGGGGACGGTGGCCCCGGCGGGGGCGGCGGCACGGACGACATGGGGGACATGCACGGGGGTGGCCACTGATGGGCGGGGAACCGGTGGCCGTGGACCTGGTGACGACCGACCTGACCGTCGGTGGCATGACCTGCGCGGCCTGTGTGAGGCGCGTCGAGAAGAAGCTCGGCAAGCTGGACGGGGTCACGGCGACCGTCAATCTGGCCACTGGACGGGCGCGTGTGAACCACCCGCCCGGGATCAACCCCGAGGAACTCGTCGCCGCCGTCGAGCAGGCCGGCTACACGGCTGCCCTGCCCGAAACACCCGAACAGCCCGAGACGCGCGAGGCCACGGACGGGGGCGAGTCCGAGGATGCTCGCCAGGAGCGGGGCCGGCTGGTGATCACCGCGCTGCTCGCGGTGCCCGTGCTCGTGCTGTCGATGGTGCCCGCGCTGCAGTTCCGCAACTGGCAGTGGCTCTGCTTCGCGCTGGCCGCGCCGGTCGCCGTGTGGGGCGCGTTGCCCTTCCACGTGCGTGCGGCGCGTGGGCTTCGGCATGCGGCGGCGACCATGGACACCCTGGTGTCGCTAGGTGTGGTGGCGTCCTTCTCCTGGTCTGCGTACGCGCTCTTCCTCGGCGGTGCGGGAGAGCCCGGCATGCGGATGCCGTTCACTCTGGTGCCCTCGGCTTCGGACGGCGCGGCGCACCTCTATCTGGAAGCGGCTGTCGGCGTACCTCTGTTCGTGTTGGCGGGGCGTTTCCTGGAGGGGCGGGCCCGGCGTGGGACCGGGGCGGCACTCAGGTCGCTGGCCCAACTTGCCACCAGAGAAGTGACGATCCGTGACGGCAACAGCGAACAGCTTGTTCCAGTCGAGTGGTTGAGGGTGGGGCAGGATTTCGTGGTGCGGCCGGGGGAGCGCGTGGCCACCGACGGGCAGGTTGTGGAAGGCAGTTCAGCCGTCGATCTGTCCCTGGTCACCGGCGAGAGCGAACCCGTCGAGGTCGGGCCGGGTTCGGCGGTGGTCGGCGGTGCCGTCAACGCCGGCGGGCTGCTGCTGGTGAAAGCCACGGCCGTCGGCGCCGACACACAGCTCGCCCGGATCACCCGGCTGGTGACCGAGGCCCAGGCAGGCAAGGCGCGGGCGCAGCGGCTGGCCGACACGGTGGCAGGCGTCTTCGTCCCCGTCGTGCTGACACTGGCCGTCACCTGTCTCGGCTTCTGGCTCGGCGCCGGGGCCGACCTGCAGGCCGCCGTCACCTCGTGCGTGGCCGTGCTCGGCGTGGCCTGCCCTTGCGCGCTCGGCCTGGCCACGCCGACCGCGCTGATGGCCGCGACCGGCCGTGGTGCCCAACTGGGCGTCCTCGTCAGCGGACCCGAGGCACTGGAGGGGCTCCAGCACATCGACACGGTCGTCCTGGACAAGACCGGCACGCTCACCTCCGGCCACATGACCGTCGCCCGCGTCACGGTCGTACCCGACGGACCGGGCAAGGAGGGGGTGCTGCGGCTGGCCGGGGCCGTGGAGCACGGCTCGGAGCATCCCCTGGGCCGGGCGGTCGCTTCCTACGCCCGGCGGGAACTCCCCGAGGGGCCGCTGCCGGACGTGGGTGAGTTCGCCGCCGTGCCGGGGCGGGGCGTGCGCGGCCTGGTCGAGGGCCGGCTGGTGGAAGTCCTCGCCGCGGACGGCGAGTTGCCCACCGCCCTGGCAGACGCGCTGCGGGTGGCCGAGGCCGCCGCCCACACTCCCGTCCTGGTCCGGGTGGACGGTGTGGCCGAGGCCCTGATCGAGGTCGGGGACGTGGTACGGCCCGGCAGCTACCGGGCCGTGGACCGGCTGCGGCGCCTCGGCGTACGGCCGGTGCTCGCCACCGGTGACCGCGAGGCACCCGCGCAGGCCGTGGCCGCAGCCCTGGGCATCGACGAGGTGCACGCCCGCTGCACCCCCGAGGCCAAGGCCGCCCTCGTACGGGACCTGCAGGAGCAGGGCAACCGCGTCGCGGTCGTCGGCGACGGAGTGAACGACGCCGCCGCCCTGGCCGGCGCCGACCTGGGCATCGCCATGGGCAGCGGCACGGACGTGGCCATCGGGGCGGCCGACGTGACGTTGGTACGCGGGGACATCGAGGCGTTGGCGGACGCGGTCCGGCTCGCCCGGCGCACGCTGGGCACGATCCGGGCCAACCTCGTCTGGGCCTTCGGCTACAACGTCGTGACCGTGCCGCTCGCCATGGTCGGCCTGCTCGATCCGATGCTCGCCGCCGCGGCGATGTCGGTGAGTTCGCTGCTGGTCGTGGGCAACAGCCTGCGGCTGCGCGCCTGGCAGCCCTCGCCCGCTCCCGCCCGGAGGCGCACCCGATGACCGAGCCGAATCTCTGGCGACCCACGCGCCGCCGACTGACCGACACCCTCCTCGCCGCGCTCGCTCCCGTGGCCGCGTGCAGCCTCGCCCTGGGCGGGCTGACCACCTGGGCGGGGGCCGGGAAGGCGGGCAGCCCGTCCCGGATCACCGTCTCGAACGGGCGGGTCCTCCTGCCGTACGGGGACAGCACGGACACCGCGGCGCTCTTCGACATCGCCAACGCCGGTGGCGCGGACGACCGGCTGGTGAACGTGACGTCCACCGCCACGCACGGCCGGATCACCCTCAGCGGGCACCGCATGCTGGGCGACCGGGCCGCGTACAAGGTCGACGTGACCTCGGCCGGCGTCCCCGCGGGCGGCGTGCTGTCCATGTCGCCGCGCGGGGTGGACGTGACGCTGCGGGCAGGGGCCGGCTGGCAGGCGGGTGACCTCGTACCGTTCACGCTGCACTTCGAGCACAGCGCGCCGGCCGAGACGATCGCGGTCGTGATCCGCCCGAGCGGCGGCGGCCGGTGATCGCCGACCCTCGTGGCGGAGGCGTCCTCTTCTAGACGTCGGGTCAGAGTGTCGTCGAGTTCCAGCCTGTTGTCGTGGGCTGGATCACATCCTGCGTATTGAGTACGGTCCCCCGTGGATGTCCGTACCCACGCATGACGACCGAAGCCCGGATGCGAGGATGAGGCGCCATGACAGCAGGGTGGTGTGCTCGCGCGATACGGGCCGCGGTGTTCGCGGCCATGTGCGTGCTGCTCGCTGCCCTCGGCCACGTCCTGATGTCCGGCAGCGATGTGCCCGCGTGGGCGTTGGCCGCCGGCGGGGCCGTGACCGGTGCCGTGGGCTGGTGTCTGGCGGGGCGTGAGCGCGGGCTGCCGTTCATCGTGACGATCGTGGTCGCCGCCCAGACGGTGCTCCACGAGGCGTTCTCCTACGCCCAGTCGACGTCCGGCACGTCCGACGGCTCGGCCGCCGTGGACATGAGCGGCATGGGCTCCATGGACAGCTCCATGGGCATGGGCTCGATGCCGATGGGCTCCATGGACATGGGCGCCATGCCTATGCGCCACACGGGAATGGGCCCCATGGACCACATGGGGCACTCCGTGAACGGTGGTTCGTCGTCGTTCGGCATGCTCGCCGCCCACCTGCTCGCCGCGGTGCTGTGCGGCCTGTGGCTGGCGTACGGGGAGAAGGCCGCCTTCCGCATCCTGCGGGCCGCCGCCGGATGGCTGGCAGCCCCGCTGCGGCTGCTGCTCGCCCTGCCGGTCACCCCTGACCGCCCACGCGTCCGGGTGCGGCGCTGCCGCTCGGACCGCGCGCCGCGTCTTCTCCTCCTCGTCCACGCGATCACGTCTCGGGGTCCGCCGGTGGGGACGGCTGTCGTCTGAAGACAGCTGGTTTCCCGAGGCTGCCCGGCTGCCCGGTCGCGCCTCGGGCCACGGCCGTACGACCGCACAGGCGCCGTAGCGCCACAGTGACGCCGTAGGGCCGTCTCTCCCACTTTCACCGGACCGCGCGCTGTGGCGCGCCCTGGTCCGGATCACGGTTGACCCGAGAAGGACACCAGGTGAATACCTCTGCCCTGCCCACCTCGCGCTCCCGGAGTGACACCCCGGCAGCGCTCGACGAGTCGATCACCGCTTGGGCGCTGGCCGCCCGGGGCGGTGACGCGGAGGCGGTCGAGCAGTTCGTGGGCGCCCTGCACCGGGACGTTCAGCGGTACGTGGCCCATCTGTGCGGCGATCCCCAGGCGGTGGACGATCTGGCGCAGGACACGTTCCTGCGGGCGCTCGGCAGCCTGCACCGCTTCGAGGGGCGTTCCTCGGCGCGGGCCTGGCTGTTGTCCATCGCCCGCCGCGCGGTGATCGACAGCTACCGGTACGCCGCCGCCCGGCCACGCCTGGCCGACGTACCGGACTGGCAGCTGGCCGCCGAACTGGCCCAGCCCCGCGACCTGCCCGGCTTCGACGACGGCATCGCCCTGCTCGATCTGCTGGCCGCTCTGCCCGACGACCGCCGGGAGGCGTTCATCCTCACGCAGCTGCTCGGCCTGCCCTATGCGGAGGCCGCCGAGGTGAGCGACTGCCCGATCGGTACGGTCCGCTCCCGCGTGGCCCGCGCCCGCGTAACGCTGATGGACCTGCTGGACGAGGCGGCCGAGGCTGCCGCGCCGGCGGCCTGACTGCCGGGAGGGTGCCGGTGCCGGCTGGAAGAACGGCGCCGGCACCCTCGCCGCCGCTGGAGCACCGGGAGCGGTTCACCTGAGCCGGATCGCCAACTGGCCGGGAACTCAAGGCACCTTTGCTCCGACTACTGGAGCGGGTGACGAAAGCTCGCCCGTGTACCGAGTGGATCCGGGAGTTGTTCGATGCGTTCTCGTGTGTGGGGCGGTACCGCGGCCGTCGTACTGGGCGGCCTGCTGGTGGCGGGCTGCGGCGGCGGGGGAAAGGGCACGGCGGACGGGAACGCGGGGCAAGCAGGGAAGGCGGCTTCCGGCGGCTACCCGGTGTCCGTCACGGACTGCACGGGCGCCAGGACCACCTTCTCCAGCGCGCCGAAGAGAATCGTCACCAGCAACGCCTCCAGTCTGGAGCTGCTGCTGCGCCTCGGCGCCGGCGACCAGGTGATCGGCACGGGTTTCCCGCCCGGCAAGGGCACGCTGCCCGGCGCGCTCGACCCACAGGCGCGGAAGGTCAAGGTGCTCAGCGAGACGGTGATCCCGAAGGAGAAGCTGCTCGGTTCCGGCGCCGACCTTTACATCGACACCTTCGCCTCCATGGGGAGCATGGGGGGCGGAGGCATGGGTGACGCACCGACGGCGGAGGAGTTCAGGGCGGCTGGGATCAAGCACATCTACCTGAAGTCCACCGCCTGTGCTGCCCAGAGCAAGACCCCGGTGACCGATCTGTCCGCCGTCGAGGCCGACATCACCTCCCTCGGCGCGGTCACCGGCACCAGTGCGCAGGCGCAGAAACTCGTCGCCGGGATGGAGGAGAAGGTGGGCGCGGTCCAGAAGGCGGTCGCCGGTACGGCGGAGAGCAACCGGCCGACCTACTTCTTCTTCGACTACGACGCCGGTACGAAGCAGCCCTCCGTCCCCTGCAACCGCCAGATCGCCAACGCGGTGATCACCCTGGCCGGTGCCCGCAACGTCTTCGCCGACTGCGACGGCGACTACAAGCAGGTCGGCTGGGAGGACGTCATCGCCAAGAACCCCGACTGGATCCAGCTCGGCGTCCGCAACCGGGGCAGCGAGCCGGCGAACAAGAAGGCGTTCGACGAGGCCGAGCAGTGGCTGAAGTCGAACCCGGCCACCAAGGGGCTGAAGGCGGTCAAGGAGGGTCACTTCCTGCGCGTCGGCTCCGAGCAGACCACCATCGCGGGAGTCGAGAACGCCGACACGATCGAGGCCATCGCCAAGCTCCTCTACCCGGGCAAGGTCGCCTGATCGTGGGCTTCACCCTGGTGCGCCGGAAAGCCGCGGCTGCGGAGGAGCGCGGCAGCCTGCCCGCCGGTCCGTTGGCGGTGGTTCTGGCCGTGGTGCTGCTGGCCGCGCTGACGGCGGCCGTGGCCTGGGGCTCGACGTCGATCCCGCCCGGCGAGGTATGGAGTGTGGTGCGGCGGCGGCTCTCCGGTGAGGCGCCGCGCCCCGGCACGGACGACCTCATCGTCTGGCAACTGCGGGTGCCGCGCGCCCTGCTCGCCGCTCTCGTCGGCGCGGGACTCAGTGTCGTCGGTACGGCCGTCCAGGCGCTGGTGCGCAACCCGCTGGCCGACCCCTACCTGCTGGGCATCTCCAACGGCGCCTCCCTCGGCGCGGTCGCCGCGATCGTCCTCGGCCTCGGCGCGGGCGGGGCACTGGGACTGGGACTGTCCGGGGCGGCTTTTGCCGGCGCACTGGCGACGTTCGCGCTGGTGTGGGCGGTGGCCCGGCGCGGTGGCGGGTTCGCGCCGCTGCGGCTGGTGCTGGCCGGGGTCGCCATCGGCCAGTTCCTGTCCGGGTTCACCAGCTACCTGGTGTTGCAGGCCGGGGACGAGCAGCAGACCCACAGCGTCCTGTTCTGGCTCATGGGCAGCCTCAGCGGAGCGACGTGGGACCTGCTCGCGGTGCCCGCCGTCGCCGTACCCGCCGCCCTGCTGTGGCTCCAGGCCCGCGCCCGGGGCCTGAACGCCCTGCTGATGGGCGATGAGACGGCCGCCGGACTCGGCATCGACGTCACCCGGCTGCGCCGCGAGCTGTTCACCGTGACCAGTGTGCTGACCGGTGTCCTGGTGGCGGTCTCCGGCGCGATCGCGTTCGTCGCGTTGATGGTGCCGCATGTCTGTCGTCTGGTCGTGGGCGGCGATCACCGACGCCTGCTGCCGGTCTCCGCGTTGTTCGGGGCCCTGCTCCTGGTGGTGGTCGACATCGTGTGCCGTACGGCGATGGACACGCAGGAGCTGCCGGTCGGCGTGGTCACCTCGCTGCTGGGGGCTCCGGCCCTGCTGTACCTGCTGGACCGGCGTCTGGGGAGCGGCAGTTGAGGATCGACATCGAGGACCTGTCCGTCGCCTACGCGGGCCGTAGGGTCGTCGCGGGCGCCCATCTCGTCGCGGCCGAGGGCGAGATCACCGGTTTGGTCGGCCCGAACGGCAGCGGCAAGTCCACGCTCCTGCGCACCGTATACCGGCACCTGAAGCCCACCGCCGGGCGAGTCCTGCTCGCCGGCACCGACCTGCGCGAGATGACTCCGCTCCGGTCGGCACGACACGTGGCCGCCCTGCCGCAGGAGCGCGGGAGCGACTTCGAGCTGACCGTGCGCGAGGTCGTCGCCATGGGTCGAACCCCCTACAAGCGGGCCTTCGCCGGGGAGGACGCCGCCGACCGGGACATCGTCGCGCAGGCGCTCACCGACGTCGGCATGGCGGAGCAGGCCGGACGCCGCTTCACAGCCCTGTCCGGCGGTGAACGCCAACGCGTGCTGCTGGCACGGGCGTTCACACAAAACCCGGACGTCCTGGTGCTGGACGAACCGACCAACCACCTCGACATCCGCCACCAGGTCGACCTGCTCGCGCTCCTGCGCGCCCAGCGCCGTACGACCCTGGTGTCGCTGCACGACCTGAACGCCGCGGCCTCCGTATGTGACCGTCTCCACGTCCTGCACGATGGAGCGGTCGTCGCCTCCGGCCCGCCGCGGGAAGTCCTCACGCCCGCGCTGATGGCGGAGGTGTTCGGGGTGCGAGCGGCGGTGGTCGACCATCCTCTGACCGGTGATCCGCTCATCGCCTTCGACCACCGGACGCCGGCGGACGAGGCACCGACGGCCGTGCCGCTGGAGACACCCAGCCGGGGATGAACGGGCTGGGGCAGGACGCCGGTCGCATCCTGCCCGCTCGGCCGTCTGCCCGGATCAGGCGGCGATCGAGTCGTCGATGCCGTATCCCGCCTCGGTGATCGCCGCGCGCAGCCGCTCGTCGTCAAGGTCCGTGCCGTGCACGGTGACGGCGTTGGCGGCGAGGTCGACCACGACCTCGCTCACCCCGGGTACCTCGCACACCTCTTCCCTGATGCTCGCCGCGCAGTGCTCGCAGCTCATTCCCGTGACGTTGTACTTCCTCTGCTCCATGGCGCAACTCCTGAAAGCGGACGGGGACTTCGGTGTGGCGTACTGATGCCTGAATGCGGTCGTTCAGGCCGACGCCGTTGCCTCAGTAGTCGGCTGAGCGGAGCGTGGAGTTCCGCCGTAGGCATGCTGATTCGATGTCCGGAGGGAGGGAAGGAACCCTCGGCGGCAACGCATCGGGCGGCGGGCGTGTTCAGCGCGGTGGGGGAGGGCGGTCGGATGACGCGGCTTCGGCAGGGCGTGCACGGCGGTTCCCACACGGTATGGCCTTGGGATCCTGAGCCAAGGATGATCCGGACCGGCTGGGTACGGATCAACGGGGGAGCCTGGCCGTTGCTCGCGGCCACCGTGGCCGTTCTCGTAGCCGGGTACGGCTGGCTGGGAGCCGTCGTCGACGGAGCGTTCGGCGCGGCTGTCGGCTGTGCCGCCGGACTGATCCTCTGCGCGCTGCTGTACCTGCTGGTGGGGTCGGCCGTGTCGGGGAGGCCGGCCCGCGGTGGCCGCCGCGACTGATCGGCGCGGGCAGTTTCAGCCTGCCCGCCAAGTTTTCTGGACGCGCTCGGGAACTCGTGTGCGATCCCTCCCGACTTGTGGGACGAGGCTGCCGTCCGGCAGCCCATCCACGAGCGTGAGGGGCGGCAACGGTGACAGGCCACAGTCCCGGTTCTCAACAGCCCGGCCACATACCCGTCGGCGGCGAGGACCGCTGGCTGCTCGTCGCGGTGGCCGGCCTGCTGTCGTTCGTGGCGATGCTCGACATGAACATCGTCAACGTGGCCCTGGCGGACATCGCCGAAGGTCTGCACGTCTCGGCCGCGACCGCTCAGTGGGCGGTCCTGGGTTATCAACTGCCCGTGGTCGCACTGCTGTTACCTGTCGGCCGGTGGCTGGACGGGGTCGGGATGCGCTCCGCCCTGCTGGTCGCGGCCGCGGGCTTCGCCCTGTGCAGCGCGCTGGCGGCCGCCGCACCCTGGGCGTCCTGGCTGATCGCCGCCCGCCTCGCCCAGGGTGCGTTCGGGGCCGTGCTCTTCGTGCTGATGCCGGTTCTCGCCCTGCGTTCGGTACGGCCGGAACTGCGTGGGCGGGCCATGAGCGTGCCCGCGACGCTGGGCCCACTGGGTGCCGTGACCGGTCCGGCGGTGGGCGGACTGCTGCTGGACCACCTGGGCTGGCGCGCCGTCTTCCTGGTCAAGATCCCCTTCTGCCTGCTGGCCCTCGCCGTGGCGTGGAGGGCGATGCCGAGGGACGGGGGCCTGCGCCTGCCCGACCGGCGGTCGGCGGCGGATGCCGTGCTGGTGGGTTCCGGCGTGGCCGCCCTGCTGCTGGCGCTGACCCTGGCGCCGGGAAGCCCGGGGGCGCTGGTGCTCGCGCTTGCCGCCGTACCGCCGTTGTGGTGGTGGCTGCGGGGGCCGGGCGGCCGTCCGGTGGTCGGCGTACTGCGGGCGACGGGGCTGATCCGTGCGCATACGGCGGTGCTCGCGCTGGCGGCCGCTTTCGCGACGGTGCACTACGTCGTCGCCCTGCACCTCCAGCGCGATGACGGCGTCAGCGCCACCACGACCGGTCTGACCGTGCTGGCCTTCCCGCTCGGCATGGGGCTGGCTGGTCCGGTTGGCGGTCGTCTCGCCGACCGGTGCGGGGCTCGGCCGGTGGCGGTCATCGGTGCCGCCCTCACCGCCGCCGGTCTGCTCCTCCTCGTTCCGCTGGGGGGTGACTGGTCACCGGTGGGTGTGGCCTGGCGGCTGGCGCTGGCCGGCCTCGGCATGGGTCTGAACGGCGGCCCGACCCAGGCCCTGGTCATGGGAGCCGCCCCACCGGACCGCACGGCGACCGTGGGCTCCTCCGTACAGCTGGCCCGCAGCCTTGGCTTCACCCTCGGCCCGGCCCTGGCCACCGCCGCCTGGGGCCTGGCCGCAGGGGCTGACGGCGTGACGGCCGGGCTGACCCTGGCGGCAACCGCCGCCTGTCTCGCGGTACCCCTGCTCGCACTGCCGGGACGCAGGCCGGCGTTCGAGCAAGAGATGTCCACCGGCGACGCTCCCGCCGCCCACCATTCCTGACCCAGGAGTCCTCCCCATGTGCGGAATCACCGGCTGGGCGTCCTTCCACAGCGACGCCCGCACCCAGGCCCCGGTCATCGAGGCCATGACCGCCACCCTCACCCCACGCGGACCCGACGCCGGAGGCGTCTGGCTCGGCGAGCGGGCCGCGATCGGCCACCGACGCCTGGCCGTCATCGACCTCGAAGGCGGCGTACAGCCCATGACCGACCGGCCCGACCGGCCGGACCTCGTCCTCACCTACAGCGGCGAGGTCTACAACCACCACGAACTGCGCACCCAACTGCGCGCCCGCGGGCACGTGTTCCGCACGCGCAGTGACACCGAGGTGGTGCTGCGGGCGTACGCCGAGTGGGGGGAGGCGGTGGCCGAGCACCTGGAGGGCATGTTCGCCTTCGCCGTCTGGGACGAACGCGCCCAGCGCCTGCTCCTGGCCCGCGACCGGCTCGGGGTGAAGCCCCTGTTCTGGGCCACTGTCGACGGCGGCCTCGCCTTCGCCTCCGAGCCCAAGGCGCTGTTCGCCCATCCGGAGATCCGGCCGCGGGTGGACGCGGACGGGCTGCGGGAGGCGTACAGCCTTCTGTTCAACACCGGCCCGACCGTCTGGTCCGGAGTCAGGGAAGTCGAGCCCGGCGGCGTGCTCGTCCTGGACCGGGCCGGCATCCGCGAACGCCGCTACTGGCAACTGGAGGCCACCGACCACACCGACGACCAGGACACTGCCATCGAGCGGACCCGAGCCCTGGTCGGTGCCGCGGCCCGCAGCCAGCTCGAAGCGGACGTCCCGCTGTGCAGCCTGCTCTCCGGTGGCATCGACTCCACCGTCCTGACCGCCCTGCTCGCCGACGAACTGCGCCGGCGCGAAGGCCCGGACGCCCGGATTCGCTCCTACGCCGTGGACTACAGCGACCAGGCGGAACAGTTCACCGGCGACGTCCTGCGCACCGGCCACGACACGCCCTACGCCACCGAAGCCGGGGCCTTCATCGGCACCGACCACAGCACCGTCGTCCTCGACCCGCGCGCCCTGCTCGACCCGGAGCACCGCAAGGCCGTCGTCGTGGCCCGCGACTCACCCATCGGTGTCGGCGACATGGACACGTCGCTGTACCTGCTGTTCGGCGAGATCCGTCGGCACTCCACCGTCGCCCTCTCCGGCGAGGCGGCCGACGAGGTCTTCGGTGGTTACCCCTGGTTCCACAATCCGAAGGCCCTGGCAGCGGAAACCTTCCCATGGTTGCTGGTGACGGGCGACGAGGCCGCCATGCCCCTGAACCCAGAACTCGACCTCCGCATCGCCGAGTTCCGCGACGACACCTACCGCACCGCCCTGGCCGCCGTACCGCACACGGACGGCGAGAGCCCCGCCGAACACCGACAGCGCGAGATGCAGCACCTGTCCCTGACCCGCTGGCTGCGCCAGCTCCTGCACCGCAAGGACCGCCTCAGCATGGCGCAGGGCCTGGAGGTCCGCGTCCCGTACTGCGACCACCGGCTCGTCGAGTACGCCTTCACCACTGCGTGGGCGCTGAAGAGCTTCGACGGACGGGAGAAGAGCCTGCTGCGCGCGATGGGTGCCGGCCTGGCTCCGGACTCGGTGCTGCACCGCCCCAAGAACCACTACCCGGCCACCCACCACCCCGACTACAACCGCGGCCTGCAGCAGATGGCCCGCGACGCGCTCGCCAGCGAACAGGTCCGTGCCCTGGCCGACGAGACCCGCATCAAGCCCTGCCTCGACACCCCGCCCGACCGGCTGGAGTGGGGACAGCGCCTGCGCCTCGAACGCGTCGTCGACCTCGCCCTGTGGCTGGACCACTACCAGCCCGAACTCGCCCTTTGAGGAGCCTTTCCATGACTCTCCAGGAACCGATACCCGCCACCGATGCGGACGTCCTGCCCGACCCGGTCCCGCTGATGGGCTGCCCCTACAAGGCCAACCCCTACCCTCTGTACGAGCAGATGCGCGAGGCCGGTCCGGTCCACCGCGTCCTTTTCCCCAGCGGCGTCCAAGCCTGGCTCGTCACCGGCTACGAGGCCGCGTACTCCGCGCTGAACGACGAGCGCCTGGGCAAGAACCACGACCGCGGCAACGACCGCTGGCGGGCCCGAGCCTCGATCATGCCCGAGCCACAGCACTCCCAGCTCCAGGTCCACCTCCTCCACCAGGACCCGCCCCAGCACACCCGGATGCGCCGCTTCGTCACCGACGCCTTCACCCCGCGGCGCATCGAGCAGCTCCGCCCGCGCTTCCAGGAACTGGCTGACTCCCTCGTCGACGCACTGCCGGAGCAGGGCCCCGCTGACCTCGTCACCGGCTTCGCCGCCCACTTCCCCTTCCAGGTCCTCGCCGAAGTCATCGGCCTCCCGCAGGAGCTCGCGGCCCGCTTCGACAGGGACTGGGGCAAGGTCGTCCAGCCGGTCGGCCCCACAGACCCCGGCCGCCCCCTCTACGAGGCCCGCCTGCACGGCCTGCAGAGCTACATCGCCGACGTCGTCGCCCACAAGCGCGACCACTGGGACGACGACCTGCTCAGCCGCCTCGTCGTGGCCCGTGACCGCCGCGAACTCTCCCAGGAAGAGCTGGACTCGATGATCTTCCAGCTGCTCGTCGCGGGCCAGGAGCCTGTCACCAACCAGATCACCACCGCCCTGATCGCCCTGCTTCGCCACCCCGACCAGCTGGCCCGCCTGCGCGACGACCCCGGCCTGCTGCCCCGCGCCGTCGAGGAACTCCTGCGCTACGACAGCGCCTTCGAACTCACCACCTGGCGCTTCTTCGACCAGGACAGCGACCTGCACGGCACGAAGGTACCGGCCGGCGACTCCGTGATCGTCTCCCTGTGCGCCGCCAACCGCGACGCGCGCCGCTTCCCCGACCCGGACACCCTGGACTTCGACCGCAGCCCCAACCCCCACCTCGCCTTCGGCCACGGCATCCACTTCTGCCCCGGCGCCGCCCTCGCCCGCACCGAACTCCAGATCGCCCTCGGCACCCTGCTCACCCGGCTGCCCGGCCTGCACCTGGCCATCAGAGACGAGGACATCGAGTGGATCCCGGCCGTGCTCGGCCGCGGCACCAACCACCTGCCCGCCGACTACGACCGCCGCCTCTGACAGCGACGTATCACTGACCGGGTCCCGCCCCACCAGTCGACCCGGCCCCAGCTGACCCACCCACACACCGAGCATCGGCGCCTGGCTTGCCTGTCCCGCCACGGCGCCATGCCGACGTGCCCTCGTACTGCCTGGTCCTCACGGAGAAACGACATGCCACTGACGGTCGCGTCGGACGCCCTCCCCACCCGCATCGGCAAGGAGATCCTGAACATGCTCCTGCCCCACCACCGCACGACCGATCGCGACCACGCTCCTCTTCCCGCCCCTGTGGAAGCGTTCCCTCATCAGGTCCGCCGCATCGCCCGCTTCATCCGCGACGGCGCCCCTGTCGTCTTCACTCTGCCCGGCTTCCCGTGCAAGTCCCCCAACCCGGCCAAAGTCCTCGGTCACCTCCCTGACGAGGGTGAACGCCTCTCCCTGGCCTTCCTGAACACCCTGTGCACCACGATCGAACGGGTCTACCCACCCGGTGCCCGCGTGATCATCTGTTCCGACGGCCACGTCTTCGGCGACCTCATCGGCGTTCCCGACGAGCACATCGACGCCTACGCCGACGACCTACGCATACAGATAGACCGGATGGGACTGGACAGACTGTCCGTCTTCGACCTGCGCGACGTCCTCGGCGATCTCCCGCACGACACGAAACGGACCCACATCCATGCGCGCTACGCCCCCACCCTGGAGGCCCTTCGCGCCGAGGTCCGCGGCGACGACCATGCCCTCGCCCTCTACCGGGGCATCACCCGCTTCCTCGTCGAGGACACCGCCGACTGGACCGGCACCCGCTCCGCCCTCCAACGCGCATGCAGACAACGGGCGTACGGCGTCATCCAGCGCAGCCGCGCCTGGGGCACCCTGATCGCCGAACACCACCCCCGTGCCGTACGCCTCTCCATCCACCCCCAGCCCACCGGCGCCCCGAAATTCGGCATCCGCCTCCTCGACGCGCCGGACGCCTGGACGACCCCCTGGCACTCGACGGCCCTCCACCGTGGGGACGGCACGTGGACCCTCCTGCCCCACCAGCAAGCCGCCCCCAGGGGCCGCCTGATTGTGCAGGACGGCAGACCGAGCCACTTCGAGGAAGCCCCGGCCGTGTGAAGCGGCGGGATGCCGGCGGGCTGCGGCGGGGTGCGGCGGCAGCGGGGTCCGCATCATGTCGGGGAGCTTGATCGGGTAGGTGACCGGTGAACGGCAGGCTGCCAGGTGCCGGTACTGCGTCTTCGGGGCTCCACGGGTCTTGACCGTGCACCAGGTGGCCAGGGCGACGATGTCGTCTTGGAGGTCGTCACGGCACAGCAGGACGAAGTCGGAGAAGTCGAGGGTGAGCAGGTCCTCCTCCGTCTCACCACGTAGGACACGGTCTTAACGCTTCCGTCGACGTCCGCCCTTACTGACAGGTGCTCGGCCAGTAGCCGACGCGCCCGCTGCGGCCGTGTCCGTCTGCGGACCGGGCCGGTCTGCCGAGACGACCAGGGCGGCGAGGAGCGTGGTGACCGGCACCGAGGCCACCAGGCCGATCGAGCCCACCAGTGTGCGCACGATCTCTTCGGCGACCAGCTCGCTGTTGGCGACCGTGGTCACGCCGCTCTGGGCGATGGAGAAGAGGAGCAGGAGGGGCAGTGCGGCCCCGGCGTAGGCGAGGACGAGGGTGTTGACGACGGAGGCGATGTGGTCGCGGCCGATGCGGATGCCAGCCCGGTACAGTCCGCGCCAGCCCATCGTGGGGTTGGCGTCGTGCAGTTCCCAGACGGCCGACGTCTGGGTCACGGTGACGTCGTCGAGCACGCCGAGGGAGCCGATGATGACGCCGGCGAGCAGCAGGCCGCTCATGTCGAGCTTCGGGTACAGGCCGTGGATCAGGCCGGTTTGGTCGTCGGTGTTGCCGGTGAGGGCGGCCCAGCCGATGAACACCGAGCCCAGGAGGCCGATCAGCGCCAGTGAGAGCAGGGTGCCGAGCACGGCCACCGAGGTGCGAGCCGACAGGCCGTGGCACATGTACAGGGCGATCAGCATGATCGCGCTCGACCCGACCACCGCGACCAGCAGCGGGTTCGAGCCCTGCAGGACGGCCGGCAGGATGAAGAAGTTCAGCACCAGGAAGCTTATGGCCAGCGCGACCAGTGCCATGACGCCGCGCAGTCGGCCGACGACCACGACGGCGAGCGCGAAGATGCCTGCCAGCAGGCCCATCGGGAAGCGGCGGTTGACGTCGGTGACGGAGTACTGCAGGTCCTTGGGCGCGGAGGGTTCGTAGGCGGTGACGACCTTCTCGCCCTGGTGCAGTTGCCGTGCCTGGTCGGGCTGCACGATCTCGGTGAAGGTACGGCCCTTGTCCTTGCCGGTGTCGATCCGGATCGTGGCCTTGTGGCAGGTGCCGTTCGCCTCTTGCTGCGCCGAGTTGCCCTCGGCGGTGGAGGTGTCGCCGGTGGGGGTCTCGCCGGAGGCGTTCACCGACTTGCAGCTCACCTCGACGACCTTGGTGACCGTCGCCTGCTGGGTCTGCTGGTCGAAACCGACACCGGTGCGCTTGTGCGGCGGGGCTCCGCCCGGCCACAGTACGACGAGTCCCACCACGACCGCGGCGGTGAAGGGGATCAGGATCGCCGCGATGACCTTGCGTAGGTGCCGGGAGACCGGCGCGGCGGGCCCGTGGCTGTGACTGTGGCCGTGCGAGTGGCCGTGTCCGTGACCGCCGGCTCCCGCTTCGGGGCCGTGACCGGAGCCCTGTTCGGCGGCGGTCACTGGTGCGTGCCCGTGGCCTGTCGCCTGAGAGGGGGGAAGGTGGCCCGCGCCGGCATCGGGTCCGTAGCCGGGGTGAGGTATCGACTCAGGAGGATTCCCGTACCCGTAGTCGTGGCCGTACTCGCCCATGCGACCACCTCTGGGTCTGGGCGGGTCGCCGACCCGGTTCCAGTCCCCGGCGCTCTGCCGGTCAGCGGTTCCCATGCCGTCTCCCTCGCGGTTGTCCGTGCCCCCTCCGAAGCCGGTCCTGCGCGGCGGCTCTGAGGAAGAGTACGGGAACGGTTGTGCCGTGGTCTCAGTCCGACCATCGCCAGAAGATCGAGCGTTCTGCTCACTACATCTGGATCATGAACTTCTTCATCGGCCACATCTTCCGCACCCCCGGGGGGTGCGTGCCCCGAAACTCCCGTCGCCGTTGGAAGAGCACGGCTCCTCTGCGGGTGTGCGGCGGGGCGCGAAGGGGCGTTGTCGGGCCGTAGATCCGTTCGCGCGCTTGCGGTTGCCGTGCGGCCCGGAAGGGAGTTCAGGCTGATCAGCAGAATGAGCCCCATCACGGAAGATGCCATCGAGACCCACCAGGGCCAACTCCGGGACCAACGCCTGGCCAGCACGCGCCGGCCCCATGAGGGGGCCAACCGGATTCTATGGAGAAGCAAAGAATTCGGCCCGGTACTGCCCGGTAGGCCCCGTTCCGGTCTACGTTCTCCTCACGTCCTGTCATGTCACGCTCACCCCGCGTGGCAGGGCGCTGTGAGTGTCATGCTCCTGACTGCGCGGTTCCACCGCCGCTACGCGCAATCACGGGCCTGCCCATCCAGTGCGAAACCCCACGTCAACCGGAGGCAGTTCCCCATGCGTGAGTCACGCCCGAGCGGGCGGAGACGGAGTCTGCGAAGACTCGTCGCCGTCGCCTTCCCCGCCCTCACCCTCACCGTCGCAGGATTCGCCGCGGCACCGACGGCCGGCGCCCAGCCTGCCGCGACCCACCCTCAGACCTCCAAGGTCACGCAGAACAACAAGGCGCTGACCGCCCCCGAGCGGCAGACCTACCACTCGACCGGCAAGGCCGGCCAGAAGGTGCCGACCCAGCACCTGTGCGCCACCGCCGAGCCGGGTCATGCGTCCTGTTTCGCCCAGCGCCGTACCGACATCAAGCAGCGGCTCGCCTCGGCGGTTGCCGCTGCCGCGCCTTCCGGCCTCTCCCCGGCCAACCTGCACAGCGCCTACAACCTGCCCACGGCGGCCGGTTCGGGCATGACGGTCGGCATCGTGGACGCCTACAACGACCCCAACGCCGAGTCGGACCTGGCCACCTACCGCTCCACGTACGGCCTGTCGTCCTGCACCAAGGCCAACGGCTGCTTCAAGCAGGTCAGCCAGACCGGCTCCACCACCTCGCTGCCGACCAACGACACCGGCTGGGCCGGTGAAGAGATGCTCGACATCGACATGGTCAGCGCGGTCTGCCCGAACTGCAGCATCATCCTGGTCGAGGCCAACTCCGCCAGCATGGCCGACCTCGGCGCCGCCGAGAACGAGGCCGTGGCGCTCGGCGCCAAGTTCGTCTCCAACAGCTGGGGTGGCTCCGAGTCCTCCTCCCAGACCAGCGACGACACCTCGTACTTCAAGCACCCGGGTGTCGCGATCACCGTCTCCTCCGGTGACTCCGCCTACGGCGCCGAATACCCGGCGACCTCCCAGTACGTGACGGCCGTCGGCGGCACCGCGCTCACCACCGCCTCCAACTCCCGCGGCTGGAGCGAGTCGGTGTGGCACACCAACTCCACCGAGGGCACCGGCTCCGGCTGCTCCGCCTACGACCCGAAGCCGAGCTGGCAGACCGACACCGGCTGCGCCAAGCGCATGGAGGCCGACGTCTCCGCGGTCGCCGACCCGGCCACCGGTGTGGCGGTCTACGACACCTACGGCGGCACCGGCTGGGCGGTCTACGGCGGCACCAGCGCCAGCTCGCCGATCATCGCCTCCGTGTACGCCCTCGCGGGCACCCCGGGCGCGAGCGACTACCCGGCGAAGTACCCGTACTCCCACACCTCCAACCTGTACGACGTGACCAGCGGCAACAACGGCAGTTGCTCCCCGTCCTACTTCTGCACCGCGGGCACCGGCTACGACGGCCCGACCGGCTGGGGCACCCCGAACGGCACCGCCGCCTTCACCTCCGGCTCCACCGGTGGCAACACGGTGACCGTCACCAACCCGGGCAGCCAGTCCACCACCACCGGAAGCTCGGTCAGCCTGCAGATCAAGGCCACCGACAGCGGCGGCGCCTCCCTCACCTACAGCGCGAGCGGCCTGCCGACCGGGCTGTCCATCAACAGCTCCACCGGCCTGATCTCCGGTACGGCGTCCACCGCGGGCACCTACCAGGTCACGGTCACCGCGAAGGACTCCACCGGCGCCTCCGGCTCGACGTCCTTCACCTGGACCGTCGGCTCCGGTGGCGGTGGCTGCACGTCCTCCCAGCTGCTGGCCAACCCGGGCTTCGAGTCGGGCAACACCGGCTGGAGTGCGACCAGCGGCGTCATCACCAACGACACCGGTGAGGCGGCCCACGGCGGCTCGTACTACGCCTGGCTCGACGGCTACGGCTCCAGCCACACCGACACGCTGTCCCAGTCGGTGACGATCCCCGCCGGCTGCAAGGCCACGCTCACCTTCTACCTGCACATCGACACCGCTGAGACCACCACCAGCACCCAGTACGACAAGCTGACGGTGACCGCCGGTTCGACCACCCTGGCGACCTACTCGAACCTCAACCACAACTCCGGTTACGCGCAGAAGACCTTCGACCTGTCCTCGCTGGCGGGCCAGACGGTCACCCTGAAGTTCAACGGCGTGGAGGACTCCTCGCTGCAGACCAGCTTCGTCGTCGACGACACCGCCCTGACGACCAGCTGATCTTCCGGTACAACCCCGGGTCCCGCACGCGGAAGCCGTCCGCGTGCGGGGTAGGTCGTACCCACCGGCTCGTTGCAGAACGCCACGAGCCGGTGCCGCCGCCCGCCCCCGTTCAGAGTGGCGGAAGGCGCGTTCGAAACCGGGCACAGGTGCGGGCTGCGTCGCCGACGCGCCCGTTGTGAGCCCCTGGCGTGCCGGGTCACCAACTGCTGTTGGTCACGCCAGGGAGCTCGCCCGCGTGGGCCATCTCGCGTAGGCGGATGCGGGACAGGCCGAAGGCGCGCAGGTAGCCGCGGGGGCGGCCGTCCACGGAGTCGCGGTTGCGCAGGCGGGTGGCGCTGGCGTCGCGGGGATGTCGGCGTAGTTCCCGCTGGGCGGCGGCACGGTCCTCGTCGGAGCTTCCGGGGAACGCGATGACCGCCTTCAATGCGGCGCGGCGCGCGGCGTATCGGGCCACGATGAGGCGCCGCTGCTCGTTCTTCGCGATCTTGCTCTTCTTCGCCATCAGACCTTCCCTCCACGGGCGCGGATGCGGGCCACCGCGGCCTCGATGCCGATCGTGTCGACCGTCTTGATGCCCTTGGCGGAAAGCGCGAGCCGGACGTGCCGGCCTTCACTCGGCAGCCAGTAGCGCTTGCTCTGGACGTTGGGGTCGAAACGGCGCTTGCTGCGCCGGTGCGAGCGGGAGATGTGATGGCCGAAGCCGGGCTGCCGGCCGGTGAGTTGGCAGTGGGCGGACATGGCTGTTCCTCCTTGGGGTGGATGCAGCAGCACACTAACGCCAAATGAAAATGAAAACCAATCTCGTGTATGGTGCTGTCCATGGCCCGTAACGAACTGCGCCCGATCATGAAGCTGAGGTCCACCGCTGGTACCGGCTACACCTACGTGACCCGCAAGAACCGCCGTAACAACCCCGACCGTCTGACGCTGCGCAAGTACGACCCGGTCGTCGGCCGCCACGTCGACTTCCGTGAGGAGCGCTGAGAGCCGTGAAGCCCGGAATCCACCCCGAATACCGCCCGGTCGTCTTCCGCGACCGGGCCGCCGACTACGCCTTCCTCACCCGGTCCACGGCCACGAGCGACAAGACCGTCGAATGGGAGGACGGCAACACCTACCCGGTCATCGACGTCGAGAGCTCCTCGGCGAGCCACCCCTTCTACACCGGCACCCAGCGGGTCCTGGACACCGCGGGACGGGTCGAGCGCTTCGAACGGCGCTACGGACGCGGACGGAGCGAGCCGTGAACCGGGACGAGGCGCGGCTGCCGGTGGCGATCGTCGGCGGGTTGCACGCGGACGCCCGCCGGGCCGCCGTCGAGGAGATCCTGCGTACGGTCCCCGGGTCGGTCGCGCTGCACCACGACCTGACGTCCGCCGTCGACAGCGCGGTGCGCCGGACGGTACGCGACGCCCACGGCCTGCTGGGCAGTGGCGACGCACCCCTGGTGAATGACTGCGCGTGCTGCGCACTTCGCGAGGATCTCGTCCCCGAACTGCTGCGGCTCGCAGCGGAGGGAACGTACCGGCTGGCCGTCGTGGAACTGTGGGACTCCGTCGAGCCCCAGGCCATGGCCGGAGTCATCGCCGCCGCGGGCGCACCGCTGGCCCTGACCGGGGTCGCCACCGCGGTCGACCCCGCACTCGTCCTGCCGTACCTGTCCAACGGCGACGACCTGGCCGACGTCGGCCTCGCCGCCGCGCCGACCGACCAGCGCACGGTCGCCGACACCTTCGCCCGGCAGCTGGAGTACCCCACGGTGATCGCCCTCGGCGAGGACGATTCTTGCGACGAGGTCGCCGACGACACCGACCACGCGCTGCTTGCCCAGCTCACACCAGGCGCACGAAGCGTACGGGTGGAGAGCGACGGTGCCCTGGGGGCAGCGCTGTTGGCGGGCTTCGACGTGGCAGCGGCCGCCGCCCGTGTGCATCCTGCGTGTGCGCTGCTGCCGCAGTCGTGCGACGAGCACGGGGTGAGCACCTTCGTCTGGCGGCGCGAACGGCCCTTCCATCCCCAGCGCCTGCACGCGGCACTGGAGGACCTGACCTGCGCCGCCGCGCGCAGCCGGGGGCGGTTCTGGCTGGCGGACCGCCCCGACACCCTGTTGTCCTGGGACGCCGCCGGCGGCGCGCTGTGCGTGGAGTCGGCCGGGCCCTGGCTGGCCGCTCTGCCCGACGCCGCCTGGGAGATGGTGCCCGCCGAGCGCCGCCTCGCCGCGTCCGTGGACTGGCACCCGGAACACGGTGACCGCTGCCAGTACCTCACCTTCACCTCGCCCGGCCTGGACCGCGACGGCCTGTCGGCCCTGCTCGACTCATGTCTGCTCACCGACGACGAGTACGCGGCGGGCAGGGACCGCTGGAAGCAACTCCCGCACGCCTTTGACGACTTGCTCGACCCCGTGACCTGAAGGAGAGGATCGATCTCACCATGACCCGACGTACAAGCATCCGGCGTCAGACTGCCAGGCGTCAGCGCACCAACCCGCTGGACGCCGCCGGCATCACCTACATCGACTACAAGGACACCGACTTGCTGCGGAAGTTCATCTCCGACCGCGGCAAGATCCGCAGTCGCCGCGTGACCCACGTGACGCGTCAGCAGCAGCGGCAGATAGCGCAGGCCATCAAGAACGCACGCGAGATGGCGCTCCTGCCCTACGGCTGCCGATAGGACGATGGCCACGTGCGGGAGGCAGCAGGACCACCGCGGCTTCTGATTGCCTACCGGGTGGTCTCGAAGATGTTGGCTCCTTCCGTTACGCCCTGTACCGGTAGCGGATCCGGCCGCGGGTGAGGTCGTAGGGGCTGAGTTCCACGAGCACTCGGTCGTACGGGAGGATCTTGATGCGGTTCTTCCGGATCTTCCCGCTGATGTGGGCGAGCACCGTGTGCCCGTTCTGGAGCTCCACCTTGAAGGTGGCGTTGCGCAGGCACTCGACGACGGTGCCTTCGGCTTCTACGCCCCCTGCTGTTTTGGTCATGGTCTCTCACTTCTTTCGTTCTGCGACGGTGTCTTCGGCTTCGCTCGGTGCGACATGACGGATCGTCAGCGGCTGACGAGCTCCAGGGTGCTGGCGGTGCGCCGGGCACCGATGCTCTCGAAGAGGGCGGTGGCCGCCGCGTTGGTCTCGCTCACCTCGGCCCATGCCGAAGCGGTCCCGGAGTGGTGCAGCGAACCCAGCGCGTGGGCCAGCAGCGTCCGGGCGATGCCGCGGCGGTGTCTGTCAGCTCGGACGGCGATCAACCCGATCCGTGGCTGGCGGGTCAGCGGTGCCACCCGGATGAGTCCCACGTACTGATCCACGTGCCGCGCCACCGCGTACTTCGATGGGTCGAGCAGGGTGGTGCCCGCCGGGCGGGGCAGCACCTCGGCCGGCATCGTCCGCCATCCGACGGTGGCCTCGACCTCGTCGCGGATGAGGCGGTCCAGGGCGCGCAGCGGGCCCTCCTCCGCCTCACCGGCGGGCAGGATCGTCACGCCGGACGGTGGCCGCACCGAGCCGAGACCGGTGATGTGCGGGTCGGTGGGCACGAGATAGCCCCACTCGCGGCGTGCGGTGGCGAAGCCGGCCCGCTCCCAGGCGGACCTCGAGTCGTGGTCGGCCTCGTCGACGACGGTGTACAGCGGTGTCGGCAGGTCCGCCAGCATCGCGTCGGCAATGCGGTCGAAGACCGCGCCGTGCCACGCATCAATGCTGATGAAGAGCCGCCCGTCGGGCCGACGCGAAACGACGCCGCGGCCGACCGTCAGGTCGTCCTCCACAGCGTGCCACTGCGTGTCCGAGACCCGGGTGACCACGACCGGATGGTTGTCCGTGCCCGGAGCGGAATGCAGAAAGTTCATAGGTGTTGCCTCTCAGGAGTGCCTTGTCCGAGGCGCTCCCGGCGACACCTACGTCAATCGCCCACCGTGACGACATGGGGGAGCACCCACATGGATACAGCCTTCATGGGTCTCACCTCCTCACGTTCTCTCACGGCTGCCCAGACGCTATCAGCGGGGGCCGGTCAGCCCAACGCATTTATCCGGAGCTCTTGGTGTCCATACCGGGCCGGGCGGCGCCGTGGCTGTGTTCGCCGCCCGGCCCGGGGCCCTCAGGGGCCCGCCACGAGTTCGGGATGCTCGTGGTCGCAGGTGTCGTCGATATCGCAGGTGTCGTCGATGTCGTAGGTGTCCCAGACGGGGAACGGGTCCGTTGGCGGCAGGCTCTCGCCGTCGGCCATGAGGCAGTCGGTCAGTGCCGCGTGCAGTGCGTCCGCGTGCAGGTGCGTGCCGATGAAGACCAGTTCCTGGCACTCGGGGCTGTCGGTGGCGCGTGCAGCGGAGGGCTCGAAGCGCGCGACGGAACCGGCCTGTGGCCACATGCCCGTCACGTGCGGGCGGCTGGCGAGGGTGAGGAAGCCCTTGGAGCGCAGGATCTGTCCGTATGCGCCGCTGTCGAGTTCCTCGGTCACGAACGTCCACAACCGGTCCGGATGGAAGGGCAGTTCGGAGCGGAAGACGGTGGACGAGATGCCGTACTCCTCCGTCTCGGGGACGTGGTCGCCGTTGAGCTCCCGCACCCAGCCGGGGGCCTGTTGGGCGCGTTCCAGGTCGAACAGCCGGGTGCCCAGTACGTCGCTCACCTGCACGCGGCCGTGGATGGCCGGGACGAGACGCGC
Organism: Streptomyces sp. NPDC007856; assembly: GCF_042868225.1. NCBI lineage: Bacteria > Bacillati > Actinomycetota > Actinomycetes > Kitasatosporales > Streptomycetaceae > Streptomyces > Streptomyces sp. NPDC007856. Next base: position 43,290 of record NZ_JBIAEC010000027.1, on the reverse strand, counting down.
GGCCGGGTTGAGGCGGGTGAGCGTGGCCCGCAGCCGGTCGGCGGACTCCTCGTCGACGAGGTCGAGCTTGTTCAGGACGATGACGTCGGCGAACTCGATCTGGTCCATCAGCAGGTCGCTGACGGTGCGTTCGTCGTCCGCGTACTGGTCCAGGCCGCGCTCGGCGAGTTCGTCGCCGCTTGCCAGCTCGGGCAGGAAGTTCGCGGCGTCCACGACCGTGACCATGGTGTCGAGGCGGGCGAGGTCGCCGAGTGTGGCGCCGTCGTCGCGGGCGAAGGAGAAGGTCGCGGCGACCGGCATGGGTTCGGAGATGCCGGACGACTCGATGAGCAGGTAGTCGAAGCGGCCCTCGCGGGCCAGCCGGTCGACCTCCTGAAGCAGGTCGTCGCGCAGGGTGCAGCAGATGCAGCCGTTGGTCATCTCGACCAGGCGTTCCTCGGTGCGCGACAGGGCTGCCTCGCCGCCGCGCACCAGGGCGGCGTCGATGTTGACCTCGCTCATGTCGTTGACGATCACCGCGACGCGCAGGCCCTCGCGGTTGCCGAGGACGTGGTTGAGGAGGGTGGTCTTGCCCGTGCCGAGGAATCCGGACAGGACGGTGACGGGCAGTCGGCCGGAGGGATCGGACGGCATCAACGCTCAGCCCTCGGGGCGCAGCAGACCGCGCTCGTACGCCTTCACCAACCGCTGAGGCACCAGGTGTTGGACGCCGTCGACGGTGACCGGTACGAGCGCGGGCCTGGTCGCCTTCCACTGGGCGCGGCGGTGGCGGGTGTTGCTGCGGGACATCTTCCGCTTGGGAACGGCCATGAGAATCCTCCTGGTTGGGATGGTGAGCAAAGGCTACATGAAAATGAACACCATTACGAAATGACCATAGTTCATGGTTCCCTGAATTCAGGAATCTGTGTATCGTTGGCGGTGTGCTGACTGTTGCCTCCGACATCGAGGTCCTGGTCCGGTTCGGCCGGGCGCTCGCCGATCCGATCCGCTGCCGCATCCTGCTCGCCCTGCGGGAAGCACCCGCCTATCCCGCGGACCTCGCCGACGCGCTGGACATCTCGCGCACCAGGCTGTCCAACCACCTCGCCTGCCTGCGCGACTGCGGCCTGGTCGTCACCGTCCCCGACGGCCGCCGCACCCGCTACGAACTCGCCCACGAACGCCTTGGCCACGCGCTCGACGACCTGCGCACCGCCGTGGTCGCCGTCGAGGGCGACCGGACGTGCGCCGACGCCGACGACGAAGGGTGCTGCTGACCGTGAGCGCAGAGATGTCCCTGTCCCTCGGCCCCGACCCGGCCAGGCGCGGTGTGCTTGCCCGGCGGATACGGCTCCTGGTCGCCGCGACCATCACCTACAACGCCGTCGAGGCGGCCGTCGCCCTCACGGCCGGGGCCCTGGCTTCGTCCACCGCGCTGATCGGCTTCGGCCTCGACTCCGTCATCGAGGTCTCCTCGGCCGCCACCGTCGCCTGGCAGTTCTCCGCCCGCGAGCACGCGGTGCGCGAGGCCAGGGAGAAGACCGCGTTGCGGATCGTCGCGCTGTCGTTCTTCGCGCTCGCCGCCTACGTCACCGTGGACGCCGTACGGGCCCTGACCGGCACAGGAGAGGCCACGCGCTCCCTGGCCGGGATCGTGCTGGCCGCCCTCTCGCTCGTGGTCATGCCGGTGCTGTCGGCGGCCCAGCGCCGCGCCGGACGGGAACTCGGCTCCGCATCGGCCGTGGCCGACTCCAAGCAGACCCTGCTGTGCACCTATTTGTCGGGGGTCCTGCTGGTGGGCCTCCTCGTCAACGCCGTGTTCGGCTGGTCGTGGGCCGATCCGCTCGCTGCCCTGGTCATCGCCGCGGTCGCGGTGAAGGAGGGGCGTGACGCGTGGCGTGGGGAGGGATGCTGCGCGACGCCGGCGGCCGTCGCGCCGGGCGCCGGCCGGACGGAGGCGGATGCCTGCGGCTGTGCTCCGGTGCGCGACTGCTGCCCTTGACGGAGAACACTCCGGAGAACGAGTGGCGCGGGCGTTCACCGGCGCTCGCCCGCAGCCTGCCGTCGGCCGCAGTCCGGGCATACCCCGGACAACTCCACCGTGTGCCGGACGTTCGCGAACCCGGAGGTCTGCGCGATGGTGTCCGCCCATTCCTCCACCGGGCCGGAGTCGACAGGCCGGCTCAGGCCGCAGTCGGTGCAGATGAGGTAGTGGCGGTGTTCGGGTCCCGGGCGGTAGCGGAAGAGGCGTTCGCCGCTGGTGTCGCGCACCATGTCGGCCCGGCCGACGGAGGCCAGGGCGGTCAGCGTGCGGTAGACCGTGGAGAGGCCGACCGGTGAGCCGGCGGCGGCGAGCTGGTTGTGGAGGGCTTGGGCGCCGACGAAGCCGTCGGCCCGGATGAGTGCCTCGACCACGATGGTGCGTTGCTGGGTGAGGCGGCCGATCAGCGTGACGTCGTGCGACGGGGTGGGGGTGCACTGGCGGTCGGATGCCATCGAGTGCCTTCGCTCATGTGCCGGTGGGGACGGCGGTTGACGTACGAGGATCGGAGGCGGGCCGTCGTATCAGGAACGTCGCGGTGTAGACAGCTGTGGCGGCGGCCATGATGGCGAAGCTCGGCGGCATCTTCGGCACCGAGTACGAGGCGAACAGCCCCGCCCACATCTCCAGCACCGCCAGGCCGGCGGAGAGGGCGAGCGCACGGTAGGGGCGGTCGGTGAGCCTGATCGCGGCACCGGCGGGGGCGGCGAGCAGGCCGAGCAGGAGGAGGGAGCCGACCGCCTGGGTGGCCTCGGCGGCGCTGATGCCGGCCAGGGCGAGGAAGCCGTAGCCGAGCAGCCGGACCGGTATCCCGCGGGCGGCGGCCACGGCCTCGTCGAGCGTGGCGAACAGCAGCGGCCGGGCGATGAGGACCACCAGTAGGCCGACCCCCGCGGCCACCAGAGCGGCGACGGCCGCGCTGCCGGCGGAAATGCCGAAGACGGAGCCGAACAGCACACTCACCCCGGCCGTGCCGTTGGTGGTGCTGCGCGAGGTCGTGTAGAGGGTGATGAAGAAGGCGCCCAGGCCCAGGATCCAGGAGAAGACGCTCCCAATGACCACGTCGTCGGGCCGGCCCTTGCGGCTGAGGGTGCCGAAGAGCAGCGCCATGGCGATGGTGGCGGCGAACAGCCCGAGGCGAAGGTCGGCGCCGAAGGCGAGGGCGGCCATCGCGCCGGTGAAGGCGACGTGGCTGAGCGCGTCGCCGGTGAAGACCTGGGCCCGCAGCACCAGGAAGTAGCCGACCAGTCCGCAGGCCGCGGCGATGGCGGTACCGGCGAGGAAGGCGTGCAGGAAGAACGGGTGGGACAGCGGGGAGGCGGCGAGCAGGACGGTCATGCGATCACCTCCTTGGCGGTGGGCGTGGCCCCGGCTCGGGTGCGGCTGAGTACCTCGCGCAGCGAGCGCCGGCCCAGCGCGAGCAGGTATCCGGCGAAGGCGATGGTCGTCACGAAGAAGCCCAAGGGGTAGGGCGAGTAGTAGGCGGCGGTCAGCCCGAGCCAGGTCGCGGCGAAGGCCAGCAGGACGGCCAGGGACAAGCTCAACGCCGGGCGGGCGGTGAGGACTTGCGCGGTGGCGGCCGGGATCACCATGAGGGCGAACACCAGGAGGGTCCCGGTGATCTGGCTCGCCTCGGCGGTGGCCGCGCCGAGCAGGACGAGGAAGACCACCGACAGGGTGCGGACCGGGACGCCGCGCCCGGCGGCGACCTGCGGGTCGACGGAGGCGAACAGCAGTGGCCGTCCGATGAGCGCCAGCACCGCGAGCACCACCGCACCGACCACCGTCAGCACGGTCACCTGGGAGGAGGTGATTCCCAGGAAGGTGCCGAAGAGGATGGTCTGCGGTCCCTCCAGCAGCCCTCGGTACAGGGCGGTGAAGAGGAACCCGGACGCGAGCAGGAACGCCTGCACGGTGCCGGTCAGCGCGGACTCCTCGTGCTCACCGCCGCCGCGCAGGGCCGCGATGACCAGCGCGGCGGCTACACACAGAGTGAAGTAGCCGTAGACCGAGCTGAACCCGAGCAGGAGCGCTCCGGCGGCGCCGGGGAAGGCGACGGCGGAGACGGTGTGTGCGGCGAACGTCTGCCGCCGCAGTACCACGAACCACCCCACGACCGCGGAGACCACGGCCACGACCGCGCCGGCGCGGAACGCGTTGACCATGAACGGGTACGACCACATGTCCTGGAAGTCGGTCAGGAGGTTCCACGACCAGGTTGGTGCCCCCGTCTCAGCCAGCAGCATGACCGCTCCCCGGGGTGTCGTGGCGGTCGGTGTGCACGGCCGGTGCCTCCGGCTGGCCCACCACGACCAGCAGCCCGTCCGAGGTCCGCAGTACCTCGACCGGAGTGCTGTACAGCCGGGTCAGGGTCTCGGAGGTGATGACCTCGGTCGGTGTGCCGGTGGCGGCGCCGCCCTCGGCCAGGTACACGACCCGGTCCAGGTGGTGGAGTATCGGGTTCACGTCATGGGCGACCATGACCACCGACACGCCCTCGTGATGGCAGATGCGCCCGATCAGCGCCGCGACGGCGCTCTGGTTGGGCAGGTCGAGGCTGTCCAACGGCTCGTCGAGCAGGAGCAGTTCGGGTCGGCGGACCAGTGCCTGGGCGATCAGCAGCCGCTGCTGCTCGCCGCCGGAACACTGCCCGATGGGCCGGTGTGCGTACGCCGACGCCCCGACCAGCTCGATCACCTCGTCCACCCGCGCGCGAGCGGCCCGCCGACGCTCGCTCGGGAAGGGCAGCGGAACCCCCCACCGGTCACCGTCCAGGCCCATGCGCACCACGTCGATGCCGCGGATGCGCAAGGAGGCGTCGAAGCTGCGGCGTTGCGGCAGGTAGCCGATGCGGTCGTTGGCCTGCCCGGCTCGGGCGCCGAGCACCTGAACTTCACCGGCCGCCGCCGGCAGGGCGCCCAGCAGCACCTTGATCATGGTGGACTTGCCGACGCCGTTGGGGCCGAGCACGGCGGTGAACTCGCCGGCCCCGATGCGAAGGTCCACCCTCGACCACAGCGTCCGGCCGCCGACCCGCACCGCGGCACCGTGAAGGGCGACCACCGGATCGCTTCCTGTTCCTGTGGCCGTGTCGTGCCCCCCGCTTCGGCGGCTGGGGACGGTGTGGCCGCTGGTGTGTGTGACGGCTTCTCGGGCCTTCGCTATCGGGTTCATGGCTTCAGTTCACTTCCCGGTGGCCTTGGCCAGGGCCTGCTCGATGCCCTGCAGCTGGGTGGTCTGCCACTGCTGGAAGGTGGCCCCGGCAGGGGTGAGGGTCTCGGTCACCGTGGCGACCGGGATGCCCTGGGCCTTGGCCTCCTTGACCTGCGCCTGCACGTCCGGCGTGGAGTTCTGGGAGTTGTAGACGTAGATCTTGATCTTCTTGTTCTTGATCTGCTGGTCGATGGTGGCCTTGTCCTTGGCCGTGGGGTCGGAGCCCTCGCTCATGGCGTCCAGGAACGTCTCCGGGGTGAGCATCTTGAGCCCCAGGCCCTCGGCGAGCGGGGTGACGATGGACTCGGAAGCGCCGATCGGAGTGCCCGCGTACTTCGCCTTGATGTCGGTGATGAGCTTGTTGTAACCGGCGAGCGTCTTCGTCTCGAAGGTCTTCTTCTGCTGGTCGAAGTAGGCCCCGTCGGCCGGGTCGATCTTCTTGTAGTCGGCGGTGATCTTCTCGATGACCTGGTGGACGTTGTCCGGGGAGTACCAGCGGTGCGGGTTGCCGCCCGGCTTGATCCCGACGAGGTCGCCGACCTTGAGCTGGGTGCGTCCGCTGCCGGGGTTGGCGGCGAGCAGCTTGTCGGCCCAGGCGTCGTATCCGATGCCGTTGACGATCGTGTACTGGGCGCCGGCGACGGTGCGGGCGTCGGCGGCGGTCGGCTCGTATTCGTGAGGGTCGGCGTCCGGGTTGTTGATGACGCTGGTCACCTTCACGTGGCTGCCGCCGAGCTGGGAGGCGATGCTGCCCCAGAAGTTCTCGGCCGCCACCACTTGGATCGTCTTGTCCGAGCCGCTGCCGCTGCCGGTCGCGGCGGTGTCGGTGGTGTGGGAGGAGGAGGTCGAGCAGGCGGTCGCCGTCACGGCCGTCAGGGCGGCCGTCGCGGTGACCAGTGCGATCCTCGCGGTCGGCCGGGCGGAACGGGAGGCGGGGGCGGTGGACATGCGGGAGCTCCTTCGGGCGATACCGGGCGCGCGACGGACACGCGCCGGCTGTGGGGCGACACCTTTGACGCTAGATGGAAATGATTTTCAGATCAATGCCAGATGAAAACCGTTGCCATCTTTTGACCGGGCGTACGAGTGCGCGGTGCTGCGCAAGGAGGGGGTGCGGCGGGTACCGCCGGGGCAAGCGTTGGCGGCAAAGTGGCCGGCCTGATTGCCGAACGCCGGTTCTGGCAGTCGACGGCCGCGAGCGGCAGTGGTTCAGCAGTCGCGGAACTCTGGCGACTGGTTGAGGATCTGCGCCCTCAGCGAGGTGAAGCGGATGTGGGTCTCGCCGCCGCGCGCCTCGGGGTGGAAGGCGGCGACGCGGTGGCAGTTCTGGAAGGCGAGGGCGATGCCGAAGTGGCGTTCCAGGCTGCCCCGGATGGCGTCGCTGGACAGGGCGCGCAGGAGTTGGCCGCGCTCCTTCTCGGAGGGCGGCGGGGTCTGGTTGTCGGCGAACTCCGCGGCGCCGGAGCGCAGTTCCTCCGCGAGGCGGGCGATGAGGTCGTAGGCGTACGGCAGGGAGGTGCGCACCGTTTCCACGAAGTCCTGCTCCCGTACCTCGCCGTTCTCGGCTTCGGCGAGGAGCTGCGGGGAGACGTCGAGTGACATGAAGGGCTGTCCTGTTCTCTTGCTCGGGGTTCTGGTCTTGGGGAGTGGGGGTCAGGCGAAGGCGGTCAGTGATGCGGGGCCGTGCCGGAAGTCCGGGTCGACCTGAGTGGCGAGGTCCTGGCCGGTGGCCTCGTTGGCCCAGGCGGCGGCGTTGCGCAGGTGGAACTGAACGGCGTGCTCCTGGAAGGCTGCCCAGTCCTTGGGGCGGGCGTCCACGGCCGCGCGCAGCAGGTCCAGGGTGTGGGTGTTGTGCGGCTCCAGCTCGCCATGGCCGCGGCCCTGTTCCTGTGCGCGCACGTAGGAGGACTGCTCGCAGTGCGCGAGCAGGTCGTCGCCGACGTGCTTCTTGAGGTAGAGCAGGTCCTCCTCGCCGGTGACCTTGTTGCCGACGACGGCGATCGGGATGCCGAACTCGGCTGCGTGGTCGCGGTACTGGCGGTACACCGAGGCGCTCTTGCGGGTCGGCTCGACGACCAGGAACGTCATGTCGAAGCGGGTGAACAGGCCGGAGGCGAAGGCGTCGGCGCCGGCGGTCATGTCGACGACGACGTACTCTCCGGGGCCGTCCACGAGGTGGTTCAGGTACAGCTCGACCGCGCCGAGCTTGGAGTGGTAGCAGGCCACTCCGAGGTCGCTCTCGTCGAAGGTGCCGCTGACCATGAGCGGTACGCCGCCGACCTCCTGGACGTGGTGGCCGTGGATCTCGTCGTCGCCGAGCAGCCGCAGCAGCCGGGAGCCGCGTCCAGGCGGGGTTGTCTTGACCATGGCGTCGCGGGACGGGATCCGCGGATTGGCGCCCCGCAGGTAGTCCTTGATCTCGCCGGTGCGCGCGCTGAGCGGCGGCGCGGCGAAGACCTCGTCCTCGTCGAGGCCGAAGGCGTGGGCCAGGTGCTGGTTGATGTCGCCGTCGATCGCGACGACCGGCGCCCCCGAGTGCGCCAGGTGGCGGGAGAAAAGGGCCGACAGGGTCGTCTTGCCGCTGCCGCCCTTGCCGACGAAGGCAACACGCATGCTAACCGCCACCCCCTCTATTGAAAATGGATGTCATGCGCATAGGCTGGTGGTGCGGCCAGGTGCTGTCAAATCCCCGGTGCGTCAACTCGCCGACCGCTGCGGTGGGTTGGGCCTCCGCGGCGGCAAACAGGGGATCTCTTCCACTCATGCGGAGGAAACACGGAGATGAGCGATACCGCCGGCGACCGTCAGAGCCGCCCTTTCACCCTTGTCGTCTGCGGCTCATGCCCTGCCGCCGCGAGGGGAGGGGCGATGAACGGGCTGCGTCACGCGCTCCGGGAGTGCCCGCACGCGGTGATGGTCTCCACCGGTTGCCTGGGAAAAGTGCTGCATTGCCAAGGCGGCCGCGGGCTGCAAGGCGCTGTGCAGCCCTGCGGGATCGACCGCAGGCCCACTGGGATGGTGGTACGCCTCGGTCCGCTGGTCACGGAAGCCGATGCCGAGGCGGTGGGGGTGTGGCTGCGGGCCGGGATGCCCGACGACGGCACACTGCCCGACCGGCTCCGGGCGGCCCCGGCGCCGCAGCAGGTCGCCCCCCTCAACTGACGTGCTGCTACTGGTGGTGTGCGTCAGTCGAGGTCGCGGACGCCGAGGCGCAGGTGCTCGATGTGGTGGACGGCCTGGTCGAGGAGTCGGGCGACGTGGTCGTCGTAGAGGCTGTAGACGATGCGGCGGCCGTCGCGGCGGCCGGTGACCAGGCCGAGGGCGCGCAGCAGGCGCAGTTGGTGGGAGACGGACTGTTCCATGCCGACGGCGGCGGCGAGTTCGCCGACCGGGTAGGGCCGTTGCCGCAGGGCGGTGAGGATCAGCAGGCGGGACGGTGTGGCCAGGGCCTGGAGCGTTGTGGCGACGGAGGAGGCGGTGGCTTCGTCGAGCCGGGCGGCCGCGAGGACGTCGCGGCCGCCGGCGTCGAGGTCATCGGCGTGCACGGGCGCGGGCCTCGCGCGGTGGGCGGATGAGCTGGAGTGCCAGGGCGGCTGGCGGTTCGGCGATGCCGGGTCCGCCCTGCGCTGCCCAGCTCAGCAGGTCGTCGGTGCTGTCGTCGTCCATGGCGAAGCCGACCCAGACTGCGCGGCCTCCGGCCCGGCGCCCGGCGGTGGAGGGCTGGACGACGATGACGTTGGCCTGGTCGCAGGGGCCGAGGCAGTCCGTCGTGCGGACCTGGTAGCCGTGCTGTGCCGCGCCGGCGCGCAGGCGTTCCAGTTGCCAGGCGTGGTCGGTGCTCGGGTGCTTGCGGGGGTTGCCGCAGCAGCAGCCCCGGCACATGACGAGCGTGCAGGGGCGGGGAGCGGCCGCCCGGATCACAGACCGGTTCACAGCGCGGTCCGGGACGGCACGCAGTACGTCTGGATCCGGCCGTCCCGCCAGGCGACGGCCAGCAGGTGAGGGCCTGCCCAGGCCAGCGCCCCGACCGCCGCACCGGTGCCGTCCAGTTCGCGCGCCGGGCGCAGGCGTGCCTGCGGCCGCCCGGCCGTGGCGTGCCACAGGGCTACGGTGCCGTCGGCGCCGCCGCTGGCCAGATGCCCGGCCGCGCCCGGACGCCAGGCGAGCGCGGTGACCGTCTCGTGGCAGCGCAGGGAGCGCGGTGCCGTGCCCTCCGGGCCCTTGCCGGAGAAGTCCCACACGGTCACGTCGGGTGCGCCGTCGGCGGCCAGCCAGAAGCCGGTGTCGTCGAAGGCGAGGCGGGAGACCTTCTCCGGGTAGCCGGACATGGTCAGCTCGCCGCCGTCGCGGGCACGCCAGATATGGATGGAGGCGTCCTGGTTGCCGCTGCAGATCCACCGCCCGGTGGGCGCGACGGCGAGTGCGAGGTGGGAGCCGACGTAGGGGTAGGTGGCGACCGGCTTCTCAGTGTGCCGCTCGTGGCAGCGCACGGCGCCGTACGCCGCCACAGCCAGGCGTCGTCCCTGCCGCATCCAGGCGAGGTCGGTGACGGTGGACGCGGCTGGCTCCGTGCGCCACAACTCGCCTCCGTCCGTGTCGAGTACGAGCGCGCGACGGCCGGAGGCGACCGCGACCCGAGTGTTGTCGGCCCAGGCGGCGGCGGCCGACCAGGCACCGGACTCCCGCACCGTCGTACGCCCGTCGGAGCGGCGCCACAGGGCGTATCCCAGGGGGCCAGTCGCCACCACGTGCCGGGCATCCGGGGAGAGCGCGACCGCGAGTGCGCCTCCGGGAAGGTCGAACGCGCCGATCTCGGCGCCCATCGCCGCGTCGAGGAGCTTCACCGTCCCCTCGGCCCCGGCGACGGCGACCAGATCACCCCGCGCCCTCAGCGCGACGGGTGCGTCGTCGACGCCGGCCTCCCAGGCGAGCGGGGACTGAACCGTCGTACTCACGCGGCCGCTCCCGCCGTGGTCAGGCAGTCGGCGAAGCCGCGTTCGAGCCCCTCGCGGTCGAGGTTGCGGCCGATGAACACCAGCTTGTTCGTGCGGGTTTCGCCTTCGAGCCAGTCGCGTCCGAAGGTGCCGTCCAGCAGCATGTGCACGCCCTGGAAGACGTACTGCTTGGGCGCTCCGGCGATGGCGAGGATGCCCTTGGAGCGGAAGAGGTCGACGCCCTTGGTGCGGAGCAACTGGCCGAGCCAGGCGTTGAGCCGGTCCTCGTCGAGTTCGCCCGCCAGCTCGATGCCGACCGAGGTGACGGTGGTGTCGTGCTGGTGCTCGGTCTCGGTGAGGAAGGCAGGGTCGTCGGCGAGCACCCGCTCCAGGTCGAACGCGCCCACGTCCAGCACTTCGTGCAGATTGATGCGCGCGTGCTGTGCGGGGATGATCCGCACTCCGCCGTTGATGGCCCGGATACGGCGCACGACCTGTCCGATGGTCTCCTCGTCGGCCAGGTCGGTCTTGTTGAGGACGACGCGGTCGGCGAAGGCGATCTGCTCGACGGCCTCGTTCTCCACGCCCTCCGGCTTGACCTCGTCCAGGTGCTGGAGCACGTGGGCGGCGTCGACGAGGGTGACGATGGCGTCCAGCCGCAGCTGGGCGGCGATCTCGTCGTCCATGAAGAAGGTCTGCGCGACAGGTGCGGGGTCGGCCAGTCCGGTGGTCTCGATGAGGATGTGGTCGAACTTCTCGCGGCGCCGCATCAGCGCGCCCAGGATGCGGATCAGATCCCCGCGCACGGTGCAGCAGATGCAGCCGTTGTTCATCTCGAAGATCTCTTCCTCGGCGTCGAGGACCAGGGCGTCGTCGATGCCGACCTCGCCGAACTCGTTCTCGATGACCGCGATCCTCATGCCGTGGTTCTCGGTGAGGATGCGGTTGAGGAGGGTGGTCTTGCCGGAGCCGAGGAAGCCGGTCAGGACGGTGACGGGCACCCTCCCCCAGACTTCGTCCGGGGGTGCCCCCACGTCGCGCGGCTCGCCGGGTTCGGGGGAGGTCAAGTCGGTCTCCTAGTCGTGCTGTTCAGGTGTGGCGAGGAGGGCGGCCCGCAGGTCGTCCTCGGTGATCTGGTCGGCGGGGCGGTGCAGCGTCCAGCGGCGGGCGTCGCCCTCCATCGGCAGCACGACGACGACCGTTTCCAACGGCGGGCAGTCCGGTTCGGTGCAGGCGAGCTGGCGGATCAGGACGGCGGTGTCGTCGTCGAGATCGAGCAGGGTACGCACGGTCTCCTTCAGCTCGCGCAGCTGCGGACTGGGTCCCGGAGGCCCGGGCCGCGATCCCAGTGGCATGGCTGTTCCTCTCCTCCCTCTCCGTCCCCGGACGGCCGGCCTCCGTCGGTGTGGGGCAGACAGCCGGCGCAGACGCCGGTGAGTTCGACGGTGTGCTCGACCGCGGTGAAGCCGGTCGCGGCGGCGATCCGGCCCGCCCACTCCTCCACGACCTCGGAGTCCACCGGGCGGCTGCGGCCGCAGCCGCGGCACATCAGGTAGTGGCGGTGCCCGTCGGCCGGGCGCAGCCGGTAGAGCCGCCCGCCGGTCTCGTCGCGTACGACGTCCACGCTGCCGTCCGCCTCCAGCTCGCGCAGGGCGCGGTAGACGGTGGTCAGGCCGATCGCGTGGTCGCCGGCCACCAGAAGGGCGTACAAGTCCTGGGCCGACACGAAGTCCTGGCAGCCCGCGAGTGCCCGCGTGACCGCCTTGCGTTGTCGGGTCGTCCGGCCGCTCATGGCGCATCACCCCCTGTGGCTCGTGCCGGGTCGGCACGCTCCACCGTAGATGGAAATGAAATCCATGTCCATATGAACCAGTCATGTGCGGCTTGGTTGGCGACGCCTGGTTCAGCAGTGCTGCCGGGGCAATCGGACGGCAGGTCCTTGCGGGTGCGGGCTGTCAGGCCGGTGCCTTCGGGACGGTGGAATGTGACGGGAACCTCCCCGTGGAGCACCTCCCGGACTCCCGACCCGCGTCGATAATGACCTTGTGCGCTCGCTAGCCAGGAATGCCGTCCTGCCCCTGACGCTGGTCATCATCGGGACAGCCGCAGTGGTGGGCGACGCCGCGTGGGAAACTCATACGGCCAGAAGCAGTGGGCGCAGCGGTTTCGGCAAGTCCGGCGAGCGGGGCCAGTCCCCGCAGGACCAGGACCAGGACCAGGCCCTCTCCGCGACGGCCCCGGCCAAGGACGGCACCGCGTACACCCCCCGCAGGACCGAGGAGAACGCCCGGATCGGCGCGGTCTTCGAGAAGGACGACCAGGGCGCCCACTTCTGCACGGCGAGCGTGGTGCGGAGTCCGGGCCGGAACATGCTGATCACCGCGGCCCACTGCGCCTTCGACGCCGACTCCGGACAGCCACTGAACGACCTGGTCTTCGCCCCCGGCTACCGCAACGGCGACGAACCCACCGGCCTGTGGAAGGTCAGCAAGGTGGTCGTCGACGACCGCTGGGCCAAGTCGCAGGACGAGGACCTCGACGTCGCCTTCCTCGTCCTGGACCAGAAGGACGGCAAGGACATCCAGGACGTCCTGGGCGGCAACACCTTCGGCATGAACCGCGGCTTCGACAACAAGGTCAAGATCACCGGCTACCCCGCCAGCCGGGACACCCCGATCTCATGCCAGAACCGCACCACGAAGTTCAGCGACACCCAGCTGCGCATCCAGTGCACCGGTCTCGAGGACGGGACCAGCGGCAGCCCCTGGCTCGCCGACTACGACCCCAAGAGCCACACCGGCACCGTCATCGGCGTCCTGGGCGGCCACGAGGGCGGCGGAGACCAGGACGATGTGTCCTACGCCGCGTACTTCGACGACGACATTGCCAAGCTCTACCGACGAGCCCAGGACGAGGACTGAGCCCAGTTCATCCGCACACCTCGGCACCCAGACGCCCCTCGGTCTCCTCGGCGTCGCCGCCAAGGCCGCGATGCCCGCGACGAACCCAGACGGCCGGGTGCAACGAGCGCCAGGCTGAGACGCACCTCGGCGCCGCCGCCCGCGTCGACTCCGCTCTCGTGGCCTCTCGGCTTCAACACCCTGCTGGACACGGCTCGCCCGTACCAGACCGCCGCGGTCAACGACGTACGGACACAGCCGCAGGATCTCGCCGCCGCCCGTCCGACCACGATCGCCGCCTGAGGCCATCAACACGGTGGGGGCAACCCGGAGCGCCTAGCCAGCGAGGCGTTCTTCGCCGCGCTGTTCGGGGTCAGCCCTGTCGAGCGTTCGTCTGACCGTTCGGGCCATGGTCGACGAAGGACCGCTGGCAAGGCGGCCACAAGGCTGACCGTCAATTCCGGTCACGAGTGGGCGAAGAGTCAGCTCGTTGTCAGCCCGTCCAGGCCAGGTTGAGCGCCGGTTCGGACGAAGCCATCCTGCTGTGGTCGGGTCAGACGGTTGTACGGAAGCAGTGGGACGGTTGCGCAGTGCTGTCCCGGACGGGGGTCTGACTCATGAGATCCATGACCGACGTGTCCAGTCACGGACCTGCCGACTGCCGTTGCGGGACGCTGCCTGCCACCGAGCCACAGGGCGTGTCCCCATAGGGGCCTTGCCGAGTTTCCGGCGCCATCACGGTTCAGACCGCCCGAGCAGGGCCGGTGCCATCCACCAGCACGTCACGCGCGGAGAGGCAAACCACCATGACGACCAGAGAGCGCAGCACCTCCTCCAACACGGATCCGCCCGTTCGGCGCGAGGTCGTCCTGGGCGTGGACACGCACGGCGAGGTGCATGTCGCTGCCGTGGTCTCCCCGCTCGGGAAGATCTTGGGGACCGAGTCCTTCCCGGCGACGGCGGCCGGCTACCGGCAGCTGCTCGCGTGGGCCCGTAAGCGGGGACGGTGCGCCGGGCGGGTGCGGAGGGCACTGGCACCTTTCGGGGCGGGCTTGTCCCGTTACCTGCTGGCTCAGCGGGTCCAGGTGTACGAGGTGAACCGGCCCGACCGCTCGGCCCGTCGTCTGCTGGGGAAGTCGGACCCGCTCGATGCGCAGGCTGCCGCGCGGGCCGTGCTCAGTGGTCGCGCTCAGGCCCGGGCCAAGTCCGGCGACGGTCCGGTGCACAGCGCCCGGTTGTTCAAGCTTGCCGAGGACTCCGCGGTCAAGGCCCGTACTCAGGCGATCAACCAGCTCAAGGCCGTCCCGGTAATCGCTGATGCCGCCCTGCGGGAACAGCTGTCCAGCCTGGGCAATGCCGAGCTGTTCCACACCTGCGCACGCCTCGGCCCACCCGACGGTGGGGGAGGCGAGGACGCGGTGGCACAGGCCACCCACCTGACGTTGCGCATGCTCGCCGAGCGCATCGAGCAGCTCACTGCTCAGATCGACGAGCTGAACCAACGCCTGACCCGGCTCGTCGAACGCCACGCCCCACAGCTACTCGAACAGGTGGGCATCGGCCCGGACAGCGCCGTCACTCCTGATCACCATGGGAGACAACCCCGAGCGACTGAACACCGAGGCGTCCTTTGCTGCCCTTTGCGGAGTCAGCCCCATCGAGTACTCCTCCGGCCGTCGGAGCACGCGCCGGCTCAACTACGGCGGCGACCGCCAGGCCAACGCGGCCCTGCACCGGATCGTCTTCACCCGCCTGCGCCACGACCCGCGCACCAAGGCGTACCACGAACGCCGCACCCAGGAGGGCAAGACCCGCCGTGAGATCATCCGATGCCTCAAGCGATACGCAGCTCGCGAGGTATTCAACCTGGTCAGACCGGTTGCCCGCACCCCCGCGTCATAGGGGCGTCGGTGAGAGCTGCGTTCGACGGCAAGCTCCTACAGGCGCGGCCGGCGGGGGCTTCCGGGCGGGTGTGCTGCAGCTCCGGCGTCGGCACGGCTGCCCTCGGGTTCTCCTCCCTGCGCCCTGGCGCCGAGTGCTCGGCAAATCCGGCCGGGGTCCTTGGCGACCAACAGTCATAGCCTTCGCCCCTGCATAGTCGAACGCCCCTGGAGGCGTCTGAGGCGATGCCTGCCCCCGCCGAGGGGCGCACGGGCTTCTCGTCCGCAGGCTGTTCATGGTCGCGGAAGCTGCGACCTGTTCCGCCTGATGGACGCTGCCGACCGACATCGTCCGCCCCCTGCCGGCCCGCGAGGTGCGGGTGGACCGCGAGACGCTCGCCCTCGGGTACGCGGGCGTGTACCGCGGCGCGCCGTCACGGCCTGGACACCCGGGCGATCCTTGTCGAAGCCGGCCGGCGCAGGATGGTCGGCGGCCAGGCGGACATGATCACGGACATTGCGCTCGACCTCGCGGCGGCCGGTTGCGTCGACTGGCGCGAGTGATCGGTGCGGTGGCTGTGGTGGCCCGGCGGGGCCGGTGCCGCCGCTGTCCACGTCACAGGACGGACGGCGATGTCAGCGGCTCGTGTCGGCGTCCCCTTCGTCATTCGGAGGGTCTCCCTGTCTCCTGCCGCCCGGAGGGGAGCCGTCCCCGTGCTCTTCCAGCAGTTCTAGGAGCGCGGCATCCGCTCTTTTCTGGTCTTCCTTCGTCAGCTCGAGCGGTGCGTTGTTGTAAACGGTGTAGCGATCTGGATCGATGATGTTGGCGGCCCTCAAGCTGAACGTCAGCAAGGGGCGCCAACCCTTGCGGTGGCCGACCCGCACCTGTATCTGGGCCTTGTAGTCACGGGCCTCCGGGAGGAATCCGGAAAACGGTGCCTCGAACTCGAGGAAGAGCTGTTGCGCCTCTCTGCCGGGCACGACGAACCCTGCCGGCAGCTTCGCCTCCTCGTCCGGCCCCGGTTGGAGCCGGGACGGGGAGGACACCCACAGGAGGGGTAGATGAGAGGCGGGCTCATCGGGGAAGGTCAGGATGAGGTCCTGCACGACGATCGGCTTGGGACCGGTGTTGTGCAGGACGAGCGGCAGTCGTAGGCGTGCCGTGGAACCGTGGACGATCGCCGCGAAGGAATGAGGTTCCCACGCCTGCAGGCGTCCCTGTCGGGCGTTGAGCCACCAGAACGACGCGACGGTGAAGAGCAGTGCGCAGACTGATACCACACTGGCGCCGGTAAGCGATGAGGACGCGATCTGATCCGCCGCGACCGTCAGCGGAACCACAGATTCAGTCTGCCAGCCCCGCCGTGGGCCCGCTAACAGGACGAGTGGCCGCCGGCAGTCTCCAGGAACGGGTCAGAGGCCGGCGAGGAGTGCGAGATACCAGGCGACCAGGGCCGCGCATGTCACCGCGGGGAGGAGCTTGGTCAGCCCGTCGCCCTTGCGTACGTGCGTCGTCACGGCACCGGCGAGCAGCATCAGCAGCCCGATGCCGGCCAGCCCGCCGCACAGCGGTACGACCGGGCCGAGGGCCACGCCGATGGCGCCCGCCAGCTCCAGCCCGCCGATGACCCGGTAGGCCGCAGTGGTGAAGCCGGCGTGGGCGGCCAGCTCGGGCATCGGACCCAGGGCCAGGATCTTGGCCGCGCCCAGCAGGGCGAAGATCAACGCGATGAGACAGGTCAGCGAGGCGGAGAGGATCACGAGACGCCTTCGGGGGTGTGCGGACGACGGGCCTGGCGGCGTTCGGCTCCCAGGCCGGCGAAGTGGGCGATCAGGTCGGGGTTGTCGACCGCGGAGGGGTTGAGGACCTGCTCGGCGGGGGCGCCCTGGAGGAGGCGCTTGACCGGGACCTCGAGTTTCTTGCCGGTTCTGGTGTGCGGGATGGCCGGTACGGCGAGGATCTCGTCGGGGACGTGGCGGGGTGAGGCGCCGGTGCGGATCGCGTCACGGATCCGGTCGCACAGGGACTCGCATCACGCGCCCCAGTAGGCGCTGGCAGATGTATCCGTTGGGCCTGCTGTTCGGGCTCGGCTTCGACACCGCCACAGAGGTTGCCCTGCTGGTGCTGGCCGGCTCAGGAGCGGCCTCCGGTCTGCCCTGGTACGCCATCCTCTGCCTGCCGGTGCTCTTCGCGGCAGGCATGAGCCTGCAGGACACCATCGACGGCACGTTCATGAACTTCGCCTACGGGTGGGCCTTTTCCAAGCCAGTACGGAAGGTCTACTACAACCTCACCATCACCGGCCTGTCCGTCGCCGTCGCGCTGATCATCGGCACGGCCGAGCTGCTGGGCCTGCTCGCCGACAAGGCAGGCCTGCACGGCGCTTTCTGGGACTGGGTCGGCGGCCTGAGTCTGAACACTCTGGGCTTCGTCGTCGTCGGCCTCTTCTTCGTCGCATGGGCCGCGGCGCTGGCCGTGTGGAAGTTCGGGCGGATCGAGGAGAAGTGGAGCGCTGGGCTGCGGCCGGCCGAGCAGCAGGGCGACTGACGGCAATTGACACGTGAGCTCGGCGGATGCAGCTCCAACCGTTTCGCCGGAAGAGTGGACGGGGCCGCCGGCACAGCTGTGTCACCCAGTGGACGGGAGTCGGGCGAGGATATGGCTGAGGAACTCCTCGCCGGCGAGCTGGGCCACGACGCGTACCGGTACCGGTGTCCCAGCGTGTGGTGGCTGCCGTGCCGCCGGTGCGGAACGCCAGGTCTCGCAGCGCCAGGCCCAGTGCTGGGCGTCGGCCCCAAGGCGCGGAGTACCCCACCACGACGTCCCTCTGTCTCCCGGCACCCTCCTGGCCTCTACACCGACGGACTCATCGAAATCCCCGGCAGCGACCACGAAACCGCCCTCGCCGACCTCGCGGCAGCGCTCTCCAAAGCCACCGGCCCGCTGGACGACGTCGCCGACACACGTCTCGCCCACGCCCAGCCATCAGGAGACCGCGCCGACGACTCGGCCCTCCTGCTGGTGCAGATCTACTGAGGCCCGCGTCGGCGCTGCCGCGACGGCTGGACCTCGCCGGAGGGCGACAGCCGGGCCGCGCACCTGCACAGGGGGATCAAGCGCGGTTGGGCCCGTACTGGGGGCCGAGAACGGCGACTGCCTTTTTGAGCTCTTCGCCGACGTCGTCGAGACGATCCGCTTCTGCGGGGTCGATCGCTGCACTGATCGCCGCTATCGGACTGCCGTCGGATGCCAACAGGGGCGTGGCCACGGCAAAAGCATCCTTGAACGTGACTCCGCGGTTGAAGGCGAGTCCGCGGGAGCGGATCTCGGGCAGCTCCGCGAGGAACTGCCGGACCTCTCCTGTCTGCTCGGCACTGGCCAGCTCCAGGAGCCGGTACATCTCCTCGTCGGGGACATGGGCGAGCAGCGTCTTACCGGCAGCGGTCGTGTAGAGGGGGCGGCGGGCGTGGGTGCGCGCGACGAAGGTCAGGCCCGGTGACTCCTGACCGGCGTTGTCCGTGTAGACGAGAGCGTCCCCGACGCGCACCCCGGCGAGGACCGTGCAGCCGAGGACCTTGCTCAACTCGGCCAGGAAGTTGTGATCGAGTGAAAGGGCGGCCAGCTTGTTCGCGCGCGCGGCGAGGATGAAGGGCCCTGGTCCGAGGTGGAACCGGCGGTCGTCCTCCATGAGATAGCCGCGGGCGAGAAGGCCGTTGGTCAGCTCCTGAACGGAGCTCTTCGCCGCCTCCAGGGTGGCTGCCAGCTCAGCCAGTGTCACGCCCCGCGGGCTCAGGGCCACGGCTTCAAGGATCCCGATCACTCGGTCAACCGTGCGGTGAGGGCGGACGGGCATGCGGCTGATGTTAGCACCGTCCCGTCCGCCATAACTCTGCGCACGAGTCTTGTCACGGAGGCGCGGGGCACCGTAGCGTCCCCGGCGTACGGAAATCCGGTGCAACATACGTAAATACGTACGCTGCATCACCGTACCCCCACGTCGCATGTCCGGAAGGTCGGCACTTACACCGAAAGGCCCGAACATGACCACACCAGCGTCTCCCACGGTGATCAGCACGTACGGCGGCCGCGCGCCGCTGCCGCTCGTCTCTCTGCCGCAGGGTGAGCTTCTGACCGTCAACATCGACCAGATCCCGCTGTTCAAGGATCTTGTCGCCCCCGGCATCCACATCCAGACGCTGCGCCTGGACCCCGAGCGCGGCGAGTGGGTTTTCCTGTCCACCTTGGCACCCGGTGTCGAGCTGCCGATCCACTACCACACCGGTACGGCTCAGGTGTGGACGATCCAGGGCCGCTGGCTGTACCGCGAGTACCCCGACCAGCCGCAGACGGCGGGCTCCTACCTGTACGAGCCCGGCGGCTCGGTGCACACCTTCTACACCCCCGAGGACAACACCGAGGACACCGTTGCCCTGGCCTGGATCGAGGGTGCGCAGGTCAGCTTCAACGAGGACGGCACCTTCCACTCGGTCATGGACGCGGTGACCCTCCAGCACCTGACCGAGACCGCGGCTGCGGCGCAGGGCACCGGACCGGTCGGCTACATCCACGGCGGCGCCGCCGGCGTGATCAAGTCCTGATCGGCAGGGGAGCAGCCATGCGACCGGCGTTCGACGGCATCCGGGTCCTGGAACTGGGCCAGATCTACAACGGCCCCTACTGCGGGCTCCTGCTCGCACAACTGGGCGCCGACGTCATCAAGGTCGAGCCACCCGGCGGTGAGCCACTGCGCTTCCGCTCGCACGAGCCCATCGAGTCCCACGAGTTCGTGATGCTCAACTCCAACAAGCGCAGTGTGGTGCTCGACCTGAAGACCGACGCCGGTCGCCAGGCGCTCCTCGATCTGGTCGGGACCGCCGACGTGCTCATCGAGAACTACGCGCCGGGCACGATGGAGCGCCTCCAGCTCAGCCCGGAGCGGCTCCTCGAACACAACTCGCGGCTGATCGTGGCCTGCGGCAAGGGCTACGGGTCCACGGGCCCGTACGCCCACATGTCGGCCATGGACGTCACTGTGCAGGCGATGTCCGGAAGCGCCTCGGCCACCGGAGTGCCCGACGGGCCGCCGACCAAGGCCGGCGCCGCGTTCGTGGACTTCTCCGGCGGCATCCACCTGTTCGGGGCGATCAGCGCGGCCCTGTTCCAGCGCGAGCGCACGGGACGGGGGCAGATCGTCGAGGTCTCGATGCACGACACCATCTACCCGATGCTGGCATCCAGCCTCGGTGGCCTGCACAATCACCCCGAGCGGCAGCTTCCCGAGCGCACCGGGAACCGGCACACGGGTATGGCGGTCGCGCCGTACAACATCTACCGGACCAGCGACGGCTGGCTGGCGATCATCTGCATCGCCGAGCGGCACTGGCACGGCGTGGCGACCGCGCTCGGCCGGCCCGAGCTGATCGACGACCCCAGGTTCCGCACGCAGAAGGACCGGGTCGCCCACATCGACGCGGTAGACGAAGAGGTCTCTTCCCGCACCAGGACCCGGACGCGTGCCGAGCTGATGCGGGACCTGCAGGCCGCCGGGGTGCCCTGCGCGCCGGTGAAGTCGATCCGCGAGGTCGACTCGGACGAGCATCTGATCGAGCGCGGCATGATCCAGTACGTCGAGCACCCGGCCCGGGGCCGGGTGCCGGTCCCAGGATGCCCCCTGAGGCTCAGCGACTCACCGGTGGACCCGCTGCGGGCCGCGCCGCCGCTGGGCCGGTCGACACGGGAGGTTCTCGCGGAGCTTCCCGGCCACGCGAATGCGGCCGGCAAAGCCGGCACCCAGATCAACGGTGAGGATCCCAGGCATGTTCACACCTGAACCCGGCACTCCGCTGGCGGAGTACTACGCCCAGAACCAGCCGCGGACCGGTGCCGTCCTCACACGCCGGAGCCTCGGCACGCTGGACGCGGTGACCATCGGCCGCTACGCACTGACCATCGGCGCCACGGACCCGGTCCACTACGACGCGGCGGCCGCTCGCTCGGCCGGGTACGCGGATGTCGTGGCGCCACCGAACATGCTCGCCGCGATCGTGGAGTGGGGCATCGGCACCCCGGAGGCGCAGCTCCAGCCCGACGGAACCCCCGTCGGCGGTGACATACCCCTCGGTGACGGCGACCTGGGGCTGCGCGTGATGGGCGCCGGCGAGGAGATGGAGCTGGTCTCTCCCGTGACCGCGGGGACGGAGGTGGTCCTCGAGGCCACCCTGGAGGCGGTCACCCCCAAGCAGACCCGCTCCGGCACCTGCGTGTTCGTCACCACCATCAACACGTTCATGTCCGCCGAAGGTGCCGTCCTCAATCGCAACCGGCGCACCGTCGTACTGCGCAACCCCTTGCAGGAGTCGTAGTGTCCATCAGCTTCCAGGCCGGGGACATGCTCCCCCGGCTCAAGCACACAGCCACGCCCTTTCAGCTGTTCCGCTACAGCGCGGTCACCTGGAACCCGCACCGCATCCACTTCGACGACCGCTATGCACGCGAGGAGGGTCACGGCTCTGTCGTGCTGCACTCCCACCTGCGGGCGGCGCTCGCCCTGCGCTGCGTCACCGAGGGTCTCGGACCGGAGTGGCGCGTGACGAAGGTCGCCTACCGCCTGCGCAAGCCCGCCTATGCGCCGGCCAACCTGGTCTACACCGCCCGGGTGACGCAGGTCGAGGGCGACCGCATGACCCTCGAGCTGGTCGAGGAGCACCCCTCCGGCGAGGTGGGGTTCGAAGGGACGGTACGGGTCAGCAGGACCGGGGGCGAGAACACCGGCGGTCTTGGTACCTCTACACCGAAAGAGTCGGCATGACGTCAGCATCAGTACCGGGGCAGCGTCCCCTCCGCGTCGGGAACTGCTCCGGCTTCTACGGCGACCGCGCATCGGCCATGGCCGACATGGCCCGAGCGGGCGGCATCGACGTCCTCACCGGTGACTACCTCGCCGAGGTCACGATGCTGATCCTCGGCAAGGCGCGCGCCAAGGACAGCACGAAGGGCTACGCGACCACTTTCCTGCAGCACCTCGACGCGGCGCTCGAGCACCTCGTCGCCAACGGGATCAGGCTCGTGGTCAACGCCGGAGGACTCAACCCCGCCGGGCTGGCCGCCGCGACCCGTGAACTGGTCGCACGCCACGGTCACGACCTGCGGGTCTCCCACATCGAGGGCGACGACGTCTTCGGCAGCCTCGACGGTCTGCGGCAAGCGGGCCATACCCTGCCCCACCTGACGACCGGTCAGCCGCTGTCGGACTGGCCGCACCAGCCGCTGACGGCCAACGCCTACCTGGGCGGATTCGGCATCACGCGCGCCCTCCGCAACGGCGCCGACATCGTCGTCACCGGCCGCGTCACCGACGCCTCGTTGGCCGTCGGGCCGGCCGCCTGGTGGTGGGGATGGACGCCTGACGACCACGACGCCCTGGCCGGCGCGGTCGCCGCCGGACACGTCATCGAATGCGGGCCACAGGCGACCGGCGGCAACTTCTCCGGGTTTCGTACCGTCCCCGACCTCATGGAGCCGGGGTTCCCGATCGCCGAGATCGCCGCGGACGGCTCCTCGGTGATCACCAAGAACCCGGGCACCGGCGGTGTGGTCACCCATGACACGGTCACCGCCCAACTGCTCTACGAGATCGGTGAGCCCGCCTATCTCAACCCGGACGTGACCGCCCACCTGGACACCGCCACCCTGACTGTCCTCGGAGAGGACCGCGTCCGGATCAGTGGCGTGCGGGGCTCGGCGCCACCCGAGACGACCAAGGTCGCGATCACAGGGGTGGGAGGCTGGACGAACAGCGCGATCCTCGCGCTCACCGGCACGGACCTCGACGCGAAGGCCGCCCTGGTCGAGCGATTCGTCCAGCGCTACGCCGAGGCCGTCGACGGGCTCGACGCGGTCGCCGTCGAGCGCATCGGGCAGGCCCAGCACGACCCCGACACCCAGAACGCGGGAACCGAGCTGCTCAGGATCACCGTGCAGGGGACGCAGCAAGCCGCCGGGCGCGCCTTCTCCTCGCGCGTGGTGGAGCTGGCCCTGTCCAGCTACCCCGGGCTGTACGCCCTCGGCCCTCCGCAACCGGGGTCCGCGTTCGGTGCCTACTGGCCCGCACTGCTCGACCAGCGGACGCTCCATCACACGGTCCATCACCACGACGGCACGACGGAGAGCATCGCCCCCGGCAACCCGGACGACACCGGTGGCGAGGTGACGCCGCGGGCCGAGCCGGCGCTCCCGCAATCGGTGCCTGCACCGCGGATGGACGAACTCATCGTCGCCCCACTTGGTGAGATCGTGCACGCCCGCTCCGGCGACAAGGGCGGCGACGCGAACCTCGGCGTCTGGGTACGCGACCGGGAGGCATGGGACTGGCTCAAGTCCACCCTCACCATCGACGAGGTGCGGCGCCTTCTTCCCGAAACGCGCGAACTGGAGATCTCACGCTACGAACTCCCCCACCTGGGCGCGGTCAACTTCCTCATTCGAGGACTGCTCGGGACCGGCGCGACCTCGACACTGCGGCTCGACTCGCAGGCCAAAGCGCTCGGCGAATGGCTGCGCTCACGGAGCATCAAGGTGCCGCGATCTCTGGTGCGATCCTGAGCGAGCCATGACCGAAGCGGCGGAGAAACCGTGCGTCGAGCGGAGCCTGTGGCAACCGCTCCTCTCTGACAGTTGCTGTCGCGGACTCGTGCGACATGGTGTTCCACGCCGGCGATCGCGGCGTCCGTCACACAGCCGAACATGCCCAGACGGTCGTCGAGATGACGACACCACGTGTCGGAGGCCACATGCCCGTTGACGATCAGCCCATCCCCCGTGCCCGCGGCCTCACCCCCGCCTCTGTCCTCGCCGCAGCCGCGGCGCTGAATACGATCCACGAGGCCCTGCACACCGCCCGGACAACGCGGGACGAGGAGCAACCCGAGCCCGGCCGGACCGGCTCGGAGCAGACGCTCGCAGCGCTCCTGCTGCTCCGCGAAGCACGCGATCAACTCGCCGAATGGGAACCGGGCCTGAATCGAAGCGGCCCGGGACGCGCGCGTCAGCTGGGCCGACCTCGCCCACCCCCTCGGCGTCTCCACTCGTCAGGCCGCCGAACGCCGCTACCTGCGCATACGCCCCGGACAGCCCGGGTGCACGGGCGAGCAGCGGGTACAGGCCACCCGCGACCGCCGCGCCGCCGACCGCGCCATCGCCGCCTGGGCCCGCACCAACGCTGCGGACCTACGCCAACTCGCCGGCCAGATCACCGCGCTCCCCGACCTCCCCGCCACCGCCCGCACCCCGCTCGCCGACCTCATCACCGCCCTCGCCGACAACGACGCGGCCGCCCTCGTCGGCCCCCTCACCGCTACGCACGCACACCTTGCGTCCGACCACCCTGACCTCGCGGCGCGCGTCAATGATGTCGCCCGCCACACCGACCAACTTCGCCAACGCAGCGCCGACCAGCGCCGGAACCGAGCGTGACCTCCGCACCCTCGGGCTCTCCCCGCTGCGGAGTGATGGGGTTGTTCTCGCGGCCTCCCCGGTCGAAGTGCAGCCGCGCTGTCGGCGGCCTTCGGCGCCTGAGCACCGGTACTCACGAGAGCACCGGCGCCGCCGGCATGGCGCCTCTACTTCTGAGCCGACCACCCTCGGGTGCTCGGACTTCGAATCCCGCGTGGCCAGACGGCGAGAGTGCCGTCAGGCCCAGGCGACGGCGTCCTCGACGGGTACGCGGGGCAGTCGCGGGAACCACGGGGTCACCCTGAGCCTGCCGGCCCAGCGCATCGAGCAGCTCACCGGGACAGATCGATGAGCTGAATCAGCGCCTGACCCAGCTCGTCGAACGCCACGCCCCGCAACTGCTCACACCAGTGGGCGTCGGCCCGGACAGCGCCGTGACCTTGCTAATCACCATGAAAGACAACCCCGAGCGGCTGACCACCGAAGCGTCCTTCGCGGCCCTGTGCGGAGTCAGCCCCATCGAGTACTCCTCGGGCCGTCGAACCTCGCGCCGGCTCAACCACGGCGGTGACCGGTAGGCGAACGCCGCTCTGTACCGCATCGTGTTCACCCGGCTGCGCCACGACGCCCGCACCCAGGCGTACTACGAGCGCCGCATTCAGGAGGCCAAGACCCGGCGTGAGATCATCCGATGCCTCATGCCATATGCCGCCCGCGAAGTCTCCGACCTGGTCAGGACGGCATCTGCCGATCCCCCCGCTATAGGGGCGTCCGTGCTCGGGCTGACCGAGCAGCAGGGGGAGGTGTCGCTCGACGCGCGGCGGAAGATGCGTCCCCGATCGTCTGGCGTCGTCTCGGACCGGCTCCTCCGTGCCTGGTCAGGAGAGACCTGATGCCCGGAGGACCGCCTGCAGTGTCTCGTCGTCGATGCGGTGGCCCAGCCGGTCCAGGACATCCGCCCCCTGCCGCAGCGTCCCGCGCTCCAGTGAGCGGCGCACACCCGCGTCGACCTCGTGCCAGAGCAAGGGGTTGGCCGCAAGGGTCCGCGGATCGAGTTCCAGGCGGTGGCCGTGGATGTCCCGCAGGACCAGGTGGGAGGAAGGGCCGTCGTACTGCCGTACCGCCGTCAGCGCGTCCGTGCGGACGACGTGCCGGTGCCAGGGTGTGCGTACCGCGAGCCAGCCGGGGCCCGCGCTCACCCGGGGCGGCAGCAGGACGGCGCCCACCGCCGTGGACAGGCTGATCCACAGCAGGGCGCGCAGGGGCGTGAGGCTCCTCGCGTCCCAGTCGACGAGCAGGGCCATGGCGCAGAACAGCAGGGCACAGCTCACCGCGAGCCGAGCGCTGCCACGCCAGTGGCGGTCACCGGCCGGGTCCGTCGGGCCGTTCCGCTGCATGGAGCCGACGCTAGAAGGCCCTGCCGACTCCGGCGACCGACGCTGACGGGGCCCTAACGCCGAACGGTTGAATCTTGACGGGATCCTGACGCCGCCGTCTGCTCAGCCGGTGTGGACGCGGGGGCGCCGCTCCCGGTCCGGTTCCGCCTCGCGCAGGACCTCGCGGGTGACCGGGGCGACCTCGCCCTGGCCGAAGAGGAAGAAGCGCAGGAAGTTGGCGAAGGGGCCGCCCTCGGTCCATTCGAAGTAGATGTGCGGCGTGCAGCCGGTGCTGTCGCGGACATGGAGGAGAAGCGCGGCCAGGGCGTTGGGGATGGAGGCGGACTCCAGGGTCAGCACTCGGTAGCGGTCGTGCAGGACCTCACCGCGCACTGTCAGGCTCGCCTCGAACTCGGAGGGGTCGGTGACCGTGACCTCGACGAAGACGAAGTCCTCCTGCTCCGGCAGATCGTTGTCGGCCCGGATCTGCTCGATCTTGTCGCGATACTCGGCCTTGTCCCGCAGGCCCGGGTGGTTGGCGATGAAACGGATTCGGCGGTGGGCCATGTCCCGGACGAATCGTTCTGCCATGTCGTCCAGCTCGACATGGGTGACGCGCAGCTCGAAGGCGCGGGCGAGGCGGGACAGCAGCGAGACCAGGATGATGCCCGCGATGAAGCAGGCACCGATCTTCACACCGTCGGGACGCTCGATGACGTTCACGACGGTCGTGTAGAGGAACACCGCCGAGATCACGCCGAAGGCGATGGTCCAGCCGCGCTGTCCCGCCTTGCGCGCCGCTATGGTCACCGCGATCGCCGCGGAGCTGATCAGCACCAGCACACCGGTGGCGTAGGCGCCGCCCTGCGCGTCGACGTCGGCGTCGAAGATCCAGGTGACCAGGAAGGCGATGAGGGTGAAGACGATGACCATCGGGCGCACGGCGCGGGCCCAGTGCGGGGCCATGCCGTAGCGGGGCAGGTAGCGCGGCATCAGGTTCAGCAGGCCGGCCATGGCGGAGGCGCCGGCGAACCACAGGATGGCGATGGTCGAGATGTCGTAGACCGTGCCGAAGGCGCCGCCGAGGTACTCGTGGGCGAGGTAGGCGAGCGCGCGGCCGTTGGCCTGGCCGCCGGTCTTGAACTCGTTCTCCGGGATGAGCAGGGTGGTGATGAAGCTGGTGGTGATCAGGAAGCCGCTCATGATGACGGCGGCGCTGGTGAGCAGCTTCTTGGTGTCCCGGATCCGGCTGGTGGGCCGCTCCTCGGTGTCGCTGTCGTCGCCCTGGACGTGGGGCATGACGGCGACGCCGGTCTCGAAGCCGGACAGGCCGAGCGCGAGCTTGGGGAAGACGATCAGGGCCACGCCGACCATGACGAAGATGTTGCCGTGCTGGGTCGTCAGGGCGCTGCTCCAGTCGGTGATCACGTGCCCGGCGGTGACGATGTGCCACAGGCCGACGATCACGACGACGAGGTTCAGGGCGAGGTAGATGCCGACCAGGGCGACCGCGACGCCGATCGCCTCCATGAAGCCCTTGAGGAAGACCGCGCCGAGCAGGGCCACCAACAGGAGGGTGATCAGCATCTGGTGGCCGTGCAGGGTGCTGGTGAAGTGCGGGTTCTCCACCAGGTGGGTGGAGGCGTCGGCGGCGGAGAGGGTGATGGTGATGAGGAAGTCGGTGGCCGCGAAGCCCAACAGGGTCAGGACGAACAGCTTGCCCTGCCAGAAGGAGAGCAGCCGCTCCAGCATGGAGATGGAGCCCTCGCCGTGTGGGCTTTCCTCGGCCACCCGCCGGTACACCGGGAGGGCGCCGGCGAGGGTGACTATGACGAGCACGATGGTCGCGATCGGGGAGAGCAGTCCGGCTGCCAGGGCCGCGATGCCCGGCTGGTAGCCGAGGGTCGAGAAGTAGTCGACGCCGGTCAGGCACATCACGCGCCACCAGCGCTGGCCCTTGTGAGCGGGCTCCGGCGCGGCATGCGGTCCGGTATGACCGCCGTGCTTGCCCATGTCGGACAAGCCTTCCAGCATCCACGTCCGCAATCGGCTCGGCGGCGGTTGTTCGGTGGTGGTGGCCATCGAGGTGCTCTCCAGATGTGCGGCTCAGCGTGGGTGTTCCGGCCATCACGCGGACGGAGGCACCAGCGTAAGCAGCAAGAGACGCATGGGCCCGTGAGCGATTTCACCGCGTGCGTCAATCTTCCGTTAAGACCGGCCGGGTGAACGTCGGTGGCACATCAGGATCAAGAAGTGACCATTGCCCGGGCGCGGATCGGGCTGTATAGGGGCAACGCGCCGGTCAGGACAGGGGTTAGGGGCGGAGGGCCAGCGTCATGTCGTACGGCGTCTCCTTGCCGCCGCGCAGCCAGGTGATGCGGACCCGCAGGCTGCTCGCCTCCGGATGCAGGGCCGGATGCCCACTGAGGCTGCCGTCGGTGCAGGTGCCGTCCGGATGGGTGCCGTAGGCACCGCCGCGGTCGTCGTACTCGTTGCCGAGGTCGTCCACGGCCTCCAGCACCGGGAGTACGAGGGACTCGCTGCCGGACTCGGGCAGCGGTGGCGTCATCCGGTAGTGGAGGGTGAAGGAGTCCTCGCCGCGCTTCAGCCGGGTGATCGTGAGGTCGCGGCTGCCTTTAAGGATCGGGAGGGTGAGGAGCGGGGGTTTCCTGGTCTTCTCGGTCACGGGCGCATCTCTCTTCAATCTGCTAAGCGCTGAGCCGAGGGTGTGCCACCGGGCTTCCCACCGCGTAGTGGACGTACTCGCGGACCAGACGGAAGCCGGCGTTCCAGGCCAGTAGACGGCTGGCGCGGTTGTGGAGCGAGCAGTTCCAGCTGGGCGTGTGGCCGCGGTAGGTGATGTCCGTGCACAGAGCGGTGACACAGGCCAGCGCGAGGTGGTGGCGCCTGTGGTCGAGGACGGTGTAGACGGCCACGTCCTCGTAGCCGGTGCCGCGGAAGAAGGTGCAGGCCACCGCCTGGATGCGGCCGGTGCGGCCCACAGCGGCCCAGGCGTGGCCGGAGGAGGCGAGGCCGCGTGGCCCGCCCCAGCTGGCCGAGAGCCAGGAGGCGTCCGGGCCGAGTTCCTGCACCGCGTCGGTGTCCGCAGGTTCCAGGCGCCGTACTGTCACCCCGTGCGGGACGGTTGCGGGCTGGGGCGTGGCCTGGAGCGTCCAGATCATGCGCTCCCATGGGGTGAGCCGGTCGAAGGCGGTGCCTAGGGCGGGCAGCAACCGTGCCGGGGCCTCGACCCGGTTGCCGGCCAGCGGGGCGAGGACGTCCGGCGTCAACTCCTCCGGGCTGCCGCGCAGTACGACGTGGCCGGCGCAGGAGACGGCCACAGTGTTCGGCTGGACGGGCCGGTCGGCCCACCAGCGTCCGATGCCGGTGGCCAGCACGTGCTCGCCGATCGTGGAGGGACCGGGTGAGTGGGTGGGGAACCAGCGCGCGAGCGCCCGCGGGTCCGGCGGGGAGACCTCGATCATCGATACCTCGTGGTGTTGGTGAATGCGGACGGGGCGGGCGGACGGGGATCGTTGGCCCCTGTCGCCCGCCCCATCGGCGCCGGTCAGCTCTGGCCGGCCTTGCTGCCGTGGTTGGCCTTCTTCTTGCGGCGGTCCTTCTTCTTGCGGGCGCGCTTGGACATGTACGGCAACTCCCTCTGCTCGGAATGTTCTTCAGGCGGCGGTACGGCCGACCAGCAGGTCCGCCAGCTTGTTGAGGCGCCTGATCGTGCGGTCCTCGGTCGCGGCCGGGGCGGGGTCGACGCGCTCGTCGCGGTCGTAGTAGGCGCCGTTGACGATCTCGACGGCCGGGTCGCAGAGCCGGACCACGTGCGCGGCGCCTTCGGCGGGGGAGATGCCCTCGTGGGAGTAGAGGGGAAGCAAAGTGGTGTCGCAGACGCCCGGGTGGACGGATACGGCGGTGACGCGCGGGTCGGCGGCGAAGACAGTGAGGGCGAGCTGGGACTGGGCGTAGGCCGCGAGCCGGGAGTAGCGGCGGGCGCGGTTGGGGTCGGCCCACTGGATGGACCCGGTGCGGTGCAGGGAGGAGGAGACGTTGACGACGCGCCCGCCCGGGTCGCTGGTGAGCGCCGGTTCCAGCAGGCAGGTCAGCAGGTAGTGGGCGAGGAAGTTGACCTGGAAGGCGATCTCGTTGCCGTCGGCGGTGACGGTGTGCCGCTCTGGAGCGGCCATGCCCGCGTTGTTGACGAGTACGTCGAGGTGCGGTCGCTCGGTGATCACTGTGCGGGCGAGTGCCTCGACCTCCTCCAGGTGGGAGAAGTCGGCCCCGTACGGTCGCAGTTGGGCGGGCTGGATGTCTGTCGTGGCAGCCAGGCGGTCTGCCGCCGCCCGCGCCTCCTCGGCGGTACGGCCGTGCAGCAGCACGGTGGCGCCGCGCTCGGCGAGTTGGCGGGCGGTCTCGTGACCGATGCCGGAGGTGGCGCCGGTGACCAGGACGGTACGAGAGGAAAGGGCTGAATCGGGCATGATCCCATCCGGGGGTGCGGGCATGCCTACGCCGCCCGGCGAAGGGCGGTGGGCATGCGGTGAGGAAGGTGGAGCGAGGGGCGCCGGAGCCGATCACGGCGCCCCTCGGGTCACGGAAAGCGGCGTCGGCGGGACGCGGCGTCAGCGCGGCATGGCGTCGGCGGGACGCGATACCGGCGTGGCACGGGCGCTTCCGGTCAGCGCGGCTCGCGACGCGACGGCCGAGCGGGACTCGGAGGTCGGTCGAAGAGGAGCCAGGCGCTGTTCACGATGTCCATGGAAGCCGTCCCGCACCCGCCGGGCAAGCCGGAGCCCCGTTCTCTGACGGGCCTCTGACGTGCACATACGGCTCCTTGACGGGCGAGCCAGGACACCGGGCGTGGCTCAGCCAAGGCCGGGCACCCCCGAGATCAGCAGGTCGATCAGCTTGATGCCCACGAAGGGCAGCACGAGGCCGCCGAGTCCGTAGACGAGCAGGTTGCGCCGCAGCAGGTCGTGGGCGGAGGAGGGCGTGTAGCGCACGCCGCGCAGGGCGAGCGGGATCAGGGCGACGATGATCAGGGCGTTGAAGATGATCGCGGAGGTGATCGCGGAGGTCGGGCTGTGCAGGCCCATCACGTTCAGTGACTCCAGGCCCGGGTACGAGCCCGCGAACATGGCCGGGATGATGGCGAAGTACTTCGCGACGTCGTTGGTGATGGAGAACGTCGTCAACGCGCCGCGCGTGATGAGGAGTTGCTTGCCGATCTCCACGATCTCGATCAGCTTGGTCGGGTTGGAGTCGAGGTCTACCATGTTGCCGGCCTCCTTGGCTGCCGACGTACCGGTGTTCATCGCCACGCCGACATCCGCCTGGGCCAGTGCGGGGGCGTCGTTGGTGCCGTCACCCGTCATCGCGACCAGCTTGCCGCCCTCCTGCTCCCGCTTGATGAGCGCGAGTTTGTCCTCGGGGGTGGCCTCGGCGAGGTAGTCGTCGACGCCCGCCTCCTTGGCGATGGCCTGGGCGGTCAGCGGGTTGTCTCCGGTGATCATCACCGTGCGGATGCCCATGCGGCGCAGCTCGGCGAAGCGTTCGCGGATACCGTCCTTGACGACGTCCTTGAGGTGGATCAGGCCCAGCACGCGCGGCCCGTCCCAGTCGTGCACCGCCACCAGCAACGGTGTTCCTCCGGAGGCGGCCACGGCGTCGGCGTACGTCCGTGCCTCGGGCGGCACGTGGCCGCCGTACATCTGTACCCACTCGATGACCTGTTGGGCGGCGCCTTTGCGGATGGCGCAGACGGCGCCGTTCGGCCAGCGCAGGTCGACCCCGCTCATCCGGGTCTGCGCGCTGAAGGCCACCCAGCGGGCTTGCGTCAGCTCGCTCTCGGCCGGGGCTCGTAGCCCGTACCGATTCTTGGCCAGGACCACCACGGAGCGGCCCTCCGGTGTCTCGTCGGCCAGCGAGGAGAGCTGGGCGGCGTCCGCGAGCTGCCGTTCGTCGATCCTGGGCAGTGGGACGAAGGCGGCGGCCTCGCGGTTGCCGAGCGTGATGGTGCCGGTCTTGTCGAGCAGCAGGGTGTTCACATCACCCGCAGCCTCGACCGCCCGGCCCGACATGGCCAGCACGTTCCGCTGCACCAGCCGGTCCATGCCGGCGATGCCGATCGCGGACAGCAGGGCGCCGATCGTCGTCGGGATGAGCGTGACGAGGAGCGCGACCAGCACGGTCGTGGACTGGGCGGCGCCTGCGTACTCGCCCATCGGCTGGAGCGCGACCACCACCAGCAGAAAGACGATCGTGAGCGAGGCCAGCAGGATGTTCAGCGCTATCTCGTTCGGGGTCTTCTGCCGGGAGGCGCCTTCCACGAGCGCGATCATCCGGTCCAGGAAGCTGTGCCCGGGGCGGGCGCTGACCCGGACGACGATCCGGTCGGACAGCACCGTCGTCCCGCCCGTGACTCCGCTGCGGTCTCCGCCCGCCTCCCGGATCACCGGCGCCGACTCGCCGGTCACCGCGGACTCGTCCACGGCCGCGACCCCGTCGATGACATCGCCGTCGGCCGGAATCATCTCGCCCGCTTCGACGAGCACGACGTCCAGCGGCCTCAGGTCGGCGGCGGCGACGGCCTCGGTGCGGGCGGTGTCGAGGTTCGTGCCGTAGTTCCAGTGCTCCAGCCGTAGCGCCACTGTGTCCGTGCGGGCCCGGCGAAGCGACTCGGCCTGTGCCTTGCCGCGGCCCTCGGCGACGGCCTCGGCGAGGTTGGCGAAGACGACCGTCAGCCACAGCCACAGGCTGATGACCCAGGTGAACACCGCCGGGTGCAGTAACGCCGACAGTGTGGTCAGGACCGCGCCCACGGACACGACGAACAGCACCGGGTTCTTCACCAGGACGCGCGGATGCAGTTTGCGCACCGCCTCGGGGAAGGAGCGCACGAGCTGGGCGGGCTCGAACAGCCCGCTGGGAGCGCGCCGCCTCGGCCTTCGCTCGGGTCCGGTCCGGGCTCCGCGCTCGGGGCGTGACGGTGGGGCCTTCTCGGGGGCAGCGGGAAGCATGGACACCTTCGTGTCTCGATGGGTGACAGGGACGGATGGGTGACGGGCACGCGGTCACGGACCGTGCGGCGCCGGGGCCCCGGCGCCGCACGGCGGCGCACGGACGCCGGCACGGGACGATGTAAGACGTCGTGCGCGGGTGCCTGCCCCTCGGACACGCACCAGACCGCCTTCGCGCCGCTTCGGAGTGGGGGACTCCTTCAGTCGTGGGGCCGCTGACGTCCGCGGCCCCCGTCGGCGGCCGACAACGAATCTAGCCCCGTTCCCCGTCGCGACCGCCGTGCTCGGCGGGGAATTGGCGGCACTCATACGGCCGAGGCGCCGCCGCCGTCAAAGTGCCGTCAAACAAGGCTGAGGAACCATCAGGGACCCGTCAATGTCAGCCGCCGATGGCCGAATCCCGCCGCAGACTGATCACCAACGGGGGACGGGCGACCGTCCGTGGCGGTGACGTTGGAGGGACCGTGGCTCTCACGGCCGGATCAGCGCAGGGTTCTCGGACCGAGCAAGGAGCACCGCCACGAAGAGCGGCGGTCGCCCAGCCAGGGGGCAGCCCCGGACCGGGCCAGCGAGGGGGTTCGCGGACGGCCGGACCGGGTCCGGGGCTGCGCCTGAGGCGACGGACCGAGGCCGCGCGGGCCGCTCTGCGCCGCCGCTACTGGGCCTCCGTGCCCGCGCGGCTGCGCCTTCTGCGCGCGGCCACGGTCCTGCTCACCGCTGCCCTCGTCACACTCCTGCTGGTGGCCGGGCTCGCAACCCTCGGTACCTGGAGCAGCGTGGCCGACCGCGACGCGCCCCGCACCACCAGCGCCGCCGACCTCGATCTGGCCCTGAACGACATGGACGCCCAGGCCGCCAACATCCTGCTGTCGAGCGGCGACGCGGGGAAGGGGCGGCTGCAGACGCCGTATTCGAAGGCCGTCGGCTTCTACGGCGACGCCCGGCGCGAGATCGGTCACGACCTGCGCACGCTCGCCGTCGCCGCGCAGGGCAGCGGGGCCGACGAGAAGACCGTGGAGTCGCTGACCGACGACTTCGCCGAGTACCAGGAGCTGGTCGGCCGGGCCCTGGAGAACGACGGCCACCACGGCGGCAAGCCGGCCGCCCTCGCCGACTACCGGCGCGCCACGGACCTACTACGCACCCAACTCCTCCCAGCCGCCGGCGATTTGGTGTCTTCCAACGATGCGGCCTTCGAAGCCGAGTACTCCTCGGCGCGCTCCACCCTCTCCGCGCAGTTCGCCGCCGTCCTGGCCCTTGGTGTGCTCCTGCTGGCCGTGCTCGGCGTCCTGCAGTGGTACCTCGCGCGCAGCTTCCGGCGCATCCTCAACCCCGGTGTGCTGGCCGGCACCGTCTGCACCCTGCTCGCGGTGATCCTCGGCTCCCAGATGCTGTCCGCCTCCGCCGATCACCTGCGCGTGGCTAGGCACGATGCCTTCGACTCCGTCGTCGCCCTCTCCCGCGCCCGTGCCATCGCCTACGACGCCAACGCCGACGAGAGCCGCTACCTGCTCGACCCGCAGCGCCGCGACCAGTACGCGGAATCGTTCCTCGCCAAGTCGCAGCAGTTGTACGGCTTGAAGGGCGCCACGCTGTCGACGTACGACGACGAACTGGCCACTACCTGGCAGGCGTACCGGGCCGACCACCGCGACCTGCGCTTCACCGGCGAGTTCCGCCGCGAGCTGGACAACATCACCTTCCCCGGCGAGCGGACCGCTGCGGAGAGGACGGTGGACACCTACGCCGTCTACCAGCGCGACGACCGGAAGATCCGCGCGCTGTTCGCGGCCGGCAAGGAGCAGCAGGCGGTCCAGTTCTGCATGGACTGGGCGCCGGGGACGTCCAACGCCCACTTCGGTGCGTGGATGGGCGCGCTGGACAAGGTGGCGGGCATCAACCGGGCCCACTTCGAGTCCTCCGTCGACGGGGGCCGCTCAGCGCTGAACGGCCTGCTGCCGTGGGCGGGCGGACTGCTGGGCGCGGCGATGCTCCTGACCTTGCTGGGGCTGCGGCCACGGTTGGCCGAGTTCCGCTGAGCTGCCACGGGCAGCTGCCCTCACCCCATCGGGCCAGGGCACGTCAAGGCGGTGTCAAGGTCTCCGGCACCGCCGCCAAGAAACCGCTAACACTCGCGCCGAACGCTCCGTGAAGCGGCTTTCTTGGAGGAGGAGCTTTCTGGAGCAGGGGAGTTGGATCAGTGAGCGGAGCGCGTCGACGGCCATGAGTGACGTACGGTCCGGACGGCTGAAGGTCTACCTCGGGGCGGCCCCGGGGGTCGGCAAGACGTACCGGATGCTCGACGAGGGGCGGCGCCGTGCCGTCCGCGGTGCGGATGTGGTGGTGGGCTTCGTGGAGTGCCACGGGCGCCCGCACACGCAGGCGATGGTCGACGGCCTGGAGGTTGTCCCCCGGGCCTGGTGCTCCTACCGCGGCGGTGATTTCGAGGAGATGGACCTGGCCGCGGTGTTGGCGCGCCGCCCGCAGGTGGCGATCGTCGACGAGTTCGCCCACAGCAACGTTCCCGGCGAGGGCCGCAACGCCAAGCGGTGGCAGGACATCGAGGCCCTGCTCGACGCCGGCATCGACGTGATCACCGCGGTGAACATCCAGCATCTGGAGTCCCTCAACGACGTGGTCGAGAAGATCACCGGGGTGCCGCAGCACGAGACCGTACCCGACGAGGTGGTACGGCGGGCCTGGCAGATCGAGCTGGTGGACATGTCGCCCGAGGGCCTGCGGCGCCGTATGGCGCACGGCAACATCTACGCCCCGGAGAAGATCGACGCCGCCCTCGCCAACTACTTCCGGCCCGGCAACCTCACGGCCCTGCGGCAGCTGGCGCTGCTGTGGGTGGCCGACCGGGTCGACGAGGCACTCCAGGAGTACCGCTCGCAGCACGGCATCGGCGGGGTGTGGGAGACCCGGGAGCGGGTCGTCGTCGCCCTGACCGGTGGCCCGGAGGGGGACACCCTGGTCCGACGAGCGGCCAGGATCGCGGACCGGTCGGCGGGCGGAGACCTGCTGGCGGTGCATGTGGCCCGCAGCGACGGCCTGGCCGGTGGGGTTTCGGCGGCCTCGCTGGCCCGGCAGCGCCGGCTGGTGGAGGACCTGGGCGGCAGCTACCACTCGGTGGTCGGCGACGACGTGGCTACCACCCTGGTGGAGTTCGCCCGGGCCGAGAACGCCACCCAGCTGGTGCTCGGCACCAGCCGCCGCGGTCGGCTGGCCCGTTTCCTCACCGGGCCCGGCACGGGGGAGACCGTGACCGAGCTGTCCGGTGACATCGACGTGCACCGGGTCACCCACGAGCGGGCCGGGCGCGGCACCTTGCTGCCCTCCCGCCGTCGCACGTTGTCGACGGCCCGGCTGATCGCGGGCCCGGTGGCCGGGCTGGTGCTACCGGTCCTCCTCACCACACTCCTGGCTCAATTGCGGGGCACGCTGAACCTGACCAGCGAGGCCCTGCTGTTCCTGCTCGCCGTGGTGGGCGTGGCCTGCATAGGCGGGGTCGCCTCGGCGGTGATCGCGTCGGTGACGGCGTCCCTGCTGCTCAACTACTGGTTCATCCCGCCCATCGGCTCCTTCACCCTGGACGACCCGAACGCATTGCTGGCCCTGACGGTGTTCGCGGTCGTGGCGGCCACCGTCGCCGCGGTCGTCGACCGCTCCCTGCGCCTGGCACGCCGCTCCGCCCGGGCGACCGCCGAGGCCGAGACCATGTCGTCGCTGGCCGGAAGCATCGTCCGCGGCGAGGCGACCATCCCCGCCCTGCTGGAGCGGACCCGCGAGACCTTCGGCATGGAATCGGCCGATCTGCTGGACGAGCCGCCCGATACGGCCGGGGCGACGGCCGTTCCCGCAGGCCCCGGCGCCTACCTCGTGCTGCGCGGCCGTACTCTCTCCTCCTCCGAGCGGCGGGTGCTGGCCGCGTTCGCCGCGCACGTCGGCTCAGCGGTGGAGCGGGCGCGGCTCGCTGAGGCGGCGGCCGAAGTGGAGCCGGTCAAGGCCGCCGACCGGCTGCGTACGGCGCTGCTGCGGGCCGTCGGCCACGACCTGCGCACCCCGCTTGCGGCCGGCTGGGCCGCAGTCACCTCCCTGCGTAGCCGGGACGTCGAGTTCTCCCCGGAGGACCGCGAGGAACTTCTGGCCACCGCCGACGAGTCCATGGCCAAGCTCAACCGGCTGGTGGAGAACCTTCTCGACCTCAGTCGCCTGGAGGCCGGCGCTCTTACGCTGAACCTGCGAGAGACCTCCTTGGAGGAGGTGCTGCCGATGGCGCTGGCGGACGTGTCGGAGGTCGAGGTGGCGAACGTGGAGGACATCCCGGCGGTGCTGGCCGACCCGCCGCTGTTGGAGCGAGTGATCGCCAACCTGGTCGGCAACGCCGCGCGCCACAGCCCGCCCGGGAAGAGGGTGCTGGTCACCGCGAGTGCCCTGGCGGGCCGGGTGGAGTTGCGAGTGGTGGACCGGGGGCCGGGGCTTCCCCCCGACGGCCGCGACCGGCTCTTCGAGCCCTTCCAGCGGCTCGGCGACACCGACAACACGACGGGACTCGGACTCGGGCTGGCCCTCG
Organism: Streptomyces sp. NPDC007856; assembly: GCF_042868225.1. Taxonomy (NCBI): domain Bacteria; kingdom Bacillati; phylum Actinomycetota; class Actinomycetes; order Kitasatosporales; family Streptomycetaceae; genus Streptomyces; species Streptomyces sp. NPDC007856. Next base: position 5,909 of record NZ_JBIAEC010000027.1, on the reverse strand, counting down.
CCCGCGGCCTGACCGAGGCCATGAACGGCACCCTCAGCCCCGAGGACACCCCCGGAGGCGGACTGACCATGGTCGTCTCGCTGCCGTTCGCGGCACGGACGGTGGGTGCCGAACCGACCGAGCAGAGCGTAGGAGGTGCGTGATGAGCACTGTGCCCGGCACCTGGAAACTGCACCGCACGCGAGGAAGCCGGGCTGCGCGGCCCTTGCCGCTGCGGGACTGGCTCGCCCTGACGGCGGGCCTGGCCGCCCCGTTCCTCGTGGCCCTGGCCCTCGTCCCGCTCCGTTCGGGCCTCACGCACACGAACGCCGCCCTCGTCCTCGTCGTCGTGGTCGTCGCCGTGGCCGCCCTGGGCAGCCGTACGGCGGGCGCGGTCGCGGCGCTGTCGGCGGCGGCCTGGTTCGACTTCTTCCTCACCCGGCCGTACGAGACCTTCGACATCACCGCATCCGCCGACATCGAAACGGCAGTGCTGTTGCTGGTCGTCGGCGTGATCGTCGCCCAGCTCGCGGCCCGTGCCCGCCGGCTGGAGGTCATGGCTGTGACCGACGCGGACCACCTGGCGCGGATCCACCGGACGGCCGACCTCGTGCAGTCCGCCAACTCGGCGGACATCGTGGTCGACCACGTCCGAGGCGAGCTGACCGGCCTGCTCGGCCTGCGAGCCTGCCGCTTCGAGTACGGCACGCTCCTGGGCCGCCCGCCGCGCCTGGAGAAGGACGGCAGCGTGACGGTGGGCCGCCGCACCTGGAACCCGGACACCGACGGGTGGCCGGAGGGCGAGATCGAGCTGCGCGCGTACGGCAACGGCCACTACCTCGGCCGCTTCATGATCACCCCCGGCCCCGGACCGGTGCCCCCGCTCCAGGCTCGGCTGGTCGCGGTGACCTTGGCCGACCAGACGGGTGCCGCGCTGGACACGGCTGGACCGGTACGTGGGGGATGAGGCCGGACATCGCGGAAACAGCACGGAGGCGATGAAGCCGGGCGCGCGGCGGATTCCCTGACGCGATCCTGACGCCGGGGCGGCCGCCCGGCGGAACGGCGCCGCGTCTCCCGCCGTTCCTTTCCGGTGTGACGTCAACTCTCCATCTCCGCCAGGAACTTGGCCAGCGCTCCCAGCATATGGTGATCTTCGGTGACGACGGACTCGCGCACCGGCTCGCCCTCGAACTGGACGCGGTGTGCGGCGAGGTCGTCACCGTGGTGGTGCCGTCCCGGGACGACGAGTACGGCGCCCAGATCTCCGCGCTGCACGAGGACCCGCGCTCGCCGGTCGAATTGCTCGTCTCCGCGCGCCCGGACGAGCGGACCCTGCGGGCCGCCGGGGTGGAGCGGGCCGCCGCGCTCGCCCTCACCTACCGCGACGACCAGGTCAACATGACCGCCGCCCTGCTGGCCCGCACCCTGAACCCGTCCGTGCGGTTGGTGGTGCGAATGTTCCACCGTGAGCGAGGCCGGCACCTGGAGCGGTTGCTGGACCGGGCCGCCGGTCTGTCTCCTGAGGCGGCGCAGGACACCTCCACCACCGTGCTGTCGGACGCCGACACCGCCGTACCCGAACTCGTGGCGGCAGCCGCCGTCGGCCACGGCCACACCCTCCAGGTCGAGGACAAGGTCTTCCGCGGTGTCGTCCGCCCGGCCGGCACCCCGTCGCACACCACCGACCTGGCCACGCTCGCAGTCCTGTCCGGTGCCCACCAGGACGACCCGGCGAGCCAGGACAGCCCGGAGACGCCCGGCGAGGAGGGCACCCAGCTGCTGCCGGACACCCGGACCGCGTATCACCGCCAGTTCACGCACGGCCGCTTGATGCTGGAGGAGGTCACCCATCATCACGGGCCCGAACCGGCCCGCCGCAGTCGGCGCGGTCGTACCGGGGCCTGGCTGCGGGCCCGGCTGGCGCACCTGCCGTGGAAGGTGTTCCTCTCCCGAGAGCTCACCGCTGTCTTCGGCGCGCTCGGGGCGATGGTGCTGGCCCTGGCCGCCGCCACGGCGCTGTTCGCGGACGAGCACCCGTGGTGGAAGAACCTGTACCTGCCGATGCTGGACATCTTCACGATGGGCGACCCGGCCACCAACGAGTCAGTCGCCCGCCGCATCCTCCAGCTCGTCGCAGGTTTCGTCGGCCTGGCCGTGCTGCCGCTCGTCGTGGCCGCCACGCTGAACGCCACCGAAGCCTTCCGCGCCGCCTCCGCGAGCCATCCGCCGGACGAGGACACCAGCGGCCACATCGTCCTCGTCGGCCTGGGGAAGATCGGCACCCGGGTGCTGGCCCGGTTGCGCACCACTGACCACCAGGTCGTGGTGATAGAACGCGACCCGCACGCGCGCGGTGTCGCGTTCGCGCGCGAACTCGGCGTCCCGCTGATCCTGCAGGACGCCACCGCCCCCGGCGTTCTCGATCTGTCCCGGGTCCGGCACAGCCGCTCCCTGCTCGTTCTGACCCGTGACGACGGTCAGAACCTGGACATCGTCATGGCGGCACGGGAGACCAACTCCGCGGTGCGGGTGGTCATGCGGCTCTACGACGACGACCTTGCGGCGACCGTCCAGCGCACCCTGCGCGCCTCGTACCCGGACGCGCTCACCCGCAGCCGAAGCGTTTCCGCGCTGGCCGCTCCGTCCTTCGCCGCCGCCATGATGGGGCGCCACGTGTTGGGTGTGATGCCGGTGGAGCGGGGCTCGCTGCTGTTCACCTGCGTTGACGTGGCCGGGCATCCGGAGTTGGAGGGGCGCTCGGTGCACGAGGCGTTCCGGGAGAACGAGTGGCGGGTGCTCGCCGTCGGGGCCGTGACTCCTGCGGTGCAGGTCTCCTCCGTGGACACCCTCACCGGCCTGCGCGCCAAGCGGTCCGGCTTCGACTGGCGTCCGGCGCAGGGCCGGGTGCTGCGCGCCGGTGACCGGGTGGTCCTGGCGACCACACGGCGCGGGCTGGACATCCTCATGACGGGCGTACAGCCGCATCCGGCAAACCGCCGGGACTGAGGCGCCCTAGTCCAGACCGGACGCTTTGAACACGGCCCGCGCCGTCTCTCGGTCCATGCGGATCGAGAGACGGCGCAGCGCGGTCTGGCCGCACAGCAGCAGTCCGTCGTCCGCTGCCATCCGGGCGCCCTCGTTCAGACGGAACCACAGGTGCGGGTTGCGGACGAGGACCTCGGATCGATCTCGACGCGGCCGCCCAGGGCGTCCCGCAGCAGGAGCCGCGGCGAGATGCCGTCCACGCAGCGGACCGACACCAGCAGATCCGTCCGCACACGTTGCTCGCGCACCAGCCTTCGACAGGCCAGCCAGTTCCCGCCCGCGGACACCCGGGCGGGATACAGCACGATGAAGAGCAGCGCGGCGAGCGTGAACCACAGCGCGGCGCGCCACACAGCGATCCGGCCGGAGCCCCAGTCGGTCAGGAGCAGCAGGGCGAGCAGTACGCCGGCGCAGCGGACGGCGCTCCACAACTCCCGCGTCCATTCGCGGTCGTGCACCGCCGCTCCTGATGCATCAGGGCGTCCCATGACGCAGACGGTAGCTACCTGGGGAAGCTGATCAGCAGACCTTGACGTGGCTCTGACGGAGATACCCGTCAAGATCACGTCAAGGTCTGCCGGTCGGGCGCGAAGATGCCGCAAGGAACGGACGTACAGGGCGGGAAACGGTCAGAACCTGGGTGCACCCGCGCGCACTTCGACCCTCGTGCGCGGCTGAACGAAGAAGGAGCACGCGCCCATGTCCGTCCTGACCACCGAGCAGCCGGATGCCGTCCCCGCCGGCGAGGAGCCGCCTGATACCGGCGAACGTCACCGGCTGACTGCCGTCACGGGGCTCGCGGCCCTGTCGCTGGACGCCATGGCGTCGGTGGCGTACGGCCCCGAGGCCATCGTCCTCGTCCTGGCCGCCGCGGGCGCGCACGGACTGGGCTTCACGATGCCGGTGACGCTGGCCATCGCGGCCCTGCTCGCGGTTCTCGTGGCCTCCTACCGGCAGGTGATCGCGGCCTTCCCGGACGGCGGCGGCTCCTACGCCGTGGCGAAGACGCATCTCGGCGCCCGCACGAGCCTGGTGGCCGCAGCCTCGCTCGTGCTGGACTACGTGCTCAACGTCGCGGTCGCGGTGACCGCGGGCGTGGCCGCCCTGACCTCCGCCCTCCCCTCCCTCTACGGCGACCGGCTGTGGCTGTGCCTGGCGATACTCGCGCTGATCACGGGTGTCAATCTGCGGGGGATCGTGGAGTCGGCGAAGGCGTTCATCGTGCCGACCGTCGTGTTCGTCGGCTCGATCTTCGTCCTCATCGGCGTGGGGCTGTTCCGTTCCCGTCCCGTGAGCACGGCGACCGCGGCCGGACACGTCTCGGTCCTCGCCGACAACGCCTCCTCCGTGGGCGCGCTCCTTCTGCTGAAAGCTTTCGCTTCCGGGTGTGCCGCGCTGACCGGCGTGGAGGCCATCGCCAATGCCGTCCCCTCCTTCCGGGTGCCGCGGGTGCGCCGGGCGCAGCGCGCCGAGGTCGTCCTCGGCGCCGTCCTGGGCCTGATGCTGATCGGCCTGTCGGTGCTGATCGGCCGCTTCCACCTCCAGCCGGTCGAGGGTGTCACGGTCCTCGCCCAGCTCGCGGACGCCGCGCTCGGCCACAACTGGGCCTTCTACGTCATCCAGTTCGCGACGATGATCCTGCTGGCGCTGTCGGCGAACACCTCCTTCGGCGGGCTGCCGGTGCTGCTGAAGCTGCTTGCCCGCGACAACTACGCGCCGCATGTCTTCGCGCTGAAGGCCGACCGTCAGGTGCACCGGCACGGTGTTCTGGCGCTCGCCGTGGTCTCGGCCGCGTTGCTGGTCTTCTCCGGCGGGGACACCAACACGCTGGTGCCGATGTTCGCGATCGGTGTCTTCGTCGGCTTCACGATCGCCCAGGTGGGCATGGTCCGGCACTGGCGGCTCGAAAAGGGCGTCGGCTGGCGCGGGAAGGCGCTGCTCAACGGGTTCGGGGCCGTCCTCACCGGGGTCGCCGCCGTCGTGGTCACCGCGAGCAAGTTCACTGAGGGAGCGTGGCTGATCGTCGTCGCGCTGCCGCTGCTGGTGGTCGCCTTCGGGATCGTGCACCGCGCCTACGGCCGGATCGGCGAGCGGCTCGGGCTCGGTCGGATCCCGGAGGTGCCCCGCCGCGACCGTTCGCTGGTGGTCGTGCCGGTGTCCTCGCTGTCCCGGCTGACCTCGGAGGCGCTGACCGCGGCCGCCTCCCTTGGCGACGAGGTCCGCGCGGTGACCGTCTGTCATCCCGACCCAGAGGATCGGGCGCATCTGCACGCGCTTGAGCGTTCCTGGGCGGAGTGGGATCCGGGGGTGGAGCTGGTGCGGCTGTCCTGCGAGCGGCGCAGTCTGGGCCGTCCCATCGCCGCGTACGTCCGTGAGCTGGCCGCCGCCGAGCCCGGCACCCGGGTCACCGTGCTGATCCCGGAGACCGAGCCGGAGCGGCTGTGGCAGCGGCTGCTGCAGAACCAGCGGGGTGCCGTCGTCGCGCACGCCGTGCGGCGGGAGACGGACGCGGTGATCTGCCGGCTGCGCTTCCGGCTGCCGTGAGCTGGGTCACCTACTGTCACCGACTCCTACTTACCGGTACGAGCCAGGAGTCGTAAGAGTCCCGTCAAAGGTTCCGGGTCCGCCGTAAGAGGGTCGTCAACGGGCGACCAGAACCGGCCAGAGAGGCGCTTTCCTCTTACACGTCCGTTTCAACCGAACCTCACTCCAGGAGTTCGCGATGGCCGATCTGGCCTTCGTCGTCACCGTGCTCGCGGGTTTCGCGCTGGTGGCCCTTGTCGCCAAGGGGGTGACGAAGCTGTGACCGTCGAGAACGTCGTCGGCCTGGTCGTGGCCGTCGCTCTGCTGGGCTATCTCGTCCTCGCCCTGATCTTCCCGGA